>JBJHBW010000001.1:0-345030 GCA_050485685.1 Gammaproteobacteria bacterium
TCCGTCTGCTCAATGTGATCGACGACTTCAATCGGGAAGGGCTGGGGATAGAAGTCGACTTCTCCTTGCCCGGAGAACGGGTTGCTCGCACCCTGGAGCAGATCACGCAGTGGCGTGGCATCCCCAAGGTCATTCGGTGTGACAATGGCCCGGAGTATCTCAGCGGCGCCGTTGTCGAGTGGGCTGCGCGGCGAGGGATCCGGCTGGAGTTTATCCAACCCGGGAAGCCGTATCAGAACGCGTACGTGGAGCGCTACAACAGGACCGTGCGATACGACTGGCTCGGCCAGCACCTGTTCGACAGCATTGACGAGGTCCAGCTGTTCGCCACGCAGTGGTTATGGACCTACAATCACGAGCGTCCCAATATGGCGCTCGGCGGCATCACGCCGCGGCAGAAGTTGGCCATGGTGGCATAGCGATACTTCTGGGCGCTGCTAAAAATGGGGGGACTACCCTATGATCCGCGTCTCGAAGGAATCGTCATGAGCAGCAACTCTCGATATACAACGGAAATCAAGGATGAGGCCGTCCGCCAGATCGTTGACCGGGGAAATTCCGTCACTGAAGTGTCCGAGCACCCAGGGGGATCGGGTCGGCCCACAGCCTTTAGAAGTGGGTAGAGGCTGCCAGACCGGACAACACAGAACAGCAGGCCAACAGGTCGCCGCTCTGATCGAAGCGAAGAGCTAAATACTGATCAACATGTGGGCCTTGCCTCCAAGCCACTCGCGCTCGCCTTCGAGTTCGAGTGCGTCCAAGAAATTGCCGATTGCTTTTCAGTAATTACCTCTTAGTTGCATTGCCTCGAGCCTGCCTATCTTGTCAGATAGCGCACCATCATCGGGATCCGCGTTCAACGCACAGCGATACAACACCAACGCGTCGTCAATCCGCCCCTCACGCCTGAGTCGAGACCCCTCGTGCATCAGGAGCCGTTTTCGCCGCTGTGGCGCGAGAAGCCCGGGATCATGCTGGACGGCGCCCCGTCTGTACACGGGAACATTGCCACTCACACCGTGAAAAAAGATCTGGCGACCGGAAAGCGGCCACTCGTAACTCACCAACGCGGGCGGAAGCAGCATGACCGTCAGTTGCTCGTCATGCAGCCGCCAGGCCTCCTGAAGAAAGAAGTCGTCACTGGCTTTTGCGTCGGACTGCGCTTCCAGGCTCGCCATGAACTCCAGAAAAGCGCCCATCGCTGCGGTATGGTTCAGGTACAACGCGAATGGCGCGAAAAATCTCGGTGCGGCCAGGGGATCAAACTCCCGCAGGTAGACTCTGTCACGCAGGAACGCTGCAATGTCGCAGGTCGCTCCGTCCAGAACCGTCGGCCATGCCCCCAGGCGTGAGTCCACATCCAGCCACAGCAACGGACGCTGATGCTTGCGGCGCATTTCAAGGTAAAACGGGATCTTCCGCCGGCATATGTCCAGCCAGGACTCATCCGGGCGCACAGACAATTCGACGATGTCATGATCGACACCTGCGACATCGCAGTCCGCGCGAAGTCTGTCTGCAGCCTCGTGATAATACGAATCACCAGCAAAAAAGCTGATGATGACAGGAGAAGCGGGGCGCGAGTTCACGCCTCAACTCCTGCAATTCTCCGGGCAAAGGAATCGACCGAACAGTGCCTGCGTACGAATTTCAGCCCGGAATTCACCTGACTCAAGTAACGACTCTCCGACTGCCAGATGCTCTCGATCACCGGCGCCACACGATCGCCTGATGCATACACCGCTGCGTCGCCGAAAAGGTGCTCCGCTGCCGGCGGAAGAATCACGGGAACGCCGGCCGCCATCGCTTCCAGCACGGTGCGAAAGGCACGGACAGGCTCGCCTTCGCGGCGAAAATCGACAAGAAAATCCAGGCCATCCAGAAACGCATCGATTCCCATGCTGTCCGCCGGCCAGACTGTCCAGTTTGCGGGGTGATAGCCAAGCACACGCACGGCATGGTCGGCGCCACCCATGAACCGTACGTCCCACACTTCCTTGCCGCCCCAGCAGTTCAGTATGGTGCCTGCCTCACGCGGCCACTTTCTGGCCCCGTCAATGCAATGACGACCCAGCACCGGAGTCACCCGATCCGGACGTCTCCATCGCTGTTCTCGCCCGGCACGCTCAATCGATGCAACAACGGGATACCAGACGTCCGACTCCGGTTTCGAGCAACTGCTGACGCGAACACAACGCCCCCGGAACGCATCACGAACATGCTGATCGATCAGATCGGAATGCGCATCAATGCCTGTCGGGGCTGTGTTTTCATGACCGGCATCGTCGTCAATCACGATAACGACTGATGCGTCTATCACCGGCCGCGGATCCATCTGATATCGCAACAGATCTGCATCGACCACCAGAACGATATCGGTTGAAACCACATCGCCCGGATTCACGATGGACGCGCCATGCTGCTGGCACATCTCGTACGTTTCGGCACGCAACGGCGTCCGCCCCTGGCGGCAGTAGTGCCGCCAATGCAGAATGCCCACGCGCTCCCGGCAGGATGATGCGGCTCGAACGTAGTCCAGCGCCGATGCACGATGCGCGCCTGGATCCGCGAAGTCTGCGACTACCAGCACCTGCAGGGCGAAGTCCTGTGCACGGCCCGGTACATTGCCGACGGGCACCGGGAAAGGACGTTCTGCCTGCCGGAAAGGTAGACCGCGCAAGTCACCGCGAACTAGCCTCTTGTGCCACGCCTTGTAGGCGTCGCGGTAATTCCAGCGCACACCGTGGAACAGCGTGCGAACATGTGTGGCCTGAGACTGCGTAAGGGAACCCGGTCGTGTCAGGGCCAGGGCCAGAAGGCACTGCCTGGGCATCCTGAGCACGGCGCCCTGCCCATAGACCGATCGCAGCCGCGCAGAGAACTCGCCATCGCCACTTACGCGCACTTCATCCCACAGTCCAATGCGATCGAGCAACTCGCGCCGAAACATCAGGGACGTGTAATTGACCTGGAACAGCGTGCCGCGCGGCAACCATGCAGTGCCAGTCTCGAGACTCATGCCTGTACGCACACAATGAGACTCCACCGCAATTGCATGAGGGCTCGCGCGCAGCGCATCCATCTGCAGCTCGATACGCTGCGGATGCGACCAGTCGTCTGCATCGTGCACGGTGACGTATTCGCCGGAAGCCTGCCTGGCACCGGCGTTTCGTGCGGCATAGCTGCCGACGTTGCTGGCCATGCGGATAACTCGGACGCGATCGTCCTGTTCAGCAATACGGTTCACGATGGCCAGGGTGCCGTCGTGGCTGCCATCGTCCACGACGATGACTTCAAGGTTCGACCATGTCTGCCGCAACAGGCTGAGCAGGGCCCAGCCCACGGTTTCCTCGGCATTGCATGCCGGAAGTACAACACTCACTTTTGCGTCGCATGACGCGTGGCGAGGCTGCGGGTGGGCAACGAGGTTCGCTAGAGACAACGGCCTATCCGGTCTGTCTTTCTCAAGCGCCGCCAAACCTGCCGCCACGAATACCTCGTTCAGAGCTGACAGTTGATCCCGCTCTACCGTCGGAAGGCTCTTGCCCTCCGCAATGCCGATGTGACGAACGACAGTGGAATTCAGGAGTTTCAGGTCCGTACTGGAGCCGAATTCCTGTAAAGCCCGTTTCAGCGCGGCACTCGCGGCCTCGTACTGCCCACTCGCGATGTAAATCTCCACTTCGGCCAATACGAATCTGTGCCCGATCTGTGACTGCAGCTGTCGCACCAGCTCTACACAACGAAGCGCCGAATCCAGGTCGCCGGATACGAAGTACCAGCGGATCAGATACCAGGCTGCCGCTACCCGATCCCCTACCCTGGCGCCCTCATCAGAAGCCGTTCGTTCCAGCTCGGGAAGCGCATAACGCGAATAGCCGCCCCAGAGCTTTCTCTCAAGCTCGGCGGGGCTGAACGACGGTGATTCATCGCTGGCCGGCAACACGTCGCGGGGCTCTGCACTGGTCAGTGCAAATCGCAGCAGGCTCAGCTCACCAGCAACACGACGAATCGCTACGTTCAGATGCGGGTGGCCTTCGGCAAGCCGCATCAATCGGCAGTTGCGGCCGCCGGTCAGCTGAACGTGGAACACGAGCTGTGTCGGCTGCGAACGCTCCCCTGCCTGAACTCCTTTCACGTCGAACACGTGTTCGGGGATGTTCACCGACTCGTTCGACGATATCGAAACCTCCAGAGACAGCGCCGCCGACACCGTAGCGGGCCGGGCTTCAATCCAAAGTTCCGCGGCACCCTCACCCGGCACCAGCGTAACGCACTGCTCGTGAATCGTCGCCGCGAACGAAAGCTCCCCGCCCTGGCGCAAGGCCGGGACTGCCGGGAGAGGCTTCAGCGTCTCGACACCGGCTTCACGACTGACCGGCTTCGCATGCGCGGCGTGGCGACGGGCGATCTCGCCGACTGATGAGAATGCAGACGTCAGCATGCCCTGCAGCACTGCGGCGTGTGACTGTTGCGCTGCACGTTCCTCACGATCGTCAATGGCAGGAGCCGCATGGCCCGCCGCGACTTCCGAACCGGAGGTCTCGTTATCGTTTCCCTTCGCCAACGATCAGTGCTCCGTGTGTCACTGCGACTGCGGCTGCGACTGCGGCAACAGGGAGTCGTAGACGCCCTTGAGGCGACGCTGATAGGCCTCCTGGCTGAACAGCGCGGCCTGTCGACGTCCACGATCTGACAGGTCGTCCCTCAGGCCCTGGTCGGTATCGAGAGCGCGAATGCCTGCAGCGATTCCGGCCGTGTCATAAGGATCCACCTGCAGCGCTGCATCGCCGGCAACTTCGGGGATGGAACTGGTATTCGACGTCAGCACCGGAGTGCCCAGCATCATCGATTCGAGCACGGGCAGGCCGAACCCTTCATACAGCGATGGGAACAGCACCGCCTTCGCACCCCGGATAAGGCTGACGAGCAGACTGTAGGGCACATATTCGAGGCGGTGAATCTCCCGGCCTCTGCGTTCACCTGCCTGAAGGCGTGCCCTGATCTCGGCGGACTTCAGCAGACTGAGTTCCCCTTCGGATTTCCATGCCCTCGCACCGACGATGACCAGTGGCGAATCCGCGGAACTTCCGAGATAGCCTTCGATCATTCGACCGATGTTCTTCTTGGGTTCTATGGACCCGAAGAACAGGAAGTAGTCCTTGTACGGGAGGCCGAAGGTGCCTTCGACATCCCCGTGCACCGCCGCCTCATCCCGCGCCATCAGTCGCTGAGGAATGGACACGGCCTGATACGTATTGGTGACCCGCTCCGGCGCTACGCCGAGCAGATCGACGATGTCCCGCTTCGAGTTCTCCGAGACTGTCACGATATGATCGGCCGTGCGCACAATCCACTTCAGCAGCTTCAGGTACTGAGGCTTTTTGTCGAGCGTGGTATAGGGCAGCCGGAGCGGGACCAGGTCATGCAGTGTGTATACATTGATGGATCCGGGCATCCGGATCGGCAACGGGTACGTCCAGTGTGCGATGCCGGGTTTCACCGAAGCCGCGACCCGGGTGGGAATCCCCAGCACATCGAACTGCGACGAAGCCTTCTGGAAAAGATTGCGGGCATTCCATATCGAATTCGCGCGCGGCATGCGTGATGTGAGCCCATCCGTCACCACGGCACCGCGAATAGAGACCTCGAAGGCGGACACGCGACTGTTCGACAGCACCGATCGGGCGCCGCGTAACATCCGCACCAGCCGGTGCGCAGGCTCATCCGAATCGAAGAACATGACCTCCTGCAGCAGCGGATCCTGACGGCTGCGAATGTTCGCTCCATAAAGAACGCCAACATCCATCCCCATGTCACTGAGCGCGAAACTGAGATTGCGCCCGTAGGTCGCCACCCCGGTGCCCTTCTCCATGCCCAGATTGAAGCCGTCGATCATCACCATCGGACCGGCACTGGCTCTGTCTGACGATTGATCGCTCAAAACCGCAGCTCCGACAGGTGAGAGGTATCGAGTGCGCGTTCGTACAGGGGATCATATGCAAGCGGCACGGGGAACGCCTCTGCGAGTGGTGCCGCATCGAACTCGAATGGCTGCCAGTATCTGTCGATGGCGTTCATGACATCGGCCCAGTCGGTGTGCTCGTCTCTTCGCTGGTTATACATGACAAAGTGATCGTTGCGCCCTGCCTTGTAGAATTCCCAGACGCGCGGATCCGTACCGCAGTCCTCGCGAAGATCGATGTCCAGCATACCGTTCTTCTGCTGCGGCAAGTTCCGGAAATTCAACACCGGGATGCCGTAGGCTTCGGCAATGACCACACCATGAAAGCTCTGGGACACGATACGACGGCAGGACCGTATCAGCCTGATTTTCTCACGCATCGCCTCCCAGGTGGGTTCGTGCCATGTATTGATGATGCGTATGGCGCCGGCATCATCGTCGGGCACGACACAACGCAGGGAATCCGGCCGTGGTGGCGCATCAGGATGGTGATGGTCGATATCCCTGATATGGGGAATCACACCTAGTTCGTACACAGGCTCGACGGGTTCATCGAGAATGGAGGGCAGGAACCACACCGGGTCCCCATAGACATCCGGCACCTCTATTCCGAAATCCCTGAGATGACGGGCGCTGATCTGGCCGCGAACGGCACGCACATCGTACCGCGTTCGCGGAACGTTGCGAGCCAGAATCCCCCCTCGAATCGAAACGCCGGTACCCCATACCACAGCCCGGCCATTCTGTATCGCATGTCCGATACTGCCAACCGCAACAAGCTTGGTACTGTGGCTTCCGAAGTCCACGTGTTGCACGGGCCGCCCCGAAAGCGCGGCGACCACGACCGCACTCAACGCGTCGCCGAGATTCGCGTAACCGTTCGTTTCACGCGTCGACGCGGCCCAGCACAGTCCGATGGGTCCATCGCTCGCCAGTGCGCTCGCCGCTGCGCCGGTCCCTGTCGTCGTCTGGTACCGCCCATCTGTCAGGCGTCGAGCGCTCCTTGTACTTTCCGGATCATCTGCCCCCCTGAATCCCGGCAGATCTTTTACAAGATCGTGCAGTGCATGGCGGTGCACATCCACGGCGCGGGCTTGCTGGTCCACGGCCTCACGCGGGACATCAGACAGATTGCCATTCAGTCCGTTGCGCAGCATCTCCACGGGTGCTTCGCGTGCATCCGTCAGCACGGCTTCCGGCATCCCGAATGCCTGCATCAGTCGATCGAGTTTCCCGTCCGGCACATCCACAGCCATGACTGGCACATCACTGATCGCCGCAAGCACCAGCCCGTGGAACCGGGTCGTGATCACGCCACGACAGGACGCGAACAGGAAAACCAGTGCCTCGAATTCATACCCCCGCACATCGACAATCGAAGGCGATGCCCCGCAACGGCCAAGCAGGTCACGGAGTCGCTCCGCATGAGGCACGTCATCGTCGGACATGATCAGGAGATCCAGTTCCTGATCCTGTACAACGTCACTCAACGCGGGCGAGTCTGAGCCGAATCCGTCGCGAAATGCCGAAAAGCGGAAGAATTCGCCCGCCAGCGCGAGTCGCGAGGGCTTGAGTGCAGACGGATGTACGGCCGCCCTTGCGCGCTCGGTCCACGCAAAAAGCAGGTCGGATCCCTCCAGCGCATTTCTGGCGCCGTGGCGACGCAGCAGTGATGCAGATGCGCTGTCTCTGGTCGTTACGGCAGAAAACATCGGCAGTGCGGTGCCGACAAACTGCCGGGTGAGACTGTCTCTCTCCATGCCACCGGCATGATCCTGATCGCCGACGCCGATCATCGCTGCGGGAATGCCAAGATGCCTGGCGACAGGACCAAAACGCAGATAGTTGCCAAGGTTCTGCGTGTCATTCTCACCGTCCCGGCTGGCATAGATCAGCCCGCCACCGCCAACGACGATGGCGTCGAATCCGGTCAGTGACTGCGGATCCACGTCGGGCCCGCTGATGGTGGGTCGACATCCGAGGTCGAGCAGCATCTCTGCGAGTACGTCCCCGAGCAGGTCGTCGCCCGCGTTCCCCATCGCCGACGCTCCGACGACCAGAACTTTCGGGCTGTCGAGCGGGAGATCTTCATCGTGAAGACCGGCTGGCTGCCGGCCGGCGAAGGGTCGCGACGGTTGTCCCGCCATGTAGGCTGCGACCCGCTGATACCATGCTTCCAGATGACGTTGACTGTCACGGTCGGCGCCATGCTGCCAGCGAAAATTGCCCCCGAGTGCGAATACCTCGTTGGACCACGAGCAGTGATGCGGGGCACGGGCGAACTCATGAAATGAAGGTGCCAGCCGGTGCACATCGTCCTTGGACAGGCACCATGCCAGCCGGCAGTCGGCGGGAACAGCCCATGAATATTCCAGCGGGCTGAAGCGCTCATGCAGTGGCAGAAACTCGGCGGGGACCAGCACGTGATCCGCTTCATCAAGTGCACGCAGGGCCGCCTCGGCCGCCGCTTCCCAGTACGGATCAGGAAGCTGTACGCCGCGCGTCAACGCGCCCGTCTGCTCCATCACAGATCCAGCGCCACCCTTGCGACGACTGCGAGCTGGAACAGGACCTGGGCGATACCCCGCGCCACCTCGACGTTGCGAGTACCGACATTAGGCAGCACCAGAATCTCATCGCCCGGTTCCGGCATCGCGCGTCGATCTTCGACGAAGGTGCCATCCTGACGGATGAGGAGTATCCGCGTGTTGCGCCTGCGCTGCGTGGTGCCACCCGCAAGATCAACATAGTCCGCCACACGTGACCGGCTGTCGAATACGATCGCATTCGGCTGCGTCACTTCACCGTGCACCATGACGAATGAGCTCTGCTCCGGGATCACGATGACATCGCCATCCTCGAGCAACGCACTCATTGCACCTTCACGACCGGCCAGAACGACCTGGCCCTTTGGCTCCACCGCCCTCGCACGTTCGACGAACCGCATGATTTGTTCGGCTTCTCGGGCCCGCAGCGTCGCTTCCTCGGTTGTTGCCGACCGTGACGTCAACGCATAGGTCTCCAGCACCCGCAATGACACCTCGAGCATCTCGCTCTGCCGCTCAGCAACAGAGGGCCGGAACAGCTGCACCGCTTCCGGACGCGCTTCAGGCAGAGGCACGATTCGCTCAAGTGCGTCGCGCAGACGGGACCCGTAAGGCATCGTCAGTACACGCGAGCTGTCGATCGCACCGTCAACCCGCACCAGAATGGTCGCGACCGTCCGGTCGGAGACGACGGACATCTCATCTCCCGGCCGCAGAGAAACGCCACCCAGTTCCTCGATTGCGTAGTAATCCGAAAACTGTCGGGTCCCGACTCGATGCGTGATGCTCACATGCGTTGCATTCGGTCTCGGCCGGGCCAGTCTCAGGATCTGCTCCGCGGCAATACTTTCACCGCGAAATTCGAAGCCGAAAGGATTGAACACTTCTCCGGATACGCGAACGGCATTGTGCCGACCGGCGACGACCAGTGTGTCGCCATCCTGCACCTGAACGGCGTCCAGACGGCCATCGATCAGAAAGTCGTAAAGGTCGAAGCTTGCGCGCTCTTCTCCGCCCCTGAGAAGGCGAACATCGATGTAGCTTCCGCTTTCAGGGTCGATTCCACCAGCCCGCGCCAGAAAGCCCAGCACAGACTCACCAGAAACGCCCGGATAACGTCCTGGCGCCCTGACATAGCCTGTCACGAACACGCGAACAGGCTGAGACTCTTCCAGCGACGCGTACACATCGACGTTGGTCCGATAGACTTCCCGGACCGCAGCACGCACGACCTCATTCAGTTCCTGGTTTCTGACGCCCGCCACCCGTATGGGTCCGACATTGGGCAGGAACACATTCCCCTGCGGATCCACGAACTGCACGGCTTCATAGGTGAACGCCCCCCACATTCTCAGCAGTATGCGATCGCCGATCGCGAGCACGTGATCAGGGTTGAATCCGGCGCCGTAGGCCTCCATCGCACCCGGCCTGAACAGCTGCTCACCGAACATGCGCTCATCGGCGGGGCGCTCCGCTCCCAGCAAAGCCGCCGCAGACTGTGAAGGCTGCGCTTCCGGAGCGAATGGAGGCGCCTCCTCTGCTGCCACCCTCGCGTCTGACTGTCGCTGTTGCCCGGTGAGCAATTCACCGGCATCAAGCGTCGGCAACTGCGCATGCGACACCGCGCCATACGCGAACAACATCGTCAGAAGGAACGCAGCGTGCACAGCAGGCCGCATGGTAAAGAATCGCTTCATCATTCCTGATGATCCTCGATCGTTGCGACGATCAGCCGCAGAATGCCATAGAGCAGGGTGAGTCCCAGCAGCAGCGCGAACAATATGTATCCCCGTCGCGGTTGCCCTGGCGACTCGGGCAACGCGGGCGACTCGACAAGGACGAGACTCTTCAGCTTTCGAGTCGACTCAACCCGCGCGGTTTCAACGCCGACCAGCGCCATTCGATACGCGTCCTGTGCAAACTCCAGCTCCGCCAGTAATTCCTGATAATCCCCGGCCAGAACGTTCAGAGCCGCGTTTCCGGCGCTGTGCATGGCGCGTCGACTCTCGGCCTGCAACTGCGCTTCGACACCTGCGATCTGCGCACGCAGCGACTGCACCTGCGGTGCATCATCGTTCAGAAATGCCAGCAGACCCTTCAGCTCGGCCTCGTATCGCGCCAGCATAGCCTGCAGCTCGACCGTCAGGCCGGTATTGGCCGAAATCTGCGCCACGGGATCGATGACACCGTGTTCGTTCTGAAACGCGAGCACAGCAGCACGCGCCAGGTTCACGGCCTCGCGTGCGTTATGCATTTCTGCTTCGGCGAACGCCATCTGCTCGCGCGCGAGTCTGTGTGAGCTTTCATTGATGAACTGCTCGCTGATCGCGACGATTTCCTGATTCACGCGCTGGGCAACCTCGGGACTGAACCCCTGAGTCTTTATGGTCAGAAGCCCCGATCTGTCGTCGACATCCACGTCTACGCGCGAGCGGTAGTAGCGAAGGAACTGTTCCCGCGAAGCATTTGGACGCAGTCGGAACATGACATCTCGTGAAGGCTCACTGAAATGCCGACGAAGATCGAATCGCTCTTCGAGCTGCTGCAGCATGTCGACCGAGAGAATATGCGCCTCGAGCATCAGCTGATCTTCACGCGAGCCCGTAGAGGAACCGAACAAGGCTGACAGGGCATCGACCTGAGACGGCATCTCGGATCCGCTTTGCCGAAGTGCCACCACTGACTCCGCAACGTACCGGTCGGCAGCAAAAATCCACAGATAGGCCGCGGACACCAGCCAGGGCAATGCGATGACGCCTATGCGCAGATTCCCGGGACTGAACCACTGCAGCAACCGCCTCACAATCTGCCTCCCGCACTCTCGTATGCGGCGATGCCTTCATCGACATCGTCGTAAAGTCTCGCCTGCCCCTTGTCCAGGTGCACGATCTTGTCGCACATTTTGCGAATCAGTCCCATGTTGTGAGAGACGAGGATCACCTTGGAGCGTTCCAGCCGCTCCGAGAACGCCTTGCGACTCTTTGCCTTGAATGTCGCATCTCCTACTGCCAGCACCTCGTCGATGAGATAGTAGTCAAAATCAAAAGCCATGCTGGTCCCGAAGGCCAGTCGCGCCCGCATGCCCGACGAATAGGTCGATACAGGCTGATCGAAATACGGGCCGATATCGGCGAACTGTTGCACGTATTCGATCTTCCACCGCATCTGCTCGCCGCGCACGCCGTGCACCCGGCAGACGAACTTCACGTTATCACGCCCCGTCAGGCTTCCCTGCATGCCACCCATGAGACCGACCGGCCAGGACAGTCGTGCATCCGTTCTGATCTTGCCGGAGTCCGGCAGATCGACAGCGCTGATCAGGCGCATCAGGGTGGTCTTTCCGGCGCCGTTTCGACCGATCAGGCCGATGTTCGCTCCACCTGGAATCTCCAGGCTCAGATCGCGAAACACAATCTTACGACCCCGCAGGGTCAGGTAAGACTTGCGCAACCGGATGAGCCTGATCACGTGGTCACTCGCGCAAGATAGCGCAGACGATACAGCATCAGGCCGATGAACAGCGAACCGATCGCCAGCCAGACGGGATACTCAAGACTCAGATAAGGCATCGTTCGATAATTCTCCACGCCGGCGAGCCGGGTCAGCTCAACCAGGTGCAGTAAAGGATTCCACGCAAGCCACTGGATCCACGCATCCGGGAATCGAGTCACGGGAAACAATATGCCGGACATGAAGTACAGCGGCATGAACATCACCCGTATGATACTGGTGGCATCCGGAGCGACACTGCCGACGGCTGCGAACATCAGGCCCAGACCGAATGCCAGCATGACAGTCAGGAGCAGCACTCCGAGAAGTTCTGCTGGCCTAGGTGGCAGCACATCAAAGCCCAGCATGCCAAGGCCGGTAAGCACGATAATGAAGACGATGACCTGAATGAAACAGTTCGCGAGCGCTCTTGCGATAAACACGTCCATCAGCAGCACCTGACGATAGGACAGCAAACCGCGATTGGCATTGGTCCCGCTCATGGTCTGCAGACAGATGGCCTTGAACAGAAGGAAAGGCAGGAGGCCGTAGACAAGAAAGACCGGATACTCGATTCCCGGCACCACACGCTGACGCAGGAAGCCGAAAATCAGAATCGGGAACACCAGATGAGCAACCGGTTCGACCAGAACCCACAGAAATCCAACGCGACTCTTGCCGAAGCGCGAGGACAGCTCACGCAACAGCAGCGCGTAAATCACGTCACGCTGAATCTGCAGTCGATTCCTGGGTTTGAGTGGCTGGGGCGTGTCCATCGCGTGTCCTTACGACTGATTGCCGTGATGGTCAGCCTCGGGCACCGGATAGCCGCGTAACGAGAAACCCCACAAGAATCAAACCCCTGCAAATCGGCGATGATATCGGCCCGTCAGGGCCCTAGCAAGGAAGCGGTGCCGGAATCGCGCCGCGATCCCGCTCCGTGGCGGCAGCACCGCCAGGCGCGTGGCCGCCAGCCTGCGCGAGGCGGCAGGCCGGCTCAGATCCAGCCGAATCCGCGCGCCATCGTAGCGAGCATGACGCCCGAGAATGACAGGAACAGGGTCATCATCCAGATGCGCGTCGTCGCGATGGACTCGCTGAGCAGGTCGAGACGCCTGTCGATCGCATCGAACCGCGTCCCCGACGAGTGTTCGGAACGGTCCAGTCGGGCTTCCAGCGACGCCCTGAGGGCGTCGATGCGCTCAGGCAGGCGGACATTCGCCTCATCCACCCGATCGCGCAGACCGCGGATGTCGGTCTTGATTTCGCTGATATCGGACTGAATGTGTCCAACATCTGATTCCAGCCGCGCGATTCGCGCTTCCACGGAATCCTCCACTGCCACCATGGTGCGTAACCTCGAAGACTTTTCGATTCTAGCGGATTATCGATCGTCCGACAGGTCGCCGGCGAGCTGCGAAATTCACCGTTCCGGCCGGTTTGGGATAACGCCTCCCGGCCTCGCGGCGCACACGCATCAGGCGTGCCGTCCACATCACGGGCAGCCTTTCTTACCCCCGCCAGGTCCTGAACCGCGCCAGCGCCCCGTGCACCTCTTCCGGCCCCGCATCCTCGGACGTCACGAGCTTCGCCAGTTCCTTCGCCAGCCGCTTGCCCAGCTCCACGCCCCACTGATCGAACGGATTCACGTCCCAGATCACGCCCTGCACGAACACCTTGTGTTCATACAGCGCCACGAGCTTGCCCAGCGTCGCCGGATCCAGCTGCTCGAACAGAATCAGCGTACTCGAGCGGTTGCCGGGATAAGCCTGATGCGGCCCGCGGCTGCGTCCGGCCACGTCACCGACAGCCAGCGCCCAGGCCTGCGCGAGACAGTTCGCCGCGGCCAGGTCCTGCTGTTCCTGCCGCCGTACCGCCGAACGGGCCGAGAGCAGGAAGTCGGCCGATATGTTCGCAGTGCCCTGATGCAGCAGCTGATAGAACGAATGCTGGGCGTTGGAGCCCGGCTCGCCGAAGATCACCGGGCAGGTATCGCAGGCCACCGGTTCGCCGTTGCGGCGCACGCGCTTGCCGTTGCTCTCCATCTCCAGCTGCTGGAGGTACGCCGGGAAACGATGCAGGTGATCGTCGTAGGGCAGCACCGCATGCGCGCCCGCGCCGAGAAAGTTGCGGTTCCAGATACCGACCAGCGCCAGCAGCACCGGCAGGTTCTCGTCCAGCGGCGCGTCGCGGAAGTGCTCATCCATCGCATGCGCACCGGCCAGAAACTCGTCGAAGTGCTGTGAGCCGATCGCCAGCGCGACGGTCAGCCCTACCGCCGACCAAACCGAGTAGCGTCCGCCCACCCAGTCCCAGAAGCCGAAGCGCAGATCCGGTGCGATGCCGAACTCGTCCATGGCCTTGTGATTCGTGGATACGGCAACGAACTGCGCGGCCACAGCCGCCTCGCCGCCTCGTTCGACCAGCCACTTGCGAGCCGCGTGGGCATTGGTCAGTGTCTCCAGCGTCGTGAACGTCTTGGAGCAGATCACGAACAGAGTGGTCTCGTAATCGACGCGTGAGAGCACCTGCGACAGCTTCACGCCATCGATGTTCGAGACGCAATGCACGTTCAGGCCACGGCGGCGATAAGGCGCCAAGGCTTCAACTGCCATGACGATGCCCAGGTCCGACCCGCCTATGCCGATGTTCACAATGTCAGTGATCGGCCGGCCGCTCGCGCCGCGTAATTCACCGGCGTGCAGCCGGTCAGCCAGCGCGCGGATCTTGCGACGCTCGGCCTCCACAGCCGGCATTACGTTTTCACCCCAGGCCTTGATCGGCTGATCGGCAGGTCGACGCAGCGCCACATGCAGCGCCGGGCGGTCTTCGGTGTTGTTGATAGGCAGGCCGGCGAACATGCCTACCGTCCAGGTGCCGACCTGGGTCTGCGCGGCCAGCGCGATCAGATCGTCCAGCGCGTCGCGGTCCAGCAGCTGGCGGCTGAAGTCCAGCAACAGCCCTTCCTGTTCTATCGAGAAATGCACGAAGCGGCCCGGATCCTTCTCGAACAGCTCATGCAGGTTTTCGCCGCGCAGCCGTGCCGCATGCTGTTCGAGCGCAAGCCACGCGGCCGTGCGCGGCCCATAGGTCTCCGGTGCCCCGGGGTCCGCCGTGCTGTCAGACGTTGTAGTACTCACGATACCAGTCCACGAAACGCCGCACGCCAACCTCCACCGGCGTCGCCGGTCGATAGCCGACGTCCGTCACCAGATCCTCGACATCCGCCCAGGTATCCGGCACGTCACCCGGCTGCAGCGGCAGCAGGTTCTGCTCGGCCTTGCGCCCCAGGCACTCCTCCAGCACTTCTATGTAACGCGACAGTTCCACCGGCTGCTGGTTGCCGATGTTATAGAGCCGGTAAGGGGCGCGACTCGTCGCCGGATCCGGTGCATCGGAATCCCACGCCGGGTTCGCGGTCGCAACACGATCCAGCGCCCTCACCACGCCCTCGGCGATGTCATCCACATAGGTGAAATCGCGACGGTGATGGCCGTGGTTGAACACATTGATCGGTTCGCCGGCCAGGATCGCTTTCGTGAACAGGAACAGTGCCATGTCCGGGCGCCCGAACGGGCCATAGACGGTGAAGAACCGCAGGCCCGTGACCGGCAGGCCGTACAGGCTCGCATAGGTGTGCGCCATCAGCTCGTTGGATTTCTTCGTCGCCGCATACAGCGACAGCGGATGATCGACGTTCTGATGCACCGAGAACGGCATCTTCGTGTTTGCGCCATACACGGAGCTCGTCGATGCATACACCAGGTGCCCGACCTCGTTATGCCTGCAGCCCTCGAGAATCGTCATCGTACCGGTGAGGTTGCTGTCCACGTACGCGAACGGATTCTCGATGCTGTAGCGCACGCCGGCCTGCGCGGCCAGGTGCACGACACGCTCGAAGCGCTCGGCCGCGAACAGCTTCGCGATGCCGTCACGGTCGGCCAGATCCAGTTTCACGAAGCGGAAATTCGCGTAGCCCTCAAGCACTTTCAGCCGTGCGTGCTTGAGCGTGACGTCGTAGTAGTCGTTGAGATTATCCAGGCCGACGACATCATCGCCGCGCTCCAGCAGAATCTTCGCCGTGTGGTAACCGATGAAGCCGGCCGCGCCGGTGACCAGCACCTTCATCGCCGCCACCCGCTGGTAACGCTGGTGACGTCCGTGCTGCCGCTGCCGTCCCTGCCCCGGCCTCCGACGCCGATCAATCCGGCCCTACAGTCGCGCATCCACCATCTCCTTCGGCAGCAGGTGCTTGATGTCATAAATCACGCAGTTCGGCGCGCCCAGCGCACGCATGCCGGCGGCGCCGAGTTCTGCAAACTCCCGATGCGGCACCGCGATCACCACCGCATCATACGCACCGCGCGCCGGCTGCTCGATCAGTTCCAGCCCGAACTCGTGACGGGCCTCGGCACGGTCCACCCACGGATCATGCACTTCGACACTGCAGCGAAAGCTTTCAAGTTCGCGCACCAGGTCGATGACCTTGGTGTTGCGCACGTCCGGACAGTTCTCCTTGAACGTCAGGCCCAGCACCAGCACGCGCGCGCCGGCGGGCTGTATGTGCCTGCCTATCATCAGCTTCACGACCTGGCCGGCAACGTGCGTGGCCATGGAGTCGTTCAGGCGCCGTCCGGCGAGAATCATCTCGGGGTGATAGTTCAGCTGCTGCGCCTTCTCCGTCAGGTAGTACGGATCCACGCCTATGCAGTGACCGCCAACGAGTCCGGGCTTGAACGGCAGGAAATTCCACTTCGTCGCCGCGGCCTGCAGCACTTCTTCCGTATCGATACCGATGCGGTGGAAGATCAGCGCCAGCTCGTTCACCAGCGCAATGTTCACGTCGCGCTGCGTGTTCTCGATGACCTTGGCCGCCTCGGCCACCTTGATGCTCGACGCCTTGTGCGTGCCGGCGGTGACGATGCTGCGGTACAGCGCATCGACGAACTCGGCCGTTTCCGGCGTGGATCCGGATGTGACCTTCATGATTGTCGCCAGTGAGTGTTCGCGATCGCCCGGGTTGATGCGCTCGGGACTGTAACCGGCGAAGAAGTCGCGATTGAACTTCAGGCCCGAAGCGGCTTCCAGCACCGGCACGCACACTTCCTCGGTACAGCCGGGATAGACGGTGGATTCGTAGATCACGACGTCGCCACGCTTGAGCACACCGCCCACGGTCTCGCTGGCGCTGATCAGCGGATCGAGCAGCGGGCGCTTGTTGCGATCGATGGGCGTGGGCACGGTCACGATGTAGACGTTGCACGCGGCAATATCCGTCGCATCGGTGCTGAACTGCAGCCGTGTCGCGCCTGCCAGTTCCTCGGCGGTCGCCTCACGCGTCGCATCACGCCCGGCCTTCAGTTCCGCGATGCGCTCGGGACGGATATCGAAGCCGGTGGTCGGATACGCGCGCCCCAGCGCAACGGCCAGTGGCAGGCCGACATAGCCAAGGCCAATCACACCGATTCGGATGTCCTGTAATGCGGGGGGTGTCACAAAGGCTCCGTTGTGGGCAATTATTGTTGAGGTTGGTTTGACTTGCGAACTGAATCAACTGAATCAGCAGTCAGTCCGCGTCGCGCGGGAAATTCTACCGATTCCCGCCTGCCGATTCCGGATCGAGTGCACGTTCCCACAACGTCGGCCGCTTCAGGCTTTCCCGCATGCGCACGAGCATGGCCTCATGCGCCGCCCGCTCCTCGTCGCTGGCCGCCGGCACGGCCAGCGTGAGGCCGGTGCGATCCAGCGCCCGCAACTCGGCCTTGCCATTGACGCCGGCCTCGCCGTGCCCTTCCAGCGACAGCGTGGCCTGGCCGCCGGTCATGGCCAGATACACCTCGGCGAGTATCTCGGCGTCCAGCAATGCGCCGTGCAGCTCACGGCGCGAGTTATCGACGTTATACCGCTTCGCCAGCGCGTCCAGGCTGTTGCGCTGACCCGGGTGCATGCGTCTGGCCAGCGCCAGCGAATCGAGCACGGTGCACTGCTCTCTGATTTCCCCCGGCACGCCGTTACCGAGTCTTACCAGCTCGGCATTGATGAACCCGACGTCGAACTCGGCGTTGTGGATCACCAGTTCCGCACCGCGCACGAACTCGAGAAACTCCTCGGCGATATCGGAGAACAGCGGCTGATCAGCCAGAAATGCATTGTCCAGCCCATGCACCTCAATCGCCCCGGCATCGACCGGCCGCTCGGGATTCATGTAGCGATGGAATTTGTTGTTCGTGATGCGTCGGTTGACCAGCTCCACACAACCGATCTCGATCACCCGATGCCCCGCCTCAACCTCGAGGCCCGTGGTTTCCGTGTCGAGCACAACCTGTCGCATGAAGTGAACCGTTAGATGAACTGCCCGCTATGGTGCCGAACCCGAAAACGACCGGCAACCCGCCCGTGCCCCACCGTTCAGCGCAGACCAGCGGCCTTCTCCAGTCCGATGTTCGCGAGCTGATCCGCCCGCTCATTCCCGTCGTGCCCGGAATGTCCCTTCACCCAGTGCCAGCGCACCTGATGCCGGCCGGCCAGTTCATCCAGCTGCATCCACAGATCCTGGTTCTTCACCGGCTTTTTCGACGCGGTGCGCCAGCCGCGAGCACGCCAGGCCGGCAACCATTCGGTGATGCCGTTTCTCACGTACACGGAGTCGGTATAAAGATCCACGCGGCACGGCTGCTTCAAGGCTTCCAGCGCGCGAATCGCTGCAGTCAGTTCCATGCGGTTATTGGTGGTGTCAGCCTCGCCGCCACAGATTTCCTTGCGACGGGCCTGATGCTCCAGCACCGCACCCCAGCCGCCAGGACCAGGGTTGCCGCGGCAAGCCCCGTCCGTATACACCGTCACCTGCTTCATCCGCACCGTCGGCTGTGGCTGGTCCCGGTGCGGGTGGTCGGTTTGACCAGACTGCCGACAGCGCGCAGACGCTGACGGCGCCAGGCCGGTTTGATCGTTGTGAGCGGGCGCACGCGCTTGTGCGCGCTGAGCAGATAGCCACCCGCCAGCATCGGCAGCCAGCGCTGCGCGAACTCCTCACCTGGCAGCCAGCCGGTGCGCCGCATGCCCTCCAGCGGCAGCGAGTGGCAGTAGCGCACCGCACTGCCCGCCTCGAAGCTCAGCAACTGCAACCAGTCACGCAACCGGCCTTCGCCGATCATGCGCCGCCGGCCGGGCGGATAGCCGCCGCGCGACAACAGGGACCGCAGTCCCCAGACGCCGGCCGGCATGAACGACAGCACCAGCAGATGACCATCGGCACGCAGAATGCGATCCACCTCGCGCAGCAGTGCATGCGGGGCCGACGTGATCTCAAGCGTATGCGGCAGCAGCACGGCATCGACGGAATCCGCGGCCACAGGAAGCTCTTCCGGATCGCCGATCAGATCCGGGCCGGCATGCGTGCCACGCTGTGTGCCGGGATGCGCGGTGCCTTGTGCGGTCTCGACCGGCCCGTGAAGTCGCACCAGGCCCGGCCCCTGGTGCCCATGCTGCAGCGTAAGCAGGCCTGTGTGTTGCGTGCGTGCGTGCCTGAGGAACGTCTGCGGGTGCCCCCAGCTGCCGATCTGCAGCAGCTGCTCGCCGAATACACGGTCCAGCGCGCGACGCACGACGCGCTGCTCATGGGCGAGATAGCGTCGCCCCAGCGGCGTACTCAGCCATGCGTTGAGCCGACCCGCTGCGCGCTGGGCCGGCTGCTGCGGGTCCTGAGATGGCGGCTGCGGCTGCGCAGGCGGTGGCATCTGCTGCGACTTGTCTGGTGCCGATACGTTCACATAAGCCACTGTGGGCCAGCCCGCGCCACGAGTCAACGCGCGCCGAAACGCCCGAATGCCGCTGCCGTGACAAAGGCGCTTGCGCATCTCGGTGCGATCAGTACGATACCGCGCATGCCCAAACACCATCACAGGGGGCCGGTTAATCTAACTGGTTCGGACGCTCTGAAGCAGGGCGGAACATGAGCGACAGGGCACACGATACCGGCAATCATAAGCCCATCCTCATCGACCTTATCGCCGGTGTTCGGCCGAACTTCATGAAAGTCGCGCCGCTGTATCACGCACTACATGCTGAGCACTGGTGTCGCGTGCGTCTGGTTCACACCGGGCAGCATTACGACGTCGGCATGTCGGACAGGTTCTTCTCCGACCTCGGGCTACCGAAGCCCGATATCAACTTCGGCGTCGGCTCCGGCAGCCATGCTGTTCAGACTGCGAAGGTGATGATGGCATATGACCATTTGTGCGCAACTGCGCAGCCGGACTGGATCGTGGTCGCCGGAGATGTTAATTCCACGCTTGCCTGCGCGCTTGTGGGCGCCAAGCGGACTATTCCAGTGGCACATCTCGAAGCTGGGCTACGCAGCGGTGACCGGACTATGCCGGAAGAAATCAATCGCATCGCAATCGACGCGATCTCCAGTCTGCTGTGGACGCCATCGCCGGACGCCGACGAAAACCTGCGTCGTGAAGGCATTCCCGAGCACCGCATCGTGCGCGTCGGCAACATCATGATCGATGCTTTCGAGATGCTTAAGGACCGCATCGCGGATGCTCGTGAAGCTGACCGGCTGGGCTTGGCCGAGCAATCATACGGTGTGGTCACGCTGCATCGGCCGTCGAATGTGGATCATCCGGGGACGCTGAAGCGGATTATCGTCGCGCTGACTGAGGTGGCTTCACAGCTGCCGCTTGTATTTCCAGTGCATCCGCGTACCCGGGAACGATTGGCAGCCGGCGACCTGGTGGCCACGCTTAAGGCATGCAGGAACATCGTGCTGGCAGAGCCGATGTCGTACATACCATTCATGAGTCTGGTTGCAGGGAGTCGGGTGGTAATCACGGACTCCGGCGGCCTGCAGGAAGAGACGACGCACCTAGGCATTCCGTGTCTGACATTGCGCGAGTGTACAGAAAGACCAATTACCGTGACTTCGGGTACGAATCGACTTGTAACGCCGGAAACGCTTAGCCTGGCAGTACCGGACGCGCTGAACCAAGCAGGCCAGTCCGGCATCGCGGTGGTAAGAAATCAGGTGCCGCATGCGTCGCGTGGTCCTGTGATCCCGCTTTGGGACGGCCGCACTGCCCGTCGAGCGGCTGCCAGCCTGCAAAAGGCCGACAAAGCCGCTTGCGCATCTCGGTGCGATCAGTACGATACCGCGCATGCCCGAAAATAATCACAAGCGGGCCGGTCTGCGATCCATTCCCCGACCGGCGCGATCGGACAGCCATGCACCTGAATAACCAGCCTCCCTGCCGCCGCCGCGGCCTGTTGTCCGCGGCCGCCATTCTCTCCACGCTGGCCGCGCTGACGCTGGCCGGCTGTCAGCATTTCGGTGCCACGGCACCGACGAGCGAGCCGGTCGCGGCGGAACCGACCGTTCGGACGCCGGCGCCGCGCCGTCAGGATCCGGCGACGGCCGCGGCATCGCGCGCCTACGTGGACCTGATGCTGAACGGCGCCGCCGAACCAGCCAATCCCGAACCCGTGGACGTCATGGAAAGGCTGCGCGCGCGCTTCATGCTGCCGGTGGTCGAGGACGATGCCGTCCTCACGGACAGACAATGGTTTGCGGAGCAGCAGGATTACCTGGACCGCGTGTTCGAGCGTGGCGCGCTGTGGCTGCATTTCATTGCCGAACAGCTGGAAGCCCATGACATGCCGGCCGATTATGCGCTGCTGCCGGTGATAGAAAGCGCTTTCGATCCGCTTGCCTATTCCCACGGACGCGCGTCGGGACTGTGGCAGTTCATTCCCGCGACCGGCCGCCGCTTCGAGCTGAAACAGAACTGGTGGTACGACGGGCGCCGTGACGTGATCGAATCCACCCGCGCGGCAATCGAGTACCTGAGCTATCTGCACGATTTCTTCGACGGCGACTGGCTGCTGGTGACGGCCGCCTACAATGCCGGTGAAGGCAATGTGGTGCGGGCCCTGCGGCGCGCCGAAGCGGCCGGCCAGCCCACTGACTTCTTCAGCCTGAGACGCTATCTGCCGCGCGAGACCCGAGCCTATGTGCCGCGCCTGCTGGCCCTGCGCGACGTCATCGCCGATCCGGAAGCATTCGGCGTCACGCTGCCCGAGATTCCCGACCAGCCGGTTTTTGCGGTCGTCGAAACCGGTGGCCAGATCGACATAGCGCTGGCAGCCGAACTCGCCGGCCTGCCCGAAGATGCGCTGTACGCGTTCAATCCGGCCGTAAACCGCTGGGCCACCGACCCGGAGGGGCCGCACCGACTGCTGGTGCCGCTGGATAATGCCGATGCGCTGACCGCAGCCCTGGCCGATCTTGGCGCCAACGACCGCGTGCGCTGGACACGCCACAGAATCGAGCCCGGTGAAACGCTGATCGCGATCGCGTCGCGCTATCGAATCACCGTAGACGTGCTGCGCGAAATCAATGGCCTGCGTGGCAGCCTGATCCGCGCCGGCGACCACCTGATGGTGCCGGCCGCCTATGGCGGCGACAGTGCCGCACTGCTGGCCCAGGCCGCGGCGGCCAGCAACGGCCAGGACCAGCTTCGTCAGGTGACCTACACCGTTCGCAATGGCGACTCGCTATACTCGATCGCGCAGCGTTTCCGGGTCACGCTGGCAAACCTGCTGGAGTGGAACAACGTCACCACCGATCGTTACCTGCAGCCGGGTCAGCGACTGATCATGTATGTCAACGTCGCCGACCAGAGCGGCTGACGATTACCTGACGGGAGAGAACTGATGGGGTTTCTGAGCGGCAAACGCGCCGTGATCGTGGGTCTTGCCAGTAACCGGTCGATTGCCTGGGGCATCGCCAAGGCCATGCACGAACAGGGCGCGGAGCTGGCTTTCAGCTATCAGAACGACAAGCTGAAGGATCGCGTGGAGAAGATGGCGGGCGAGTTCGGCAGCGCCATCACACTGCCGCTGGACGTAGGCTCAGACGAGCAGATCGACGCGTTCTTCAGCGGCCTGGCCGGGCACTGGGACGGCTTCGACATTCTCGTGCACTCGGTCGCGTTCGCCCCCATGGATCAGCTGGAAGGCCGCTACGTGGATGCGGTGAATCGCGAAGGCTTCCGCATCGCCCACGACATTTCCAGCTACAGCTTCGCAGCGCTGGCCAGGGGTGCCGAACCGATGATGGCAGGCCGTGCCGGCGCGCTGCTCACACTGAGTTATCTGGGCGCCGTGCGGGCGATTCCCAGTTACAACGTGATGGGCCTTGCCAAGGCGAGTCTGGAAGCCAACGTGCGCTTCCTCGCCCAGGATCTCGGCCCGAACAACATACGCGTCAACGCCATCTCCGCGGGCCCGATACGCACGCTGGCCGCATCCGGCGTCAAAGGTCTGAAAAAGATGATCCAGCGCGTGGGCGAAGCCGCCCCGCTGCGCCGCAACGTCAGCACCGAGGACGTCGGCAACGCCGCCGCCTTCCTGTGTTCGGATCTCGCTGCCGGCGTCACCGGCGAAATCCTCTACGTGGACGCCGGCTACAACATTGTCGGCATGCACTTCGGCGACGAAAACGACCAGGCCTGATCCGACACCACTTCACACTGAACAGGTCGTCCTGTCGTGCGGGGCCGTTTGCGGGGCTTGTGCGGCCAGGGATGGCCGCACCGAGGCTACAAGGACGTATTCACGCCGTCCCCGCAAACGGCCCTGCACGACAGGACGGCCGCCGCGACACGCTGTCCGCGAGTAGTCTTTGTCTTCCGAAGATGCGGGAATCGACGTAATCAGTCGAAGAAGAAGTCCGGCTCTTCAAGCACGCCAGCCGGGATTCTCACCCGCGCCTGCTCACGCACTTCAGCCGCATAGCCCAGCAACTCCACCACCGCAGCGCGGTCGGCAAGCTCCTGCTGCAGGAAATCACGCTCTTCCTGCGGAATCACACCGGGCTGTCCCGGACGGTGGCCGGACACGAAAAGTACGGCCTGATCACCGCTGGCCAGTGACACGCGCTGATCGCGCGGTGCGTCGCCCTCGCGAATGCGGGGCATCGTAAACGCGCTGGCCATGATCTGGGTCGGCACGCTGCCCTCGGACTGCTCCACCCAGCGCGGGCCCACCCAGACACCGCCAAGGCGTTCCGCCAGCGCTGCCAGCGCGTGCGTGGACGGCGCTTCCTCATCGGCGGCCGCGACGGCATCGTCAGCTGCGGTGTCATCGTCATCGCTGGCCGTCACCGGCGGCGGTGACAGCGCATCGCGCGCAGCGGCCAGCAGATCAGCAATGACCATTTCCCGCGCCTCGGCATGGAACTCGTCGGCTGCCTGACGCGCCAGTTCCTCCGCACGCATCAGCGTCAGCTCCTCGACGATCTCGTCGTACACCTCGTCCAGCGGGCGCTCCGCCGGCGGGAAGTGCTCACGCACACGCACCACGACCACCTGATCGTCACTGAGCTCCAGCAACTGGCTGTTGAGACGACGTTCCAGCGAATCGCGGCTGAATGCCGCCTGCACCACCGCCGCGCTGTTGTCGAATACGTCGTCACCGGCACGCGTGAAACGCTCCAGAACCTGCAGATTCAGGCCCGTCTGCGAAGCGACGGTGCCCAGCTGGTCGTAGGCATCGAAAGCACGATCGGCGAGATCGTTAGCCAGATCGAAGTAGCGGCCTTCACCCATGTCGCGGCTGTAGTCTTCTTCCAGCTCATCGCGAATGGACTCGAACGGCACAGTGTCACCGGCACGCACGTTGTCCAGCCGGATGACGTGATAGCCGAAGCTGCTGCGCACCGGCTCGCTGACTTCACCGGGTTCCAGAGCGTAAAGGGCCGCCTCGAAAGCATCGCCCAGCATGCCGCGGGGTACCCAGCCCAGATCGCCACCGGCGTTGCGGGTGCCCACGTCGTCCGACATGTCGGCGGCCACGGCGGCGAAATCCTCGCCGGCCCGTATGCGCTCCAGGACCTCTTCGGCACGTGCCCGCGCAGCGGCTTCGCCACCGGCACCGACGGAGATCAGCACGTGGCGGGCGCGTCGCTCCTCAACGGTTTCGAAGCGGTCACGGTTGCGCTCGTAGTAGTCGAGCAGCAGTTCCTCGGTCACCTCGATTTCAGCCGCGATGTCGGACAGGCGCACCTGAATGAACTCCAGCTCCACTGCTTCGGGCGTACGGTAGCGGTCGCGATTGGCGTTGTAGTGCAGCGCGACAGCCTCTTCGTCCACGTCCACGCGGTCGATGAATGCCTCGACGGGAAACAGCGCATAGCTCAGTTCACGCTGCTGGAAATACAGTTCTATGTAACGACGGAATTCATTGGGCGCCATGAACGTGGAGTCGAACAGCGCGTTGCGGAACTCCATGATCTCCAGCTGCATGCGCTGCTGCGCTTCGAAACCGGCGGGCGTGAATCCCTGGAAGCGCAGCTGCGCCTGATAGAGGTCGTTGGAAAAACGACCGTCGACCTGAAACACGGGAATGGACGCGATGTGCTGGACGACGCGGTCGTCGGAGACATAGTAACCGACGTCACGTATGCGCTGCTGCATTGCGCGCAGCTCGATCATGCGTTCGAGCACGTTGCGACGCAGTTCGGTACGCAGTGCTTCGTCGAGGTCCGACTGATACATCTCCTGGTAGTCGAACAGCTCGTTCTGATACTCGCGATCGAACTCGCGCAGGCTGATCTCGTCGCCGTTGACACGGGCAGCGTAGGAAGCACCGCCCAGATTGAAATCCACACCCCAGAAAATGAAGGTGATCGCGATCAGGCCGATGATGCCGCCGGCCACCCAGATGTTGACAACTCTGTCGCGAAACTTCTGAAGCATGTCTTAAAAGAGGTCTTCGTAAAAAACTCGAAGGACAGGCCCGGCTTCCGTCTGGGAAGTCAGGCCTGCCCTTCGGTTTCTCTGGCGGAGTGGACGGGACTCGAACCCGCGACCCCCGGCGTGACAGGCCGGTATTCTAACCAGCTGAACTACCACTCCCGCACAAACTCTTGGTGGGTGCTGAGGGGATCGAACCCCCGACCTTCGCCTTGTAAGGGCGACGCTCTTCCAGCTGAGCTAAGCACCCGCCCCACTTGGCCCCTCAGTCAGCACCCTGGGGGACTTAAGCGGCTCAGTTTACAGCGTCCTTGAGCGCCTTGCCAGCCTTGAAGCCCGGCACATTGCTGGCTTTGATCTTGATCGTTTCGCCAGTCTGCGGGTTGCGGCCGCTGCGCGCTGCACGATGCTTGACGCTGAACGTTCCGAAACCGACCACGGACACCTGCTGTCCTTTTTTCAACGCCTTGGTGATGCTCTCAACCACCGCATCAACCGCACGCGCTGCATCGGCCTTTGAAAGGTCGGCTGCGTTTGCGACTGATTCAACGAGTTCCGCTTTGTTCATTCCTATCCCTTACGCGAAGTTTCCAGAAAGTTAAATCCAAGACGCTCGCAACAGATGCCGACGGACACGATGTCACCAGGCGAAATCAAGCGGGCGCCTCCCCAAAAAAACAGTGCGTTTCAAATTCTGTGCGGGCAAGTATATGGCACCGGGCGAAACGCCACATACCGAACTGAAGGTGAAAGACAGCGGACCTTATACCAAGGCGTATTTTCACGTGTCAACCGAGCGAAAAAAGCGACACATCCGCACCAGGTGTGCTAATGCGGCAACACGGCTTCGCCGGCGTCCTTGTCGTCGGGTTTCGCTTCGCGCTCCACCGGCGCAGGTTCGTCGGCACGCTTCGGTCGCGGCAGATGTTGCAGCGCGAATTCAATGACTTCGTCTATCCACTTGACCGAAACTATCGTCAACTTGTCCTTGATGTTCTTCGGAATTTCAACGAGGTCCTTTTCGTTGTCGGCAGGAATCAGCACGGTGTCTATGCCGCCCCTGTGTGCCGCGAGCAACTTCTCCTTGAGACCGCCGATGGGCAGCACTTCGCCGCGCAACGTGATCTCGCCGGTCATGGCGACATTGGATCGCACCGGAATCCGCGTCAGCGCCGAGACCAGCGCCGCGCACATGCCTATGCCCGCGGACGGTCCGTCCTTCGGCGTTGCGCCCTCCGGAACGTGGATATGCACGTCGTTCTTCTGCTGGAAATCCTCGGGAATTCCGAGCACGGCCGCGCGGCTGCGCACCACGGTCATGGCCGCCTGAATGGACTCCTGCATCACATCACCGAGCTGACCGGTGTGAATCAGTTTGCCCTTGCCCGGCACGATCGCCGCTTCTATCGTCAGCAGCTCACCGCCGACTTCCGTCCAGGCAAGCCCCGTGACCTGACCGATCTGATCATTCTCTTCGGCACGGCCGTAACGGAAGCGCTGCACACCCAGATACTTCGACAGATTGCTGTGTGTGACACGTACCGTGCTCTTGCGCGGTTTCAGCAGCAGCTGCTTGACCACCTTGCGACAGACGTTTGCCATCTCGCGCTCGAGATTGCGCACACCGGCCTCGCGTGTGTAGTAACGCACGGTGTCGAGAATCGCCGAATCGGAAATCGACAGTTCATTCTCGGCCAGGCCGTTCTGCTTCATCTGTTTCGGAATCAGATAGCGACGCGCGATGTTGAGTTTCTCGTCCTCGGTGTAGCCGGGGATGCGGATGACTTCCATGCGATCCAGCAGCGGCGCCGGAATGTTCAGGCTGTTGGCCGTGCACACGAACATCACTTCGGACAGATCGAAATCGACTTCCAGGTAATGGTCGTTGAACGAGCTGTTCTGCTCCGGATCGAGCACCTCCAGCAGTGCCGAGGAGGGATCGCCGCGGAAGTCCATCGACATCTTGTCGACTTCATCGAGCAGGAACAGCGGATTGCGCACCTTCACCTTACCAAGGTTCTGGACGATCTTGCCCGGCATGGAGCCGATATAGGTGCGACGATGGCCGCGGATCTCCGCTTCATCACGCACACCGCCCAGCGACATGCGCACGAACTTGCGGTTCGTCGCGCGCGCGATGCTCTGTCCCAGCGAGGTCTTGCCCACGCCAGGAGGCCCGACCAGGCACAGGATCGGGCCCTTGAGTTCCTTCACGCGCTGCTGCACCGCCAGGTACTCGAGAATCCGCTCCTTGACCTTCTCAAGCCCGTAGTGATCTTCCTCCAGCACCTTCTCGGCACCGGCCAGATCGTGATGCACCTTCGTACGCTTCTTCCACGGCGCTTTCAGCAGCCAGTCCACGTAGTTGCGCACGACAGTGGCCTCGGCCGACATCGGTGACATCAGCTTGAGCTTGTTCAGTTCCGAGGTGGCCTTCTCCCTGGCATCCTTGGGCATGCCCGCGGCCTTGATCTTCGCCTCGATCTCGGCCAGCTCGTTCGGCGCGTCTTCCATTTCGCCGAGCTCGCGCTGTATGGCCTTCATCTGCTCGTTGAGATAGTACTCGCGCTGGCTCTTTTCCATCTGCTGCTTCACGCGCCCGCGGATGCGCTTCTCAATGCGCAGCATGTCGATCTCGCCGTCGATCAGCCCCAGCACATGCTCCAGACGCGCGCGTACGGAACGTATCTCCAGCACTTTCTGGCGATCGGCCAGCTTCAGTGCCATGTGCGCGGCAACGGTGTCCGCGAGACGCCCAGGCGCATCGATACCGGCCAGCGAGGTCAGGATTTCCGGCGGAATCTTCTTGTTCAGCTTGACGTACTGTTCGAAGTGCTGGACCAGCGATCGGGTCAGCACATCCATTTCACGTGCGTCGAATTCGGTTTCGTCTTCCAGCTCCTGGGCTTCGGCGGAGAAGCAGTCGTCGATGGAAAGAGCGCTCACCCGCGCCCGCTTCGTGCCTTCCACCAGCACCTTGACGGTGCCATCGGGGAGCTTCAGCAACTGCAGGATGTTTGCGATGGTGCCGATTTCGTAAAGGTCGCCGCTCTCGGGTTCATCGACATCGGCGCGCGTCTGGGCAACCAGCAGGATCTCCTTGCCGGCCGCCATGGCACGATCCAGCGCGACCACGGATTTCTCGCGGCCCACGAACAGCGGAATCACCATATGCGGATACACGACCACGTCGCGCAGAGGCAATATGGGGAAGCGGCGCGGCTCGGCAGCGCCTTCAGGTGCGGTGTGGTCGTCCATATTCAAGTCCCGTGAGCGGGCCGGCGGAGAGACTTCAGCGGCGTTCGTCTCCGACCGCGGCCGGCTCTTCAGATTCGTAGATCACGTAAGGCTTGGTTTCGCCCGTCACGACCGCATCGTCGACGACGATCTTGGTCGCGCCCGTCATGGACGGTAAGTCATACATGGTGTCGAGCAGCACGTTTTCAAGGATGGTGCGCAATCCGCGTGCGCCGGTCTTGCGCTGCATGGCCTTGAGCGCGATCGCGCGCAGGGCATCATCGCGGAATTCCAGCTCCACGCCTTCCATTTCGAACAGTTTGGCGTACTGCTTGGTCAGCGCGTTCTTGGGCTCCACGAGGATCTTCACCAGTGCATCCTCGTCCAGCTCCTCCAGTGTCGCGACCACCGGCAGGCGGCCGACGAACTCGGGGATCAGTCCGAAGCGGATCAGGTCTTCGGGCTCCACATCCTGCAGCAGCTTGCCGAGATTGCGGCTGCTCTCGTCCTGGCTCTTGACGTCGGCGACGAAGCCTATGCCGCTCTTCTTGGAGCGGTTCAGGATCACCTTGTCCAGGCCCGAGAACGCACCACCGCAGATGAACAGGATGTTCGAGGTGTCGACCTGCAGAAACTCCTGCTGCGGATGCTTGCGCCCGCCCTGCGGCGGCACCGAGGCGACGGTACCCTCGATCAGCTTCAGCAGCGCCTGCTGCACGCCCTCCCCGGACACATCACGGGTGATGGACGGGTTGTCGGACTTGCGCGAAATCTTGTCGATCTCGTCGATATAGACGATGCCGGTCTGTGCCTTTTCGACGTCGTATTCACACTTCTGCAGCAGCTTCTGGATGATGTTCTCGACATCCTCACCCACATAGCCCGCTTCAGTCAGCGTGGTCGCATCGGCAATCGTGAACGGCACATTCAGCAGCCGCGCCAGCGTTTCGGCCAGCAGCGTCTTGCCGCTGCCGGTGGGGCCGATCAGCAGGATGTTGCTCTTGGCGAGCTCGATGTCCTGCTTACCCTTTTCACGGGCGCGTGTTTCCAGTCGCTTGTAGTGATTGTAGACGGCAACGGACAGCACCTTCTTGGCGGTCTGCTGACCGATGACGTACTCGTCGAGCACGCTCTTGATTTCATGCGGCTTGGGCAGCTTGTCGCGACTGCGATCGGCGCGATCGTCCAGCTCCTCGCGAATGATGTCATTGCAGAGCTCTACGCACTCGTCGCAGATGAAAACCGACGGGCCCGCGATCAGCTTGCGGACTTCGTGCTGACTCTTGCCGCAGAACGAGCAATACAGCAGCTTGCCGTCATCTGTCTTGCCGCGGGAGTCATCACTCATCGGGTACTTCCTGTTGCCGTCGCAAGCGCATTGGCGAGACTTATAGCATTACTGCAAAGCGGCTGCCAAGCGCGGTATCGCAGTTCACAACGCCCGTAAAAGCAAGCCAAGTGACTGCTCTGAAAGAGAAAATTCCTGGCTTCAATCATCAGGACGAGGGACTCTCCAGACGTTTCGCCAGCACCGTGTCGATTAGACCGTATTCGACCGCGGTTTCTCCATCCATGAACCGGTCGCGCTCCACGTCGCGCTCGATCTGTTCCACAGTCTGGCCGGTGTGGCGAGCCATGATGCGGTTGAGGCGATCGCGAACCTGCAGCACTTCGCGGGCATGGATATCGATATCCGTGGCCTGGCCCTGATAGCCGCCGCTGGGCTGGTGGATCATGATGCGCGAATGCGGAAGGCAGAAACGCTTGCCTTTCTCGCCGCCCGCCAGCAGCAGCGCGCCCATGCTCGCCGCCTGACCAAGGCAGATCGTGCTGACATCGGGCTTGATGAACTGCATGGTGTCGTAGATCGCCAGCCCCGCCGTGACCACGCCACCGGGCGAGTTGATATAAAGGTGTATGTCCTTGTCCGGGTTCTCCGACTCGAGAAACAGCAGCTGCGCGACCACCAGATTTGCGACCTGATCCTCGATCGGGCCGACCACGAAGATCACGCGGTCCTTCAACAGCCGTGAGTAGATGTCATAGGCACGCTCGCCGCGGGCCGTCTGCTCGACAACCATGGGCACCAGATTCAAAGCCGTTTCGCTCATTTGCTGTTCCTCTAAACGCCCATGAATTCCTTGAACTTCAGCTGCTTGTCCACAGTCTTCGCCTGTTCCAGCAGCAGTTCCACAACCTGATCCTCAAACACGCTGGCCTCCACCTGTGACATAAGGTCACGGCTGCCGCGGTAGATGCGCTCCACTTCGTCAGGCTGTTCGAATGGTGAACAAAGTTCCTTGAGGCGGGCATCGACCCGGTCACGATCCAGCGTGATGGACTGGCCGCGGATCAGCTCCTGCACCAGCAAACCCAGCGCTGCCCGACGCCGCGCCGCAGGCTCGAACTGCGCCGCCGGCGGGACTTTGGACGGATCGTCGGTACCCATGCGCTGCATCGCATCACCCACCAGCTTGCGGGTCTCTTCCTCGACCAGCGCACGCGGAACTTCCACCGGATTGGCTTTCAGCAGTGCGTCCAGCGCACGGTTCTTGGTCTCGCTGCGGATGCGCTCCTTGAGCTCGCGCTCCATATTGCCGCGCACGTCTCTCTTCAGTGCATCCAGCCCGCCTTCGGTGACGCCGAAAGCCTCGAAAAATGCCTCGTCCAGCTCCGGCAGCTGCTGTTCCTCGACGCTGTGCACGGTGAGATCGAATTCCGCCTTCTGCCCGGCCAGGTGCTCGGCCGCGTAGTCCTTCGGAAACTTGACCTTGACCTTCTTCGTCTCGCCGGCCTTCACGCCCTTCAGCGATTTGTCGAAATCCTCGATCACCTGGCCCGCACCGACCTGCACCGGCACATTGGTGCCCTTGCCGCCTTCGAAAGGCTCATCACCCAGCCTGCCCTCGAAATCGATGACCACGCGATCACCGTCTTTCGACTTGCGATCCACGGCCTGCCACTCGGCACGCTGCTGACGCAGCTTGGCAATCATGTCGTCGACATCGGAGTCGTCGATCTCGACCTTCGGCCGCTCGATCTCGAGCTTGTCGATGTCCTTGAGCTCGATATCGGGGAAGACCTCGAACACAGCGCGATACCTGAACTGCTCGTCACCCTGACCGCTGAGCGGTTCTATGCGCGGCCCGCCGGCCGGGTTGAGCTGCTCCTGCTGCACCGCGCGCGTGAACGACTGACGAATGACTTCGGTCATCACTTCCTCGCGGATCTGGCCGCCGAAGCGCTGACGAACCACCTTCTGCGGAATCTTGCCCGGGCGAAAGCCCTTGAGTTTCGCGGTCTTGCCGAGCTTGGTCAGCCGCACGTCGATTTCACGCTCGATGTCCGTAGCCGGCACGCTGACGGTCAGCCTGCGCTCCAGTCCACCCGGCGCCTCCACGGATACTTGCAGATCAGTTGTTGCCACTATCAGTCTTTCCTGGCTCTTTTCCGGTTTCAAACCCGGCCCCGGTCACGCCCTGCACGGGCCGTCCGGAGCCTGCATAAGTTGTCATGCGGCGCTGGTGCGAAAGGGGAGACTCGAACTCCCACGGGTTGCCCCACTGGAACCTAAATCCAGCGCGTCTACCAGTTCCGCCACTTTCGCCGCCCTGCCGCAACCGGTCGGCATTATAGCGCGGTGAGACAGGCTCCCGGGGCGGGATCACGAAGAAATGACGGTGAAATGGTGGGCCGTGTAGGACTCGAACCTACAACCAATGGATTAAGAGTCCACTGCTCTACCAATTGAGCTAACGGCCCACGTGATGCGGGTAGCTGTTGTGCCGGGCGCCTGCCGGCATCCGGAAATTGGGGTGGACGATGGGACTCGAACCCACGACGACCGGAATCACAATCCGGGGCTCTACCAACTGAGCTACGCCCACCATAAGTACATTGCCAAACCAGCAGTCCCTGCCCTGTACCGGCCAGAAACCGTCACCGGAATCTGGCGCGCCCGGCAGGACTCGAACCTGCAACCCTCGGCTTAGCTTACCACTACTGCTTTCGCAGCCTCCGTGCCCGTGAGGTCATGACGGCAGGCGTCATGCCGGCGGGCCGGCGTTTGTGGTCTGGACTATCTCTTCACCGTCTCAGGTGCCACACGTATAGTCTCTACGGATCCCGGCGGCGCGTAGTTTGGCCGAAAACGCCGCCGGTTTCCACGGGATTGCCATCGGCATGATCCGTTAAGGTTTCCCCGTTACAGTGCGGTCCACTGCGACGGTTCATTTCCCGCCGCAGGCTCCTGTTGTTGAAGGCCGATGCTCTATCCGTTGAGCTACGGGCGCGAACCCGTGGACGTGGTCGGGGCAGACGGATTCGAACCGCCGACCCTCTGCTCCCAAAGCAGATGCGCTACCAGACTGCGCCATGCCCCGCCGTTGTCCGGGCGCTATCTTAGCGCGGCCTCGCCCTGAATGCTGCAGTGTGTCGCCGGCTTCCCGACCTCGCCCCGACATTACTTCCCCGTCGGACCCGGACGCGGATTTTTCATGAACGGCTCAAGGTGGGCGGCTTGAGCGGCGCGGAAACCGCGTGCGAGAATGCGCCTCCCGCGCAAGCCCCTCATCGAAAAGGAAGATTCCCGTCGTGACTGCAAATCCTGTTACCGCAAGACTGATTGATGGCAACGCCATTGCACGGCAGATCCGTGCCGACCTGGAACCGCGCGTGGCGGCACTGCGTGACAAGGCCGGCCGTGCGCCGGGTCTGGGGCTGGTGCTGGTCGGCGATGACCCCGCTTCCCATGTTTATGTGAACAGCAAGCTGCGCACCGCTCAGGAAACCGGCATGCACGTGGAGCTGGTGCAGCTGCCGGCGGATTCCTCGCTGGAAGATGTGCTCGCGGTGGTGCATCGCTTCAATGCCAGCGAACAGCACGACGGCATCCTCGTGCAGTCGCCGCTGCCTGCAGCCATGGGTCACGATGCCGAACGCAGGGTCATCGACGCGATTTCTCCTGACAAGGACGTGGACGGCTTCAGTCCGATTGCCGCCGGCCGCCTGATGCAGAACCAGCCCGGCTTCGCACCCTGCACACCGGCCGGTGTGATCGAGATGCTGGATCGCTCAGGCATTGAGATCGAAGGCAGACATGCCGTGGTGCTGGGACGCTCCGACATCGTCGGCAAACCCATGGCCATGCTGCTGCTGCACCGCAACGCCACGGTCACGATCTGCCACTCCCGCACCCGCGATCTGCCGGCTGTGGCTGCCAGCGCCGATCTGCTGGTCGCGGCAATAGGCCGCCCGGCATTCGTCACACCCGACTATGTGAAACCGGGCGCCACCGTGATCGACGTCGGCATCAACCGGGTCAGCGATGCGGACCTCGCCAACCGCATTTTCGCCAACCATCCCGATCGGCTCGCGGTATTCAACAAGCGCGGCACGGTGCTGGTCGGCGACGTGCACCCGGACGTGGCCGCAAAGGCCGGCGCGCTGACACCGGTGCCCGGCGGCGTAGGCCCGCTGACCATCGCGATGCTGATGGCAAACACGGTGAAGGCCGCCGAGATGCGCCTCGCCGCCCGTTGATGGTTTGGCTATCATCAGGTTCAGGCCTACGAACGCTATCCACTGACGGCACGCACGGACGGTAATCAGAACATGAGGCGATCGCTCACCGCATTCACGACGATCATGCTGACCGGGCTGGCAGTTGCCGCCATGTCTGCTTCGGCAATGGCTCAGAACTCGGCATCGGACCGGCCACAACTGCGGGTCACGACCAACCTCGGTGAATTCGTGATCGAAATGAATCCCGAGCGTGCGCCACTGACGGTGGAGCACGTCCTCGAATACGTGCGTGCCGGTTACTACGACGGCACGGTGTTTCACCGTGTCGTGCAGGGCTTTGTCGCCCAGGGCGGCGGATATACACCGGACCTGGAACTGCGTGAGGCCACGCGCACGGTGTTCAACGAGTCCGGCAATGGGCTGAGCAACCTGCGTGGTACGGTAGGCATGGCGCGAACGACGGAGCCGCATTCGGCGACCAGCCAGTTCTACGTCAATCTTGCCGACAATCCGGACCTGAACCCGCGTCCCACGCGCTGGGGCTACGCGGTGTTCGGCACCGTGACCGAAGGCATGGAAGTCGTGGACCGTATCGGCCACAGGGTGACCAGTGCCGGCGGTCCTTTCCAGCGCGACGTGCCGGTGGACCCCATCATCATCGAACGCGTGGAAGTGATTGGCGATTGAGCAGCCGGGCATCCGGATGACGGCACTGTTCATTTCCGACCTGCACCTGGACACCACCCGGCCGCAGAACATCCAAGCGTTCCTGCGCTTCCTCCAGGACGAAGCCCGGTCAGCCACCGCGCTGTACGTTCTCGGCGACCTGTTCGAGGCCTGGGTCGGTGACGACGATGACGACCCGGGCTGGACCCCGGTGATGGATGCGCTCGCGGCACTGCCCGCATCGGGCACAGCCTGTCATGTCATGCACGGCAACCGCGATTTTCTGATCGGCGAGCGATTTGCACAGCGTACCGGCGCACGACTGCTGCCTGATCACGAAGTGGTGAATCTCTGGGGGCAGCGGGTGCTGCTGATGCACGGCGACCTGCTGTGCACAGACGATATAACTTATATGGAGTCACGCACCACGCTGCGCGATCCGGCATGGCAACAGGCGTTTCTTGCCAAATCGCTGGATGAGCGGCGCGCGATCGCAAAGGCGGTGCGCGAACGCAGCCGTACCGAGACGGCGGCGAAGCCTGAGGACATCATGGACGTGAACCAGGAGACCGTCGCCGCGACGATGCGTGAACACGATGTGCACATGCTGCTGCATGGCCATACGCACCGGCCTCACGTACACCACTTCGAACTGGACGGCGACGCGGCGACCCGGATCGTGCTGGGCGCCTGGGAAGACGACGCAGTGATCGTGCGCTGGGACAGTGACGGCTTTACGCCGCTGACCCTGGACCTCAGACGCAGTACGTGACACGCAGAATCTGAATCGCAGGACCTCAGGTGGCGGCCCCTGTGGCGGTGCGCACCGCGCGACGTGTCGCCTAACCTACGCTCGCCGCCGACACGCTGTCTTCATCCATCCCCTCGCGCCGTGCCTTGCGGTCGCGCTCCGCGCGCGCGGAATTCGAACGCTGCTGCTCCAGTTCGTCCAGGTAGGCGCGGCTGACATCGCCGGTCACGTACTCGCCGGAGAAGCACGACGTATCGAATCGACGCAGGTTGGCCTGCTCGTGGTTGACCGCATCGACGAGATCGTCAAGATCCTGATAGATCAGCCAGTCCGCACCTATCATGCGCTGCACCTCGCGCTCGGTGCGGCCGGCGGCCACCAACTCGGAAGCTGCCGGCATGTCGATGCCGTAGACATTGGGGTGCCGCACCGGCGGCGCGGCCGACGCGAAATAGACCTTTCTGGCACCAGCCTCGCGCGCCATGTCTATGATCTGCTGCGACGTGGTGCCGCGCACTATGGAATCATCAACCAGCAGCACGTTCTTGCCGGCGAACTCAAGATCGATCGCATTCAGCTTGCGACGCACCGATGCCCGTCGCTCGGACTGCTCGGGCATGATGAAGGTTCGTCCTATGTAGCGGTTCTTGATGAACCCTTCGCGATACTTCACGCCCAGTCCGTGAGCGACCTGCATGGCCGCGGTTCGGGCCGTGTCGGGAATCGGAATCACGACGTCGATATCGTGATCGGGCCTGACCTTGAGGATGCGCTCGGCGAGCTTGTCGCCCATGCGCATGCGTGCCTTGTAGACCGACAGCCTGTCCATGATGGAATCGGGTCGAGCGAAATATACATACTCGAAGATGCACGGCGAATGTACGGCCGGCACCGACGACTCGCGCGTGTGTACGCGGCCGTCGAGATCGATGAACACCGCCTCACCGGGTCGGATGTCACGCTCAAGTTCGAAACCGCCGGCATCCAGCGCGACACTCTCCGAGGCCACCATGTGCTCCATCGTGCCCTGTGCGGTCCTGCGACTGCCGAGCACGGCGGGACGAATGCCGTGCGGATCGCGAAAAGCGACCAGTCCGTGCCCGACGATCAGCGCCACGACGGCATAGCCGCCGGAGCAGCGCCGGTGAACCGCCTCGACGGCATCAAGAATGTTGTCCGGTTTCAGGCTGCCGTTGCCGGCATGTGAGGCAAGCTCGTGCGCGAACACGTTGAGCAGGATCTCCGAATCGGAATTCGTGTTCAGATGGCGCTTGTCGCGGTCAGTGACCAGACGTTTCAGTTCGTCGGCATTCACCAGATTGCCGTTGTGCGCGAGACAGATCCCGAACGGTGAATTGACGTAGAACGGCTGCGCCTCGGCCTGGCTGGCCGTACCGGCCGTTGGATAACGCACATGGCCCAGCCCCATGTTGCCGCGCAGGCGCAGCATGTGACGCTCCTCGAAGACATCGCGAACCAGGCCGTTGCTGCGCCGCATGAAAAGCCGGCCGCCTTCCTCGGTGATGATGCCGGCGGCATCCTGACCGCGGTGCTGCAGCACGGTCAGCGCATCATAGATGGCCTGATTGACCGGCCCCTGACCGGCGATTCCGACGATTCCGCACATGTGACTGTTTACCCGGTTCCTTCCAGTTTCCCAAATCCCTGATCGGTGCAACCGTTCAGGGTGCGTGCACCGGTGCTGGTGCGTCCACCGGTGCCCTCAGCACCAGATCGTACTGTTCTACGTAACGGGCGCCGATCTCGGCGTAATAACGGATGCCTGCGGCGACCTGATTGCCGTATTCACGAAACGCCGCATCCTGCCACCAGCGATTCTCATCCATGCCGAACAGCTCCAGCACGATCACGCAAAGCCCGACAATCAGCGCACCGCGCGCGAAACCGAACAGGCCGCCCAGCGTGCGATCGGTGCCAGTGAGGCCGGTATGGCGGATCAGCGCCGAGGTCAGCCACACCACAATGCCGCCGGCAATCAGCACCAGCACGAACACAATGGCGCGCGCTGTCCAGACCTTCAGTTCCGGCACCGCGTTCCACTCGCCCAGCCACGGCTCCACCACCCAGGAGAAGCGCCAGGCCAGCCAGATCGCCGCCAGCCAGGTCACCAGCGACAGCGCCTCGCGCGCGAACCCGCGCCATAACCCGAACAGCGTGGACGCAAGACAGATCAGCAATATCGCAAAATCAGCCCAGGACATGTGGCGAGAACCGGATCAGCTCAGACTCTTGCGGACACATCAGGGCAATCGGTGTCGGGCAGTCGGCCGCAGGCAACGCTCACGGCGTCGCTCCGTCAGCCATGACCACCTGGGCGACGAAACCGTGTGCGGCCAGCGACGAGACCACCGCCTCGGCGCTGTCCCTGGTCTGATACGGACCGATACGCACACGGTGCATGGTACGCCCGCCGGCGCGGTGCGCACTGATATCGGGACTGTGACCGTAGCCGGCGACTCGCTCGGCAAGCCTGCGGGCATTTTCTTCCTGGCCGAAACTGCCCAGCTGCACGAGCCAGTCGCCCGCAGCAACGGGCGCGGCCGCCTGCGAGGTGGCCGGACTGACCGCGGACGATGGCGATGCCTGTGCGACGGCCGGCTCTGGCTCCGACGGCAGTGCGGCGGCCCGGGCAGCATCGGCGTCGTCGGTTACGGCGGCGGCTGATGGTGTGGTCTGCGCCTCGGTGCGTGTCGCGGCTTCGGCCTGAGAGGGCGGCGACTCAGCGGCTGGAACGGGCGCGTCGGTGGTGGCAGCCGGTTCACGCACCGCCTCGGCCAGCGAGGTATCCGGCGCATCCAGGGGGATGGTGCGTGTTCTTACCGGCGCCGGTTCGCTGGCCGCGGGCAGCGTCAGCGCGGCGGTCTCATCGACAGCGTCCGGATCAGGGCCATCCAGCACCAACGGGATCAACCAGACCCCGAGTGCGATCAGGACCGCTGCGCCTACCAGTCTTTCCTTCAAACCCCGGTCCATCTGGCGGATTGATCACTGGAAGTGGGTGCGCAGTATAGCCCAAGCGCTTCCATCGCGGGACCAACAATGTAGAACGATCCGAACACCAGCACCCTGTCGCCGCGCGCAGCGCGTACCGCGGCACTGCGGATAGCGGTTTCCACATCCGGCTGCGGCGTCGCCAGGCGCGCACCCTGCGCAGTCAGCGCCGCCGTCATGTCTTTGGCGGTCGCGCCGCGCTCAGGCTCGGCACAGGCCACGAACCACTCATCCACGAGCTCGGCGAACGGCTGCAGCACACCGGCAATGTCCTTGTCGTGCATGGCACCGAATACGGCCAGCGTGCGCCCCGCCGGCGGCAGACGGCGAACTGCGGCAACCAGCTCGCGTGCCGCGGCCGGATTGTGCGCGACGTCGAAAACCCACTCCACGCCGTTCACGGTATGCCGGTCAAGGCGACCGAACAGTGACGCCGATGCCAGGCCGCGTGCCAGTGCCTCATGCTGCACAGGCAGCACGTCGTTGAGCGCCTCGACCACCGTCGTGCATGCGGCAGCGTTCGTATATTGGATATCACCACCGAAAGCGGGGCGCGGCAGATCGCGAATCTCGCCCTGCGCGCCCCTGTAGTTCCAGCGCTGCATCCCCGATTCAACCTCGGCCACGACACCGGCCACGTCGAAGTCCCTGGCTATCAGTTTCAGATCGGCCCCGGTAGCGGCGGCATGCTCGACGAGGCTGGATGGGGGCAGGCGATCGGCAATGACGGCCGGCCGGCCGGCGCGCATGATGCCGGCTTTCTCGCGCCCCACCGATTCGCGATCGGGGCCCAGCCATTCCTGGTGATCAAGATCCACGCTCGCGATCAGCACGGCGTCGGCATCGAGCGCGTTGACCGCATCCAGACGCCCGCCCAGGCCGACTTCGAGAATCACCACATCGCACTTCTCCTGCGCGAAATGCAGACAGGCAGCGACCGCGGAGCATTCGAAATACGACAGTGTGGTCTTGCCGCGCGTCGCATCGATGAACTCGAACAGCGACACCAGCTGCTCGTCGCTGGCTTCCACGCCATCGACCCTTATGCGCTCGTTGAAGCGGAACAGATGTGGCGACGTAAAAGCGCCAACGCGATAACCGGCGCTGCGGTAGATGCTCTCGAGAATCGCGACACACGAACCCTTGCCGTTGGTTCCGCCTACCGTGATCACACGGTACGGCGGCGGCCGCAACGACAGCGAATCCAGAACGCTGCGAATGCGATCCAGACTCATGTCGATCTTCTTCGGGTGCAGTGTCTCCAGCCAGCTCAGCCATTCAGCCAGCGTTGAAAACCCGGTGGCGCGCATCGAATCTCCCGAAACAGGGAAAATGGGGAAGGCAGTGGTCAGTTCGGCAGCGGCTGGTCCATCAGCTTGGCCAGCAGGGATGCAATCTGGTCCCGCGCTTCGCGGCGGTCCACGATCATGTCCAGCGCACCCTTCTCGAGCAGGAACTCGGCACGCTGGAACCCATCCGGCAGGGTCTCGCCCACCGTCTGTTCAATCACCCGGGGTCCGGCGAATCCGATCAGCGCCTTGGGCTCGGCGATGTTCACATCGCCCAGCATCGCCAGACTCGCCGACACACCGCCGGTAGTCGGATCGGTCATCACGGACACGAACGGCAGCCGCGCATCGCTGAGACGAACCAGCGCGGCGCTGGTCTTCGCCATCTGCATCAGCGACAGCAGAGCCTCCTGCATGCGCGCACCGCCACTGGCCGAAAACGAGATCAGTGGGCGCTTGTGCTGCACGCTGTAATCGACCGCGCGCACGAAGCGCTCACCGACCACAGAGCCCATGGAGCCGGCCATGAACCGGAACTCGAATGCGGCGGCCACGACAGGCAGTCCCTTGAGCATGCCGGCCATCGCAATCAGCGCGTCGCGCTCGCCGGTTTCCTTCTGGGCCTGGGCGATGCGGTCGCGATATTTTTTCGTGTCGCGAAACTTCAGCGGATCCTGCGGCTCCAGGGAAGCGCCGATCTCCTGTCCCGAATCCGGATCCAGGAACATGCTCAGCCGCTCGCGCCCGCCTATGCGCATGTGGTGACTGCAGCGCGGACACACGTACAGACTGCGCTTGAGCTCCGCGCGATACAGTTGCGCCGAACAGCCCGGACACTTCACCCACAAGCCTTCCGGCACCGAATGCCGACGCTGCTCGGTGCGTATCCGTGACGGCATCAGCTTGTCGAACCAGCTCATACTTTCCTTAAGCCTGCAGTGTCCAGACTGCCAATGATAACCGCTGTGCAGCTTCAAGTATTCCCGGGTGGCCTGTCGTCTGCTGATGAACCGGCCGCCGCTTCGATCACGCAACGGGCCGCGTTATCCGGAAACAGCCGATCCGCGCAGGTTTCCGGCAGCCCCCAGACGGCGTCGTAGCCTACGCCTATCAGCGTCAGCCCCTGCGCGGGTGCGGTCGCCGCGGCCAGGCGCCGGTCGCGGGCTTGCATGAGCTGCAGCGCGGAATCGGGCGAGCGCCGGCCCTGGCCGACTTCAACCAGGGTCCCGACCAGATTGCGCACCATATGATGCAGAAAGGCATTGGCCACGAAATCCAGCATCACCCGGGCGCCGTCGCGCTCAGCGGTGACGCTGATCAGCCTGCGCATGGGCGTGGTGGACTGGCATCCGGCCGCACGGAACGACGAGAAGTCCCTTTCGCCCAGCCACAGCGTGGCGGCGTGCAGCATGCGTGCGCAGTCCACCGGATTGCGCAGCCACCAGACACGATCCCGCACCAGCGCCGGCCGCGTTTCCCGTTCCAGCAGTGTGTAGCGGTAGCGACGGAAGGTTGCACTGCGCCGGGCATCGAAGTCAGCGGCGACAGGACATGCCCAGTGCACCGAAACGTCGGGCGGCAGATTCGCATTGATGCCCTGAACCCACTGGTACGGCGTGCGCTCGGCCGCGGTATCGAAATGCACGACCTGCATCGCGGCGTGCACACCGCGGTCGGTGCGTCCGGCAGCCGACAGCGATACCGGGTCGTTGGCGACAAACGCGACCGCGGCCGTCACCACATCCTGAACGGTGCGTCCGTTGCGCTGGCTCTGCCAGCCGACGAAGTCGCTGCCGTCATATTCCAGTGCGAGTGCAATCCTGGCCATGGCCGCTCAACGGAAAAACGCGTGCGGCAGCGCGTCCTGCGCCGCCGCACGCGCGAGCGTTGTTTTCACGGACTCAGGTGCCCAGCGTATCGATCAGACCCTGCGCTTCGCGACGTTGTCCCGTGTCGCCTTCCTCCAGCACCTCTTCGAGAATGCTGCGTGCGCCGTCAGGGTCACCCATATCGATGTATGCACGGGCTAGATCGAGCTTGGTGCCGACCTCGGTCAGTGTTTCCGTACCCAGTTCCGCCTCTTCGGTGCCGGTGGGTTCATCATCGGCCAGCACGGAATCGGAGCCGATATCCAGATCCACGGGCGTATGGCTGTCATCGGCGAACAGTTCACTGCTGAATTCCGGTGCGCGCGGCTGTTCCACGGTCTCGCCGCCATCGAGGGCGGACGAAAGATCGTCGAGGTCCAGATCAAGATCATTGCCGCTGCCGGCATTGACGTCATCGATATTCAGGGCCCTGACCATCGATGTCGACCCGCTGCGGTCACCGTCTTCAGGCACTTCAAGTACCTCGGTGCGGGTCAGGGACGAGATGGCATCCGGGTCACCTATGCCCTGCACTTCCTCCGGCGACAGTATGCTGGTCTGCTGCTGCTCGAAGTCATCATCGTCACCAAGCACCTGCGTGATGCCGGTGGCCGACAGCAGCCGATCATCGCCATCCCGGCCGTCATTGTCTTCCGACAGCTTCGGCTGTTCGCGCGTGTCACCCTCTCCCCCGATGCCCGGCAGGTCGCCGAGTTCGTCGGAAAGGCCTTTCAGGTCACTGACGTCCAGACCCAGATCATCAAGATTGATTTCCGCCGTGTAATCGGCCTGATCGTCCGCGCCGGCATTCAGACCGGGCTGCTCGATGGTGGGCAGCTCGGAAGTGCCTTCGCCCAGCGTGTTCAGCCACGCCGTGGCGTCGCCTTCATCGGCGTCATCGCCGTCACCGGCATCGCCGCCACTTTGCAGGCGTGATTCCAGCGTCGGCGATTCCATCGTCGGTGAATCCGGTCCCGGCACCTCAAGCGTGGGCGTTTCCATGGTCGGCGCGTCGAAGCGCGGCGTTTCTTCCGTCGCATCGTCATCACCGAATCCGAATTCCGGACGCTGTCGGGATTCGACCGTCGGCGATTCCTGCGTTGCAGCCAGCGGATCGATGTCGGTGTGGGTACCGGCGCCTTCGTCTTCGTCGTCGGACAGGATGGCGGCTTCGATACCGGCGGCCGTGCGCTCGCCTATGTCCAGCGAGTCGAAATCGGCGGCGGCCCTGGCCTGTATCGATTCGCGATCATCGCTGTCGGCGTCGTCCGCACTCTGATCGCCAAAGTCGAAGTCGATGCCCGTGCTCGCGGCGGTCTCGTCATCGAGCTTGAACTCGATGTCGCTGCCGGTAACCTCACCGAAGTCCAGGTCCATTCCTGAGCCGGCCTGGCCATCGGTGTCATCCTGAGAGTCGAACGCAAAATCGAGCGCATCGCTGTCGCCTGCATCCAGCGCCATGTCGACCTCGCCGGCCGAGGCGGTCGCCGATGCGAACATCGGTTCATCCGGACAGATCTGCTTGCCCATGATCACGACCTTGTCCCAGTCGCCATCACGCCCGTCGCCGACTTCAGCATGCAGGCTGCGCGCGGCATCCAGGAAGGCGTCGCGATTCCCCCAGACGAAATACACTTCCAGCAGCTTGAGCTTCAGATCACGACGGCCAGGCTCCTGTTCCAGCCCCTTCGTGATCAGCTCGGCAGCCTGGTCGTAAAGGCCGTATGCCATGTGAAAGTCGGCCTCGGCCATGACGTCGGCCTGATCGAGATTCACCAGCGTCTGGCTGGACAGCGTGTCTTCGGCAGCCGGCGCCTGCAGATCCGCTGAAGCGTCCGCCGCGGCGGTCGGCGATGAGGCCGCCGCATCATCACTGTCGTCTCCGCCGCGGTCGCGGCCGGCCGCGGCACCGGCCAGTGCTCCGGCCGCAGCGGCACCCGCCGCAGCACCCATGGAAGGTTCGCGCCGGCCGCCTCGCGGCGTGCGCTGTTCCTCGACGACGATGCTGTCTTCGCTGCTGTCGCGTCGCATGCGCGCGGTGGCACCGATCGATTCGCTCTCATCATCGTCGGATTCGGCCTGCAGCTGATCCCAGCGGCCGGTCAGATCATCCGCTTCTTCCGGGCGACGCGCACGCAGGAACCAGACCAGCGCGCCGACCAGCGCCACGACGCCCAGCCCTATCCACAGAAACGGTGCCGCCAGCCAGCCCAGCACGCGGTCCAGCAGCGAAGGCTGTGGCGCGGTTGGGGTCACGACAGGTGCCGGTGTCGGCGCGGGGGCAACCGCCTCTGCCGCTTCGGCAGCAGCAGCTGCGGTCGCGGCTTCTTCAGCTGCAGCCGCTTCGTCCGCGGGCAGCTCGTCGGCAAACAGTGGCTCGGACTCCAGGTCCACGCCCGGTGCCGGTGCCGGTGCCGCATCGGCAGCGACCGGTTCGGACGGGGCCGCTTCATCGACGGCACCCAGTCTGGCCTGCAGCGCGGCGAGCTCCTCGTTACGCATCTCCAGCAGGCGGCGACTCTCCTCCAGCTCCGCCTGCGCCGCAGTCAGTTCCTGCTGCAGGCGCGAAACCTCGGCAGCGGAAGCGCCGGCTGCGGGATCCGCCGCGGCACCGGCAGGTGCCGCTACCGCGGCCTGGCCTGCTGTTTCCTCGGCGGGCGCGACCAGGCGCAGTCTGTCCTGATCCGCGCCGGTCTGCCAGTCGGCCAGCTGTCGCTGGAATTCCTGCGACGCTGCGGCCGCGCTGCGACCGGCCAGCGTCTGCGCGTCCGGAATCCTCAGCACGGCTCCGGCACGCAGCATGTTCATGTTGCCGTCAAAGGCCTGCGGGTTGGCCTCGTACAGCGCAACCATGGTCTGATTCAGGGTCACGCCCTGTGGCTGAAGCTGCGAAGCGATGCTCCACAGGGTCTCGGCACGCTGCACCGTCCAGGTGCCATCCGCGGCCCGTGCGGGGGCAGCGGCAGGAGCCGGCTGTGCAGCCGGAGGCTGCACGGGTGCTGGTGCGGGTTGTGGTGCGGCGGCGGCCGGCGGCTGGGCCGGGCGGGCGATGTCACCGGCACCGGCCTGCGGTGCGAAGGTTTCGGCAGGCTGCACCTGCGCCGGCGCAGCCTGCGAGGGCAGCAGCACCGGAGGATCGAGCAGTACGGTGTACTCACGCAGCAGGCGACCGCGCGCCCAGGAGGCTTCGATCAACAGGGTCACAAACGGCTCGGTCATGGACTGTCGCGACGTCACGCGAATGACATCGCGTCCCTGCGCGTCACGTGTCACCGAGAATTCCAGGCCCGACAGGAACGCCGGTCGGTCCAGGCCATAACGGGCGAAGGTATCGGGCGATGCCAGACTGACCCGCAATCCCGCGAGTTCCTCGGCAGTCGCGGAAACGAGCGAAATGTCGGCATTGAACGGCTGGTTGAGCGCGGATCTGAGCTCAATATCTCCCAGGCCGAGTGCCCATGCCCCGAAGGGTGTCGCCAGCATCGGCAACGCGCCCCAACGTGCGAGTGCTCTCATGGAATCTCCCTAGTGTCCCGGTGGTCGACCCGACGATCAGGACGGTTAAGCGGCAGGCCGGCAAGCCCCTGATGATCGATCGAAAGATACATTACATAAAACCGATTTACCAAAACCCCGAAGCCCTGCGCCTGGCACCATGCAGGATCCTCGCGGACTGGAATTTAACAATTTCCGGCAAACACGAACTGTGATTTCGGTTCGGGTTTCGGCATGCGTCGGGCAGACGCAGCGCACAGTTCGCAGAACAGCCCACCGCGCGCGGGCCGTGACGGTAACCGCTCAACCAGCCGAGCGCTGCGTGGCGCCCTCACCCGCACCGGCGTCGCGCGCCACATCCGCGTTCTGCGCACGATCGCGCAGGTAGTGATCCATCAGTGTCAGCGCGACCATGGCCTCAGCGATCGGCGTTGCCCGCAGACCCACGCACGGATCGTGGCGGCCTGTGGTCACGATCTCGGCCGCCTGCCCGCGCGTGTCGACCGTAGTACCGGGCACCTGAATGCTGGAAGTGGGCTTGAGTGCGATGCTGACCAGCAGATCCTGCCCGGAGGAGATGCCGCCCAGCGTCCCGCCGGATGAATTCTTCGCAAATCCCTGGGGCGTGATCTCGTCGCGATGCTCGCTGCCGCGCTGGCGCACGACCGCAAAGCCGTCACCGAACTCCACACCCTTGACCGCATTGATGCTCATCAGCCCGTGCGCGATCTCCCCTTCCAGCTTGTCGAATACCGGCTCGCCCAGCCCCACGGGCATGCCGCTCGCGACGATCGTGATGCGTGCGCCGATCGAATCGCCGGCGGCACGCAGCTCATCCATAAGTCTGTCGAGTTCGTCCAGACGGTCGGGGTCGGCGCAGAAGAACGCGTTGTCGTTGACGATGTCCAGATTCATCGGGCGCAGCGTCAGCGGGCCCAGGGCGGAGAGATATCCGCGAATCCTGATGCCGGCACGCTCCTGGAGAAACTTGCGCGCGATGGCACCGGCCGCGACCCGCATCACCGTCTCGCGCGCCGACGCACGACCACCACCACGATAGTCGCGCAGACCGTATTTCTTGAAATAGGTGAAATCGGCGTGACCAGGGCGGAACTTGTCCTTGATGTTGCCGTAGTCATGCGAGCGCTGGTCGACGTTCTCGACCAGCAGCCCGATCGCCGTACCCGTGGTGCGGCCTTCGAACACGCCCGACAGGATCTTCGCCTGATCGGGCTCAGCACGCTGGGTGACGTGACGTGAACGTCCGGGCCGGCGGCGATCCAGGTCCTTCTGGATGTCGGCCTCGGACAATTCCAGCCCGGGCGGACAGCCGTCGACGACGCAACCCATGGCCGGGCCATGACTTTCGCCGAAAGTGGTTACCGTGAAAATGCGTCCGTAAGTATCACCGGCCATGGTCCTGATCCTGATCCCTGTCCTGATCGTACAAGTGCGCGCCGTGCGCGGAGCGCAGGTATTCGTTCAACTTCTGTTCCGTCACGGCGAACACGCCTTCGCCGCCACGCTCGAATTCGAGCCAGATCACTTCCAGCCCGGGGTGTGCGTCGCTGAATGCGTCCTGACTCTCACCCACCTCGACAATCAGCACACCGCCGGGTGCCAGGTGATCCGGCGCCGAAACCAGTATGCGGTTCACCTCGTCCAGGCCGTCAGCGCCGCCGGAAAGCCCCAGCGCCGGTTCGTGACCATACTCCGGCGGCAGCTGTGCGACCACATCGGCCGGCACATAAGGCGGATTGGCGATGATAACGCGATACGGCCCGCCATCGCGCGGATAAAGATCGGCTTTCAGCAGGCGCACGCGGTCCTGCACGTTGTGAGCAGCCACATTGTTGGCGGCCAGTGCGAGCGCGTCGTCCGACACGTCGGTCGCATCCACCAGCACGCCCGGGCAGTGCACGGCCGCTGCAATCGCAATACAACCGCTGCCGGTGCCTATGTCCAGCAGGCGGTCGCCCGGTCGCACTACGCTCCACGGACTGAACCCGCGTTCCAGCAGTTCCGCCAGCGGTGAGCGGGGCACCAGGGCACGTGCATCGCTGTGGAACTTCAGGCCTGCGAACCATGCTTCGTCCAGCAGATAGGCCAGCGGTTTACGCTCCCCGACACGCGCGCCGGCAATGGCCACGAGTCGCGACACCAGCGCCGGATCCGGCGCCGCATTCCAGGCCTCGTCGTTCCAGTCCTGCACGGAGCGCACCAGCCAGTAAGCCTCATCACCGGGATTGTCCGTGCCGTGGCCATAGAACAGGTCGGCCGAAGCAAAGTAATCCGCGAGAATCGCGACCCACTCCTCAGCGCTGCCTGCCTGCCGCAGTTGTCGTTCCAGTGCCTGCACCTGATGCCCTGTGACCGGACCCGGGGCGCATCATACCCGCAGCGCGTTTCGATGTAAGATAGAGCCAGCCATGGACAAGTCCCTGATCAAAGCGCTGGCGGCAGTCGCGACGCTCGTTTTCGTACTGATCGTCGCCGCCGTGCTGCTGTTGCCGCGCGCCTGGCAGGGAGCACCGCAACCGGAACTGGCCACGGAGCTTTTCGACCAGGCCAGACCTCTGCCCAGCGTTGAACTGCGCGACCAGCATGGACAGCGTTTCCGGACGGCTGCGCTGGAGGGACGGTTCTCGCTGATGTTCTTCGGCTTCACCAATTGTCCGGATGTCTGCCCGCTGTCGCTGCAGGTGCTGGCCGATGTGCAGAAGGTGCTGGCCGAAGCAAGTCCGGCCGAAACGCCGGATATCGTGTTCGTCAGCGTCGATGCGGCTCGCGACACGCCGGACCGCATCGCAAGCTACGTCGACAACTTCGGCGCCGACATCATCGGCGTCACCGGGTCAGACAACGAACTCGCGCCGCTGCTGAGCGCACTGGGCGTACATGTGCACAGGCAGACCGAACAGGGACAGCACTACAACGTCGTGCACAACTCCACCGTCTACGTGATCGGCCCTCAGGCCGAGCTGGTCGCGGTGTTCGGCGCGGCCGAGAGCGCCAGGACGCTGACCCAGGACTATCTGCGCATTCGTGAACGCTACCTGAGACGTTTTCCGGAGCTGCGCACTCGCGTCCTGGCCCACCGATGAAATCCAGTCGGCCGCTCGCGCGGCATCGTCACCACGCCCTGATGCCGGAGTGATCTGATGTTCTGGGTGTCACTGCAATACCTGCTGCCGCAGCGACTGATCGGTCGCGTCGTCTATCACGTGGCCCGCTGCCGCTGGCGCTGGGTCAAGAATCCGCTGATTCGCTGGTTCAGCCGGCAGTTCAACGTGAATCTTGCACAAGCGCAACGCAAGCGCGCGGATGATTTCGAGAACTTCAACGAGTTCTTTGCGCGCTCGCTGGTGTCCGGCGCCAGGGTGATTGCCGGCGGCGAGACGACGCTGGTGTCGCCGGCCGATGGCCGACTTACCGAGTTCGGCTCGCTGTTTGCAGGTCAGATGGTGCAGGCCAAGGGCATGCACTACTCCCTGTCGCAGTTGCTGGACACCGACCCGACGAATCTGGCGCCATTCACCGACGGGCAGTATGCGACGATCTATCTGGCGCCGAACGACTATCATCGCGTTCACATGCCGCTCAGCGGCACGCTGCTGCGTACCGAATACATCCCGGGCAGGCGTTTCAGCGTGAACGAAACCAGCGCCGGCGTCATACGCAATCTGTTCTGCCGCAACGAGCGTGTGGTGTGCTGGTTCGATGGCGCGCCGGGGCCATTCGCGCTCGTGCTCGTCGGCGCGCTGAACGTCTCCAGCATTTCCACCGCATGGCTGGGCGAGATCGCCAGCGGCGCGCGACGCAGCTGGGCACATGCCGCCGAGGCACGACGCTTCGCGCGCGGCGAGGAGTTCGCGCGCTTCAATCTCGGCTCCACGGTGATCATGCTGTTTCCGTCCGACACTGTGCTGTTCAGTGACCGGCTTGCAGGCGGAGCCAGCCTGCAGATGGGCCGCGCCATGGGCAGGCTGCGCGACCGCGATCCGAACGTACCGCTTCTCACGGGGAACGAACTCGAGCAGCCCCGGGAGCGTGCGGGTGCGGGTGCGGGTACCGCAGTTGCAGAATCAACACGCAGCGACGCGGCTACACCCGTCACCGGAGACGGGAGCCTGCCGTGAGCGGATTCAGGCGTGCGGCATCCGCGCGGATGCTGCGTGCCCGCGCCGCAATGCTGGCGCAGATACGCGCGTTCCTTGCTGCGCGGGGCGTGCTGGAGGTTGAGACCCCGACGCTGTCTCAGGCTGGCATCACGGATCTGCACCTGGAACCCATGGTGACGGAAGTCGGCGGCCTCGGCCGTCGCTACCTGCATACATCGCCCGAGTATGCGATGAAGCGCCTTCTCGCCGACGGCGTGGGTGACATCTATCAGATCTGTCGCGTATATCGGGATGGCGAAATCGGCCGCTGGCATCAGCCTGAGTTTACGATGCTGGAGTGGTATCGCGTTGGACTCGATGAACAGCAGCTGATGGACGAAGTCGAACGGCTGCTGACGTCATTACTGCCGGAAGGGACTGCATCGCGTCGCATCGGCTGGCACGAAACATTCGCGGCGGCGGTGGGCGACGATACAGCGGCCGGACTGTGTGCGAATTTCCGTTTCGATTCAGATGACGAGGCGGGCTCGGGCGGCGCCACCGCCAGCGATGCGCAGGCCGCGTTAACAACGGTGCTGCGCGAGCGCGGCTGTGATGTACCAGACGGGCTTTCCGCTGACGCTCTGATCGACCTGGCTTTCAGCACGCTGGTCGTGCCGGCACTGAATCCGTCCGAACTCACTTTCATTCATGATTTTCCGACCTCTCAGGCGGCGCTGGCGCGCCTGAAGCCAGGGTCGCCAGCGGTCGCAGCACGTTTCGAAGCGTTCTACGGCGGCGTGGAACTGGCGAATGGCTTTGCGGAACTGACCGACGCCGATGAACAGCGTCAACGCTTCATGCGCCAGGCCTCAGCACGGGCCGCGAGCCGCCGCGCTGTGTCACCCCTGGATGAGGATTTTCTTGCCGCACTGGAGCGTGGCCTGCCCGAATGCGCCGGCGTTGCGGTGGGTATCGATCGGCTGCTCGCCGTGGCACACGCAGCGACCAGCCTGTCAGAGGTGATGGCCTTTGTACATGAGCCCGGGCCACGTGATGGCACAGACCCTGAGCAGCAAGGTCAGTCCTTCACACGTGACACGTAGTCGCCGGTGCGGGTATCCACACGGACCACTTCGCCGGTCTCCACGAACAGCGGCACACGCACCACGGCACCGGTTTCCAGCGTTGCCGGCTTCACGCCCCCCTGTGCCGTGTCGCCACGTACGCCAGGATCGGTCTCGGTAATCTTCAGCTCGACGAAATTCGGCGGCGTGACCAGCAGCGGCGTACCGTTCCAGAGCATGACCGTGCATCTGTCCTGCTCCTTCAGCCACGGCGATGCTTCGCCGACGGCTTTGTTATCGGCAGCAAACTGCTCGAACGTGTCCGGCACCATGAAGTGCCAGAACTCGCCGTCGTTATAGAGGTACTGCATGTCCTGTTCGACCACATCCGCGGCTTCCACGGAGTCGCCGGACTTGAAGGTCTTGTCCACAACACGTCCGGTTTTCAGGTTACGCACCCTGACGCGGTTGAATGCCTGGCCCTTGCCGGGTTTCACGAACTCGTTCTCGACAATCACATACGGATCACCGTCAAGTAGAATCTTGAGGCCGCCGCGAAACTCATTGGTGTTGTAACTTGCCATGCCGTGTTGCCGTTGCTGAAAACAAGCGCGCAATAATAGCCTGTCGTTGCGGGTTCACACACCCCGTGCCCCGGAATCCGCCGTCATGAAGTACTCTCCTGCCCCATCCACGCCATGGCAGCGCACGCTGCGCGAAGCGGTACGCAGCTGGCCGGAGCTGGCAGCCCTGCTGGAACTGCCCGAACATGGCAGCGACGCTTTCACGCCACAGCGCCGGGACTTCCCGCTGCTGGTGCCGCGCGGTTACATCGCGCGCATGCGCCGGCGTGACCCACTGGACCCGCTGTTGCTCCAGGTGATGCCGCGCGTCGCGGAGCACGACACGGTATCCGGCTATGGTGACGACCCGGTCGCCGAGGTGTCGCTGGCCGCGTCGGGCGTGCTGCGCAAGTATCGGGGACGGGCGCTGCTGATCACCACCGGCAGTTGTCCGGTGCACTGCCGCTACTGTTTCCGGCGTGCCTTTCCCTACAACGCTCAGTTGGCCGCGCGGGGCGACTTTGCGCCGGCGCTGCAGGCCATTGCTGCCGACACTAGCGTCAACGAAGTCATACTCAGCGGTGGCGATCCGCTCAGTCTGAGCAACGACCGACTGGCGGCGCTGTTCGACCGGCTCGCTGCGATACCGTCGCTGCGGACGGTGCGCATACACACCCGTTTCCCGATCATGATTCCGGAGCGGATTGACGATGAACTATGCGCGATGCTTGAGCATCTGCGCGGCCGCGTTGCGACGATGCCGGAGGCCGGGCTGCGCACCGTCATCGTTGTACACACCAACCATGCCAACGAGATCGACAGACCGGTATCGTCGGCGCTGAGGCGTCTGGGCAGCGTCAGCGATGCGGTGCTCAATCAGGCGGTGCTGCTGCGCGGCATCAACGACGATGCGCGCTCCCTTGCCGCGCTCTCCGAAGCCCTCTTCGACAGCGGTGTGCTGCCCTACTACCTGCATCTGCTGGACCGCGTGGCGGGAGCGGCACACTTTGACGTCGACGAGGATACCGGCCGAGCGCTGATCAGCACCTTGCGCGCACGACTCCCGGGCTATCTGGTGCCACGGCTGGTGCGCGAGCTTCCGGGCGCGCCGGGGAAGACGCCGATCGCCTGACAGCCCCCGGGAGCGTGCCCGGCCGGGGACAGCGCGGGCCAGCCGGGCGAGATGATATCAGCGCGACGAACCGGAACTGTGTCCCGGAAATGCCTGTGGTAACGGGTGCTAGAATGCCGGGTTCCGCGCCGTTGGGAAAAGCATATTGAGTCCGCACGACAGATCCGCCGCCAATCCGGTTCCGATGATCGTGATTGCCGCCCGCGAGGACGACGCCGAACTGATCAATCGCACGCTGCGCCAGGCCGGACACGCGGTGCGCTGCCGCTGGGTGGCGTCGCTGGACAATCTTCCTGACGCCCTGAAGTCCTCCGACCCACAGACAATCTGGTTGTTTGCGGAGCACTTCGACAATGCCATCCCGGACGTCGCCAAGCTGCGAGACCATCATGCCCGCTCCGTCCCGCTGATCGCGGTAGCAGGCGCCGTCGAGGAAGCAGCCATCTCCAGGGCCATGAGCGAAGGTGCGCAGGACATGGTATCCACCACGCAGCTTGAACGGCTGCGCGCGGTGGCGGAACGCGAGCTGCGCAGTTACAGACTGGAGCGCGCGCTTAACGAAACGCTGCGTTCCGCACAGCAATACAGAAAGCAGCTGAAATCGTTCATGGAAGGCTCCATGGATGCGATTGCGCACGTGCAGGAAGGCATTCTGGTGGAGGCGAACGCCGCATGGCTGGAACTATTCGGGCTTCAGGCCGACGATGCGTTGAATGGACCGCTGATGGACCTTTTCGACAATGCTTCGCACGCGGCCCTGCGCGGCGCGCTTGCAGCGTGCGAGAAAGGCCAGTGGGATGCTGACGAACTCAAGGTCACCGGGCTTTCCTCTGACGGCGAAAGCCTGTCGCTGCGGCTGCTTCTGGAAGACACGCAGTTCGATGGCGAGCCGGCGGTCAAACTGACCATCAGGCGCATGCCGGAGGAACAGCGTGAACCCACGGTCATGCTGGAAACGGCCGTGCACTGCGATCCGATGACGGGGCTGTTTCATCGGCGTCGTTACATGGAGATTGTCGAAGGGCGGCTGCAGTCGGCGTCGCGTGGCGGCGTAAGAGCAATTGCATTTGTCAGGCCCGACAAGTTCGGCGAAGTGGAGCAGGAAGTCGGGCCGCTGGCCAGTGAGGAGATCCTGATCCAGATGGCCGGTCTGCTGCGCGACACCACGCATGCACAGGACGTGCTGGGTCGCTTCGGCGGCACGGTGTTTGCGTTGCTGGTGGAACGCGGCACGGTGCGCGATATCGAGGCATGGGCCGAGAGTGCGCGTCGCGCGATCGCAGACCACATTTTCGAAGTCTCGCAGAACAGCCTGTCCGTGACGTGCACGATCGGTATTGCCGAAGTCGGGCCGGCGAAGGAACAGGTTGAGGCGCTGATCGCCAGCGCGGAGAAAGCCAACCAGCGCGGCCGTCAGCGCGGCGGCAACCAGATCGTGATGGAGGAAACCAGCGACGAGACGACGCGCGTGCAGCGACTGGATGATATCTGGGTAAGACAGATCAAGACGGCGCTTCTGGAGAACCGTTTCCGTCTCGCGCATCAGCCCATCATCAGCCTTGCCGGCGAAGAGCTCAAACTGTTCGACACTCTGTTGCGTCTGATCGATGCGCAGGGCGATGAAATATCCGCTTCGGAGTTCATGCGTGCGGCCGGGCGTAACAAACTTTTGAAAGCGATAGACCGGTGGGTGATCGGCGCATCGGTCGCATTCTGCAAGAGTCAGAAACCCGACAGGTTGTTCGTCAAGCTGTCGCGGGAAAGCATTCAGGATCCGACGTTCATGGACTGGCTGGGCACCCAGGTGGAAGCGGCCGGTGTGAACCCGGAGAATTTCTGCTTTCAGGTCTCAGAGGAAGACGTCACCCAGTTCCTGAAGCAGTCGCGCACGCTGGCTGAACAGCTCAAGGAGGGCGGTTACTACTTCGCCGTCGAGCACTTCGGCATAGGCCGCGATCCCGAGCGCGTGCTGTCGCAGATGCCCATGCACTACCTGAAAATCGACGGTTCGCTGATGCAGAGCCTCGCGTCCAATCCCTCTCTGCAGGAACAGGTACGCGGCTACATACGCCAGGCCACCCGTCGCAAGATCAAGACCATCGCCGAACGCGTCGAAGACGCCAACACCATGGCCGTCCTGTTCCAGCTCGGCGCCAGCTACATGCAGGGCCACTACATCCAGGAACCCGAAGTCATTCTCGGCTGAGGGATGGGCTGAGGCATGGGGTCGGACCACGACGGCAACCACGACGGCACCGATTAACCCATTGACCTTAAAAACCAATTCTTCCGGACAGATGCGGAATTACCGCCTTAGAACCTGATTCCGGGTTCAGAATCGTTGTGGTGGCACATTCTGCAGCCGGCCAACATTCGGGCCTGATAATCAACCGAAAAACATCGGTGTAAGCCCCTGGATTCGCACGGCGTTTAATGCAGCCCATTGATTCAAAAATGAAATCCTGAGGATTTCATGGTCCGACCCGATACTACACCGCCTGCAGGCGTTCGACTTTGCGCCAGCCGCGCGGGAGGGCGAGGCCACGGCGGCCGCGGGTGCCGGCGTAGTAATCGAGGTCGGCGGGCTTGAGGGTCATGTCGCGCTGGCCGGCGCGCACGCGCAGCGACTGTTCGGCGCTGAGGGCGGCGACGGCGGCGAGCGTGGTGTCTCCGCCCGATGGCAGGGACAGAATCTTGTTGCCCTTGCCGCGCGCCAGCTCGGGCAACTCCTCGAATGGAAACACCAGCAGGCGACCGTCGCTGGACGCGGCGGCAATCAACGCGGGCTCGGTCGGGACCGGAGAGGCGGCTATCACCGTAGCGCCGCGCGGCAGTTTCAGCACCGCCTTGCCGGACTTGTTGCGCGAATAAAGCTCCTCCAGCCGCACGACGAATCCGTATCCGCCGGAACTTGCCAGCACCCAGCGATCGTCCGGCGCGCCGCAAAGCACGGACCGGAACGTCGCACCATCGGGCGGATTCACATGGCCGGACAGCGGCTCACCCTGGCCGCGTGCCGAAGGCAGCGTGTGCGCGGGCAGACTGTACGCCCGCCCGGTGCTGTCCATGAACACCGCATACTGCGTGCTGCGCCCGATCGCCGATGCGAGAAAACGGTCGCCGGAGCGATAACTCAACGCCTCAGCGTCCACCTCATGGCCCTTCGCCGCGCGCGCCCAGCCACGCTCGGAAAGAATCACGGTGACCGGCTCGCTGGCCACGAGTTCGGACTCGGCCAGCGCCTGCGCCGCTTCACGCTGCACGATCGCCGTACGCCTGCCATCGCCGTGGGCATCAGCCAGCGCCGAAAGCTCGGTCCTGATCAGCGAAGTCATCCGGCTGCGAGACTTCAGCGTGCGCTCCAGATCCGCCTTCTCTTTCGCCAGCGCATCCTGCTCACCGCGGATTTTGATCTCCTCCAGCCGCGCCAGATGCCGCAGTTTCAGCTCCAGAATCGCCTCGGCCTGCTCGTCACTGAGTCCGAAACGCTTCATCAGCACGGCTTTGGGTTCATCCTCGGTGCGGATGATGTGTATCACCTCGTCGATGTTCAGATAGGCGATCAGCAGGCCATCGAGGATATGCAGCCTGCGAGTGACCTTATCGAGGCGATGCTCCAGCCGTCGTCGCACCGTCGTGAAGCGGAAGGTCAGCCACTCCTCGAGCAGAGCCTTGAGACCGAACACCTTCGGCCGTCCGTCCAGCCCGATCACGTTCAGATTCACGCGCACCGTGCGCTCAAGATCGGTCGTCGCGAACAGATGCTTCATCAGCACGTCCACATCGGTACGCGCCGAACGCGGTGTCAGCACCAGCCGCGTGGGACTCTCGTGATCGGACTCATCGCGAAGGTCTTCCATCATCGGCAGCTTCTTCGCCCGCATCTGCGCGGCGATCTGCTCCAGCACCCGCGCACCGGAGGTCTGATACGGCAACTCGGTGATCACGATATCGCCGTTCTCGATTTCGTAGCGCGCGCGCAGCCGCAGCGTGCCACCGCCCGTGCGGTAGATCTCCGCAATGTCGTCGCGAACGGAAACCAGCTCGCCGCCGGTCGGAAAATCCGGCCCATGTACATGCCTGAGCAGCTGCTCCAGAGTGGCTTTCGGGTTGTCGAGCAGCTCGACCAGCGCCGCAACCACCTCACGCAGATTGTGCGGCGGCACATCGGTGGACATGCCCACCGCAATCCCGCTGGTACCGTTCAAGAGCAGATTGGGCAGCTGCGCCGGCAGCACCACGGGCTCGCTCAGCGTGCCATCGAAATTCGGCCGCCAGTCCACCGTGCCCTGACCCAGCTCCGCGAGCAGTGTCTGCGCATAGCGCGTGAGCCGCGCTTCCGTATATCGCATCGCCGCGAAAGAGCGCGGATCGTCCTGCGAACCCCAGTTGCCGTGTCCGTCGACGATCGGATAGCGATACGTGAACGGCTGTGCCATGTGCACCATGGCCTCGTAACAGGCCGAATCGCCGTGCGGATGGAACTTGCCGATCACGTCGCCGACGGTGCGCGCAGCCTTCTTCGGCTTGGACGAGGCAGCCAGGCCGAGATCACTCATCGCATAGGTGATGCGCCGCTGCACGGGTTTGAGACCATCGCCGACATGCGGCAGCGCGCGGTCCAGGATCACGTACATCGAGTAATCGAGATAGGCCCGCTCGGTGAACTCGGCCATGGACACCTGTTCGACGCCCTCGAAATTCAGTTCCTGCGACTTCATCCGCGCATCCGCCTGCCGTTCACCATTCTTGCATCACGACCCCGTACCGGGGCCATCACCGATACCGTCTTTGAGGCCATCACCCGGTCACACCTCGATCGCCGCCAGATTGCCCTTCTCCTGCAGCCACGTGCGCCGGTCCGCGGAGCGCTTCTTTGCAAGCAGCATATCCAGCATGCGATCGGCGTCGTCCTTCGCGCTCACCGTCAGCTGCGCGAGCCGACGCGTATCCGGCGCCATCGTCGTCTCACGCAGCTGTATCGGATCCATCTCGCCCAGGCCCTTGAAACGCGTGACGGATATCTTGCCGGGCTTCTTCTCCGCTTCCATGCGATCCAGCAGCATGTCGCGTTCGGCATCGTCCAGCGCGTAGTACACATCCTTGCCGACATCGATGCGATACAGCGGCGGCATGGCCACGAACACGTGCCCCGCCTCGACCAGCGGGCGGAAGTGCTTCAGGAACAACGCACACAGCAGCGTTGCGATATGAAGGCCGTCCGAGTCGGCGTCGGCGAGAATGCAGATCTTGTGATAGCGCAGGCTGTCGATGCGTTCCGAACCCGGATCCACACCCAGCGCGATACTGATGTTGTGCACCTCCTGTGACGCGAGCAGCTCACCGGTATCCACCTCCCAGGTGTTGAGGATCTTGCCGCGCAGCGGCATCACGGCCTGGTTCTCGCGATTGCGCGCCTGCTTGGCTGAACCACCGGCCGAGTCACCCTCGACCAGAAACAGCTCCGCGATCGACGGCTCCTGCACCGTGCAGTCGGCCAGCTTCCCGGGCAGCGCGGGCCCGGACACGATGCGCTTGCGCACGATCTTCTTCTGCGCCCGACTGCGGTTCTGCGCGTTATTGATGGCCAGCTGCGCGATCTCATCGCCGGATTCCGGATGCTGGTTCAACCACAGCGAGAACGTGTCCTTGACGACACCGGCAACGAACCCCGCACATTCGCGCGACGACAGCCGTTCCTTGGTCTGCCCCGAGAACTGTGGATCCTCCATCTTCACCGACAGCACGAAGCTCACGCCTTCCCACACGTCTTCCGGCGCGAGCTTCAATCCTCGCGGCAGCAACGAACGAAACTCGCAGAACTCGCGCAGCGCCTCAGTAAGCCCCGAGCGCAGGCCGTTCACATGCGTGCCGCCCTGCGCGGTCGGAATCAGGTTCACATAGCTTTCGGCAACCGGCGGCTCGCCGTCTCGCTCCGGACACCAGGCCAGCGCCCAGTCCACGGCCTCGCGCTTGCCTTCCAGGCTGCCCGAGAACGGCTGCGCCGGCAGATACGGCGTATCGCCAATGGCTTCGGCCAGATACTGTTCCAGTCCGCCGTCGTACAGCCATACATGCTGCTCGGCCGGCTTTTCCACAGTGAGCCGGACTTCCAGCCCCGGGCACAGCACCGCCTTGGCGCGCAATGCATGCTTGAGGCGCGACACCGAGAACGCGGCGCTGTCAAAGTATTTCTCATCCGGCCAGAAGCGGATGGTGGTACCGGTGTTGGCCTTGCCGACCTTGCCCACCACCTCGAGCTTGCCGCGACGCTTGCCGCCGGCAAAACTCATGTTGTATTCCTTGCCGTCGCGCCTGATCCACACCTCGAAGTGCTTCGACAGCGCGTTCACGACCGACACGCCCACCCCGTGCAGGCCGCCGGAAAACTGATAGCTCTTGTTCGAGAACTTCGCGCCGGCGTGCAGCTTGGTCAGGATCAGCTCCACGCCCGGCAGCTTCTCCTTCGGGTGTATGTCCACCGGCATGCCGCGGCCGTCATCGGCCACCTCCAGCGAACCATCCTGATGAATCGTGACGTCGATACGCCGGGCGTGACCGGCCAGCGCTTCGTCCACGCTGTTGTCTATCACCTCATGCGCCAGGTGATTGGGTCGGGACGTATCGGTATACATGCCCGGACGCCGGCGCACAGGCTCCAGGCCGCTGAGAACTTCGATGTCGGCAGCGCGATAGGAATTGCTCATTGATCTCCCCGGTCCCGGGCGGCCGCTTGCCCGGTTGAGCGGAGGCGCGATTGTAACTTGGATTATGGAACGTGGTGGGACCGGCTTTTACTGCAGACACGCGATGCAGGTCGTGATCGCACATCACGGATGCTCAGCAATCATGGGTGAGACGGCAGCCGGCCCCGCCCAGGAGGCAACTCCCGGCGCGCGAATCAGTCCAGATCCGCAGCAAGCGCAGCGCGCTGGGCTTCGGTTGCAGTCACTTCGTGGCGGTACTCTGGATGCGCGATCGAGAACTTCAGGCCGGCGCCATCGCGTACGGCCTGCTTCATCTGCGGCGTCAGCTCGAAGCGCACGAAATGCACGGCCGAGGTCTTGTCCTCGCTGCTGCGCTCCAGGTCCTCGTCCGCGATCGCCTGCACTGCATCGAAACCATCCACCGTCAGGTAGACATGATCCTCTATGCCGGCCAGACGTATCAGCGCCTTGCGCCGCTCTTCGGGATCGGCGAACTCCATCATGAACGTGGCCTTGAAGTTGCTGCCGTCGGGTATCAGCGGGTTATAGGCGGAGAGCTCTTCGTGTATGCCCTCCTCCTCGAAGATACGCTCAATACGCAGCATCTCCTGCACCTGATACTGCATGGTCAGCCGGTCTTCGAAGTAGAACGTGGCATTGGGACCGACGGCAACCTGACGGTTGCGCTTGTGCTCCAGCACCCTGGCACGAAACTCAGGGCGCAGCTTGTGATACTGCTCCAGGGTGTAGAGATCGGAGACGGAGAGCTTGTTCATATTCCGTAAACCCTGTTCATATTCCGTAAGCTTTTCGCAGCAGTTGCAGCGGATGGGTGGCCGCGGCGGATTCGGCGACCGTGGCGATGTGGGCCGCAGCCATCGGGCAATCGCTGGTGAAGTGATCGGCTGCGGCGCTGTTGACCTGCCTCGCCACCGGGCGGGCGATCTTGCGGGCGGCGTCGTGAAATTCCTTCTTCACGGCATAGGTGCCGTCATGACCTGAGCAGCGTTCTATGGCCTTGACCTGCGTGTCGGGCACCAGCTCCAGCACCTCGCGCGTCTTCAGGCCGATGTTCTGCACGCGCAGATGACAGGGCACCTGATAACTGACCGAACCCAGCGATTGCGTGAACTGCGTGTTCAGCCTGCCTTCGCGATGGCGGATCATCAGGTATTCGAACGGATCGTAGAACGCCGCGGCGACCGCCTTGACCTTTTCGTCATCCGGGAACAGCAGCGGCAGCTCCTGCTTGAACATCAGCACGCACGACGGTACTGCCGCGGTGATATCCCAGCCTTCGCTGACCCAGCGATAGAGCTCTTCGATATTCTCGTTCTTCAGTTTCTCGATGCTTTCGAGGTCGCCGAGTTCCAGCTTCGGCATGCCGCAGCAGCGTTCGCTGGCCGGCAGCGCTGTCACGATGCCATTGTGCTCAAACACCGCAAACAGATCCTGCACGATCCCGGGCGCGTTGCGGTTGCCATAGCAGGTCGCAAACACGACCACCTTGCCCTGCGTGGATCCCGCCGGCTGCGCGGCATCGGCCTCGCGACGATCCACACGATCACTCAGGCGTTTGCGGGCACTTTTGGAATGGTATTCAGGCACGGCCGCGCGACGGTCCACGCCCAGCGTGCTTTCCAGCAGCCTGCGGCCCACCGATGACTTGTTCACCGCATTCACGGCGCCAGCCACGACGGGGATACCGGCCAGCGAACCGACCGTATCCGTAGCGCTCAGGATGCGGTCGCGCGTACGCACCTTGCCTTCCTTGAACTGCTTCGCCTTGGCGCGCAGCATCAGGTGCGGGAAATCGATGTTCCACTCGTGCGGCGGCACGTACGGGCATTTGGTCATGTAGCACATGTCGCACAGATAACAGTGCTCCACGACCTTCCAGTACGCCTCTTTCGGCACCGTATCGATTTCGCCGCTGGGCGCCTCGTCAACGGCATCGAACAGGGCCGGAAACGCCTCGCAGAGATTGAAGCAGCGCCGACAGCCGTGACAGATGTCAAAGACGCGCTCAAGTTCAGCATCCAGTGCGGCGCTGTCGGTGAATTCGGGCTCGCGCCAGGGAATCGGGTGGCGTGTAGGTGCGTCCAGGCTGCCTTCACGACGCGGAAGCTTGCTGTCACTCATGCGATTGATCGCTCATGCCTGTAACCGCGCACACGGACTGGGCGCCGCAGGTGCGCATGGGTGGGGTTGGCAGCGGAGCGCCCGGGGAGTGAAACCACCGGGCGCTCACACATGATGCCGTCAGCGTCGGCCGGACCTCAGCTCTCCAGTCCGTCCAGTGCCTTCTGGAAGCGGTTCGCGTGCGAACGCTCGGCCTTGGCCAGCGTCTCGAACCAGTCGGCGATTTCGTCGAAACCTTCGTCACGGGCCGTCTTGGCCATGCCCGGATACATGTCCGAGTATTCGTGGGTTTCACCGGCAATCGCGGCCTTCAGGTTTGCGCTGGTCGAGCCGATCGGCAGCCCGGTGGCCGGATCGCCTACGGACTCCAGGTATTCCAGATGGCCGTGCGCATGACCCGTCTCGCCTTCGGCGGTGGAACGGAACACTGCGGACACGTCGTTGAAGCCCTCCACGTCGGCCTTCTGGGCGAAGTACAGATAGCGGCGGTTGGCCTGGGATTCACCAGCGAAGGCTTCCTTGAGGTTGTTCTCGGTCTTGCTGCCTTTCAGTTCCATGATCCTTGATCCTCCTCGAAAAAAATGGTCGATAGCTGTCCAGTCGGCGGCCGCCGCAGTCCGGATTTTCAGGACTCTGGCACCGATTTAGACTAAGTCTAACGGAAGTGGTTAATCTAGTCGTGCGTCCGAACACTGTCAACCGGAGCGAGAGGCACTTTCGGTGCCGGTTTGACCGTCTCAATGTGCCTGTGTACCGTGACGCGGTTTTCCACTCCGGATCGAAAGCAACCCGATGACCCGAGCAACCAGGGGCCTGTCCAGCCTCGAGAAGTCGCTGTCTGACCTTGAAGCCGTGGTCGAGAAACTCGAATCCGGCGACCTGCCCCTGGAGCAGGCCCTGAAGGAATTCGAGCGCGGCGTGAAGCTCACCCGACAGTGTCAGATGGCACTGAAGGATGCTGAGCAGAAGGTCGAGATTCTGCTGAAGAAAACCGACAACGCCGAACCCGTGCCATTCGCGGAAGACGACACCGGGGATCTCGACGACGAGAACGAGGACGACGACTAGTCGGCTGTCGGCGAGCGTTGCGGTGCATGGCCCGGAAGGTTCAATACTGACAGTTTCGGAATTTCGGCGGAGCGGCGGGTGTCGCTTCGTCGTGGCGCGCTGAGCTGCCATGCAGGCCACCTGCCCGGACCGCTGCAAGTACATCCCTGTACGCTCGCTCGCGCGCGTCCCTGCGCGCGAGCGTCCGGGCAGGTGGCCTGCATGGCAGCTCAGCGCACATCACCGTATGGACCGCGACTCGAACGTCTGGAGAACAAGTCGAACGCTTGAAGTCCGGCTCCACAACATCAGAAGCGCGTCGTCTGTGCAGCAGGGCCCGTTGCGGGGCTTGTGCGGCCAGGGATGGCCGCACCGAGGCTACAGGGATGTATTCACGCCGTCCCCGCAACGGGCCCTGCTGCGCAGACGACGCGCCGCGACAACGTAGGATCCTGCGCGGGAGGCTTCAGTCACAGCTCTTCCGGTCCAGCGCCCGTCAGGTCGCAGTCTGATTCTCAACACCCTGCAGGCGTTCGATCAGTGCACGCAGGAAGACCTTGTTGAAGCGCAGCTGGCACGATGATGAGGCCTGTTCCAGCAGCGTGGAGCTGACTCGCACCAGCGTGACGTCGTCAACGGCACTGATGGTCGCGGTGCGTCGCGCGCCGCGTACGTAGCTTGTCTCGCCGAAACAGTCACCGTCAGCGAGGATCCCGATCTGCCGTCGCCCCGACTGCACGCTGACGCGTCCGGTGACGATGATATAGAAGCGGTCGTCCATCTCGCCTTCGCGGATGATTTCCTCGCCCTGCTTGTAGTCTCGCCATTCACTGGCGCGCAGGATCTCCCAGATTTCAGCGTGCGAGAAATCGTGAAAGAAACGAAGTTTGCGCAGCAGATCGAACTGTTCCTGCTTGTCGATGCGATCATACTGATTGCGCAGCTGCTGATAGACTCGCGTCAGCGCACCGGCAAACTCCAGACCGTTTGTAAAGCGCCCGTCGGGCTCTTTCTGCAATGCAGTGACAACGACGTTCTCTATTTCTTCGGAGATCTCCGGCCGCAGTGTGTGCAGCGGCGCCGGCGTTGCATAGACGATCTGATGCAGCAGCTTGCTCAGATTGTTCGCACGGAACGGACGGAAGCCAGTCAGCAGCTCATACATGACTGCGCCCAGCGAGTAGATATCCGAGCGCGGCGTGATCTCAGCCGACTGCACCTGCTCGGGCGACATGTAGCTGGGCGAACCGGCTATGCCCTCGATGCGCGAAACGGCCGAGTCGTTCACCAGTGCGATACCGAAATCGATGATGCGCACGTCGTTGTCCAGCGTCAGCATGATGTTGCTGGGTTTCACGTCGCGGTGAATCACGCCGCGGCTGTGCGCGTAATGCAATGCTTTCGCACATTTGAAGACGATCTCAATGACATCGTCCACGCGCAGCAGATTGTCAGGCTTGCAGTAGGCCGCCAGCGTACGGGCACCGTGCACATGCTCGGTGACCACGTAGTAACTGCCATTTTCCTCGCCCGCGTCGTAGATGGGCAGAATATTCGGATGCTGAAGCTTGCCCACCATGTGGGCCTCGTTGAAGAACATCTTGCGCGTCACGCGCACGCGCTGTTCGTCGTCTTCGTTCTCCAGGTTATAGAGCTTGATGGCAACGTCGCGGCCATAATAAGGGTCATGCGACAGGAACACGCGACCGGTGCTCCCCTGCCCGACCTCGTTGATGACGACGTATTTGCCTATTCGCTCCGGCACCGCGCGTGCGCTGCGTTTGCGGCCGGAGACTTCGGCGCTGGCTTGTACCATGGATCTCGCGTTATGTAATCAGCGGAGGACCACTTCAAGCAGCGCGAGACACGCGATCGTGTATACGGCTGCCATCACGTCATCGAGCATAATGCCGAGCCCGCCGCCCAGTCTGTGATCCAGATCGCGTATCGGCCAGGGTTTGACGATATCGAACAGCCGGAACAGAACGAAAGCCGCCAGCAGCCACCACAGATTCTGCGGCAGCAGCACGGCCGCCAGCAGCAGGCCCACGATCTCGTCGAAGACGATCGCCGGGTGGTCGTGCACTCCCAGGCGCCGCGCACTCTCGCCGCAGATCCAGATCCCTATCGCGAACAATACGACGATCAGTGCCAGCTTGGCCGCGAGCGGCCACGGCGCGATCAGCCATGCCGGCAGCAGCGCGACAACCGTGCCGGCCGTGCCCGGCGCTTTGGACGACAGTCCGGAACCGCCGCCCAGCGCAAGAAAATGCACAGGGTCCTTCAGCAGTCGCGCCGAGAGTCGCGGTCGTGGTGCCATCGGCTTCTCAGAAATGCGTATAGCCGCGGATGGGCGGCTCAAAGGCCTTGCCCGCAAGCGTTGCGACAACACCGCTGCCGGACTGTATTTCGCCGATGCGCTGCACGGGTGTGTGCAGCGCGGCCAGAGCCTGCTCTATTTCTTTTGCACGCTCCGGTGAAGCGGTGAAGCACAGTTCATAGTCGTCGCCACCTGCGAGCGCATGCTGTCGCGCGACGTCAGTGCCGCAGACCGAAAGCAGCGACTCCGACAACGGCAACTGCTGCACATCGACGACGGCAGCGCAGCGGCTGGCCGTGCAGATGTGGCCGAGATCGGCCAGCAACCCGTCGGAAACATCGATGGCCGAACTGGCCAGCCCTGCGAGTGCCAGTCCTTCCTGTACCCGCGGCACCGGCCGCAGGAATCGCGCGACCAGCGCGGCATGCGCCGCACTCTTGTCCGCCGTGCCGTCGCGCATCACGGCAAGCCCGGCCGCACTGTCTCCCGGCGTACCGGTGATATAGATATCATCACCGGGGCAGGCGCCGCTGCGGGGCAACCAGTTCTCACCAACTTCCCCTATCACCTGCACGGTCACGCTCAACGGGCCGCGCGACAGATCACCGCCCACCAGTCGAGTGCCATGTTCCCGGGCCAGCGCAAAGAACGCTTCGGTGAAGCTGTCCAGCCAGCCTTTGTCCGCCTGCGGCATCGTCAAAGTCAGCGTGCACCATCGCGGTCGGGCAGCCATGGCAGCGATGTCACTGAGATTGACTGCCAGCGCCCGGTGTCCGATTGCGTCGGCGGGTGCGTTGGCAGGAAAGTGCACATCGGCGACAAGCGTGTCCACGCAGACGGCTATGCGTCCCCTGCACTCCAGCACAGCGGCGTCGTCGCCCACACCCAGCAGCAGACCATCACGGTGCTCCTGGTCCCGAGCGAACCACCGCTGAATGATGTCGAACTCACTGTCGCTCACGACCCGGCGCCACGAACATCCGGTCGGCGCGCAGCCTTGTCCAGCAGTGCATTGACGAACCTGAAACTGTCGGCCGCGCCAAAACGCTTGGTCAGCTCCACGGCTTCATTGATCACGACGCGGGTGGGCACGTCACTGCGATGACGAAGCTCTGCCAGTGCCAGCAGCAACACGGCGCGCCCTACGGCATCCAGCTGCTCCAGTCCGCGTGCCGCGTGCTCGGTAATCAGCTTGTCCAGATCCTCGGCATGGGTCAGCACGAACTCCAGCAGATCGCGGAAATACGCCTGGTCAATGCGCGTGAACTCGGGATTGCGACGAAACTGCTCCAGGAGTTCGTCGCGGTCATGACCTGCCAGCTGCCACTGATAAAGCGCCTGCACCAGCAGTTCTCTGGCACGCTGGCGGGCACGTGATGAGCTGCCTGCTACGCCCAACCCTGCTGCTCCATCTTGCGCAACAGCGAGGCCATCTCAAGCGCCGCCAGCGCCGCATCCGCGCCCTTGTTGCCGAACGCGCCGCCGGCTCTGGCCTGAGCCTGTTCCACACTGTCGGTGGTCAACAGCCCGAACCCCACCGGGAGGCCGTGCCTGAGACTGATATCGGTCAGGCCGCGACTGGCTTCGCCGGCGACGAAATCGAAATGCGGCGTCTCGCCACGAATCACGCAGCCGAGAGCGACCAGCGCGTCGTAGCCGCCGCCGACGGCGAATTCACGAATGGCCAGCGGCAGCTCGAACGCGCCGGGCACGCGAACTACCACAATCGAATCGCGGCTGGCGCCATGCTCGATCAGCGCCGCGACCGCTCCTTCCAGCAGACGGTCGACGATAAAATCATTGAAACTGGCCGCGACTATGCCGAATCGCATGTCGGTCGCATCCAGCGACCCGCGCAGCTCGTTGGCTTTTTCACTCATTCAGGTGCGTTCCTTGCTCTTTTCTGTTAGCGCATCTTCAGGTGCATCAATACCCATGTCGGTCGGCGATGTCTCGCGACCTGCGTCTTCCGAGCCGACATACTCGACCACTTCGAGATCGAAACCGGAAAGCGCATGGATGTGTCGCGGCGCACTGAGGACACGCATTTTCTTGACACCCAGCGCGCGCAGAATCTGTGCGCCAGTGCCTATGGTACGCAGATCCCAGGTCGGATCCGCCGGTGCCGGATGCGTTGCTGCGGGTTCGCGCAGCATGCGTACCGCGCGCATCAGGTCCTTGGGCGGCTCCTGCTGACGCAGGATGACAACCACGCCGTGGTCGTGTTCGGCAACGATGCGCATGGCATCCTGCAGGGGCCAGCCCAGTCGCGGGTCGGTCACGCCGACCACGTCACCGAGCGTTTCCTGACGATGCACACGCACCAGCGTAGGACGTTCTCCGTCTATCTCTCCGCGCACCAGCGCCAGATGCACGGCGCGGTTCACATGGTCCTCGAAGCAGACCATGCGGAACGGACCGAAGGCAGTGTTGACGGTCAGCTCGGCAACGGCCTCCACCGACTCTTCCTTGGCGAGCCGGTACTTGATCAGGTCGGCGATCGTGCCCATGCGCAGTCCGTGCTCACGTGCGAACGCGACCAGATCGTCGCGACGCGCCATGGAGCCGTCCTCGTTCAGGATCTCGACAATGACCGCAGCCGGCTCGAATCCGGCCAGGCGCGCGAGATCACAGCCGGCCTCGGTATGTCCTGCCCGGTTCAGCACCCCGCCGGGTTGCGCCATCAACGGGAAGATATGGCCCGGCTGGCGCAGATCTTCGGGCCGAGCGTCCGGCGCCACCGCGGCACGAATGGTGCGCGCGCGATCATGTGCCGAGATGCCGGTCGTGACCCCTTCGGCCGCCTCGATGGAGACCGTGAAATTCGTGGTCTGGCGGCGATCGGTCTCACCGACCATCAGCGGCAGACGCAGCTGCTCGCAGCGCGAACGCGTCAGCGTCAGGCAGATCAGACCGCGTCCGAAGCGCGCCATGAAGTTGATGTCCTCCGGGCGCACGCGCGCCGCGGCCATCACGAGATCACCCTCGTTCTCGCGCAGTTCGTCGTCCAGCATCACGACCATCTGGCCGTCACGCAAGGCGCCGATAATGTCTTCCATGCTGTCCAGGGTTCCGCCTCCGGATTTCCGTGACACCGCCGTTCAGGCGCCTGCGATCCGCAGCCGGTCCAGATATCGCGCGATGATGTCGACCTCAATGTTAACAGTGCCGCCGACGACGTAGCTCGCAATGATCGTGCGCTCCATGGTCGCGGGGATCACATTGACGGTGAACTGCCCGCTGCCGACCTCGTTCACGGTCAGACTCACACCGTCGACAGCAACCGATCCTTTCAGTGCGACAAAACGCGCCAGCGGCGCCGGCAGTTCGATCGTGAACGCCACTGAACGAGCATCGGGCTGACGCCTGAGAATGCGGGCGACACCATCCACATGGCCGCTGACCAGGTGGCCATCCAGCGAATCACCAAGTCGCAGCGAGGGCTCGAGGTTGACCGGAGCACCGGACGGCAGCGATCCCAGCGTCGTCGCTGCCAGCGTCGCGTTCGAGACATCTGCCGTAAACGACGACGCATCACAGCGGGTGGCTGTCAGGCAGACGCCATTCACGGCGACGCTGGCACCGGGCTGTACAGGGCCAAGCTCGACACCACGGTAGTCGATGACAAGACGGCGATCGCCGCCGAGCTCTTCCAGCGAGGCAACGCGTCCCGCACCTTTGACGATTCCTGAAAACATGGATCAGTGGTCCCCGTGTTCGCCGCCGATGTCGCGCCTGGGGCGCGCAATGAAGCGCCAGTCGTCGCCTATCCGCACGGGATTGTCCATGTCCAGTGTGACGCTGTCCGCGAGTTCACGCAGCGGCGGAATCCGGAACATGCCGCGCGCATCGTCGCCGAGCAGGCGTGGCGCCATGTAGATGATCAGCTCGTCGATAAGACCGGCCTCCAGCAGCGCACCGTTCAGTGTGGGTCCGGCTTCCACCCACACGTCATTGATGGCCATGCCGGCGAGGACCGCCACAACTTCGGCCAGATCGCATTGCGGTGCGCCACCGGTGCGGTGAATCGTTGCGCCGGCCGCCTGCAGGGAGGGCACGGCAGATTCCGGCGCGGCCGCGGTCGTGAAGATCGCCACATCGCCCGGCAGCGACAGGATGCGCGCCACGGGCGGTGTGCGCAGCGCCGGGTCCACGATCACCCGCAACGGCTGCAGCACCTTCACTCCGGAAGGTGCATGGCGCACGTTCAGCGACGGATCGTCCGCCAGCACGGTGCCGATTCCGGTCAGTATTGCACCGGCACGCGCGCGCCACAGCTGCACATCCTCGCGAGCTACGGCGCCGGTAATCCACTGGCTGCGGCCATCGGCCAGCGCCGTACGGCCGTCCAGGCTGACGGCCAGTTTGCTGCGTATCCAAGGTCGTCCCGTGCGCATGCGCATGAAGAAGCCACGGTTGGCCTCCTCCGCCTCGGCGGCGAGCACGCCGCCCACGACCTCGATGCCGGCCTGCTGCAACGCGACGGCGCCGCCACCGGTCACAGCAGGATTCGGATCAGCGATTGCATAGACCACGCGCGAAACGCCGGCCGCGATCAGCGCCTCGGTGCAGGGCGGCGTGCGACCGTGGTGATTGCAGGGTTCAAGCGTTACGTATGCGGTCGCTCCGCGCGCTGCGTCACCGGCGGCGGCCAGCGCCACACGTTCGGCGTGCGGACCGCCGGCCTCATCCGTCCAGCCTTCGCCCACGACACGACCATCGGCAACGATCACACAGCCCACGGCCGGGTTGGGGCGCGCGCTGCACGCCGCGTTGGCAGCCAGTGTCAACGCGCGCGACATGAACTCCTGATCGGCCGGTGGTGTCATTCGCAGGCCGACTACTTCTCGTCATCCGGCAGCAGCGACATCTGCTCGCGGCTGGCCAGCGAACCGGGCATGGATTGCAGGCGCTGAATCTCGTCCTGGAACGCGGTGACATCCTGAAAACTGCGATACACGGACGCGAAGCGGACATAGGCCACCTCGTCCAGTTCGCGCAGTTCCTCCATCACCATGTCGCCGATCAGGCGACTCGGTATTTCCCTTTCACCCATGGTCTGAAGCCGGTGCGTGATGCGTTCTATGGTTTCTTCTATCGTCTCGCTGCCTACCGGCCGCTTCTGCAGGGCGCCGACCATACCGTTGCGCAGTTTCACGTCGTCGAACGGTTCACGCCGGCCGTCGCGCTTGATCACGTAAGGCATGACCAGCTCCGGCGACTCGAAAGTGGTAAAGCGCTCGCCACAGGACAGGCACTCGCGCCGACGACGCACCTGTCGCCCTTCACCCGCGAGGCGCGAGTCGATCACCTTCGTGTCCTCATAGTTGCAGAACGGACAGTGCACGTCGGGCTCCTGCCTGCTGCGAAATCAACGGTAAACCGGAAACTCCCTGCACACCTGCGCGACTTCATCGCGCACCCGCTTCAGCGTCGTTTCCGATTCATGGTCATCCAGCACATCGGCGATCCACGTGGCGAGTCTTTCGATCTGCGGCTCGCGGAACCCGCGCGTGGTCACAGCTGGCGTGCCAACGCGCAGCCCGCTGGTGACACGAGGGGGCCGGGGATCGCCCGGCACGGCGTTCTTGTTCACCGTGATGTGCGCAGCGCCCAGGGCATCTTCGGCCGCCTGTCCGGTGACGTGTTTTTCGATCAGGTCCACCAGAATCAGATGATTGTCGGTGCCGCCTGACACGATGCGGTATCCGCGCGCGGAGAGCCCTGCCGCCAGCGCGCGCGAGTTCTTGAGGACCTGCTCCTGATAGGCGTGAAAATCCGGCGACTGCGCTTCCTTGAGCGCGACCGCCTTGGCGGCGATCACATGCATCAGCGGGCCACCCTGAGTGCCTGGGAACACAAGAGAATTGATGCGCTTCGCAAGATCACCATTCTCGCGCGCAAAGATCATCCCGCCACGCGGGCCGCGCAGGGTCTTGTGCGTGGTGGTCGTGGTGACGTCAGCGATATTGATCGGACTCGGGTAATGGCCGGTGGCCACCAGTCCCGCGACATGCGCCATATCGACCATGAAAAAAGCGCCGACGTCATCAGCTATGTCGCGAAAGCGCTGCCAGTCGATCACACGGGAATACGCGGAAAAGCCGGCGACGATGACTTTCGGTCTGTGGCGCTTTGCAAGTTCCGCCACCTCGTCGTAGTCGATCTGGCCGGTGCGGGTATCCAGACCGTACTGCACGGCATTGAACACCTTGCCGGAGAAGTTGACCTTCGATCCGTGCGTAAGATGGCCGCCGTGGTTGAGACTCATGCCCAGCACCGTGTCGCCCGGCTGCATCATCGCGAAGTACGCCGCCGCGTTGGCCTGTGATCCCGAGTGCGGCTGCACGTTGACGAAAGCGGCACCGAACAGTTGTTTTGCACGGTCAATGGCCAGCTGCTCGACCACATCCACATGCTCACAGCCGCCGTAGTAGCGCCGGCCGGGATAGCCTTCAGCATACTTGTTGGTCAGTTGCGATCCCTGTGCCTCGAGCACGCGGGGACTGGCATAGTTTTCCGAAGCGATCAGTTCCAGGTGCTCTTCCTGTCGATGTCGCTCGCCTTCCATGGCTTCGAACAGCTCAGCGTCGAAACCCTCGATCCGATAGTCGTTCGTGAACATTCATCCGTGCCGGAGGTGGGAAAACGCGCATTCTAACCTGCATCGGGGAGACACGCTGCCAGCGCCTCCGTGACCCGCACCCACGCCCGCGCCAGGTTACGCCGGTCGTAACCGCCGCCTCCCATGGCCAGCAACCGACCCCCGGCATGCCGGTCCGCGAGTTCACACAGGCGCTGCGCCGCATGCGCATGAGCGTTTTCGCTGAACGCCAGATGGGTCAACGGATCGCCGGCCAGCGAGTCGGCACCGCACTGCAGCAGCACCAGCTCCGGCGCTGCGGCATCGACGAACGCCTCCACCTCGTCCCAGGCTGCAAGGAACCCGCGGTCATCGGCGCCCGGCGGCAGCGGCACATTGAGCTTGGTGCCCTCGGCACTACCTGTGCCGGTCTCGCTGCGGCTGCCGGTGCCCGGATACAGGAATCGTCCGTCCTCGTGGATGTCGGCAAAGATCAGATCGGGATCGTCCTCAAACGCATAGAACACGCCGTCACCGTGGTGCGCGTCTATGTCCACGTAGGCCACGCGCCGCACCCCGTAACGACGACGGGCGGCCTCCACCGCGATGCCGCAATCGTTATAGACACAGAAACCGGCCGCATGATCGCGACCGGCATGGTGCAGTCCGCCTATCGGGATGAACGCGCGCCGAACAGGGCCTGCGAAGATGGCTGCCAGCGCCTCGAGCGTGCCGCCGACCACGGTCGCCGCCGCCTCGTGTACACCGGGAAAAGCCGGCGTATCGCCGTGGTCGAGAAAGCCGCTGCCGTGCTGCGAGGCCGACGCGACGAAATCCATGTACCGCGGCGTGTGAAAGAATCCGAGTTCCTCGCGGGTGGCCAGACGCGGCTCATGGCGAACCAGTCCATCCGCAACCGGCGACCGCGCAAGCTCGTCCATGTACGCGGCATAGCGATCCACGCCGAAAGGATGGCCGTCCGGGAAGCCGTAGTTCGCAAGGCCCTCGCCGGCCAGCAGAATTGCCGTTCCGCTCATCGCTGCTCCTTAAGGAATGAAACCGTGGCGAACCGCCGTGTGCGGCGGTCGCGCCCGCTTTCCTGTCCGATTTCCCAATTGCGCGGGCTTTGAGGATAATCGCGCCCCCCAGTCCACGGACAGCAACACCGGCGGCCCGAACCCGGCCCTACTCAGGATCATGGCGCAATACATATTTACCACGAACAGGCTCGCGAAAGTCGTGCCACCGAAGCGCTACATACTGCGCGATATCTCATTGAGTTTCTTCCCGGGCGCCAAGATCGGCGTGCTTGGCCTGAACGGCTCCGGCAAGTCGACACTGCTGCGCATCATGGCGGGCGTGGACAAGGACTTTGACGGCGAAGCACGGCCGCAGCCGGGCATCAACATCGGCTTTCTGCCGCAGGAACCGGAACTCAACCCCGACAAGACCGTGCGCGAGACCGTGGAAGAAGCCGTCGCCGATCTGATCGGACGCATCAACCGCTTCAACGAAATCAGTGACCGCTTCGCTGAGCCGATGGACGATGACGAAATGACCCGACTGCTCGAGGAGCAGGGCAAGCTGCAGGACCAGATCGATGCGTCCGGCGGCTGGGAACTTGAGCGCAAGCTGGAAGTTGCCGCCGATGCGCTGCGCCTGCCGGCATGGGAGGCGAAGATTTCCGCGCTGTCCGGCGGCGAGCGCCGCCGCGTGGCACTGTGCCGCCTGCTGCTGGCCAACCCCGACATGCTGCTGCTTGACGAGCCCACCAACCATCTCGATGCCGAATCGGTCGCGTGGCTGGAACGCTTTCTTGCCGAGTATCCGGGCACCGTGGTGGCCGTGACCCACGACCGTTACTTCCTTGACAACGTCGCCGGCTGGATTCTGGAGCTGGACCGCGGTCATGGCATTCCGTGGGAGGGCAACTACACCTCGTGGCTGGAACAGAAAGAGGAACGCCTGAAGCTCGAGGAAAAGCAGGAAGCGGCGCGACAGCGCGCGATCAAGGCGGAACTGGAGTGGGTGCACGCGAACCCCAAGGCACGTCAGGCAAAGTCCAAGGCGCGTCTGGCGCGCTTCGACGAACTGAACTCGAAGGAGTTCCAGACCCGTAACGAGACGAACGAGATCTACATTCCGCCTGGCCCTCGTCTCGGCGATCTGGTCATAGAGGCCAACGGCCTGAGCAAGGCGTACGAAGACAGGGTGCTGTTCGAGAACCTGTCCTTCAACCTGCCGCCCGGCGGGATCGTCGGCGTGATCGGCCCCAACGGCGCCGGCAAGACCACGCTGTTCCGAATGATGGCCGGCACCGTGCAGCCCGACAACGGCACGCTGCGCATTGGCGACACCGTGCAACTGGCCAGCGTCGACCAATTTCGCGATCACCTGGACGACAACAAGACCGTCTGGGAGGAAATCAGCGACGGCCAGGACATCATGCGCGTAGGCACCTACGAAACGCCGTCACGTGCTTACGTGGGCCGCTTCAATTTCAGGGGCACCGATCAGCAGAAGAAAGTGGGCCTGCTGTCGGGCGGTGAGCGCAACCGCGTGCATCTGGCCAAGCTGCTGCGCTCCGGCGCCAACGTACTGCTGCTGGACGAACCGACCAACGATCTGGACGTGGAGACCCTGCGCGCACTGGAAGAGGCGCTGCTGAATTTCCCCGGCTGCGCCGTCGTAATTTCGCACGACCGCTGGTTCCTGGACCGTATCGCCACGCACATACTCGCATTCGAGGGCAACAGCGAAGTGGTCTGGTTCGAAGGCAACTATGCCGACTACACCGCCGACCTCAAGCGCCGCAAGGGCGACGACGCCGACCAGCCCCACCGCATCCGCTACAAGCGCCTGGCCTGAGCGGAACGACCGTCTACCGGCCACCCCGGCAACGCGCTAGACTTGCCGGGGAGGTCTCGCGCCGTGGCCATTTATGTAAACCGCGACAACAGCTTGCAACTGCCTCATGCGATCACGCGTGAGTGCCCGCATTGCGGCGCTCATGCACAGCTGCTGCTGGTCGCTTCACCCGCGTACAGCGAACTCGTCGCGGCCCGGCCGCGTCACACCGGCCTGCTGTTCCGGTGCGCGGCGTGCTCGGAGCCGCGATTCCTGCGCGCCGGAATACGTACCATCGATGACGCCCGGGTAGCGTTGTCGTCGAGTCTGTCCGAGGTTGAAAAACCTCGCGAACGATTCACGCTCGCACACCTGCCACCGGATGTGGAAAAACTGTTCCGCGAATCGCTGGAATGCTATGCAGCCGGCTGCTACAACGCGTTCGCGTCCATGTGCAGGCGCACCCTGCATGCAACACGCACCAGTCTGGGACGCAGCGCCACACACTACTGGCGTGAACGTTTCGCGGAAGTCGTACGCATAGCCGAGCTCGACACCGCTACGACCGGCACGCTGGAGTCGGTCTTCTTCGCGGACAACGACACCCTGCCGGCCATCACGCGTGAGCAGGCCGGAGTGCTGCTGGAAGCCATCAAGGACATGCTGTACCAGTGCTACGTGCGCACCGCGCGACTTCGCGGTGCGATGCGCATGCGGCGCTTCTTCGCCGCCGACGAGGAGCGCAACATCACGCCACTGGCAACCGCCGTGCGCCGCGCCAGATCTGCCTGAACACGTGACCTGCGGCGTTGCCGCAGGCGCAAATACCGGCGTATGCTCGGCAACCCAAGACCTCCTGCAAGGACAGTACGCATGGAAACCTGGATCGTGCTCGGCATTATCGTCGCGATCGTCATATGGACGATCATGATGTACAACAATCTGGTCAACCTGCGTAATCGCGTACGCAATGGCTTCTCGCAGATCGATGTGCAGCTCACACGCCGCTACGACCTGATCCCGAATCTGGTCGAAGCCGTAAAAGGCTACATGGCGCACGAACGCCAGACGCTGGAAGCGGTGATTCAGGCACGCAACGCCGCGAAGTCCGGCCTGCAGAAAGCCGCGGCCGATCCGTCTGACGGTAGCGCCATCAAGGATCTGGCAGCGCTGGAGGTCACGCTGGGTGGAACACTGGGCCGGCTGTTCGCACTGTCCGAGTCCTATCCGGACCTGAAAGCGAACACCAACATGCTCAAGTTCCAGGAAGAGCTCGCCACGACCGAGAACCGCGTCGCGTTCGCCCGCCAGGCATTCAATGACGCCGTCATGACCTACAACAATGCGTGCCAGAATTTTCCCAGCAATCTGATCGCGAACACCTTCAGCTTCAAGCATGCCGAGTTTCTCGACATAGGCGACGAAGCCAAGCGTGAGGCACCCGGCGTCTCGTTCAGCTAGTGGTCGATTTCTTCACGCGCCAGGAGCGGTCGCGGCGCGCAACGCGCGTGCTGATCGCACTGTTCATTGCGGCCGTGCTTGCCATCGTTGCCGCAGTCACGCTGGTGGCCGCGGTATTCACGGGCATCTACTCGATGCAGACCGCGCCTGCTCCGAACAGCGGGGACTTCGGCGCATGGATCGTGCACAACGGCGGCACGCTGGCGGTGATCGCGGCAATCACGCTCGCGGCCATAGGGCTTGCCAGTTTCTATCGCGCAGCGACACTGGCCGCCGGCGGCGGTCAGGTCGCACGCATGATGGGCGGCACGCTGCTCGATCCCCACAGTGCCGACCCTTTACACAGACGCCTGCTGAATGTAACCGAGGAGATGGCGATCGCGTCGGGCGTACCGGTACCGGAGATCTACATCCTTGAACAGGAGGCGGGCATCAACGCGTTCGCGGCCGGACTTGCGACATCGAACGCCGCCATTGCCGTAACCCGCGGCGCGCTGGAACAGCTCGATCGTGCCGAACTGCAGGGCGTGGTCGCGCACGAGTTCAGCCACATACTCAATGGCGACATGCGCATCAACCAGAAGCTGATAGGCATGAGCTTCGGCATCGTGGTCCTGACGCTGATGGGTCGCTGGATGCTGCGCGCAGCTTACCTCGGACGACGGGGACGATCCGGCGGCGCGGCAGCCGCCGCGGTCGCAATGGGACTGGCGTTGATCGTGATCGGCTCCATCGGCATCTTCTTCAGCCGCCTGATCAAGGCAGCCGTGTCACGCCAGCGCGAGATGCTCGCGGATGCATCCGCCGTGCAGTTCACGCGCGACCCGAACAGTCTTGCCGGCGCGCTGAAAAAAATCGGCGGCTACAGCTCGAGACTCACAGCCGTCGACAGCGAGGAGATCGCGCACATGTTGTTTGCACGCAGTTCGCGTGCGTTCAGCGGACTGTTTGCAACCCATCCGCCGCTGCCGGCACGGATCCGCGCGCTGGACCCTTCCTTCCGTGAAGGCAATTTCCCGAAACCGCGTCAGGCCCCGGACCGCACGGCCTACGGCGCTGACCACGCCTCCGTTGCTTCCGCTGCCGCACCGATCAGTGCGCTGGCCACCTCAGCGGCGGCGGGCGCCGGTGCAGACAGGCCGTCAGCAGGCGTAGACCCTGACCGCGGTGCCGACACATTGATGGATCACGCCGGTGAGGTGGGGTCGACGGAAGGCGGTTGTGCGCTGCGTACCGCGCTGCCCGCCATCCTGTATGACGCCGCACATGAACGCGATGACAGCCTGCTGCTGGTGCTGGCACTGGCGCTGGCGGCCGATGAACCGGCACAGACACGACAGTTGACCATGCTCGACAACCGACTGGGCGCGCAGCGCACCGAACGCTGCGCAGCGTTACGCAAGGCACTCGACGCGATGGACCCTGCGCTCAGACTGCCGCTGCTGGAGCTGACGGTTCCGGCCCTGCGCCAGCGGCCCGTTGAGCAGATCGGCTTCATGTTCGACATGGTCAGGCGCGTCAGCGACGCAGCGGATACGAATCGACTTGACGACTATGTGCTGCTGAAGGCCCTGGCCGCCTATCTGCCAACGTTCAAGGTTCCCGAAACGCGCAGAAGGTCATCGCTTTCGACGACCGAAGCCGTAGCCAGAACGCTGGCGGCGGTGGCCGCGTTCGGCCATGACGACATCGCTGCGGCTCGCGCCGCGTTCGCCGCCGGCCTGACTGCCGGCAGCAGCATGGATGTCGCAACGGCCGCGGTGAAGTCCGAACAATACCTTCCCGACCTGCAGGCAGCGCGCGACCTGACGCTGCTGGATGACGCCCTGGATCAGCTCGCGGACGCCGCACCGAAGCACCGGCGGGCCGCACTGGTCGCCATCCTGGCGACGATACGGCATGACCATCGCGTGGAGATCCCGGAAGTGGAACTGTTCCGGGCCATTGCGGCGACACTGGACTGCCCGCTGCCACCGCTGGCCGCACTCAGCGCCTGAGCTTTACGGCACGCCACGGTCACGCGACGGATCGAATCTGTCCGGATTCAGCTAACATATCGCGACCTGCCCACGGAGACGCGAAATGATGGACGGAACACGGAGTTCAATGCCTGGCAAGCTGGTGCGCCATGACAAGCTCCGCCTGCTGCTGGCCTTCATTGCCGCACTCATTGGAACCAGCGCAGCCGCTCAGGCACCCACTGCGGAGGAAGTGCGCCTGGTGGCTGCGGCTGCGGCGCTGAACGAGTTCATGGAAAACACGGATGAGGCCATTCCCAGTGCACTGCTGCAGCGCGCGCATGGCATCGCGGTGATGACGAACGTGATTCGCGGCGGTTTCATCCTTGGCGGACGCCGCGGACGCGGCGTGCTGGTCGTTCGCGGCGAGGACGGTCGCTTCGGCAACCCGTCCTTCGTCACCCTGACCAGCGGCAGCATAGGCTGGCAGGTCGGCGCACAGTCTTCGGATCTGATTCTCGTGTTTGCCAACGAACGGTCCGTGCAGAACATCGCCAGCGGCCGGTTCACGCTGGGCGGTGATGCCAGCGTCGTTGCCGGCCCGGTGGGACGCAATGCAACTGTCGCTGCGACTTTCGGTTCGGAAGTCTACGCCTATTCGCGCAGCCGCGGACTGTTCGCGGGCGCGAGCTTTGAAGGGGCACGACTGGAAATCGATACCGCGTCCAATGTGCGCTTTTACGGAGCCGGCAGCCAGGCGCGCGCATTGGGTCCGCAGAATCCCGCGACACCGGACAGCGCGAATCGTTTTCTCTCGGCGCTGGAATCTGCGGCGACGCCACTGCCGCCCCGACGCCAGCCGGCATCGGAACGCGAGGAAGCGGTGACCTTCCCACTGGGCGGATTTGACTGAGGCGCGACGCGCGGTCGCCAGGCCGGTTCAGGCTCAGCCGCGCTGAAGTGTCACTGAGCGGGATCGGAATCCGGCGCGTCGGCTGCCTGGGGCTGCGGCTCGGCTTCGGACGTGGTTTCCGTGGCTTCCGGGACTCCCCACTGTGCGTCGTAGGCGGCCTCCTGCATCGCGCGGCGCAGCTCCTCGGCCTCACGTTCCGCTGCCTGTTGCCGGGCAATGCGGTCACGCAGCTCGGATCGCAGTCTGTCGGACTCGGCCTCCAGTTCCGCGCGGCGCGCCCGCTCCACTTCCAGGGCCACGGCCGCGGCAGCGCGGCGTGCATTGGCACACTCGATGTCGTCTATCGTTGCCCTGCGGTCCGCATTGCAGCGCACAAGGGTGCCTTCCCTGGCTGCGGCATCCTCCATGAATTCCGTGAACGTGCGCGGCGGCAGCTCCGTGCAGGCCACGGCCGCCAGACACAGCGACAGTACTGCACCCCGCGCCGCAAGGCGGGAACGGATCATGCGCAGACCAGAACCTCCGGCATACGGTGCCCTGATGAAACGCTTATGGCAGGAATCTGTTGTGAACACGGTTTACCGGGGCAGCTCCACCCTTCCGGGCATGAAACATAACTCAACCGTTTCGCCCGGGAACCGGAACAGTTCACAGATTCGTGAAATCACCCCGGGCAGGCGGCACGGGGGCGGCAGGCAGCATGGCTGGCAGGCCGGGTGGCCCGAGTTCCCTTGACCGACAGGGCTTACTGGCCGATATGGATGCGGCCCAGCGGCCCTATGGTCAGCCCCAGCACGGCAGCCCAATCACGCTGCAGGATCGCGGCATCGAAGTCCGCCGCAGGCACCGGGGCATGGTCCATATCCAGATCATGCAGCACCAGCCGCCCGCTCTCACGACCGGCGATCAACCGCAGCCTCATGCCGTCCATGGTCAGCGGTGCAGCGCCGGCTTCCACGCCCAGCGCCGGCAGGCGGCTGTCCAGCACACGCAGCTGGGCGGCATCCGTGGCGACACGGTGTATCCAGTGATCGGTCTGCACCAGCAACGTCAACCCGTCGGGCGCGAATCGCAGCCACTTTACCGGTTGCCGGAAAGCGTGTGGCTGCCCCACCGGTTCCAGCGTCAGTGCATCCCAGAGCTGCACGCTGCCGGCATCGTCACCGCTGGCCAGCCAGCTGCCGTCCGGTGTGAATGCCAGTGCCCGCACGGCGCCCTGGGCACGCGCCGAACGCATGGCCATCGCACCTCCGGGATCACCGATGTAGACATTGCCCGCACTGTCACCGATCGCCAGCACAGTGGCATCGGGCGCGAAGGCCACGCCGACCGCCGCACCGTTGACCGGAATCTCGGCCGTCATGGCACCGTCAAAGATGCGCCAGACACGTGCCGCATCCTCGCCGCCGCTGACGACGCGGCGGCCGTCACCGCCTATCGCAACGGCATGCACCGACCCGCGCGGATGGCGCATCACCTGCGGTGCCGGTGCAACACTGGCCAGATCCCAAAGGCGAACAGCCCCGTCCATGCCGCCACTGACAACAAGGCTGTGTTCCGTTGCGACGGCAAGACTCGTCACCGCGCCGCGGTGACCGATATAGTCCACCGGCATGTCCGGCGTCGGACCGCGTTCCAGCGCACTGGCGCTGCGCACGATGACATTACCGCCGCGAAAGCCCAGCGCCGCGAACCGACCCTGATCATCCAGAGCCAGCGCAGTCAGATCATCCGCCTCCGGTGTCACCTCGAATGGGGACTGCTGCAGCTCCCACAGCCTGACCGTCGAACCACGACCGGTCACCAGTCTGCGCGCATCATCGGCGATGCTGATGGCCAGCGGCTCGCCCGAACGCTCCACACGCAATCTCGTGGACCGGACAGCATGGTCGAGGTCGCGCACGACCACATGCCCCTGCGGCGCCTCGAACGCGATCATGGGCCGCGTACGCGCGACGATCAGGCTGGCAGGGTCGCGGGTAGTGCCGAGCAGCGACTGTGGTTGCGGCTCCACGTTACGGCTGCCCACCGGCCAGACATGTATCAGACCGTCCCTGTCCACGGTGATGACACGGTCCTCGCCGGGAATGGCAGCCACCCTGGCAAACTCCCGCTCATGACGCAGTTCCGTCAGCAATTCGCCGCGGCGCGGATCGAGAATACGCACCGAACGCCCGGGTCCCATCAACGCCAGATATCGTGCCTGGCTGGCAAGCACCCATTGCTGCACGTCGGCGTACCCGGAGACGGTGGATACGGCGGCGCCGTTGTCGGTGCGCAGCAGAGCCAGCAGCGGCACACCCAGATCGCTCCACTCGGCCACGATCACGTAGGCGCCATCCGTGCTGATCGCAGGCGGCAACAGGAAGCCGGAATCCGAATCGCGACGCGCAACCAGCTCGCCGCCCGGCACCTCGCGAATCTCCATGTATCGATCGGAGTACGCGATCAGTCGCGACCCGTCCGCGACGAACTGCAGTCGCTGCGGCACGGTATCGACATCGATATCCGCCAGCAGCGCGCCGTCGACCACGTTCCACAATGCAATGCCGCCACCTGCGGCCGGTCGCAGGGTTCTGACGGCAGCAATGCGGCCGCGTGGATCCATCGTCAGCTCAACCTGATCGGTGCGCTGCGGATCGGGAATGACGATCGCCTGATCGGCTCGGTCCAGTACCGCAGATTCAGTATCCGCGAATCGCAGGCCCCAGTCGGAGAGCATGCCGGCATGACCCACACGGCGATCGGTCACGGTCAGTCGCCACACACCCTGGCGATCGACGTCGGCCAGCGTTTCCAACCCGGTCCCGGTGGTCGCGTCGAACACATGGCGGCCTGCAGCATCGATGGCTGCGCTGTCCAGCAAAAGCGGCACGGCCGTCCCGTCAGGGGCCTCCAACAGCAATTCGATGTCCGCCGGCTGCGCATGATCGATCGTCAGTTCCAGCGAAAAAACGCCGGCGGGGCCCGACGCATCGACGCTCAACTCGCGCCGCAATGACACCTGCTGCAGTGCGGTAAAAGAAACCGGCGCACTGCGTCCGGCGAACAGGTCGGGCGCAGGCATTGCAGGCGAGCGCGGCTCCAGCGCCGCACTGTGCATACGCAGCGCGCCGTCCAGCGACATGAGGCGCTCTTCGTCCCAATCCACCGTCCAGCGGGCCGTACCGACCGGCAGATGAATGGTGGCCAGCAGGTTACGGAAATCGCTGCCGATCAGTTCCGCGGCCAGCTGACCGGCTTCCTCGTCGGCTCCGGCCAGCGCCTGAGTGGCATACAGCAGGGCATTGTCCCTGCGTTCCACACGCATCTCCTCACGCGCCCTGCCCAGCCAGTAATGCGCCATCAACCTGTCCGCCAGTGGTTCCCGGGATGGCAGTCGGCGCAACGCTTCGGTGAATGCGAACAGTTCCGGAACGCCTGCAGCGTGCTCGGCCCAATTCGTGAGGCGCATCTCCAGCAGAGCATCAGCGCGATTGCGGTGACCGGGAAACCGGCCAAGCCGCCGATGCGCCTCTTCGGCTTCGCCAAGCGTCCCGGCCGCAACCAGCGATGCCACGTACGGTTGCGGCAGATACTGCATGTACCAGACAGACAGCAGCCCGGCCACGAACGCAGCGGCCGCAGCAACCGACGCCGCGCGCCAGTTGAAAGGCAGCACCGAGCGTATCCACCGGCTGTCGAAAACATGGCGGAAGATCCGGTTTCTGTAATCGAGCCGGCCATCGCTGTCAGCACTTGCCACGCCGGACAGCTTCAGCAGCATGCAGGCGCGCGATCCCGGTTCGTCATCGACCTGCAGGCGTCGCGCGATGCGCAACAGCAGCAGCAGGGCCTGACGGTTGTGCGGCCCGCGTTGCGTGAGCATCGCGCGCATGTGACTGAGCAACGGCTCCTCTCGTGCAACGCCGGGCGCAAGAAAGCGTTCCTTCAGCGCGCGATCGACATCGCTCGTCTGACCGCCGCGCCGGACCGTGCCGCGCGCGAGCTTCTGCGTCAGGTAGGGCTGACCACGTGCCCAGCCATAGATGCGGTCCAGCGCCGCCCGCGCGGGCGCGCGGCCGTCTGTGAACCCGGCCTCCAGCGCATACGTCTGTTCCAGCGTGAAATCGGGCAAAGTGATCGCGACGCCGTCAGAGAACGGAGACAGGCTGGAGTCGGGACACAGCTCCGTTGCGTTCGCCGTACCCAGTACGACGAAGTTCAGGCGTGCGTAATCGGGCTCCGTGGCGCGGCGCGCGTAGCAGGTGCGAATCGCTGCGAACAGCTGGTCGGCAAACGGCAGCTCGTGGACACGCTCGATCTCATCGAAGCAGACCGTGACCGGCACCGAGGTATGACTGAGCACCAGTTCCCAGAAAAACTCGGCGAGCCTCTGCTCGCTCATCAGTGTGCTCTTTTCCTGCCACCAGGACTGGAGATCCACCTTCAGGCGAAGTTCGCGCAGAATCCGGTATGCGATGCTGTAGTACCAGCGCCCGGCATCGGTGGTCTCCGAGCGCGCGCCGATCTGCGTCAGATCCACAACCGCGGCGAGCTGACCTTCACTGCGCAGCCTGCGCACGGTGCGAGCCATCAGGCTGGTCTTGCCAGTGGCACGTGGCGCCAGCACATAGCAGAAATGCTGATCGCGTATGGCCTGTTCCAGGGCCTCGTCTGCGTCGCGCGCTATATAGCAGCCACGGTCGGCCTGCACCGGGCCACCGACGACGAAAAACTCTGCTTCATTGGCTTGGCGTACCACTGGCGCGGATTGTAGCAGGGCTGCCGGCACGCACTGCTGTCGGTGTCAGGCCCCGGCACCCGCACCGGACACGGCCTGGGGTATGATTGCGCCCCCGCGCAAACGGACCGAATGCCGCCCACGCCATGCCGACCTCGATCTGTCACTCCCACAATCTTCTGCGGCCGCTGGATACGCCGAAGCCTTTCGGCATCCGCGTCAGCCTGCCGCGCGGCGACAGCTTCAGCCGCCTGATCGGTTCCGACTGGGAACGCTTCCACTGGTATGCCACGCCCGAACAGCGCGACCGCGCCCTGGCCGAAATGAGCAGCGAGCACCTCTACTCGCGCCGCGGCGACCGCCCCACCCTCGTGTTCGAACCCGTAGACCGCCGCCACGACTGATCCACGGCGCCCGGGCGACCATCGCCACTGATGACCACTCAGCGCTCGGGCCACACGGGCCCGGCCACAAACCAACGCGTGAACCTCGTATACGGCAATTGCTGAGCTTGCTGCGTTGGCTGCGTTGGCTGCGCCGAAACGCAAGCCACCAGTCAAATATGCGTTTCCCGGTGGGTGTCGCAGTGATGGGCACTTTCCGGGGCGTGTGTGGCCAGGGATGGCCACACCTAGCCTCCACGGAAGGATTCACGGCGTCCCCGGAAAGTGCCCATCACTGCGACACCCGCCGGGAAACACCTTCAGAACATCTCGGACTCACCCGGTTCCGCCGGCTCCGCGGCCTCATAGCGGTTCGGAATGAAGTCCCCGGTGACCATCTCCCGGTACGAAAGCCCCGGCCCCACCATCGGATACACGCCGGCTTCGGGGTCGATGATCACCTCGAGGAATGCAGGCCCATTGAAGGCCAGAAACTCCTCGATGACCTTCGGCACATCGGCCTTGTCGGACAGACGCCTTGCGTAGCCGAAGCCATCAGCCTCGGCACTTTTCACGAAGTCCTTCTTGCGCAGCGACTTGTCACTGGCAGACAGGCGGCCCTTGAAGAACAGACGCTGCCATTGCATGACCATGCCGTCGCCGAAGTTGTTCAGCACCAGCACCTTGATCGGCAGATCGTAGGTGGTCACGGTCTCTAGTTCGCCAAGATTCATGCGTATGCTGGCATCGCCATCGACATCGATGACCAGCCGGTCAGGCCGAGCAAGCTGCGCACCGATGGCAGCCGGCAGACCGAAACCCATGGTGCCCATGCTGCCCGAAGTCAGCCACTGCCGCGGACCGCGAAAATCGAAATACTGGGCTGCCCACATCTGATGCTGGCCGACGCCGGTGGTGATGATGGCGTCACCGCGCGTGATGCGATTGATGGTTTCGAGCACATACTGCGGTTGAATCAGGGTGCTGTCGCGATCGTAATTGAGTCCGTAGGTGGACTTGAGATTTGCGATTTCGCCGTGCCAGGTGTCGAAATCACCGGCAAAGCCATTGCGCCGCCCCCAGGCCGTCAGCACTTCAAGCGCATCCGTCAGCAGGCCGGTGTGATGCCAGTCCGCGGCCTTGACCTTGTGGATCTCCGACGGATCTATATCCAGGTGCATGATGCGCCGCGCATTGGCGGCGAACTTTGCCGGATTGCCGGCGACACGATCATCGAAGCGTGCACCCAGCGAAATCAGCAGATCGCAGTCGTCGACGGCATAGTTCGCCGACGCGAGTCCGTGCATGCCCAGCATGTGCAGGCACAATGGATGCGTGGTATCGAGTCCGCCTATCCCCATCAGCGTGGTCACGACCGGAATGCCGAAGGTGTCCACAAACGTGCGCAGCGCCGCACCGGCTTCGGCGTTGATCACGCCGCCACCGACATACAGCAGCGGCCGGCGACTCTCGCCCAGCATCGCGAAGAATTCCTGGCAACGCCGGTCACTGAGGTCGTTACGTTCGATCTCGGCAATACGCTGACGGTAGCCGGTGATCGGCAGCACGCCTTCGCCCCGATACGCCCCCTGCCAGTTCTGCACATCCTTCGGAATGTCGATGACAACAGGGCCCGGCCTGCCCGTGCGCGCAATCTCGAAGGCCGTGCGCATGGTCGCCTCGAGTTTCTCCGGATCGGTGACCAGGAACACATGCTTGGCCACGGCGCCCATGACGGCACTGACCGGCGCCTCCTGAAATGCGTCGGTGCCGACCGCGCCGGTAGGCACCTGACCGCAGATCACGACGATGGGCACCGAATCGGCCATGCAGTCCCGCACCGGCGTCACGCAGTTGGTGGCGCCCGGACCTGAAGTCACCATCACCACACCGACACGACCACTGGCGCGCGCATAGCCGGCGGCCATGAAACCGGCGCCCTGCTCGTTGGCCGGCACCAGCAATGGCATGGGTTCGCGCCCGTCCCGCGCATTGGCACGGTTGTAACGGAACACCGCATCGTAGGTGGGCAGGATGGCGCCGCCGCTGTAGCCGAATATGGTATCCACGCCTTCATCGGCCAGCACCTGGACGATGGTGTCCGCACCGCTGAGGACGGTGCCTGCCAACGGGTGAACGGGTTCTTTCAGTGTCGGTTGAATCTGGGTATCCATGGCCGGGTTCGACTGCGCCGGGATCAACGGCGCGGCGGGTCTGCGCGGGTCAGTAATCCGCACGAGTGTTGTCGAAAAGGTCATCCATTGCAATAGCAGGCCATGTGCGCGTACATTGGCCGGCTCAATCTTCGCACACCCGTCACCGATGCGACATATTATTTCCATTCTGCTGCAGAACGAGGCAGGTGCCCTGGCGCGTGTCGCGAATCTGTTTTCCTCGCGCGGCTACAACATAGAGAGCCTGAACGTCGCCCCGACGGCCGACGAGACGGTGTCGCGGCTGACGCTGGTGACCACCGGTTCCGACGACGTCATAGATCAGATCGCCAAACAGCTGGGCAAGCTGGTGGATGTCGTGAACATCACGGACATGACCAGCACCGACCACATCGAGCGCGAGCTGGCTCTGCTGAAACTGAAACTGGTGAACGGCAGCCACGATGAACTGGCCCAGACACTGGCTGACGCGGGAGCGCGAATGCTGGACGATCACCAGCAGCACTACACGGTCGAACTGGTCGGCGGCAGCGGTGACATAGACCGTTTCGTCAGGCAGGTCAGCGACCGTGCAGAAGTGCTGTCCGTCGTCCGCGGTGGCGCGATGGCGGTCAGTCGCGGTGCACCGCTGCTCGGTCAGGGCTGACAGGCCGGTCCGTCCCTCTTCCGGAGACTGAAGTCCGTGAGCGAAAGCGCTGCCGCAGCCAGTGCCGACAGGATAACCGCCGCGCGACGCATCGTCGTGAAGATCGGCTCTGCACTGTTCGTCGATGCGCAGTCCGGCACCCTGGACCGCGCATGGCTGGGCGCATTATGCGAGGACGTCAGCGCACTGCGTGAATCCGGCAAGGAAGTGGTGATCGTCTCGTCCGGTGCGGTGGCGCTGGGCATGCGCGAACTGGGTATCAATCCGCGACGCGCACGCCTGGAAGACAAGCAGGCCGCCGCTGCGGCCGGTCAGATTCTGCTCGCACACGCCTATCAGGAAATGCTGGGTGGATACTCGTTGAAAGCGGCACAGGTATTGCTGACGCTGGACGACAGCGAAAGCCGCAAACGTTACCTGAACGCACGCAAGACGCTGCTTACGCTGTTGCGCCGCGGCGCTGTTCCGGTTGTGAACGAGAACGACACGGTTGCCACTCAGGAACTGCGTTACGGCGACAACGACCGGCTGGCCGCAAGGGTCGCGCAGATGATCAGCGCCGAGTGTCTGGTCCTGCTGTCGGACGTGGATGGCCTGTACAACGCAGACCCGCAGCTGGATCCGACCGCGATCCATATTGCCGAGGTCACCGAACTGACCGCGGAACACTTCGCCCGCGCGGGCGGCCCGGGTTCCAGTCACGGCTCCGGCGGCATGCGCACCAAACTCGATGCCGCACGGATCGCGATGGGCGCGGGATGCCAGATGGCAATCACCAGCGGCCGCGTGCTCAAGCCCCTGACGCGGCTCATCGATGGCGGGCGCTCGACCTGGTTCGTGCCAGGCGCGACGCCGAGTGCCGCGCGCAAGCAGTGGATAGCCGGTTCGCTGAGCGTGCGCGGTACACTGCAGGTCGATCCGGGCGCCGAGAAGGCGCTGGAGGGCGGTCGCAGTCTGCTGCCGGCCGGCGTATCCGCGGTATCCGGAGAATTCGAGCGCGGTGACGCGGTGCGCATCGTCAGCGTTGCGGGCGAGGAACTGGCTCGGGGTCTGGTAGGCTATTCCGCTCAGGAAGCCAGGCAGATAGCCGGACATCAGTCCGACGCGATCGCCCGCATTCTGGGCTACCCGGGTCGCGATGAACTGATCCATCGCGACGATCTGGTGCTCACCCGCAAATCGGGCTGACGGGCTGACAACGAAAGTCTTGTGCACCGGGCAGGCAACGGGCAGGCAACGGGCAACAACCGACGAAACGACCAAGACGAAGACCATGAGCGCAACACAAAAGACCATCCGTTCCGACGCAGGCGACCTGCACGACAGCATGATGGTGCTGGGCCGTCAGGCACGTGCTGCGGCCTCACTGCTGGCACGCACAGATACCGATACGCGCAATGCTGGGCTGCGCGCCGCCGCGCAAACGCTGCGCGCGGATAGCGAAACCATACTGGCCGCCAATGCCGAGGATCTGGCCGAAGCCCGACGGCGCAATCTCAGCAGCGCGCTGATCGACCGGCTGGCGCTGGACGCGCAGCGCGTGGAAGGGATCGCACGCGGCGTCGAGGCTATCGCCGCCCTGCCCGATCCGATCGGCGAAGTGACCGCAGAATGGACAGCGCCCCGCGGATTCACGATCCAGCGGGTGCGTGTACCGCTGGGCGTAATCGGCATCATTTACGAAAGCCGTCCCAACGTCACCGCCGACGCCGGCGCCCTGTGCGTAAAGAGCGGGAACGCGGTGATCCTGCGTGGCGGCAGCGACAGCGCACGTTCCAGTGCAGCCATACATCGCGCGCTGGTGCGTGGGCTGAGCGCACACGGGCTGCCGGAAGCTGCGATCCAGATGGTACCGACCCAGGACAGGGATGCGGTCGGCATACTGCTGCGCGATATGACCGAATACCTGGACGTCATCGTGCCGCGCGGCGGCAAGCGGCTGATCGCGCGTGTGCAGCAGGAAGCGCGCGTGCCGGTGCTCAGCCATCTGGAAGGCATCTGCCACACCTACGTGCACGGCGCGGCGGATCTCGCGATGGCGCGTGCCATCGTGCTGAACGCAAAGATGCGGCGCACCGGCATCTGCGGCGCGACGGAAACCGTACTGGTCGACGCCGCGTGCGCCGACACCCATCTGCCCGCCATAGTCGGCGACCTGCTGGACGCCGGTTGCGAGGTGCGCGGCGACGAGCGCACACGCGCCTGCGATGCACGAGTTGTCGAGGCCGGCACGTCTGACTTCGGCCATGAATTTCTGGATGCCATCGTAGCGATCAGGGTCGTGGACAATCTGGACGCGGCCCTGGAACACATCCGCACGCACGGGTCAGGTCACACCGAGGCCATCGTCACCGACGACGAAGCCGCTGCACAGCGCTTTCTGAACGAACTGGACAGCGCCATCCTGATGCACAACGCTTCCACGCAGTTTGCCGATGGCGGCGAGTTCGGCATGGGCGCAGAGATCGGCATCGCCACGGGTCGCATCCATGCCCGTGGTCCGGTCGGCGCCGCGGAGCTGACGAGCTACAAATACCTCGTCCGGGGTCAGGGACACACCCGCCCCTAAGTGCACGAGCCACCGACAGCGCCGTCACACCCTACGGTCCTGCCGCAAGCTGCAGACGAGTTCGACCTGATAGTCACAGGTGCCGGCATCAACGGCGCCGCGATCGCCCGCGAGGCTGCGCTCAGCGGCCTCAAGGTGCTGCTGATCGACCAGGCGGACACGGGATCGGGCACTTCCGCCACATCCAGTCGACTGATTCACGGCGGCCTGCGCTATCTCGAGCATGCCGAACTCGGACTGGTGCGTGAATCCCTGCTGGAACGCGAACGCCTGCTGCGTCTGGCCCCGCATCTGATCGAACCACTGGCGCTGCACATTCCGGTATACCGCCGCAGCCGCCGCCCGCTGTGGCAGGTGCGCGCGGGCCTCACGCTTTACGACCTGCTGACGCTGGGTGCCGGGCGCTCGCTGCCCAGGCACCGCAGGCTTTCGCACGAGGAAATTGCCGAACGCCTGCCGGGCCTGGAAACAGCAGGGCTGACCGGTGCAGTGAGCTATTACGACGCACGTGTGAACTGGCCTGAAAGACTGGTGCTGGAGAACGTCCACGATGCCGTCGATCATGGTGCGCAGCTTCTGACCTACACACGCGTGACCGGATTTGAGGTCGAGAGCGACAGTATTCGCGGCGTGCAGTGGCTGACGTCCGCGGGCGAACGCGGCCGCGCATCGGCAGGACTGGTCGTCAATGCGGCAGGCCCCTGGGTGGACCGCGTACTGGGGCCTTTGGGGGACCACCCCCTGATCGGCGGCACCCGCGGCACGCACCTGATCGTCGCGCCGTTTCCGGGCGCGCCGCGCGTTGCGGTTTACGCCGAAGCCGCCAGTGACGGGAGACCTTTCTTCACGATCCCGTGGAACGGGCTGTACCTGATCGGCACCACGGATGAGCGTTTTTCCGGAGATCCGTCCGACTGCGATCCCACCGAAGAGGAAATCGACTACCTGACAGCGGCTGCCGGGTCACTGTTTCCCGAAGTCAATCTCGCCGATTACGTGCTGTATGCGCACGCCGGCGTCAGACCGCTGCCACACACCGAAAGCGGCGCCACCGGCGCCATCACACGACGTCACCTGATAGTTGCGCACCCGCACGTGCACGGACTTTATTCCATCGTCGGCGGCAAGCTGACCACCCACCGTGCCCTCGCGGAACAGGCGCTTCGCACTTTCGCGCGCGCAGGCCTGATTGCGGCGGTCCACGCGCCGAAAGTGAGTCCCACTCGCGATACACCTCTGCCCGGCAGTCTGTCCCCGGCTGCGCGCGATGCGCTGGTCGGCGAACTGACCGATCGCCTGGGTCGCCGGACCGCTGAACGGCTGTGGCACATCTACGGAGGTGCGGCACGCGATCTGCTGACGGCGGTCCTTCACGATCCGCAGCTGGCCGAACCGTTCTGCACGCGCAGCGGCGCGATCATCGCCGAACTGCTGCATGCGCTGGAATACGAGTGGGCAACCACACTGGCCGATGTGATCCGGCGCCGCTGCATGGTCGGATGGAACGACGACTTCGGGCTGCAGGGCGCAGAATCCGCTGCCGCACAGCTGCGCAGGCTCGGCGTCTGGGACCGGGCACGCGCGGAAAGCGAATTGGAAGGGTATCGCGAACTGGCCCGGCGCGCGCGCGTGCGTCTCAGACCGCAAGTCCTTTCAGTACGCTGACCACCGCAGCCGTCAGCCGGTCCAGATCCTCACTCTCGATCACCAGCGGGGGCATCAGGTACACCACATCACCGAATGGACGCACCCAGACGCCGGCCGCCACGAATCGCTGGCGCAACTCGTCCAGCAGGCGCGTGTCCGGCACGCTGGCCAGCTGGACTACGCCGGTCGCACCCAGCACACGCACATCGCTGACACCCGGCAGACGTGCTGCCGGCGCGAGCCCCTGCTCCATCGACTCGGAAATCGCAGCCACCCGGGCAAGACGCGGCTCAGTCGCAAACAACGCCAGCGACGCGAGTGCCGCCGCGCAGGCCAGCGGATTACCGGTGAATGTAGGACCGTGCATCAATGCCTGTGCTGCATCGTCAGCGTGAAACGCCGAATAGACTTCCTCGCTGGCCACCGTCGCCGCCAGCGGCAGCGTGCCGCCGGTCAGCGCCTTGGACAGCGTGATCACGTCGGGCACGACATCCGCCTGCTCACACGCGAACATCGTGCCCGTACGGCCGAATCCGGTTGCGATCTCATCGAGTATCAGCAGCACACCATGGCGACGGGCGAGTGTCGCGATGCGTGACAACACTTCAGGCTCGTGAAACTTCATGCCACCGGCGGCCTGCAGCAGGGGTTCCAGCATCACGGCGGCCAGCTCGTGGCGATGTCGCGCCAGCGTACGATCGAACGCCGCGAATCCGGCTTCGTCGCGTGGCAGCGGCACGATGATCTGCTCCGGCACAACGCCGGCAAACAGACTGTGCATCCCCTCCTCCGGATCACAGACCGACATCGCCGCGAACGTGTCCCCGTGGTAACCGTGCATGAAGCTCAGAAATCTGGTGCGACCGCGGTCGCCCTGATTGATCCAGTACTGGATTGCGATCTTCATCGCGACTTCTACGGCCACGGAACCCGATTCGGAAAAGAACACGCGATCCAGTGATCCCGGCAGCAGCGATGCCAGGCGTGCCGACAGGTCCGCCGCCGGCGCATGCACGAGGCCGCCCAGCATCACATGTGGCATGGCCTGAAGTTGGGCCTCGACGGCCGCGACGATCGCGGGGTGGTTGTATCCGTGACAGGCCGTCCACCATGACGAGGTGCCGTCTATCAGCGTGCGTCCGTCGGCAAGATGAAGCCGCACGCCTTCGGTGCGCTGCACAGCAAGCGGCGGCGGCGCCGTCTTCATCTGCGTGTAGGGAAACCAGATATGTGAGCAGTCCATGGCGTTGCGCGGGCGGAAAGTCGGGCAGTCATGTTATCGCCGCCAGGGCACAGGCGTGAACCGCCGGGCGCAGTGTCAAGCCGAGCCGTGCCCTGCCGTCCAGAGTTTTTCAGCTTCGAGCGTCGTTTCGACCACCATGGCACATCGCTATACTGGCGCCAGAGCATAACGGAGACCCTGGACGATGTCGGAAATCACCTGTTTCAAGGCCTATGACGTGCGCGGCCGCGTGCCAGGCGAACTGAATGAAGACATTGTCTATCGCATCGCACGTGCCTATGCGGAGTTCGTAAAACCCCGCACGGTGGCCGTGGGACAGGACATACGCACCTCCAGCGCCGCCATGTGTGCGGCCCTGATTCGCGGTCTCACCGACTCGGGTGTGGACGTGATCGATATCGGTGTCGGCGGTACCGAGATGGTCTATTTCGCCACGTTTCACGAGCGGCTGGACGGCGGCATCATGATGACCGCGAGCCACAACCCGCCGGATTACAACGGCATGAAGTTTGTCCGTGAGGGCGCAAGACCGATCAGTGCCGACACGGGGCTGAAGGAAATACGCGCGATCGCGGAAAGCAATCGGTTTTCCGACGGCGCCGGCCCCGGCAGCGTGCAGCGCAGGGACATCAAGCCGGCCTACATCGATCACCTGCTCGGCTACATGGATCTGTCCGCGCTTGCGAAGCTCAAGATCGTGGTCAATGCCGGTAACGGTGGCGCCGGGCCCATTGTCGACCTGCTGGAGCCGCATCTGCCGTTCGAATTCGTCAAGCTCCATCACGAGCCGGACGGTTCATTTCCCAATGGCGTGCCGAACCCGATGCTGGAACGCAATCGCGCCGCAACCATAGACCTGATCAGGAGCAGCGGCGCGGATATGGGGGTAGCGTGGGACGGCGACTTCGACCGCTGTTTTTTCTTTGACGAGCGCGGTCACTTCATCGAGGGCTATTACATCGTTGGTCTGCTGGCGCAGAGTTTCCTGGAAAAGCACCAGGGCGCTGCCATCGTGCACGACCCACGTCTGACATGGAACACGCTGGATGTGGTTGCTGCCGCAGGCGGCAAGGCGATACAAAGCAAATCCGGTCATGCCTTCATGAAGCAGGTCATGCGCGAGTCCGATGCGGTGTATGGCGGAGAGATGAGCGCACATCACTATTTCCGCGATTTCGCCTACGCGGACAGCGGCATGATCCCCTGGCTGCTGGTTGCGGAAATCATCAGTCGCAGCGGCAAACCGTTCTCCGAACTGGTGGAGGAACGTGTGCGCCGATTCCCGGCCAGCGGCGAGATCAATCGCAAGGTCGACGATGCCGTGGCTGTGATGGCGAAAATCGAGTCTGCCTATGCTGCCGGTGCTGCACACGTCGATCACACCGACGGCGTGAGCGTCGAGTTTCAGGACTGGCGTTTCAATCTCAGGGCATCGAATACCGAACCGCTGCTGCGACTCAACGTCGAGGCACGCGGTGACATCAACCTGATGCGCGACCGCACCGAGGAACTGCTGAACCGCATCGGCGGTGAGGCCGACTGAGCAGGCAGCCCATGACATGAGCTTGCAGCCCGGCGAGCCCGACCCGTTGATCGCCGCCATGCAGGACCCGTCCCTGTATCCCGGGACGGTATCTGAAGTTCGGATGATCGAGACCCACATTTCAGTGGTGCTGCTCGCGGGCGAATTCGCCTACAAGCTGAAAAAACCGGTGAAACTCGCGTTCCTGGACTTCTCCACGCTCGAAGCCCGCAGGCAGTTCTGTGATGAGGAACTGCGGCTGAACCGACGGCTGGCGCCGGCACTTTATCTGGATGTGATGCCGATCGGCGGCAGCCGTGAGAATCCGCAACTCGATACCGAGCCGGCGATCGAGTATGCCGTGCGGATGCGGCGTTTCGACGACCGCGCACGCCTTGACCACAGACTCGAAGACGCAGGCGCGGATCCTGAAAGCCTGGATGCGCTGGCCGAACAGATCGCACGCTTCCACGAAGGGCTCCCCGCTGCGAAAACCGACGGGACGGAAGCCACCCGAGTCCGCAACGCTGCGTTCGAGAATCTGGACGAACTCGATGCGCTGGCCCGTAACGAATATGACCGCGCGCTGCTGTCAGGGCTGCGCGAGTGGACCATCGCTCAGTGTGACCTGCTCGGCCGGCGATTTGACGAGAGAGGCCGATACGGTGCGGTGCGCGAATGTCACGGCGACCTGCACCTTGAGAACCTGGTGGAGATCCACGGACGCATCGTGCCGTTCGATGCGCTGGAGTTCGATGTCCGTCTGCGCACGATTGATGTGCTGGACGAAGCAGCGTTCCTGACCATGGATCTGCTGGCGCATGGCCATGGAGACGCCGCGTTCCGCTTTCTCAATCGCTATCTGGAATGCAGCGGCGATTACGAAGGCCTGGACCTGTTGCGGTTCTATATCGTCTATCGCGCGCTGGTGCGCGCCAAGGTCAGGTCGCTGGCCGGCGACCGGGAAACCCCGTTGTCGGCGCACGATTCCCGCGCCGCACCGTACCTGCATCTGGCAGCGGCACTGCCGGCCGACGATGCTCCGGTGCTGGTGATAACTCACGGACTGTCAGGCAGCGGCAAGACCTGGGTCACCGACAGACTGATCTCACAACTGCCGGCCATCCGCATTCGCTCGGACGTGGAGCGCAAGCGCCTGCATGGATCCCCGCACGGCAACCGCCCCGGCGACGACCGGACGGAAGCCACGCAGGTGGGGACGGGCATCTATGACGCCGCGGCAACGGAACGCACCTATGCCCGGCTCGCCACCGGCGCCGAATCGGCGTTGCGATCGGGCATCAACGTCATCGTCGACGCGGCCTTCCTGGATCGTCGCCGACGCCAGCAGTTCGCGGATCTGGCAGCGTCCCGCGGTGCACGCTTTGCGATCCTGGTCACCCGAGCCCCGGAAGCCGTGCTCCGAGAGCGCATCGTCGGGCGCAGCCAGTCGCAAAGTGATGCATCCGATGCCGATCTCGTCGTGCTCGAGCATCAGCTGGCCCATCACGACGCGCTGGACGACACCGAGCGCAGCTGCGCCGTTATCGTGGACACATCCGGCGCGCTGGATGAAGAATCCGTCGCCGCCGCATTACGCGAGCAACCGCGAGCGATATCCGGGGAACAAGCAGTGCGGAAATAAGCGGTTCAGTCCTGAACGTCGCTCATCGCATCCAGGCCCTCGGCGAGATAGTCCGCAAGCAAAGGCGTGCCGATCAGGTACTCCGCCGTGCGTTCGTTCCAGCTCTCGCGCGCCTGTTCGAATGCCGCATCCCATTCATCGGCATCGAAGTCGCCGCGGCCAACCCACATCAGCGCGACCAGTGACATCTGCTGATCCGGTTCAAGGTCCTCTATCGTGGTCTTGATCTCCTGGTAAACCGGATCATCGCCGTGCAGTTCCCGCACCTGATTCAGCCAGTCATCATCCTGAACGACCACATCCTCAGGCATGGACGTTTCGTCCTGGATCTGGAATTCCTGCGCCCTGTCGATCAGAAATCGAATGGTCTCAGGGTTCACTTCAAGCATGCTTTCACTCCACCACAACAGACAACACGCCGCATTGTCGCGACCACATCCGCAAGCATAACTGTGCGGCGCATCCGGCAACACCCGCAATGTCCGGAATTGCGCATAACTGGCCTGCGGTTCACACCGTTGCAGGACAACATGGCCGGCGCGCCTGCAGCCTTGAAATCACGCCATCGACGCTCCATTTCATCAGTGGCGGCCACTGGTGGATAACGCAGACGGGTGGCATCGGCGCCGGGTTGCGGATCTGGAGATTGCGGCAACCGGGCGTATTATCGTACAAGCGGCCCTTTGCAACACGCGATCAACGCAATGGAAAAATCATGAGCGAAGCGGAAAACGCGGAAAAGGCGCTTGTCACAGCGCAGCGATCCAGCCTGCCCGAAGATGTTCTGCTGATCGTGCCGGTACGCAACCTGGTCATGTTTCCCGGTGCAGTCACGCAGGTCACGCTGGGCCGGGACATCTCGATCAGCGCGGCCGAGGAAGCCGTGAATCAGGGCCACAAGCTGGGCATCGTGCTGCAGCGAGATCCTTCCGTGGACATACCGGGGCCCGGCGACCTGTATGCCATGGGCACAACCGTCAGCGTGGTGCGCTACCTGAAGGCGCCGAACGGCATGCACCACCTGATCTGCCAGGGCGAACAGCGCTTCCGGGTGCTCGACTACATCCCTGACCTGAAATTTCTTGCCGCCCGCTTCGAGCTGATCAGGGAAACCGAGTCCGGCGATGCCGCGGTGGAGGCGCGCGCGACCTACCTGAAGCAGAAAGCCGCGGAAGCGATCGAACTGCTGCCCCAGGCACCGCCGGAGCTGGCGCACGCCCTGAAGCAGGTGGAGTCGGCCAATCTGCTGGCGGACCTGATCGCCGGTCTGATCGATATCAAGCCGTCGGAAAAACAGGACATCCTCGAGACACTGGACATTGGCGAGCGCCTGGACAAGGTGACCGAGTTTCTCGCCCATCGCGTGCAGGTGCTGAAGCTGTCGCGGGAGATCGGCGAGCAGACGCAGGAGAAACTGGACGAGCGCCAGCGCGAGTACCTGCTGCGCGAGCAGCTGAAAACCATAAGGAAGGAACTGGGTGAAGACCAGGAGCACGCACAGACCGAGGAACTTCGCGATGCCATTCGCGACGCAGCGTTTCCGGACGAGGTCAGGCAACAGGCTGAAAAGGAGCTTAAGCGGCTCGAGATGATGCCGGAAGCGGCAGCAGAGTACTCCATGCTGCGCACCTACCTCGACTGGCTGGTGTCCTTGCCGTGGTCAACGCTGGACGAAGAGAACATCGACATCGCCAGGGCACGCGAGGTGCTGGACGAGGATCATTACGGCCTGCCGAAGATCAAGCGCCGCATACTGGAGTATCTGGCGGTACGCAAACTCAATCCGCAGGGACGCAGCCCGATACTGTGTTTCGTAGGCCCGCCGGGCGTGGGCAAGACTTCGCTGGGTCAGAGCATTGCGCGCGCAGTGGGCCTGAAGTTCATACGCGCCAGCCTCGGTGGTGTGCACGATGAAGCTGAAATCCGCGGCCACAGACGCACCTACATCGGCTCCATGCCCGGTACCGTGATTCAGAGTCTGAAGAAGGCCGGCACGCGCAATCCGGTATTCATGCTGGACGAGATGGACAAGCTGGGGACCGGATTCCACGGCGACCCGTCCGCTGCGCTGCTGGAGGTGCTGGATCCGGAACAGAACACCACCTTCCGCGATCACTATCTGGATCTGCCGTTCGACCTCAGCAAGGTATTCTTCATCGGCACCGCCAACGTGCTGGACAGCATTCCAGGGCCGCTGCGCGACCGCATGGAAGTCATAGAACTGCCGGGTTACACGCAGGATGAGAAACTCGAGATTGCACGCCGCTATCTGGTGCGCCGACAGCGTTCCGCGAACGGACTGAAAGACGATCAGGTAGCCGTGGACGACAATGCGCTGCGCGCACTGATCGACGGCTATACCCGCGAGGCCGGGGTGCGCAATCTGGAACGGGAGATCGGCGCCTTGATGCGCAATGCCGCAATGCGGGTCAGCGAAGGATCCGTCGACCACGTGACGATATCAGCCGAAGACGTGGAAAAAATACTCGGCGCGCCGAGATTCGAAAGTGAAGTGAAACTGCGCACCAGCGTACCCGGCGTCGCAACGGGCCTCGCGTGGACACCCGTGGGCGGAGACATCCTCTTCATAGAGGCCAGTCTGGTACCGGGCAAGGGCAACCTGATACTGACCGGCCAGCTCGGCGACGTCATGAAGGAAAGTGCGCAGGCCGCCGTCAGCCTGGCCAAATCGCGTCTCGCCACTCTGGGCGTTGATCGCAAGGTCATGGAAGAAAACGACCTGCACATTCATGTACCGGCCGGCGCAATCCCCAAGGATGGTCCCAGTGCCGGCACCGCGATGTTCGTTGCGGTCGCTTCCTTGCTCAGCGGACAGCATGTGCGCCATGACGTGGCCATGACCGGCGAGATCAGCCTGCGCGGTCTGGTGCTGCCGGTAGGCGGTATCAAGGAAAAAACACTGGCTGCATTGCGCGCAGGGATCACCACGGTGCTGCTGCCGGCCCGGAATCGCAAGGATCTCGAAGACATCCCGGAACATGCGCGGGAACAGATCCGCTTCATCTGGCTGGAGCATGTGGATGATGCGCTGGAAGCAGCCATTGGTCTGGCAGGTACGGATCAGTCGGCTTCCCTGTCCCGCGCACAACAGTGAGCACCGGCCGGTTCGCCTGACAGCACGGCTCCGCGCACTGCATTCGGCCTGAAGACCGTGCAACCTTTCAGGCCCAGTTCCCACGCGCGCTCGTAGACATCGGCAAACGCTTCACGCGGAAGCGTTTCAGGCACGTTGATGGTCTTCGAAATCGCGTTGTCCACCATGGTCTGTAGTGCAGCCAGCATATCCAGGTGTGCCCGCGGCGCGAGTTCGGCAGCGGTGACGAAACAATCCGGTAACGGTCCGATTCGATGGCGTTGCCATAAGGCGTAGGCGTAATCCACGCTACGATGCGGCTGCGGCTTGCCATCGGCATCGAGAACGCGACGCGTCCCCTGCAGTGCGAAAACCGGCTCTATGCCACTCGATACATTGTTGGCCAGCACACTGATGGTACCGGCCGGGGCAATGGCAAGCAGGTGGCTGTTGCGTATGCCGTGGCGCGCAATCGCGTCGCGGATCGAGTCCGGCAGCGAGCGGATAAACGGAGCTTCAAGGCAGGCCTCGCGATCCAGCGCGGGGAACGGACCTTTCTCCACTGCCAGCGCACACGACTGCCGGTACGCGGCATCGCGGATAGTCGCAAGCATCCGCACGGCGGTATGACGGGCGACATCGCTGTCGTAATGCAGGCCCAACATGATCAGAGCATCGCCAAGGCCGGTAAGACCAAGCCCTATCCTGCGTGTCGCATGCGCCTGTGCCCGCTGCTCGGGCAACGGAAAACGCGAAAGGTCGGTCACATTATCGAGAAACCGCACCGCCAGTGCTGCGGATTCTGCGAGTGCGTGAAAATCCATCGCTGCCGAACGGTCGAAGGGATTGCGCACGAACTGCGTCAGATTCAGCGAACCAAGGTTGCAGGCGCCGTGCGCCGGCAGAGGAATCTCGCCACAGGGATTGGTGGTCGTGATGTGCTCGCGATACCAGAGATTGTTCTGTCGGTTGATGGTATCGACGAACAGCACACCAGGTTCGGCTGTGTCGTATGCGGCATCCATGATGCGCTGCCACAGCCGCCGCGCCGGAACCTCGCGTACCACCCGGCACGCCACCGGGTATTCGCTGCCTGACCAGTGCAGCTGGCGCAGAGGTCCGTCAGCGTAGGCCTGATCTGCCGGAAAACACAGCGGCCAGAGACGATCTTCGCGGACCGCGTGCATGAACTCGTCGCTGACCTGCACCGACACATTGAAATTGACCAGCGCTCCGGCTTCACGCTTGGCATCGACAAACGTCTCGATATCCGGATGATCGCATCGCAACGTCGCCATCATCGCACCGCGGCGGGCGCCGGTGGACAGCAGCGTTGCGCACATGGCATCCCAGATGCGCATGAAAGAGACCGGCCCTGACGCGATGGTTCCACGCGTCGCTGCCGCGCTGCCCCTGGGACGCAGGCCTGAGAAGTCCACGCCTATGCCGCCACCCCACTGCATGGTCACCGCACTGTGCTTGAGGTGGTCGAATATCGCGTCCAGCGAATCCCTCAGGTGGCCCATCACGAAGCAGTTGTACAATGTCACTTCGCGCGCCGTGCCGGCACCGGCAAGGATACGTCCCGCAGGGAGAAACTTCAGACCCGTGAGCAGCGCGGTGAACTCCCTCTGCCATGCTTCGCGGCGCGACGACTCCACACCGGCCACGGCGTGCGCCACACGATCCCAGCTGTCGGCAATCGTGCGTTCCGGTTCGCGCCCGCTGCGGGGTGGTGCCGTGTAGCGGTATTTTGCCGCCCACACGGATCTCGACAGCGCATCTTCCAGTGCCGGGTCCGTCATGTCCTGTCCGGTTGCGGCGGTCGGTTTGGTGACGACGTTACAATGCGGCAACGTTGCTCGCCAGTGCAACCGCGCCGGTTGGCACGCCAGACAGGGTCAGCGACAATCGGCGCGCCGCGAGCGGAGATGACATTGGACGACTCGACACTGGACCGCTTCGCACGTTCACGCCTGGCGCTGTGGGAGCGTCGCAGCCTGCGCAGAACGCTGCACGAAACCGAAAGACTGGATCATGCCGGCGTGGTCGATAACGGCGAGGCGCTGGTCTCGTTCACATGCAATGACTACCTCGGCCTGAGTCGGCATCCGGCACTGATCACCGCGAGCACGGAAGCCACGCGCCGCTACGGCACCGGTGCCGGTGCGTCACGTCTGGTGACAGGCAACCATCCTCTCTACCGCACCCTCGAGAAAAAACTGGCGGCTCTGAAGGGCGGCGAAGATGCCGTCGTATTCGGCAGCGGCTACCTGGCCAGCATGGGTGTATTGACGGCCCTGGCTGCAGCGCCGGATCTGATCCTGCTGGACGAACTCTCTCACTCCTGCCTGTTCGCCGGCGCCCGCCTCAGCGGTGCGCGAGCGCTCACGTTTCCGCACAACGACGTAACAGAGCTTGGCGCGCTTCTGGAACGCGAGCGCGCGGGGCATCGCCACTGTCTGATCGTGACGGAAGGCGTGTTCAGCATGGACGGTGACCGCGCGCCATTGCCGGCGCTGGCAACACTGACCGCGCAATACGATGCCTGGCTGCTGACCGACGATGCGCATGCACTGGGCGTGATAGGACAGGGGCGCGGCAGCGCTCACGCGCACGGCCGCACGCCCGTCCCCGTGCATGTGCAGATCGGCACGTTGTCGAAGGCGGTCGGTGCCTATGGCGGCTATGCCTGCGCCAGCGCGCCGGTTGCCGAACTGCTGCGTAATCGCGCGCGCAGTTTCGTGTATTCCACCGGCCTGCCACCTGGCACCGTGGCGGCCGCGGCAGCGGCGCTGGATATCATTGCGTCGGACAGGGAACGTGTCGCTGCACCGCTGCGGCATGCGCGCGCCTTCACCGAGGCCGCCGGTCTGCCACCGGCCGCCAGTGCCATTGTCTCGCTGCCCATGGGTACACCGCAGCGAGCGCTTGAGGCCAGCCGGGAGCTGCGCAAGCATGGTTTTCTGGTGGTAGCGATTCGCCCGCCCACCGTGCCGTCCGGCACCGCCCGGTTGCGTGTGACATTCTCCGCCGCGCATTCCCCGGCGCAGGTGCAGGCGCTGTCGGCGGCCGTGCAGAAGATTGGCAAGGACCGCTCATGAGCCGACTGTTCATCGCCGGATCAGGCACCGGGGTCGGCAAGACCCTGGTCACCTGTCTGCTGACACGCGAGCTGCGGGCCGCGGGCTGCCGCGTGCGCGCGCTCAAGCCACTGGAAACCGGCTTCGACCCCGGGCAGCCGCAACTCAGTGATGGCGCGCAACTGCTGCAGGCCATGGGACTTGCGCCCAGCGACTTCCATCTGCGTCGCGTCACGGGCTGGCAGTTTACGCAACCACTGTCCCCGGACATGGCCGCGGCCCGTGAGGGTCGCAGGATTCCTTTTTCCGAACTGGTCGAGTTCTGTGACGACACGCCTGGTGAGATTTCCCTGATCGAGGGCGTGGGCGGGGTGATGGTGCCACTGGATGACACACACACGGTGCTGGACTGGATCTCGGCCCTGGCCGCCCCGGTCGTGCTGGTTACGGGGAGTTATCTGGGCTCTCTCAGTCACACACTGACGGCGGTAACCGCGCTGAAGACCCGGTCCGTCCGGCTTGCCGCCGTGATCGTGAGTGAGTCACCGGAGCAACCGGTACCGCTCTCAGAGACCGCCGCTACGCTGCGCCGGTTCATCACCGACACGACCATCATCCCGCTGCCGCGCCTGACGGAAAAAAAAGCGGGCGCCATCGAGGCGCCCGAAATGCTGCCGCTGATGGACGGCTTGCGGGGGACTATTGCTGCAGCGCAACAAGCCGACGGGATTCAGCTTCGCTGATCAGACGCATCTGCACACGCCTGTCCAGCGCCATCGCTTCACGATCGTCGGGCGAAGCGCTCGCGTAACGCGTCCCTTCAGCCGTCATCACGATTCGGTCACCTGGCACACCTGCACTGATCAGCACCGCGCGCACGGTCTCGGCACGCTCCGCTGACAGCTGGCGGTTGTAGTCCTCGTCGCCTCGCGCATCGGCATGTCCGGACAGGTGAACGGCGACGCCGCTCATCGGACGTATCAGTTCCGCAATGCGTGACAGCCGTTGTTCGGAATCGGCATCCAGCGAGCTGTCGGCCGTGCGGAACAACACCTGCAGGTCGATCGCCTCCTGCAGCACATCGCGATGCGCACGCTGTTCTGCGGCCAGCTGTGCTGCCAGGCGTTCCACTTCGTGCTCGTTACTGAGCACAACATTGCGCAGCGATGCGACTTCGGCCAGCGCTGCATCGGCAATCTGCTCGGCTTCGACGCGACCGCTGTGTTCCTGATCGATGCGGTTGCCCAGCCAGCCGCCGAGCGCGACGCCGATCAGCAGGCCCACCGGACCGCCCGCGGCGGCACCGATGGCCGCACCGCTGCCCAGGCCAACCAGTTCGCGCTTGTTGACCTCCTCGCCCGACCGGCGCTCGCCGTATCGCTCCTTCGCCATTGCGCCTGCGCCCGCCGTCATCAGCGCCGCGGACACGGCCAACGCAATCATCTGCTTCTTCATATTCAGCTCCTTGCACACTGGGTTCAACCGGATACGTGTGCATTGCACCGCAGGCCGCTGTCGGACCAGCGACAGAATCTGGCAGCGCGGAAGCAGAACAATGACGAATTGTGGCAGGGCGCACAGGGCCCGGAAGCGGCGCAGAAGCCGCACGCCGCGGCTGTCGGGAGTCGGGGCTGGACCGGAATCCGTGTCAGCGCATATCGCGGCGCGTGGGCAGCGCGATGAAGCTGCCACCATTGCGCTGCGTGAGCACACGCATCAGCGTGGCGTAGTTGGCTGCCGTGGTGTGTTCGCCCAGCGCTTCCCAATGAGCCGGAAAGGCAACAGCATGGATGCGCACACGCCGGTTGCCGTCTTCATCCAGCCTGTTGCGCCTGTCCACTTCACGCACCACCGCATTGATGGAGCCGACCGCGAAGTCGTCGCCGTAGATGTGCAGCGCAATCTTCTTGTCGGGATCGTAGAAGTGATCAATGGCCGTGATGATGCCTTCGCGCGGTGTGGAGTTCGAGAACGCATTCCAGTTGCGCACGCCATCGATGATGGCCCGACGACGTTCCGGCGTATCCGGAATCCACTCGCGCCGGTAACTGGGAAAAAGGTAGCCGCCCATATCGCTCATGACCTGAATGCCCTTGAGCTGGGGATACACCTCCAGCGTCTGCTCCAGCTGACGCATCATGCTGTCCCACGCGAACCACAGCATGCTGCCGGATGTGTCGACGATGAAGATCAGGTACTCGCTGTCCACCGGTATGCCACCCACCGTGAAGTCGTCGCGCGGACGCTCATAGTCGGCGAGCAGTGTGCGCATTTCGTCGGTAAGCTGCTGACGCGCCCGGGCAAGGCGGCCGGCCAGTTCGGCGGAGATTTCCGCGTCATCCTGCTGATCCAGCAGTTCGGCCCGGATGCGCGTGAGTTCGCTCTGCAGCTGTGCCACCTGCTGCTGATCACGAATGACCTCCGTTGCCGAGCGCGTCTGCTCGGCATCCAGGCGCTCGGCTTCGGCCAGCAGGTCCTGCAGCTCATCCTGGTATCGCTCTATCGTGTACAGCAGCTCCTGCCGGTTCTCTTCCAGACGCACCGGTTCGAACATCTTCGCGATCACGAACAGCAGGATCACCGCACCGAAACCGCACGATATCGCGTCCAGGAACGACAGGCTGAGGGTCTGGATTTCCTTGCGTGCCCTGCGTTTCATGGCCAGTCATCCGCGGGCGCAAGCAACGAGCCACCCGTCTGTATGGCCAGTGTCCAGTAGGCCGGCGCCGCCTGGGGATCACCTTCCATCGCCAGCAGTATGGTGTTGACCGGCACACCCACCGGCAGCAGCCTGACCGCACGCGAGAAATGGCTCAGCCGTTCGCGTCCGGTCACGCCGGAACGCGCCGGCAGCACCTCGCTGCGGGTGGGCAGCTTGTCGATGACCAGGAATATGTTGTCGGGCCGGGGCTGAAGTTCGCGCACCGCACCGAATGCGGCATGCAGGTTCGTGCCACCGCCGGGCAGGATGGTTCGCAGCCGGTCTATGGCCTGCTGGATCTCACTGCCATCGGAGTTCGTGAGCCAGCGTCCGTCGCTGCCCTCGACCAGGGAATAGGCATCATCGTTGAAAGCGATGATCTGGAACTGCGTGCCCGGCTGCATCTGTGTGGTGATCCAGTCCACCGTATCCACGGTCTGGCGCCACTTCGGCGCGCGCATCTGCTGCTCCGGACTCATGTTGCGGCGCCTGAGTATATTCACGACGGTGCGGTCCAGCATGCTCGTTGAAACATTCACCAGAATCACCACACGCTCGCCGCCCATGCGCATGCCGGTGACATACTGGCGGTCACCGTCACCGGTGAAGGCGCGTATGCGGTCACCGGCCTGTTCGGGCGTGATGCTTGCCGCTGACAGCCGCTCGGTCTCCGTGCGCAGCGCAGCCAGATCGGCCTGCAGGCGTTCTATGGTCTGCTGCCTGGCCAGCGTCTGCTCGGTGGTCTCGACGAACTCATCCGCGGTGCGATCGATCTCCGCAACGAGTTGGTCGTGCAGGCCGCGCAGAACTGCACGCTGTTCGACCAGGTCGGCAAGTTCATCACGCAGCTCCACGACCGCGCGCCGGCCGGCCAGCACCTGCAGCTGCATGCGGTCCACCTCGGCACTGGTGTCCTCCAGGATACGGTCCTGCTCCAGGGACATGTTGGCATTGGTGATCATGAAGAACAGGATCACGGCACCGAATCCACAGGTCATGACCGCGAGAAACGCGATCGAGAAAATGTTGAACTCACGTCGCCGTCTACGCGCCATCACCATGCTCCAGACGGATGACCTGCAGTTCGTGCGCCGACGAACCCAGGCGTATGCGATCTGCCGGCGCAAGGCGCGTCTCTCGCAGCACCCGACGGTCGTTCACGAACGTGCCATCGCGGCTCAGGTCGATCAGCTTCATCACGCCATCGCGCAGCACCAGTTCGCAATGCTGAGCTGATACGCCGCCAGTTTCATCGTCCATGACGATACCCTTGTGTCCATTCACGATCTCGCGCCCTATCACCAGCCCGGACGGTGAAACCGGATAGGCGACACCCTGATAGACCACATGGGTGGGCGATGGTGCGACTTCGCGTGACCGGGCTTCGCTCGCGGCGGCGGCAGCACCCGGCAGCTCGGCAGGTGGCAGACGCCATCCGAGCTGGCGGAGCAACCGGACCTGACCGTTGGCCTGATCGATGGCGGCGGCCAGCCCGACCAGTGCACCCCGTGCCGCCTGGCCCGGATCCAGCGCCACGACATGGGTGTGATCGAGCTCCTCAAGCCGCGCTACGACGCCGGACAGCGCCGCAAGCCGGTGGGAGAGCTGAATGACCATGCGCGGTGCCGCCTGACGGTATTGGGAAATCAGCTGCACCAGCGCGTGATGGAAGGCGTCCGCGGCACCCAGCAGATGTGCGCGCTCCACTTCGATACTTATCGTTTCGCCGCCATCAGACAGCGACAGCTCGGCAACGCCCTCGCGTTCCAGCGTCGCCAGCCATTGCGGCAGGCTATCGTAAAGCTGCTGCTCGGAATCGGCGCGATGGAACGGATCGAATCGCGTCGCAATCACGAACAGTTCCGCAACCCGCTTTGCCAGGCGGTCGCTGAACTGCGCAAGACCAAGTCCCTCGACGCCCTGCTCGTCGCTGACCGCTGCGCCTTCCGCCTGTTCCAGCGCCGTAACGGAAAGGCGGTGCAGACCGGCATCGGCGTATATCAGCTGACACCCGGGATAAGGCTGGAAACTGGCGGCCGCGGCTGCGTTGACCATCACGCGAACCGGCATTTCACATTCCTGCGCCAGGCCCAGCAACAGTCCCAGCTGTATCGTGTCGTAGTGGCCAGGGACAACCAGCGCAACTTCACGCCCCCGCTCGCGAAACCGCTCCCACAGCGATGACAGCTGCGAGTAGGCCAGCTCCGCGGCACTGTCCACACCCGGCAGACCGCCACTTCCGCTTTCGGCGCTGAGTTCGGCCCAGTAGCGATTACTGACATGGCGCGGTTTCAGCCGCGCCTGCCGCAGCGCCTGATCACCCGTGACGACGCCGCTCCTGACCAGCAATGCATAGCCGGGTTCCACCGCCAGCACGCTGTCGGCGTCGGCCACTACCAGCCCCGCATCGTTGATTTCTATGGCAAGCGTACCCACGCCCTTTTTCCTCAGCCGCCGCGACTGTGCATATGCCGGATCAGGTTGTGATCGACATAGGTCTGCGTGTCAAAGACCTGACGTTCCTGAAGCAACTGCAGCTGATGCACGAGGAACATCACGACAATGGAGATGACGAGTGCGATGAACGTCGAGTTGAACGCGATGCCGAGGTTCTCGGTGACACCTGAAATATCGCCTTCGACCGCAAGCTGCGCCTGCCCCAGCGCCTGACCGATACCTCGCACCGTGCCTATGAACCCTACCGACGGAATGGCCCAGGCTATGTAGCGGATCATGGACAGCTCCGATTCGAGCCGCTCGGCCTCCGCATCGCACAGCGAATTTGCGACCGATGACACATCCTGCACATTGCGCGTGGAGCCGAAACGTTCCAGTGATGCCAGCATGACACGCGGAAGCAGCATGTTCTTCACCCGTGCCGGCAGTGACTGCAGCGTACGCGCATAGTCGCGCGTGTCTTCGGGCAGGATACGAACCCCCTCCCGAACCGGCAGCAGGTCCCGTTCCAGCAGCGATCGCTCACGGAATGCGACCACGGCCTTGTATCCCATGATTGCGAACGCCCACAGCATCAGGATCAGACAGGCCTCCTGTTCGAAGTCACGTATCAGCACCCAGATCGGCCTGTCAGGCGTGTAACCGACTTCCTGCTGAACGCGCAGTTGCTGCTCGGCCAGAATCACTGCCGCATTGGGACGCACCACGGTTACGTAGAACGCATGCACCGTAATGACGATCACGATCAGCGAAAAAACCTGGTACAGAAACTCGTTACGAAAACTACGGTTCATTGACAGTCATGCTCACAAGGTAATGGCCGGGGCCTGATTGTTCAGATATCGACCGGGAAAATGACTTCCTCATCCGCTGAGATCTCCTCGCTGGGAATAAAGGTGTCGTCGTCCAGGCCCGGGGGAAGGGACGGCATCTCCCAGTCATCAATGTCGACTTCGTCGGCATTGGCGGGCGGCGGTTCCGCCGCATCCACTTCATCCGACGCGACTCCGCTGTCAGGCGCCGCGGCTGGTGCAGGCTCATCCTGCGCCCACAGCCAGGCAGCGGGTGCAGCCATCATGATCGCGACCAGCAAAGCGCGCGACATTCTCATGCACAACGACCTCGCGGCGCTGCCGGTAGACTTCGAATTATCAAAGCGCAGCATCATTCCAGATTCCTGGCAATGCGAAACCCGATATCCTCGCGCCCTTCGGAGGCATAGTCACGATAGGCAAGGCGCAGGTCCGTGATCGTGGCGCTGCGCCAGCTCTGACCGCGCACCACACGGTAACGGCCCGTTTCAGGTCCCAGCGGGTCGATCACCGTTTCAGTCGGCGTCGTGGTTTCTATTGAATAGTAATCCTGCACCCACTCCGCGACATTGCCGCCCAGATCCATGATCCCGAGCACGTTGGCGGGGAAACTGCCTACCGGGGCCGACACGGGAAACCCGTCGCTGTACGTGACCAGTGAAGTGGGCAACACCCGCGCCGCCGACACGTCCGCGAAATTACCGGATCGGTCCGGTGGCGGCAGTTCGTCTCCCCACGGATATACCAGTGGCGTCTCGCGGCCGGCTGCGCGCGCCGCCCACTCCCATTCGGCCTCGGTCGGCAGCCGATAGCCGTTGCGCAGCGGCCGGCGGGCAACCCAGACGCCATCACGATTCTCATACACGGGCTGCAGGCGATCCTGGACACTGAGCCAGTTCAGGTACTGCACGACTTCATCCCAGTTCACGCGCACCACGGGCTGGTTGTCATCGTTCAGGGTGTGATCGGAAAAACTGCCCGAATCATGACTCTCGCGCCAGGCGCGGAACTCGGCGTTAGTGACTTCGCGTGCACCCAGATAGAAAGCACGACTGATGCTGACCGGGCGCAGCACTTCGTTGGCACGACGGCCCTGCTCTCGGCGCGACGACCCCATCATGAACTCGCCCGCCGGCACCAGCTTCAGCTCCTGGCCAAGACCGGTACGTATGGTCTGCGCATAACCGCCGCCGCTGGACGGATCCAGGGACTCAAGCTCCACCTCCACCCGCTGCGGGAATCCCGGTCGCGGCGTGACCGGCATGACCTTGGCGGCAAAGCCCGGCTGACGCACTTCGATCTGCTGCTCCACTGCCATCAGTTCGAAACGGCCGGGTGTGCTTCCCAGCCGTGTGCCGTTTACCCAGACTTCCGCCTGCGCCGGTGTGCTCACCACTTCCACTTCGCCAAGCTGTACGGGCAGGTCGATCTCGACCCGGCGGCCACTGTCCGCAGCCACAGATAGCGTACGTGAGACGGTGTCGTAGCCAGGACGGGTCAGTGTGACGCGATGCTCGCGTCCCGGTGACAGTGTCAGCTGCAGCGGAGTGCGACCGCGGAACTCGCCATTGACGCTGACGGCAGCATCGGCCGGCGTGCTCACCAGCTGCACCTGACCGTCAGCCTGCACAAGCCTTACCACAGGCAGGGTCTGCGGCACATCAGGCTCAACCTCGACGTTGCCCCGCCACGCGTTGTAGCCACGCAGGCGCACCTCCACATCGTGGCGACCGGCGACCAGTTCCATCTGCAGCGGGGTGGTACCCAGCGTTTCGCCATCGACGCGCACCTCCGCGCCGGCCGGCTCCGTCGTCAGTGACACCGGTGCCCAGTCAGGCGTGAGCTGCAATGCAACCGACTGCGGCAGACCACCGCCCTCTATACTCAGATCCTGTTCGGCCGGCAGATAACGGTCGGCACGCACACTGAGGCGATAATCACCGGGCGGCACTTCCACGTCGCTGACCGGAGTGCGGCCCAGCAGGTCGTCTCCCAGCCAGACTTCGGCTTCCACTGCCGGCTCCAGCGCGACAGTGAGCAGACCGGGCAGTTTCGTGAACTCAAGCTGTATGGTCTGGTCGGCTGACCGACCCACCGTGATCAGCTGATCGATCGGATAGTAACCGTCGCGCTCGGCGACAACGCGATGGGTGCCGGAACGCAGCAGAAAGCGGTCACCGACATTGAGCCGGAACAGCGTACCGACCACAGCCACAGATTCGGCGCGCGGTTCGAAGTTCAGCTCCACGGATCTGGCCGTGAACGCGAACCACGCCGCCACCGCCAGCACCGCAAACAGGGCCGCAACTGCCACAGTGGCCGGCGCGATACGCCGGCGCTTTGCGCCACCGCCAGCCCCGGTGCGGAACGCGACCGGTTGAATGTCGACGTGGCCGGCCCTGGCAATCCCGGCGAGCCGATCGGAGGTCGGCGCGGCAACCGAATCGCGCACGCTCACATCCAGCAGCAGCCGCCCGCGGTCCACATCACAGCGGACCTGTGCGGTATCCAGGGTGATTACATCGCCGCCGGCCAGCTTGCGGGTGCCGCTGATGCGCTCGCCGTTGACATAGACGAGATCGGAGCGCGCACCGGGCTGAACGAACCAGACGCCATCCAGCGATCCGATACGCATCGCGCCCGGCACACCAGGGAGCGTCAGGTCACAGCCGGAAGTGCCGCCCAGCGTGACCGGCAGTGCCGCCTCGGCGTAGTGCCGCGTGCCGCCTTCGTGACGGATCGCAACGGTCCAGTCCTGTTTGTCGTAGCTCATCTCTCCACCCGAGGATCGCTCATATCGGTTCCACGCACGTTACGTCCACCGGCTCCGGCGGCCGGCCCGGCAGCACCGAGAATGTGCGCCTGACATCCCGATAACCTGTGCGGCTGCCCACGGCGGTATAGGTGCCCGGCCGCAGATCCACCGTGGTCGTCTCGAATGCACCGAGACTGCCGACACGATACAGCGTAACCTGTGTGCGGCTGTCGGACACCAGCTGCACGGTGACCGGTGTCGCGGCGAGTTCAACCAGCGCCTGCAGTTCTCCGATCTGCTGCTCCAGACGCCCGGCAGGGGAATCGTAGCCGCGCGCATCCTCAAGCATTCCGCGCGCGTCCGAAAGGATGGCGTCATCGAACAACAGGGTCGGATTGTCGATCAGGTGCGAGATCTTCACATCGAGATCGGCGCGCACCGCCGCCCTTTCCAGCCCACTGCGCGCAAACTCCAGCGTGGAATCGACCTGCAGCGCGGCACGATACTGTGCCACCGCCTCGGTCCACATCTCGCGAAGCTCGAACGCCAGTGCGCGCGCTTCCATCAGTGCAATCTGATCCAGAAGACGTCCCTGCTCGGCCTGCACCAGCCCATCCTGCGCAGCCTGCGAATCCGGGCGCATCTGAAGTGCCGCACCGAAATGCTGTTCTGCGGCACCGAACTGCTGCTCGGCAATGGCCGCGAAACCGCGGGACAGCAGCGCATCGAATTCACGCTGTGCGATGGCCGCCTCTGTCGCGACCAGCGCATCGCGCGCCGGACGCCAGCGGCCATCCAGTGCAATGGCACGACGAAATTCGGTTGCGGCCTCCTCGAGGCGTCCCTGTCCACGGTATTCATTACCCTGGTCCAGCAGCGCCAGCAGCTCGGGCAGCTGCCGGGCCTGGTCCAGCCCGCGACCGGCCTCGGCGTGCTCCGCTTCTATCGCAAGCACGAGTTCAAACTGCGCAACGGCCTCTTCGTGCTCACCCGCCGCAAGGGCGCGGTCGGCCGCGGCCAGTGCCGCTGTAACAACCTCGCCTGCCCGCTGCAACAGCTGCTCACCCAGCGCCAGTGCGTCCTCATAGCGCGGTACCGCATTCCAGTACTCATCAGCCAGATAGGCCGCATCACCTTCTCGCGACAAAGCCTGATAGCGCGACCATTCGTCTGCCGCCCAGCTGGCGGGGGAGCGCTGTGCAACCCTGGTCTGCTGTCGCAGCAGCTGACTCAGCAGACGTTCCGTATTGACGCGAAGCTGCTCAAGCTCCTCATCGCTGAACTGCGGCGCCGGCGGTGCCGGATCGACGTCGACAACCTGTTCCAAAGGCGGTTGCAGTTCAGGCGCGGGACCCGCCACATAGCCAGGCAGCCACACGAACACAGCGTAGACGGCGGCCATCAGCACGGCCGCGATCAGCAGCGGACCCAAACTGCGCAAACTGCTGCGCCGGCGGCGCTGCAAGCGCGACCCGGCGCCCGTGCCATGTCCCGTGCGCAGCGACGGGCTGACCGGGACTATCGTGTCCGCAGCATGGCCCGATGTCTCAGCACCATGCGATCTGTCGTGTTCCCTTTCCATCGGTGCGTCGGATCAGACCCCTGACTTACGCCTCTTTATTACAGATTCTATGACATCACTGACCTTCGATAGACTCCCGGGAATTCGCGCCGGCACAGCGGACGCGGCCAGGATGCTGTCCACGGCCTCCACCAGTTCCTCCAGATCGTCCTCCAGCGAGCCCAAAGCAGCCAGCGGACGCGGCATCGGCTGCCCGCCCGGCGCCATGGCCATGCCGGGAGCCGGGCGTCCCGCCATCATTTCATACAGCAGCAATGCGAACTGCCAGACGTCGGACTGCGCAGCGGTCACCTGCGGTGCCGCATCCCTGGATACCGCGTCCCGAAAGGCGCCTGGCAGCACCTCGGTCGCGCAGTCCCGAACAGGCTTCGCATTGGCAAGATCGATCAGTACGGCACGTCCCTGATCATCGAGCAGCACATTGCTGGCCTTGATGTCGCCATGCGCCAGGCCCTGTCCGTGCATGGCCTGCAACGCGCTGCAGACACGGCTGACGGCAGTCAGCCAGACGGCACTCGCGGCACCAGCCAGTGCAGTGAGATCTCCACCAGGCAACAGGTCCAGCAGTATTCCGGGCATACCCCTGTATTCGATCAAACCGTGCGTCCGGATTACCCCGTCGTGGTTCACGGCTGTGAGCCAGGTGTGTTCGCGCACGATGAGTGCAGCAGCGGCATCGTGATGCCAGGTGTCTGCCGGCAGGGTTTTCAACGCATGGTCGCGGCCGCGCAGCGTCACGTGAAGAACGAGGCTGCAGCTGCCGCGTCCAAGAACGCCAACGGTATCCAGCGAGGGCGGCCGGGAACGCCGCAATCGCATCGTGCGCGCGCGTGGCGCGAAGGCAATGTCAGGCGCCGCTGCCCACTCCCGACGCCGTCGCATCAGACGTTATCTCTCCCGACGGGACGGCAGCCGGCTCTTCCAGGGAAGGCACCCGCTCTTCGTTTTCCGGCTCCGGCTCCAGGAAGAGCTCCATGTTCTCGGGAATGAACCCGGTCTCGGCGATGAACAGCCGCTGCATCAGGTCACGCCACTCCTGGTACTGGACCTCTGCGGCACCCTCCAGCCGGTGCTGCGTGCCCTCGATCTGGATCACCATCGGACGCAGTTCATCGTCGAAGCTGCCCGACAGCTCTTCCAGATTCAACGTGTGCAGCCGCTTTTCATGACGCCGCATCGCACCGGTGCGCAATACTTCCGTTCCGACATAGAACAGCGCATCACGTATGACGCGATCGGCGAAGCTGTTGTTGCTGCTGTTGCTGCCATAAACAACGGCTGAAACCAGCGTCGCGATGCCAAGGCCCGTACGCCAGCGCGCCGACCGGGTGACCTCGCGGATCGCGATGGACTCTTCGCGCGAGTATTCGCGCCAGCCGTCGTAGGATGGCCGCATGTCTCGCGAGAACGCCGCATAGTGCTGATCCATGGTTTCCATGAACAGCTGTTCGCGCTGCCGCACTCGCAGGGTGCGGTCGAACATGGGATCGTCGGCAGCCGGCAACCGCGCAAGCTGATACCGACCGTTGCGCGCCTCGTCCACATAACCGTTGAAGGCCTCAGGACTCAGCTCACCCGCGAATCGCAGTTGCGCGACCTGACGCACCTGGCGAGTGTCGCTGGCTGACAGCTGTGCCCATGCCGCAGTCAGATCGTTGGCGACCTTGTTGAATACATCCTGGTAAGGGTCCAGTCCGCCGTAACGGGCGCGATTGAAGGCACCGGCCGCGGTTTCCATTTCATAGCGGCCGTTGATCCAGACGCGACCGGTGGCGTCCACGGCCCGAACGCGCAGACTCACGATGCTGCCGTCGGACTGGAGAATCTCTGCGGTCACGTTGACATCGGCCGCGGTGGTGGGTCCGGGGGTCACCCAGATCGCACCCCAGTGGCCGGTGTTGTCCAGCGTCTGCTTCAGCTGCACCGCCATGTAGCGCGCTTCGGCACGACGGATCTGCACGAAGGTGCCCTCCGCGATCAGTTCCTCGAGCAGTTCGCGTTCGATCTCACCTTCGGGAATACCGGGATTGAAGACGGTGATCGCAATATCCAGCAGCTGGTCCTCGGCCACCGGTGCCTGGCTGCGCTCCAGGCTCACCGCGTGCGCAATCAGCACCTGGTTGCTGCTGCACCCGACCATCAGCGCGGCAACGACGACGCTGACGAGCCAGACTCCTGCCGATGACATCCTGTTGCGGCGCATGATTCAACTCCCGGACATCAGTTTCCTGCGTGGCTCAACGACCACTCAGAATTCTCCGATACTCGTTATATTCGTTCCACAGCGCGGCTCGCAGGAACGGGTCCTCTTCGCGCGTGGCGGCTTCACACAGCTGACGGGCGACACGGTCGGAGTCATCGCAGCCCTCGACCATGACACGATTGAGCGCATCCTGTTCGGCACGGCTCATGCCTCCCGGAAGGGTACTCTCCTCGCCTGAACCGGGCAGGCCGGCTCTTGCGGAATCATCGCCGTCGCCGCCACTGGTCTGCCCCATGCCACCGAAGCCGCCGGCTTCACGGAATGCCTCATCGGCTGCGGACCCGCCACCGGCGCGGGCTATGGCTTCCTGTTCAGACCGCATGATGCCGTCGAAATCGCCCAGCGAGCGCTCGAATTCATCGGCTGCCGCATCGCCGCCGCCCGCCTGGCCACTGCCGGCACTGCCACCGGCCGTGCTGCCGTCCGGCCAGCCGCCACCGCTGCCGGTCGTGTCGCCGGCGGATCGTGTATCGCCCGCCTGACCGCCACTGTCGGAGCCATCCGTACCCGGCATACCCTGCTGGCCCGATTGCGAGCCGGTCGTGCCGGCCTGCCCCTGCGGCGAGCCGGATGCATCATCGCCACCGGTGGATCCGGTCTGGCCCGTCTGACCGGTCTGACCGGCCTGTTCCTGCGGGCCGGACTGACCGGACGATTCGGAGGGGGATGTGCCTTCAGGACCCTGGGAGCCCTGCTGGCCGGACGGTGAAGGCGCAGGCGCAGGCATGCCGCCGGACGGGCCGGACGGACCCTGCATGGTGGGCTGACTGCACGCCGCCAGCAGCAACGCACAACCGAATACGGGTAGCAGGCGAATCGCTTCAATCTTCATGGCCAACCTCCCCCGATGTTGCACCGGGGTTCGCGTATGTCTGAGGCATTGCGACGGTATCTGATCCGTCCGTTCGGCAACCTCTTACCGGTTAGTTACTTCTGCCCGAGTCGAAGTTCACTGTCAATGGGGCAATGCCTGGTCGGACAGGTCTTACTCTCGCCACGGGCGCCAGACACTGCATACTGCGGCCGGGCGTCGCAGAACCGGGGGCGGGGGCAGCCGGCAAGCTGCTAGAATCGGGAGTCGACCCGCTCCAGGACGAGGAAAAGCGCACGTGAGAACCATAGCACCGTTAACCGCCCTGCTGCTATTGACACTGCCGGTCCAGGGTCCTGCCCAGGACGCGCAACCCAGCGGCCTGCCGCGAACGCCCGCACCGGCCGGCGCCGAACTCTATTTCCTGACACCGGAAAACGGCGCAAGCGTCAGCTCACCGTTCACGGTCCGTTTCGGACTGCGCGGCATGGGAGTTGCGCCTGCGGGCGTGACACATCCGGATACGGGCCACCACCATCTGCTGGTCAACGTGGACGAACTGCCACCGGATGACATGCCACTGCCGACCACCGATCAGGTGCTGCACTTCGGCATGGGCCAGACCGAAACAGTGCTGGAGCTGCCACCGGGAGAACACACGCTGCAGCTGGTGCTCGGAGACGCGCTTCACATCCCGCATGATCCGCCGGTGCGCTCACAGCGCATCACGATCACCGTCGTCGAGTAGCGCCGTCGCCGTCACCGCAGACGTCACCGCTGGCGACGTCTGCGGTGACGGCGCAGATCGTCAAGCACTGCGCGCGCCGCATTGTGACCGGGCGCGCCGCTGACGCCGCCGCCCGGATGCGCGCCGGAACCGCCCAGATACAGGCCCGGCACCGGCGTACGGTACTGCGCATGACCCCACGAAGGCCGCGACCAGTAGAGCTGGTCGGGCGTCATGCGGCCGTGAAAGATGTCGCCGCCCACCAGGCCGAACTGCTGCTCCAGGCGCTCGGGGTTGTAACACTGCACCGCGATCAGGGATCGGCGGAAGTTCGGGGCGTAATCGTCCACGGTCGAGATAATGCGCTCCAGGGCTTCGTCTTCGGCCTCAATCCAGCTCCGACCGTCGGGCAGATGGCGCCGGAAATGCTGGCAGAAGAGACTCGCGACATGCCGCCCCGGCGGTGCCAGAGAATCATCCAGCGTTGAAGGGATGAGCATCTCCACTACCGGTCGCCGCGACAAGCCGGTGCGCCGGGCATCCAGCCAGGCGTCATCCATATAATCGAGGCTGTCGGCAAGGATGATGCCGGCACCGTGGTGTGGCGCCGGCTGCCTGCCGGGTCGGCAGGCAAAGTCGGGCAGTTCACTGAGTGCAACGTTGACGCGGAAAACGGCCGATTCGCTGTGCCAGGCATCGATGCGCTGCATGAACGCGGCCGGCAGTGCGTCGCGGGCCACCATGCCGCCGAACAGCCGCTGCGGATGCACGGTCGCGACCACAACAGGAGCGACGAATGCCCTGCCTGCGGCATGCACCGTGAGCATACCGGCGGAGCCCGGCGTCCCGCTCGCCGGCACCCGATCGTCGTAATCCAGACAACCTGCCTCGGAGGTCGTGCAGATCCGGTCCACGCCGACATCGGTCATCACCGTAACGCCCAGACGTCTGCCAGCGGCCGCAAGCGCATCCGAAATGGCCCCCATGCCGCCCATCGCATGCCCCCAGGCACCCCAGCTGCCGTTGACCTGACCCAGGCCATGGTGAAGCAGCAGGTAGCCATTGCCCGCGTGCATTGGGCTCGCGAAGTGCCCGACCATGGCATCGAACCCCAGCGCCGCCTTGAGCGCATCAGTCGCGAAGCGCTGCTGCAACCACTCGCCGGCACTGCCGCTCAGCAGCTCCCACAGGGACCCGACATCGGCACCGGCATCGCGCAGCAGCGCTGTGCCCGTGCGCAGCGCCCGCCAGTACCCTTTCCAGCTACCCGTGAGATCCGCCGGCGCCTCAAGCAGCAGCGGACGCAGTGCTGCGGCAAGCCTGGCCATCTGTGCGACATGAACAGGATAGTGCTCTGCATCGGCACTGCTGAAACGTTGCAGTTCCTGCTGCGTGTCGGCGACGGTGCGATGCAGGCAAAGACCCGATGTGGTCAGGGACGGCACGAAATTCGCCACCGGCCGCGGCACGATTCGCAGGCCATGCGCATGCAGGGCGAGGTCATCGATGATGCGCTGCTGAAGCAGACTGACCGTGTAGCTCGCAGCCGAGTTGCGAAACCCGGGATGGAACTCTTCGGTCACCGCTGCGCCGCCGGGTCGCGCGGCGCGCTCCAGCACACAAACCGCAAGTCCCGCGCGCGCCAGATAGGCGGCACAGACCAGTCCGTTATGTCCGCCGCCCACGACGATCGCGTCGAAGCGTGAACGCTCGCGCATAAGCCGTCTCCGCGCGCTGAACAGCGCGGAGTGTACAATACCGCCGGCGCCGCGCCTGCGCGGCCGCGCCATCTCGCAACCGCACCTGCACCAGAGGACTTACATGAACATCCGCAATGACTTTGTCGATGCGGTCGGCAATACACCGCTGATCAAGCTTCGCAAGGCATCCGAACTGACCGGCTGCACCATTCTCGGCAAGGCGGAGTTCCTGAACCCCGGCGGCTCGGTGAAGGACCGCGCGGCCAAGTACATCGTGCTCGACGCCGAGCGGCGCGGGATCATCGAGCCCGGCGGGCTGATCGTTGAAGGCACGGCCGGGAACACCGGCATAGGCCTCGCCCTGGTCGGCAATTCGCGCGGCTACCGCACCCTGATCCTGATGCCCGATACGCAGTCGCAGGAGAAGAAGGACGCTCTGCGGCTATGCGGCGCGACGCTGCGTACCGTGCCCGCCGTGCCGTATCGCAACCCCGATAACTATGTTCATCAGGCCGCACGGGCCGCTGAGGAGCTGTCCCGTACCGAATCTCATGGCGTGCTGTATGCCAACCAGTGGGACAACACGGCCAATCGCGAAGGTCATGTGCAGAGCACCGGCCCTGAGATCTGGGACCAGACTGACGGAAAGATAGACGGATTCACCTGCGCTGTGGGTACCGGCGGCACGCTGGCCGGAGTCGGTGCCTACCTGAAGTCGAAGAATCCCGGCATCGTGATCGCCGCTGCCGATCCCATGGGCGCGGCCATCTACAGCTGGGTCAAGAACGGCGAGCTGAAGTCGGAAGGCAGCTCCATTTCCGAGGGCATAGGCCAGGGCCGGGTCACCGGTAATCTGGAAGGCGCGCAGATTGACGATGCCTACCAGATACCCGACACCGAAATGCTGCCGATTCTGTATGACCTTCTGCAGACCGAAGGCCTGCTGATGGGCGGCTCCACCGGCATCAATATCGCCGGTGCAATCCGATTGGCTCGTGAACTCGGGCCGGGCAAGACCATCGTGACGATTCTCTGCGATTCCGGTTCGCGCTATCAGTCCAAGCTGTTCAATCCCGAATTCATGCGCTCCAAGGGACTGCCGCCGGCTCCGTGGCTGGTACGCGAAGGGGATTCGTAAGTTTCACCACCTGAGGCACCTGGCTGGCACCATCTCGCCGGACACTTCGTGAAAGTCGGGCTGTTCAGCCCTCCCCGACAGCCAGCATATGCCCGACCCGTTCCGTCGCTTCCTCGCAATCGGGTGCCGACCGGGCCGCCGCCAATGCGGCAAGCCGTGGCATACGATCGCCATCGCGCTGTGCTGCGGCCAGTTCGTTGAGGCCCTCGCAGGCGTCCAGCAGCGCCGATTCAGCCGCTTCCAGTTGCGCCACAGCCGCATCGTCACCGGCGAGTTCCGCATCCAGCAACGCAAAACCCAGCTCACCCGCAACGCGATTCTGGTCCCTGAACACCCGCTCCACATACGCGGAAAATGCCTCGGACCGCACACCAAGTTCGGTGCCGTCGGCAGTCACGACACGCATTGAACAGCCGCCGGCCAGCAGCAACAGCAAAACGCAGCACAACCTGGCCGCCGGCCTGAATCTGCAGGGTTTTTGCATCAGAGCGTCAGGGTCCGTAAAGTCTGCGACAGCGCCGGCGGGAGGGATGCTGCGCAATTATCGGTACTGACGCAAGCACATGCGGATCATATCCATCCGCTATGCCATAATGCGCCGCTTCCGGGAGCCCCCTACACAGTTCAATCATGGCCGTTACCGCAACGACAGCTATTCAGGATTCTTCGCGTCTGGACGACGCGATCGCCCGCGCCACCGACTGGCTTGATCGAAACCAGAACGATGAAGGTTTCTGGGTCGGCGCGCTGGAATCCAGCTATTCGATGGAAGCGCAGTGGCTGCTCGCCATGCACTTCATGGGGATTGACCACCCGCGCAAGCCCGATATCGTCGCCACCCTGCTCGCAGCCCAGCGCGACGATGGCGCGTGGGAGAGCTACTACGATGCACCGCAGGGCGACATCAACAGCACTGTGGAGTGTTACGCCGCGTTGCGTTCGGTCGGCATGCCGGCGGACGACGAGCGTCTGGTACGCGCGCGCGAATGGATATTCGCACATGGCGGCCTGTCAACGATCCGCGTTTTCACCCGTTACTGGCTGGCACTGATCGGCGAATGGCCGTGGAACCGGACACCGAATCTTCCGCCCGAGCTGATCTGGAATCCACGCTGGTTCGTATTCAGCATCTACAACTTTGCCAGCTGGGCGCGCGCAACACTGGTGCCACTGGCAGTGCTTTCCGCGCATCGTGCGGTCAGGCCGTTACCCGCCGACCGTCGACTCGACGAACTGTTCCCGGACGGCCGGGAGAACATGGACTACAAGCTGCCGCGACGCGGGCGTCTTTTTTCCTGGCGGCGCGTATTTCTGCTCACCGATCGTCTGCTGCACATCTACCAGAGCATTCGTATCAATCCTCTGCGGCGCACTGCAATCGCCACCTGCCTTGAGTGGGTGGTGCGTCACCAGGATTCCGACGGTGCCTGGGGCGGCATTCAACCGCCATGGATCTACAGCCTGATGGCATTGCACATGGAAGGCTACGCGCTGGACCATCCTGTCATGGCGCGCGGCCTGGCAGCGCTGGACGAGCACTGGTCCTATGAACGCGGCGGCACGCTGCACATCCAGGCCAGCGAATCCCCGGTCTGGGACACACTGCTGACGCTTCTCGGCCTGCTCGATTCCGAGTACGAGTTCACGCCGAAAGTGCAGCGGGCGCTGGACTGGATCCTGAAGAACCAGATTTTCTACAAAGGCGACTGGGCACAGAAGGTGCGCAACGTCGAGGGTGGCGGCTGGGCATTCGAGCGCGCCAACCTGCACTATCCGGACATCGACGACACCGCAGTCGCTTTGCTTGTGCTGAGCCGTTTGCCGCAGGCAATCCGCAACCAGCCACGAGTACAGGAAGCCATCCGGCGAGCCGTTGAATGGACGCTGGCCATGCAGTCGAAGAACGGCGGCTGGGCCGCGTTCGATCGCGACAACGATCGCATGATCATCACCAAGATACCGTTCTGCGATTTCGGTGAAGCGCTGGATCCGCCCTCGGCTGACGTGACTGCCCACGTGCTGGAAGCACTGGCTGCGCTCGGTTATGACCGCAGCGATGCGCGTGTTGAACGCGGCTACCGGTTCCTGCTCGCCGAGCAGGAAACCGACGGCAGCTGGTTCGGCCGCTGGGGCGTAAACCACATCTACGGTACCGCGGCTGTTCTGCCGGCGCTGGAAGCGCTGGGCGAAGACATGTCGGCGCCGCATGTTCGTCGCGCCGCCGAATGGATTGTCGCGCATCAGAACGACGACGGAGGCTGGGGCGAATCCTGTGCGTCATACATGGACGACAAGCTGCGCGGCAAGGGGCCCAGCACCGCGTCACAGACCGCGTGGGCGCTGATGGCGCTGCTGGCAGCCGGCGACGAGCGCTACGACGCCGTGATCAGGCAGGGTCTTGGTTATCTGATCGAAACGCAGAGACCGGACGGCACCTGGGATGAACCCTATTACACCGGCACCGGATTCCCGGGCTACGGTTTCGGCACACGCATGGACTTCCGTGATCAGCGCACCCGCGACCGCATCGCCCAGGGCACCGAGCTGCAGCGCGGCTTCATGATCAATTACAACCTTTACCGCCACTACTTCCCGCTGATCGCGATGGGCCGCGCCCGCCGCCACCTGGCAGACGGTTGATCCGCAGCGACTCCCGGCCGTTCCTCTCCTCGCTCTCAGGGCCCGCTGTGCGTGCCGCAATCCTCGCCCTGCTGCTGGTGTGGCCGCTGCTGGTGGCCGGCTACGGGGCGGACGGGCACCGCATCGCCGGCATGGTTGCCGAGCGCCTGTTATGTGAGGATGCGGCGCGCGTAGTGCAGGATCTGGGGCGCGGCGAGGGCCTGGATGAACTCGGGCTGTGGGCCGATCGCGTCCGGTCGCAGCAGCAGTGGCGCCATACCGGTCCGTGGCATTACATGAATATCCCGGACAACATGAGCATTGCCGATTACGAGACGCCGCCGGAGCACGATATTCTGTGGGCCATCGATGACAACACACGCGCCCTCGCCAATTCCCGCCTGCCACGCAACGACAGGCGTGACGCACTGCGGTTTGTCACGCATTTCATTGTCGATCTGCACCAGCCCCTGCATGTGGGCCGCGCCGAAGACCGTGGCGGCAATCGCGTGGACGTGCGCCTGGGTCGTCGCACGCTGAATCTGCACCGCTTCTGGGACACTGAGGCGGTCACGCTGACCGGCCTGACTCCGCTGGAGTACGTTGCGAATCTGATGCCGCAGGTCCATCGGCAGCAGGCCGACTGGGCCGCCGGCACGCCTGAGGACTGGGCCGTGGAAAGCCAGGCACTACGCGGTCAGGTTTACGCCTTCGGCACGGAAGGCGCAGCCCTCTCCGACGAATACATTGCAGCCGCGATCGCCATTACCGAGCAGCGCCTGGCCCAGGCCGGCGTCCGCCTCGCCGCTACCCTGAACTCACTGTTCTGTCACTGACCCGACAGATACCGTTCCACGTCGAGCGCCGCCATGCAGCCGGACCCTGCCGATGTCACCGCCTGACGGTAGATCGGGTCGGCGACATCGCCGGCTGCGAACACACCTTCAATGCTGGTCGCGGTTGCGTAGCCCTCGCGGCCCGTGCCCGTCGTCACGATATATCCGCCGTCCATCTCCAGCTGTCCCTCGAATATGGCCGTGTTCGGCGTGTGTCCTATCGCAATGAACACGCCCTGCACGTCAATTTCACGTGCAGCATCATCGGTCGTGGACTTCAGTCGCGCGCCGGTGACGCCGTTTTCGTCGCCCAGGACTTCATCGAGCGTGTGGTTCCACAGAATCTCGACGTTGCCGCCCTGAGTCTTTTCTACCAGACGGTTGCTCAGGATCTTCTCGGCACGAAATTCGTCGCGCCGGTGCACAACCGTGACGCGCGACGCGATATGTGACAGATACAACGCCTCTTCCACGGCGGTATTGCCGCCGCCCACCACCGCTACCGGCTGCCCCTTGAAGAAAAATCCATCGCAGGTGGCGCAGGCGGACACACCGCGTCCCTTGTAGGCTTCCTCGCTGGGCAGGCCCAGATATCTCGCCGATGCGCCGGTGGCAATGACAAGCGCGTCGCAGCTGTAGGTGCCTGTGTCACCGGTCAACACGAACGGGCGCCTGCCAAGATCGACCGCGTTGATGTGGTCATACACCAGCTGTGTGCCGAAACGCTCGGCATGACGCTTCATACGTTCCATGAGCTCCGGACCCTGCACGCCCGCGTTATCTCCAGGCCAGTTGTCGACGTCAGTGGTTGTGGTCATCTGGCCGCCGACTTCAAGGCCCGTGATCAGGACCGGGTTGAGCGCCGCGCGTGCCGCGTATACCGCAGCTGTGTAGCCGGCGGGGCCGGATCCCAGGATGATCAGCCGGTGATGTTGGATGCTCATTTATACTCCTGTGTTGCCGGCGTCAGTGTGCACCGTCGGGCGGGCTATGTTAGTCGAGCGCGTGCACCAAGTCAGGTCCGTCCGCAAAGCGTCGGTAGAATACGGCCCGACGCATGGACAGCACAGCGCTGCGGCCGAGCCGCAAGCGCTATCCGCAGCTGGAGTTTGCCTATGTTGACAATGTCCCGGATCGCAAGCTGCTTTGTTGTAGTCGGCATGATCCTGGCTGTGCCGGCGCATGCCGAACAGGACGAGGAACCGCTGCGCGAGACCGATGCGGACGCCGGACGTCCGTCGATCGGTCTGGTGCTGTCGGGAGGCGGTGCGCGTGGCGGTGCACACATTGGCGTCCTGAAGGCACTCGAGGAGCTGCGGATACCGGTCGACTACATTGCAGGCACCAGCATAGGCGCGATCGTGGGCGCCTTCTATGCCAGCGGCATGAGCATCGAGGATCTCGAAGATGTGCCTCGCAGTATCGATCTGGAACGCGCGCTGCTGAACGTCACGCCGCGCGAGTACCGGTCGTTCCGCCGCAAGCGCGACGACGACCTGTTTCTGGTGGAGATGAAGCCAGGCTTCAGTGATGAACTGGAGTTTGAACTGCCGATCGGCCTGGTACACGGCCAGGTCATAGACATGATACTGACGCGACTGACCCTGTCGGCGTCGACCGCACCTGACTTCGACGAACTCGTGATCCCGTTTCGCGCAGTAGCTGCCGACATCGTGACCGGCGAGGCGGTGGTGCTGGCCAGCGGCAATCTTGCCCGGGCGGTCAGGGCCAGCATGTCGTTGCCGGCCGCGCTGGCGCCGGTGGAATACGATGGCCGGCTGCTGGTTGACGGCGGTATCGCGATGAACCTGCCCATAGAGGTCGCGATCGACATGGGTGCCGACGTTGTGCTGGCCGTGGATATCAGCGCACCCATGCGCGAACGCGACGAAATGCGTTCGATTCTGGATGTCACGTTCCAGCTCAGCAATCTGTTGACGCGCGAAGGCGTGGAGGAGCAGAAGCGTCACCTGCGCGACCAGGACATCCTGATGACGCCGGAGTTCTCAAGCGAGCACAGCACGGTGAGCTACGCGCGCATGGCCGAGACCATAGATACCGGCTATGTGATGATCATGGAACAGCGCGACGCGCTGGCGCACCTGTCGCTGCCCGAGGATGAATATCTGGCATGGCGAACAAGTCTCAGTCTGCCCTCGTTCGACCCGCCACCGGTTGTCGAATTCGTACGGCTGGACAATGAATCGCGCATCGCCGACAGCGTGATCGAGGCACGGCTTGGCGATATCGAGATCGGCCAGCCGCTGGACATCGACGCGGTGGAACGTGCGGTCGGCCGGGTATACGGCCTGGATTTCTTTCAGAACGTCCGCTATGACCTGGTGGCCGACGGCGAACGCACCGGCGTGGCCATCGGCGTTGAAGAACGCTCCTGGGGGCCGAACTACCTGCAGCTGGGCCTGAAATTCCGTGCATCCGGCGACGACAGCGTGCTGTTCGGCATGGCCGTCAGTTATCTGCGCACCGGCATCAACGAACTCGGCGCCGAATGGCGAACGACAGCGAAGGTGGGTGACGAACCGGCGGCACTGACCAGTCTGTATCAGCCCCTGGGACCGGCCGCGCGCTTCTTCGTGGAACCTGCGCTGAGCTTCGAGAGCACGAAGATCAGTGTCTGGGGCGACTCCGAAAGGCCGCTGGGCACGCTGCGACTGCGCGAGGCGATGTTCGAGTTCAGCATGGGACGTGAGCTGATGTATTTCGGCGAAATTCGCGCCGGGCTGCGCCGTTCCTATGGTGATATCCGGGTCCGGGTCGGTGAGCCGGATCTGGCGCCGGGAGACGGCTTCAATCGTGGCCAGGCGTTCGTGCGGTTCTCTGTGGATACGCTGGACAGCATCGCGTTTCCCCGCACTGGCGTACTCGCAACCACCGAGTGGCTGGGGTCGCGCAGCCGGCGCCTGTCCGCCGACAACGATTTCGATCACTGGCGGGTGCGGGCCTTTCACGCACGCACCTGGGGGCGCCACACGCTGCTGTCCAGCTTCCGTTACGACATCACCACTCGCGGGGAACTGCCGCTTGAGAGCCAGACCCGGCTCGGCGGCTTCATCGACCTGTCGGGCCTGAACTATCACGAGCTGTCAGGCCAGAACTCCATGCGCATCGGGCTCAGCTACTACAGACGCATCGGCGACCTCGCCCTGTTCCCGGCGTTCGCAGGCATCAGCCTGGAGGCCGGTAATGTGTGGCAGAACCGTCGTGACATAGGCATGCGCGACACCGTGCTGGGTGGATCCCTGTGGGCCGGTGTGGATACGCCCGTGGGGCCGATCTATGTCGGCTATGGCCGCGCCCAGGGTAACAGGGACGCCGTTTACGTGTTTCTCGGCAACATCTTCTGACACACTGCTGCCGACTGCGGGTCAACGGTGGCTGCCGTCTGTGTCGGCTATCGGTTATCGGCTGTCGCTTATCGGCTGTCGGTGCCCGGTTATCGGGGCAACCGGCTAGCCGGGGCCGGACTTGTGAAAACGGCCCCACGCATAGAGCAGGACGCCCACGACCGCGATGCTGGATCCCAGCCAGAAATCCGAACCGACCTGCGCGATCTCGAGCAGCAGCCCGGCGCAGAGTATGAGTATTCCGATGACCTTGATGCTCACGAAGGGTGCATCCTCCTTGTTGCGTCCACCGCTACCGTAACTGATTTGCGACCCCGATTGGGCGCGCGAACCCGTTTCGCACGGCGCCGCAGCGATGCGCCGGAGGTTTCCGGTATCATTCCGCTTCCTGTTCACCCCCGGAGTGGCCCATGGGCTTTACGACCAAGCAGATACACGCAGGTGTAACCCCGGATCCTGTCACCGGCGCGATTCTCACGCCCGTGTATCAGTCGACCACCTTCGTTCAGGACTCGGTGGATGAGTACCTGGGCAAGGGATATTCGTACTCGCGCAGCGGCAATCCCACCGTGCGGGCACTGGAGAACAAGCTCACGGCACTGGAGGAAGGTGCCGATTGCACCTGCTACACCACCGGCATGGCAGCCATTCAGGCCGTACTGCAGGCACTGCTGAACGCCGGCGACCATGCCGTCGTGTCCGACGTCGCTTACGGCGGCACCTACCGCCTGTGCACCAAGGTATTCGCGCGTTTCGGGGTCGAGTTCACGTTTGCCGATACGTCCAGTCCCGAAGCGGTACGCGCTGCCATCAGGGACAACACGCGCCTGATACTGACCGAGACGCCGGCGAATCCCACGCTGAAGCTGACCGACATTGCCGCGATATCGGAAATTGCGACCGCGAAGGGGATTCCGCACGCTGTCGACAATACGTTCCTGTCGCCCTACTTTCAGCGCCCGCTGGAACTGGGTGCGAATATCGTGATCCACAGCACCACGAAGTACTTCGACGGACACAACGCAACTGTCGGCGGTGCCGTAGTCACGGATACGAAGGAGCTGGATGAGCAGATACGCTTTGTGCAGAACGCAGCCGGCCTGATCATGTCGCCGTGGGTGGCATGGCTGACCCTGCAGGGCACCAAGACGCTGTCCGTCAGGATTGAACGTCAGTCGAACTCCGCATTGCAGATTGCCCGATTCCTCGAGACTCACCCGAAAGTGGCAAGCGTCTGTTACCCCGGTCTTGAGTCATTTGCCCAGCACGATCTTGCGAAGCGACAGGCCAGCGGATTCGGCGCGATGCTGTGGTTCGAAGTCGAGGGGGGCGTTGCGGCCGGCAAGAAGCTGATGGATTCGGTGCAGCTTTGCACGCTGGCCGAGAATCTGGGGTCGGTGGAAACGCTGATCACGCATCCGGTGACCATGACTCACGCCGATGTCGAAGAGGCGGAACGCAAACGTGTCGGAATCACCGACGGCCTGGTTCGCCTCTCCGTGGGACTTGAGGACGTCGACGACCTGATTGCCGATCTCGATGCTGCGCTGGCAAGAATCTGAACCGGCAAGACGACCCTGACCGATCGCGGCTGCGCCGCTGGAACGCATGAAAAAAGATACACGAGTCACACATCAGCCACGGGTGGAGCTGGTAGCCGGCAATCGCCCGCTGGTCAGCCCGATCTACCGTTCGGTCAAGTTCACCTATCCGGACATCGCCTCGGCTTACAGTGCCGAGGCCCGTGACGGTGGATTCGATTACTCACGCGATGCCAATCCGACCACGCGCCAGCTGGAACTGCTGTGTGCCGATCTGCAGCAGCGCGATGACGCCGTCGCGACCGCCAGTGGCATGGCTGCCGTGTGGCTGGCATTGCTTGGCAATCTGCGCGCCGGCGATCGCGTGGTGTTCTTCGTCGAGTGCTACCGGCCGACCCGCGTTGCCATCCGCAAGTTTCTGCCGCGCTATGGCATAGAGTTCGAGATGGTCAGCCTGCATGATCGCGCCGCGGTGGAAACGGCGTTTGCCCGCGACAACACGCGCGTGGTCATGTTCGAGGCACCGACCAATCCCATGCTGCAGGTACCCGATATCGAAGCGATCTGTGAACTGGCCGCGAGCCATGACGTGGTGACCCTGCTGGATAACACGTTCGCCGGGTTGCACAACCATGGCAGTTTTGCGGTCGATTACTACGTGCACAGCCTCACCAAGTACGGCAACGGCCATGGCGATGTGCTCGGCGGCATCGTCGTCGGCAGCCGGGAGAAAATCGCGCGGCTGCGGCCGTTCGCCGTGAATCTGGGTGCGATGATGGATCCGGGCGTCGCCTGGCTGATTGCGCGCGGCCTCAAGACATACTCCCTCCGTTACCGTCGCCACTCGGAGAACGCACTCGCCGTGGCGCGGTTCCTGGCCGGTCGCGCCGAAGTCGATCGGGTGTTCTATCCGGGGCTGCCCGACGATCCTGGCCACGAGCTGGCCGTAAGGCAGATGGAAGACTTCGGTGGAGTGCTGAGCTTCAACCTGCGTGCGACACCTGAGCAGACCGTGGCGTTTCTCGACCGACTGCAGCTGTTTGCAACCACGTCCAGCCTCGGTTCCACCGAGTCGCTGGCGGCGCCGGTGAAGCTGTACTGGTGCGGCGATCTCAACGCGGATGAACTCGCGGCGGCGCAGATCACCGAAGGCACGGTGCGGCTGGCGATCGGTCTGGAGCACCCCGACGATCTGACGGCGGACCTTGCAGCGGCGCTGGAGGCTGTCTTCGGCTGAGTCAGTGACGACCGACGCGTCCACGCTCCTTCAGCGTCTCGGTCATCAGCTTCATTGTGCGCGCCAGCGCACCGCGGTTGTCCGCGACCAGACGCCGCCCGGCAGCGCCGGTGGCCTGGCGAGCCGGGGGATTCTCAAGCAACGCCGTCACCGCCTCAGCAATGTCGGCAGCATTATGCACCTGCCGTCCGGCACCACGCTCCAGCGCCATCACGCTGATTTCCTCGAAGTGGAACGTATACGGGCCGAACAGCACCGGCACACCGACTGCGCAGGCCTCGAGCAGATTCTGCCCGCCCTTACGCACCAGGCTTCCGCCTATGAATGCGACGTCCGATGCGGCATACAGCCGCTGCAGCTCGCCCATCGTGTCACCCACCAGCACATCGGTGCCGTTGGGCAGGCTGCCGCGCGTCTCGCTGCGCAGCGCAATCTCGTACCCTGCCCGCTCACACAGCCGCGCCACCGGCTCGAAACGCTCCGGATGCCTGGGCACCAGCACCAGCAGCAGATCGGGGAACCGCTGACGCAGTTCAGCAAAGGCCTTGAGCAGGATGCGCTCCTCTCCCCTGTGCGTGCTGGCTGCGATCAGCACCGGGCGATCACGTCCCCACGACGCTCGCAGTGCCGCCGCCTCTTCCAGCCTGTGAGCCGGCATCTCCACATCGAACTTCAGATTGCCGGTGACATGGATGCGCCCTTCCGGCGCGCCCAGCGTGCGCAGGCGATAGGCATCGGTGCGGGTCTGCGCGCAGATCACATCGGCGTGGCCAAGCATGTTGCGGAACGTGCGCGGCACCAGCGAGTAACCTCGCAGCGACGCCTGCGATACACGCACGTTGACGAGCAGTAACGGGATGTCTCGCTGATTACAGGCGCGAAAGATGTTTGGCCAGAATTCCGTTTCGGCGATCACGGCAAACGCCGGACGCGCACGATTGAGGAATCGGTTCACGGCGAACGGCACGTCGTACGGCACATAGGCGTGACTGACCCGGTCAGCGAACAGGTCGCGCACCTGAGCCGATCCGGTTGGCGTCATCGTCGTGATCAGTATGCGGTAGTCCGGAAACTGCTCGGCCAGCGCATCGACCAGCACCACGCAGGAGCGTACCTCACCGACCGACACCGCATGAATCCAGATGACCTCTTCGCCAGGCGGTGTCTCGATGAAGCCGAAGCGCTCCGGCCAGCGATACCAGTAGGCGCGGTAGCGAAATCCACGCCACAGCAGCTTCACGATCGCATACGGAAGCAGAAGGTAGGACAATACGGCCCAGGCAGTCATTGTTGCGAAAGACAGCTCAGCTGTTGACCAGTTTCGTTTCCACCGCCTGACGGGCCGTGAAATACCTGACGTAGGATTCGTCCGAGGCTGTGCGCGATCTCACAACCTGCTCGAAGCGACCGGTGAGTCCCAGCAGCAACTCGGTCACCTCGCGCACCGCATGCTGTCCGCCTTCCCCGGCGGTCACAAAATCGGCCAGCCCCTCGCGCGCCACATACTCCGCCAGCAGCGGACTGGCCTTGCGACGCACGAGAAAACGCAGACCGCAGCCAGACGCCATGGGCAGGTCATTCACATCATCGAACACGACGGCCAGCTGGTCCTGACTGATGCCGTAGCGCTGACAGAGCGCCGTCACGGCATCCGCCTTGTTGCGCACACCGGGATAAATCGCATGGAAGTGCTCCCTGCGTGCAAACGCGATGGCATCCGGGTTGGCCGCTCCGGTCACTATCGCGGTAACGGGCAACCCGTGCCCGCCCAGCCAGAGCGCGTAGCGCAACAGGTTGGTGCCCATGGAATCGGATTCGCTGAAAGGACTGGGCGCGTGTTCGCCCTTGACACCGGCATTGAACACGCCGTCCCAGTCGAACACGATGCCGCGCAGCGCCGCGGCCCGCTCGGCAATCGTGGCCGCGGAAGTCAGAAATGCCGCGCCCGATGCCGTATAGCGGGCCTCAAGCTCCGCCGGCTCAAACATCGGCTCAGGCGCGTTGCGGGCCGAGCAGGCCGAGCTTGACCAGATCCTGAATGTCGAGCACGCCGGCCGGACGCTCACCATCCACGACCACAATGCTGTCCACCTTGAACTCCTTGAACAGCTTGACGGCCTCATTCAGCAGGCTGTCCTTCGGAATGCTGACCGGACTGGGCGTAAAGCCGATGTCGGCGAGGGACTTGTCCAGAATCTGCCGCCCGTCCTGCTGCAGCTTGCGGCGCAGATCGCCATCGGTGAACACGCCGGCAAGATGGCCCTGGCTGTCGACCAGGGTGACGATACCGAGTCTGGACTCGGTCATCTTCACCATCGCCGTACTCAGCGTCTCGGAGGCTTCACAGACCGGGTTCACGGCACCCATGAGATCACGGACCTTCAGGGTCATCAGCTGCGTGTGTTCGCGGAACTGCGCGGTGCCGACCTCAGTCAGCGAGTTATCGCAGAGATGGTTGATCACACCGAAAGGCACGGTGCAGACATGCACGCCGGTCAGCAGCGCCTGTCGCACGTGCTCGGCATGACGCACCGACGAGAACATGACCTTGGCGTCATAACCGTGCGTCACGATGACATCGACGCACTGTTCGAACAGCTTGATGGCATCGTGCCCCTGGTCCTGAAGACGTCCGGCCAGCGGACAGACGAACGCGGCGCCCGCCGCCATCGCCATGTAGGCCTGATTGAGCGTGTAGATAAGGTGCACATTGACGCGGTGGCCGCGCTTGGTCAGCCGATCGCACGCCTTCACGCCGGCATTGGAGATAGGCACCTTGAACACCGGTTCCTTCTGCAGCCCGGGCAGCGCCAGAATGCGGTCGGCCTCGCGCAGGATCTCATCGGGTGAATCGCCCAGCGCCTCAACCTGCAGTTCCGGCACCATGCCGGACAGCTTGACGATCGCTCCGTCGATGTCGGTGATGCCATGACGATGCATGAAGGTCGGCGTCGTGGTCAGACCCGCAAGAAAGCCGAAATCGAATGCGGTTTCGATCTCCTTGAAATCAACGGAGTCGAGATAAAGTTCCATTTATAAGCCTCGGGTTGTGCCGGGATCAGTGTCTGATCTGGGACCGGACGAGATTGTGAATATCGAGCAGCGGCTTGACGAATTCGGCCAGCTGATCGAGATAGTACTGACTGGCCGCATCGCAAAGCGCTTCCGGCGGATTCGGGTGTGCTTCAATGAAGATACCGTCGACGCCGGCCGCTACACCGGCGCGACCGAGCACGGCAAGAAACTCGCGCGTACCGCCACGCGGATCCTTGCTCGGAATACCGTACTTGCGAATGGTATGCGTGATGTCGAACACGACCGGATAGCCGATCTGGTTCAGCAGCAGAAACGCGCGTGGATCGACGATCAGATCATTGTAACCGAAGGTATACCCGCGCTCGGTCAGGATGATCTGCTCGTTGCCGGCCGCCTCGATCTTCTTCACCGGCTTGGCCATGTTGTCCGGCGCAATGAACTGGCCATGCTTGATATTCACGACCGCGCCGGTTTTCGCCGCCGCGACCACCAGTTCGCTCTGCATACACAGATAGGCCGGAATCTGCAGCACATCAACGACTTCGGCAGCCGGCGCCGCCTGATCGGGATAGTGGATATCGGTCAGCACCGGCAGGTCGAACTCGCGTTTGACCTTCTCCAGCACCTTCAGGCCCTCGTCCAGACCCGGGCCCTGGTAATAGTCCAGGGAACTGCGGTTGTCCTTGGAGAACGAGGACTTGAAAATCAGCGGCATGCCGAGAGATTCAGCGATCTTCTTCAGCCGCTCGGCCGTGTGCATCATCAGCGACTCGGCCTCGATCACGCACGGGCCTGAAATCAGAAAAAGCTGATCGGATCCGCAATCGATATTGCCTACCTGAACGTGTTTCTTGGTCATCCTCAATCCGTGCCGGGAGCTGTGCGGGGCATTGTGCTGTCAAAGCCCTTGAGGGGCAAGCGCTCACCGGGTTCGGCCAACTGCTCGCTGATCACTTCGAAATTGCGCCGCGTCGCGCCCTGGCCGCGCAACACCACCTGTTTCGCCGCGGCACCCATCGCCCTGCGCTTCTCTGCATCAGCGGCCAGCATGGTCAGCGCACCGGCCAGCGTGTCCGCATCGCGCACCTCAAGGGCTCCGCCGGCCGCCAGCAGATCGGCGACCGTATCGCGAAAACTGTAGTTCCATGGTCCGAACAGAACCGGAATGCCGGCCACCGCGGGCTCCATGAAGTTATGCCCGCCCTTGTTGCTGCCGCGATAGAACAGGCTGCCACCCACGAACGCGATATCGGCCAGGGTATACATTCTGGCCAGCTCGCCCAGCGTGTCGACGATCAGCACCCATCCCGGCGGCGCACTCTGCCCGGCATCCAGCTCACTTCTGAGTACTGCCGGGATGTTGTGCGACCGCACGCCGGCCACCACGCGATCGGCGTCAGCCGGATAGCGCGGCACGATGATCAGACGAAGATTCGGGTGCTGCGCCTGAACCGCCCGAAACGCCTCCAGCACGACCGCATCTTCACCGTGGTGCAGGCTGCCGCCTATCACGACCAGATCGTCGTCACTGTAACCGAGTGCGGCACGCAGGCCGTCACGCGTTGCGTCGCGCACCGGCACTGTCTGGTCGTATTTCATGTTTCCGGTCGCCGCAACTCGCTGCGCCGGAATACCCAGGCCAAGAAATCGTTCCCTGAACTCGGCATTCTGCGTCAGCAGCACAGCGTTGCGGCGCAGCACGCGCGGAACGATGCGTGTCATCGCAAGCCGGCGCGCGGATCGCTCCGAAACCCGCGCATTGACGACCACCACAGGCACGGATCGCGATTCGGCGGCAAGCAGCAGATTCGGCCAGAAGTCCGACTCTGCGATGACGATGAGCCCCGGCGCGATGCGATCGAATGCGCGACGCACCGTAAACGAGAAATCAAAAGGCAGAACCATCACATTGTGATGCGGCCACGCCTTGCGCGCGGCAGCGACACCGGTGGACGTGAACGCTGAAATGGTCAGCGGTACGTCGGGCATCTCGCGTTCCAATACTGCGATCAGCGGCCGCAACAGCGTGATTTCCCCTACGGAGGATCCGTGCAGCCAGATGCCTGAAGGTCCGGCAGGCGGAGGTCGCCGGCCGAACCGCGCTTGCAGATGCCGCCATTCCCCGGTTTTCACCAGCCTGTAAAGCCACCATGGCGATGTCACCAGCGCGATCAGCAGCCACGCCAGATCGACGACAAACCTCATGGCGGCGCTACCGCTGGTGCACCGGCACTGCCACGATCTGTCCGGCACGCCTGAGAACAGCGGCAGGACCTGGCAGTGGCACGACCGGAGCCAGGCAGTTCAGTGTCTCGAACCAGCAGCCAGCACGTCGGCACGGCTCTGATAGCGCGCCAGCACTTCCTCGAAGAGCTTTGCCTTGCTCTGTGTTCTGGCATTGGTGTCGGCGCGCGCGCCCTTCTTGGTACCGGTACGTTCGCGTGCCGCCAGTCGCTGGCGCTTGTACAGGTCGCGGTATTTGTCCCGCAGCGCGCGCGCGCGCTTGATCTTGTCCCTGAGCTGCGACGCCGAATGTGCGCTGATGTTATCGGCCAGACTTGCTTCGAACAGTGCCAGCTCTGTTGCGTTGCACAACGCGCGGGCATGGTTGCGGTTATACGCCATCGTTTCGGACTCCTGGAAGACAGGGCTCGGTGCTCCATTATGCACGATGCATGACGGCCGGGTTCTGGCGTAAACTCATGCACCTTCGACGACGAGCCCGCCGGGACACGCCTTCCGGGGCGCCAGCCGGCAACGGTAACAGGCAAAACCGGACCATCCCGGGCTTGCGGTCTCAGCAGATGTTCTAAACAGCGCGCGCGACTGGCGCGAGTGGCTTGCGCCTCCCTGTCAGGCCCCCGATTCATGCGAGGAAGTTCAGTCATGACCGCCCAGATTTCCACCGATGCCCTGCGCGAACGGCTGCAGCAGAACAACCTCGAAGGCATACGCCTGGCACTCACCGAAGTGCATGCCGCCGATATTGCCGCGTGCATCGCCGAAATGGAGCCGCAGGAGACGGCCGAGGTGCTGCGCTTGCTGCCCGATCGCCGCAAGGCCAGCGTGTTTGGCTATCTCGATCCTGACGACCAGGTCGATGCGGCCCGTGTGCTGACACGAGCGGAGCTTGCGCGCATCGTCACCGAAATGAACTCGGACGAGCGCGCCGACCTGCTCAACGAGCTGTCGGAAGAACAGCGCGAGGCGCTGCTGCCGGCCCTGGCCCAGGCCGAGCGAGAGGATATCCGCCGCCTTGCCTCGTACGAGGAAGACACGGCCGGCGCGATCATGTCATCGGACTATGCCACGATCGCCGAAAGTCAGACCGCGGCCGAGGCCATTGAAAAGCTGCGGCGCGAAGCTCCCGACAAGGAGACCATTTATCGAGCCTACGTCATCGATAATGACCGGCGCCTGATCGGGTCGGTGCGCCTGCAGGACCTCATCCTTGCACCATCGCGGGCAACGGTCGGGCGACTGATGGACCGTCACCCGATTGCGGTGCACGTGGACGACGACCAGGAGCATGTGGCCGGCCAGATCGCGAAGTACGACATGCTCGCCATCCCGGTTGTCGACAGCGACGACCGTCTGGTCGGCATCGTGACTCACGACGACGCCATCGACGTCCTGCAGGAAGAGGCCACGGAGGACTTCCAGAAGGTCGGCACGGTCTCCAGGCTCGTCACCAATGTTCGCGATGCAGGCGTGCTGATGCTTTACCGTGCACGCATCGTATGGCTGGTTGCACTGGTGTTCGGCAACATTTTCTCCGGTGCCGGCATCGCCGCCTTCGAGGAAACCATTGCCGCCTACCTCGCGCTGCTGTTCTTCCTTCCCATACTGATCGCATCGGGCGGCAATGCAGGGTCGCAGTCCGCCACACTGATGGTGCGCGCTCTGGCCACCGGCGACGTACAGATGAAGGACTGGGGCAACATGATCGGCCGGGAGCTGCTGGTCGCCGCCCTGCTGGGACTGTCCATGGCCCTGGCCGTATCCCTGATCGGCGTCGTGCGCGGTGGTCCGGAGATCGCCGTGGTCGTATCCGCGGCGATGATTCTGATCGTCATCACCGGCAGCACTATCGGCATGACCTTGCCGTTTGTCCTCACGCGACTGGGCTTTGACCCGGCGACCGCAAGTGCGCCGCTGATCACGTCCATAGCGGACATCGCGGGGGTGCTGATCTACTTCGCGATCGCCTCGGCTTTTCTGCCCATGCCGTAGGGCACGGCCCCTTTTCCGCCGGCGGGCGGCCGCTGCCCGGCATCTGCACGGGAAGTGCCCCGCGTCCTGGCTTCCATCGCCAGTGTGGCTACGGTGTAGCTGTTGATCCAGTCGAACACCATTTCCGCGCGCATGGGGCGGGCGATATAGAACCCCTGTGCGACCTCACAGCCGAGCCGGGATATCACCGCCAGATTCTCGGCGCTGTCCACCCCTTCGGCGACCACCCGCATGCCCAGCGCATGGCCAAGTTCCACGACGCTGCGCACGATCTCCCTGTCCTTCTCATCGGCGGCAATCGTCGATACGAAGTGACGGTCCACCTTGATCTCTGTCGCCGGAATTTCTTTCAGATAAGTCAGCGACGAATACCCTTTACCGAAGTCGTCTATCGCGACATCAATGCCCATTTCGCGCAATCGCTCCAGACTGTCGGGCGTTGCACCGGAACTCTGGACCAGACTGTCTTCGGTGATCTCTATGGTCAGAGTCATGCCGTACGCGGCCAGCGACTCCGTCAGTTTCTGCACACGCGGTTCCAGCTCCCTGTGTGTCAGCACCTGCGGCGAAACGTTGATCGCAATGGAGAACGGCTTGGACAGCGCAGCCCACGCGCGCGCATGCTGCTCAACGTTATCGAACACGCACCAGGTCAGCGGCACAATACAGCCGCCTCGCTCGGCAATCGGAATGAATTCTTCCGGGGGCACGAAGTGACCGGACCGGTTCCGCCAGCGCACCAGCGATTCCAGTCCGGATATCCTTCCAGTACCCAGATCCAGCTTCGGCTGGTAGAAGACCTGAAGTTCGCCCTGACGCACCGCGCGTTCCAGGTCGCTCTCCATCTTCCACATGGTCGCGTGCTGCTGGGTGGAATCCGGCTGATAGATGTCGAACGTGAGTTCGTTATCGCGCGCGCTCTTCAATGCAAGTTCGGCACGGCGGAAAAGGCTGGCCGCATCATCGGCATGGGTGGGATAGACCGACACACCCAGGGTGAGATCCACCAGAAACCGGTCGCCTCCGACCCTGAAGCGGGGCTGGCTGCGTTCAGCCAGTTCAGCGGCAACGTCCACAACAGCCGAGACACTGGAGAGGCGCAGCAGCACCGCGAACCGGCGTTCCGACAATCGTATTACCGGCGTACCTGGCGGCAGGTGCTCGCGCAACTGCGACGTGTAACGGGCACAGAACGTACTGGAGGTTTCGTGACCGAAAGTGCTGCTGATGCGATTGAATGCGTCCAGCTGTCCGAGTATCAGACCCGTCAGTTGATTACCGTCGCGTTCACTGAGGTAGCGCTGTATGAAGCGCAGGCTCGCATTGGCCCTGGTGCCGCTGCGTGTTGCGTACTCAGTGCTGATTCCGTCCGACTCCGAAGCTGACACCTGGACAATTCCTGCAACCGTCATCCGTTCCCATTTTCGGGCCGTTCATTCCCGTTTTCGGGGACTTTTTAACACGAACAGGAACATCGGGCTGTGAGGCAGGTCACGGCCGGGCGGCCTGGCAGGCACAGTTGGAAGTGCAACGCAGATCAGTCGGTCAGCTGCAGGGCCAGCCAGTCGGCTACCAGCGCTGGCGCTGACCCGTTCGCAATCGCCACTACAACGTTGAGTCGCAACAGCACCTGGCCGGGTTTGCGCTGTTCCACGGCATCGAGGTGAACCTCGGCACGGATCTGACTGCCGGATTTCAGCGGCGCCGGAAAACGCACCCGGTCAAAGCCGTAGTTCAGCACCATACTCATGGTATCCAGGCGCGGCACCAGCGGCAGGCAGAGCCGCACGATCAGCGACAGCGTCAGCAGACCGTGCGCGATCGTGGTACCGAAAGGCGTCTGCCGGGCACGCTCGGGATCCACATGAATGAACTGGTGGTCTTCGGTGACATCCGCAAACTCACTGATTCGCTGCTGATCCACGACCATCCAGTCCGACCTGCCCAGCGACTGACCGACCATGGCATCCAGTTGTGCACGGGTTACTGTCTTTTGCATCTGTGTCATTCCCTCAGGCGCTGCAAAGCCCGATTGTCATGTATTGCCGTGCGAATTACGCGTCGCTGTGCGCATCGGCAAACCGGCGTCCGTCAACTTATAATGCACGGATGAAAAACAATGAGCACCCGCTTGCGCGGCCGTTTGCCGCGCTAAGACCCGAAGCCGATCAGGCCGGAAATGTCATCGCACCACCCTACGATGTCATAGACACCGCCGAAGCCCGGCAGCTGGCCGCAGATCGTCCGTGGTCGTTCCTGCATATTTCACGCCCTGAGATCGATCTGCCTGAAGGCACCGATCCATACAGCGATCAGGTGTATGCCGCCGGTGCAGCCTGTCTGCAACGTATGGTGCGCGAAGGAATCCTGGTTCGCGAGGCCGTCCCGTGCTTTTATGCCTACCGCCTGCGCGATGGCGATCACACCCAGACAGGCATCGCTTTCACGGCATCCACGCGCGCCTATGAACAGAACCGGGTGCGCAAGCATGAATTCACGCGGCCGGAAAAAGAAAACGATCGGGTACGCAATATTCTGGCGCTCGATGCGCAGACCGGTCCTGTTCTTTGCGCCTACAAGGCCGACCCGGACCTCGACCGGCCTCTGGCCGAGGCCACGTCCGGCACGCCGTTGCTTGATGCCGAAGGGCCGAACGGCGTGCAGCACACGATCTGGCGCATCGACGCGCCGGACACGATTCGCACGCTGGAGCAGGCACTGAATCGCCACGAGGCCATCTACATTGCCGACGGCCATCACCGCGCCGCCGCCGCGGCTCGCGTTGCACGGGAACGCGGCGGAAACGGTAACGGTGGCGGCGCTTACGATTATTTTCTGGTCGTCGCATTTGCCGATGACCAGATGCGTATCCTCGACTACAACCGCGTTGTGCGCGACCTGAACGGACTGACCGCGGATGAATTCCTGGTGCGCACGCGGAAAATATTCGGCGTACAACCAGCGTCCGAACCCGTGGCACCCGATCGTGCCGGCACCTTCGGCATGTATCTCGACGGCCGCTGGTATCGGCTGACCCTGAAACATGACGCGGACGCCGGCAACGACCCGGTGGCCAGCCTGGATGTCAGCCAGTTGCAGAACCGCCTTCTGCACCCGGTGCTTGGCATCGAGAATCCGCGAACCGATCCGCGTATAGATTTCGTCGGTGGTATCCGTGGCCTTGGCGAACTGCAAAGGCGCGTGGACAGCGGCAGGGCGGCGGTCGCACTTTCCATGTTCGCGACCCGCATGGATCAGCTCATGGCGGTGGCCGACGCGGGACTGGCCATGCCGCCGAAGTCCACGTGGTTTGAACCCAAGCTCGCGGACGGTCTGCTGTCACATCAGCTGAGCTGAACCGACAGCATCGGGCAGGGCCTCACCCGACTTGATAGACCCATTGACGTTGCGATCAGCCGGCACGGGCGGCGAGAAAGGCCGCCAGTGCGCGGGCTGTGTGTGAGCGCCGTCGTGCAAGCTGCTCCGGCGTGCCACGGGCAACGACGCGTCCACCCCTGTCACCGCCTTCCGGACCGATGTCCACGACCCAGTCCGCCTCGGCAATCACGTCCAGATTGTGCTCGATGACGATCACGCTGTGACCGGCGTCGACCAGTCTGTGCAGAACACCGGTGAGTTTCGCGACGTCCGCGATGTGCAGTCCTATGGTCGGCTCGTCCAGGACATAAAGCGTTGGCTCGTACCCGGCGCGGCGCGAAGTGGCGGGCGCCGCGCGGGCAAGTTCCGTCACCAGCTTCACACGCTGGGCTTCGCCGCCGGACAGCGTCGGACTGGGCTGCCCCAACGTCAGATAACCCAGCCCCACATCGTTCAGCAGCGCCAGCGCGTGTGAAATACGCGTGTGCGATGCGAAGAAAGCCATCGCATCCTCGACCGTCATGGCGAGCACATCGGCGATGCTGCGGCCTCGCACGGTCACTTCGCGCGTTTCAAAGTTGAAACGTGCACCGTTGCAGCGTTCGCAGTTCACCCGCACATCCGGCAGAAAACTCATCTCGATCTTTCTGACACCCTGTCCTTCGCAGGCCTCGCAGCGTCCGCCCGCGACGTTGAATGAAAAACGCCCGGCCGCATAACCGCGCAGACGGGCCTCGGTAGTATTCGCGAACAGCTTGCGCACGTCGTCCCAGATGCCCACATAGGTGGCCGGGCACGATCGCGGCGTGCGGCCTATCGGCGTCTGATCGACCTGCAGTACGCGACGGATGGCCTGATCACCTTCGAACGACGCACAGTCAACCGGCCCGACCGCAGACCTGCGCCGCTGCGCCAGCCGCCGCGACACGTTCTGAAACACGATGTCGCGCACCAGCGTACTCTTGCCGCTGCCGCTGACGCCGGTCACGCACACCAGTCGCTGCAGCGGCAGCTGCACATCCACGTCACGGAGATTGTGGCGCCTGGCGCCGCGGATGATCAGGTGTGTATCAGACGCCGGCCTTGCGACCGGTCGTCGCTGGTTGACCGGATGGCGCGGCGGTGATGCCAGCACCTGACCTGTGACGGACCTTTCCGCACGCAGCAGCCCCGACAGCGTTCCGGTCGCGACCACCTCTCCTCCACGACTACCGGCGCCGGGACCCAGATCGATCAGATGCTCCGCACTGCGAATCGTGTCCTCGTCGTGCTCCACAACGACGACGGTGTTGCCCTTGCGCGTCAGCCGGGTGATGGTCTGAAGCAGCAAGGCATTGTCGCGCGGATGCAGCCCTATGGTCGGCTCGTCCAGGATGTAGCACACGCCCTGCAGGCTGGAACCGAGCTGGGCCGCCAGCCGGATGCGTTGCGCCTCGCCACCTGACAGCGTCGGCGCGGCTCTGTCCAGCGTCAGATAGCCCAGCCCCACCTGCTCCAGAAAACCGAGACGGGCAGCGATTTCCGCCAGCACGTCGCGCGCGATCGCGCGCTCACGGGCATCGGGTTTCAGGCTCCTGAAGTACTGCCGCGCGTGACTGACCGACAGCGCGGCCAGATCGGCAATGCCGCGCTCGCGATAGCGCACTGCAAGCGCCTCAGGACACAGCCGCCGACCGTCACAGTCGGGACAGACCTCAACCTGCTCGAACGTGGTGTCCAGCCACTCGCCTTCCTCGCCATCCTGAGCAGCGTCGAATCCGGCCAGCTTCACGCCGGTTCCGGAACACCCCTGGCACCAGCCATGACGGGAGTTGTATGAGAACAGGCGAGGATCCGGCGGCCGGAAACTGCGCGCACATTCAGGACAGGCGTGCAGTGTCGAGTACAGCACCTCCTCGCCGTATCCACCTCCCTGCCGTTCAACGAGCACCCGGACCAGTCCGTTGCCATAGGCCAGCGCAGCATCGATTGCCGCGCGCAGACTGTCTTCCTGATGCGGCCGTACGTCGAGTTCAGCCACCGGCAGATCGATATCGTGTTCACGAAAGCGCTCCAGGCGCGGCCACTTCGCTGTGGGCAGCATCTGCCCGTCCACACGAAGTTCCGCATATCCCCTGGCCGCAGCCCACGCGGCAAGGTCGGTGTAATACCCCTTGCGCGAGGTTACCAGCGGCGCGAGCAGCATCACCCGTCGCCCGCGCCATAGCCTCATCACTCCGGCAACGATCGAATCCACGCTCTGCGCATTGATGGCAACGTTGCAGTCGGGGCAATACGGTATACCGAGCTTGACGAACAGCAGCCTGAGAAAGTGGTGGATCTCGGTCAGCGTTGCGACCGTACTGCGCGGTCCGCCACGGCTGGTGCGCTGTTCTATCGCAACCGTGGGCGGTATGCCATGCACCGCATCGACATCGGCGCGACTCGCCGGCGCGACGAACTGACGCGCGTATGCGTTCAGCGATTCCAGATATCGACGCTGCCCTTCAGCGAACAGGATGTCGAACGCGACGGTACTCTTGCCGCTGCCGCTGACGCCGGTAATCACGCTGAGCTGATTACGCGGAATGGAAACGCTGACGTTCTTCAGATTGTGCTCACGTGCATGCACGATCTCTATGGCCGATGACTGCACTGGCGCCGGTCGCTGCGATCCTGCGCGATCAGCGGCATGTGAGTGTGGCGCGTTCCGCTCAGCGACGGCAGGCAACGAACGCACGTCGGCCAGCGCATTCAGATACTCGCGTAACGCCAGTGCGGTGGGTGTCTGGCAGTCGCGCGCCAGCGTCCTGGGGCTGCACGCCGCAATCAGACGACCGCCGGCCTCGCCGCCTTCCGGACCAAGCTCCAGTATCCAGTCCGCACTGCGGATCACATCCAGATTGTGCTCTATGACCAGCACCGAATCGCCGCGCTCGACGAGGCGATTCAGCGCGGCGAGCAGTTTCGCGACGTCGTCAAAGTGCAGACCGGTGGTCGGCTCATCGAAAAGAAAAAGCTTGCCTCCCTCGCGACCGCCCTTGCCGGATCCCCTGCGTGTGCCCGCACCGCCCTGCCTGCCCTGAGCGGCCGCGTGCCCGGCCAGGTGCCCGGCAAGCTTCAGACGCTGTGCCTCGCCACCTGAGAGCGTCGGCACCGGCTGACCCAGTGTCACGTAGCCAAGGCCAACGGCAAGCAGCGGTTCCAGCCTGCGTAACACATCGCGCTGACCGGAAAAGAACTTCACCGCCTCATCCGCCGTCATGGCGAGCACATCCGCGATCGAGCGCGGCCGGCGGTCACCGTCCGGTGGCGCAAGTTTCACATCCAGCACTTCGGCACGGAAACGTGAACCATCGCACTGGGCACAACGCAGATACACATCGCTGAGGAACTGCATCTCGATATGTTCAAACCCATTGCCGGCACAGGCCGGACAACGGCCGTTCCCGGAGTTGAAACTGAACATGCCGGGCTTGTAGCGGCGTTCCTGTGCCAGAGGCTGCTTGGCGAACAGTTTGCGGATCGGATCAAGCACGCCGATGACACTGGCCGGAATCGAGCGTGTGGTCCGACCTATGGGCGACTGGTCGACCATCACCACATCATCGATCCGCTCATGACCTTCCAGCGCCTGATGGGCACCTGGCGTGTCTTTGGGCTGCCCCAGCAGCTTGGACAGCGCGTTGTACAGTACATCGTTGACCAGCGTGGATTTACCCGAACCGCTGACGCCACTGACGCAGACCAGACGGCCGAGCGGAATGGCCACATCGAGCTGCCGGAGGTTGTGAGCGGCAGCACCGCGTACGGTCAGGCAGGGCGTACTGTCGGTCACCTCGCGCGGCAGGGTCCCGGTCGTGGCCACACGTTCGCCGCGCAGGTACTGGCCGGTCAGCGATTCGCCGTGCGCCGCAAGCTCACGGGGTGTGCCGTTGAACACGATGCTGCCGCCCATCGCACCGGGCCCGGGCCCCATATCCACGACGCGATCCGCCGTCAGCATGACCTGGGGGTCGTGCTCGACCACAACCAGCGTATTACCTGCGTCGCGCAATCTTTCGAGCACACTGATGACTCTGTCCATATCGCGCGGATGCAGGCCGACGCTGGGCTCATCGAGCACGAACAGTGTGTTCACCAGCGATGTGCCAAGTGCAGTGGTCAGATTGATGCGCTGCACTTCACCACCCGACAGGGTGCGCGACTGGCGATCCAGCGTGAGGTAACCCAGGCCGGTGTCACGCAGCCACTGCAGACGCGAGCGGATTTCGCCCAGCAGCAGTTCGTTGGCTTCGTCCAGCGGTGCGGGCAACGTCAGGGCGGCGAAGAAGAGCGCCGTCTTTTCCACCGGCAGTCTCATCACGTCGTGGATCGTCAGCCCGGGCAGGGAAGCGAGCACCTCATCGGGCACCGACTGTGCGGGATGACGAAACCGCGCAGACGCGTCCGCCACGGCGGCGGCCTCATTGAAGGAGCCAAGTCGCCAGTTCAACGCATCCGGCTTCAGGCGCGACCCGCCACATTCCCGGCACAGATCGTACGAGCGGTACTTCGCCAGCAGCACGCGCACATGCATGCGATAGCTTTTCGACTCCAGCCAGGCAAAGAAGCCATCAACGCCATACCACTTCTTCCTCTGCCGGCGCTTTCCCTCACCCGCGTAGATCCAGTCCCGATCCGTAAGCTTGAGTTCGCACCAGGGCGTATCCACGTCTATCCCCTGTGCCTTCGCATGGCGAATCAGATCGCGCTGGCAGCTCGCATAGCTCGAACTCTGGAACGGACGAATCGCGCCTTCGGCCAGAGACTTCTGCTCATCCGGCACGACCAGTGACGGATCTATGCCCATGGTGCGTCCGAATCCCTTGCAGGTCTCACAGGCACCCAATGGCGAATTAAAGGAAAAAGTGTTCGGTCGCGCTTCCTCGAAACCGATGTCGCAATCTGCACAATGAAGTCCGGACGAAAACCGCAGCACCTGGTCATGCTCATCGCCGATGTAGACGCTGACCCGATGGTCGCCGAGATGCAGCGCCGCTTCCGCATCCTCTGTGACCCGGGCCCGGGCGTCGGCGCGCAGCACCAGCCTGTCCTGAATGACTTCCAGCGCCTGGCTGCTTCTGCGCAGAAAGCGCGTATAGCCCTGCCGGGCCAGAAATCCCTCGACCTCCCCGGCACTGAAGTTCTTCGGCACAGGCACCGTGAACGTGATCGTGATGCGCTTGCCGGCAACGCCGGGATGGCGCATCAGCGCGTCGACGATGGTCTCGGGGGAATCGCGCCGCACCGGACCACCGCAGCGGCCGCAATGCAGCAATGCCGCACGGGCATACAGCAGCTTCAGGTGATCGTTGAGCTCGGTCATGGTCCCCACGGTTGACCGCGAGGTGCGCACCGGATTGGTCTGGTCGATCGCGATCGCCGGCGGAATGCCCTCCACCCTGTCCACCTGCGGCTTGTCCATACGATCCAGGAACTGGCGCGCATACGGAGAGAACGTTTCCACGTAGCGGCGCTGCCCTTCCGCATACAGGGTGTCGAAAGCCAGAGAGGACTTGCCGGAACCACTGACGCCGGTAATGACAGTCAGCTCATTCAGCGGCAGATCAATATCGACGTTCTTCAGATTGTTCTGACGTGCGCCGGTGATACGGATGAAATGCTCGGACATGGTGGCGGGTTTATAGCCGAATTCCGTCCGCGAAACCTGTCCGTTGGCCACCCCGCCGCCGAAACCCTTATGATGCCGGGATGAGTTACGTGACAACGTCGGGGCGTCCGCAGGTCGTCTACATCCTTATTGCGCTGAACCTGATCGTATTCCTGCTCTGGCAGGGCGCATTTCGCGGCATGGTGCCTCCCGGCCTGATGCTGGACAATTTCCTCGTCAGCGCGCAGCACCTCGCCGAAGGCCAGTACTGGGTACTGATCACCGCCGCGTTCTCGCACAGCATGCTGTTTCACCTGCTGATCAACATGTTCGTGCTGTGGAGCTTCGGGATCCTGCTGGAACAGCTGATGGGCACGCGCGGCTTCATCAAGTTCTACCTGATCGCCGCCGTGGTCAGCTCGCTGGCACACGTAATGGTTTCCACCTATCTGCTGAACCTGCCACCGGATGCGGCCGCGCTGGGTGCGTCAGGTGCGGTCGCGGGCCTGCTGCTGCTGTTCGCGATGATTTTCCCGCGCCACAAGATCCTGCTGTTCGGCGTGATCCCGATTCCGGCGCTGGTCGGAGCGCTGGCATTCATCGCAATCGACATCTGGGGCCTGTTGGCCCAGTACGAAGGCGGCGGTCTGCCTATCGGTCACGGAGCACATCTGGGCGGGGCCGCCACCGGCATCGTCTATTACTATCTGCTGCGAGCCCGCCGCGTGCAGTGAGCCGGCTGTCTGCATTCAGAAAAACATGACTGGACATAACCGCACCCTCGTGGTTTAGAATCCGATCGGATTCATACAATTAGTCCTGCTGCCCATGACACGATCCGCGCCGCCTGCCGCCATCGCCGTGCCCCGGGGGGTATTTGCGTCATGCATTGCGCTGATCGTTGCCGTCATCGCCACCGCAGTCACCGCGCGGGCCGATGAAGCCGGTTCACTGCTCGACCATGTCATCGAGTTCGAGCGCCGCTTCCACGACACACTCACCGAGGAGCGCATTCCGGGCGGTGCCTACGCAGTCGTCGCCGGTGGCCATGTGGTGCGAATCGGCACTTTCGGTCGCACGGATCTCAATGGCGGCCGCCCGATCGACCCGGAGACGGTCTTCCGCCTTGCCTCTGTCTCCAAGGGATTCGCCGGGACCGTCGCTGCGCTGATCGCCGCCGAGGGCGGTTTCACATTCGACGAGCCCATCACGCGCTACCGTCCGGACTTCCGCTTCCAGGGTCCGCACCAGATCATCACGATACGCGACCTGCTTGCGCAGACCACGGGCTTCGTTTCCAACGCCTATGACAATCTGATCGAGGCGGGCAAGACACTGGATGAGATCATCCCCCATTTTCAGACCATCGCACCGATCTGCCAGCCGGGCACGTGTTACACCTACCAGAACAACACCTTCAGCCTGATCGAGCCGGTCCTGGAGATGGTCACCCGAACCCCTTACCCGCAGCTGCTGACGCAGCGGTTCTTTGAGCCGCTGGGCATGCGCAACGCGACGGTGGGCTATGAACCTTTCATGGAGACCGACAATCGCGCCGAACCGCACGTGAGGGTGCGGCAGCAGCTGTGGCGCCAGACCACGGTGAACCCGAATTACTACCGGGTCGGCCCGGCAGCCGGCGTGAACGCCAGTGCCCTGGACATGGCGGAGTGGCTGATTGCGCTGCTCGGGCATCGCGACGACGTACTTCCGCCCGATGTTGTGGAGCTCGCAACCAGCCCGGCCGTGCGCGTACGCAGTGACCTCAATCGCAACCACTGGCGCGGCCATCTGACGGACGCCTGGTACGGGCTGGGCTGGCGGGTTTACAGTTTCGGCAATGAACCGCTGATCTACCACGGCGGGTGGGTGGCTGGTTATCGCGCCGACATCTCGATGTCACGGGTACGCGACGTCGGACTGATCATCCTCACGAACGCCGAAAGCAACATCGTCAGCGAACTGACGGTGTCGTTCTGGACCTCGCTGGTCAACGGTTCCGGTCCGACCGCGCGACCGATCACGCTGAGCGCACGCTGACCCCGGGCCGCAAGGCCCTGCGATCCGCCGTTGCGGAGCACACCCGTGACCCTGCCTCCATCCGGTTATCTCCATGGCGTGGCCGCCTACGTGCTGTGGGGATTCTTCCCGCTCTACTTCCGTATGCTGGACACTGCCGGAGCCCTCGAAATCCTGGCCCACCGGATCATCTGGTCACTCGTGTTTCTTGTGCTGGCCCTGTCTGCGGTGCGCCGTCTCGGCACGCTTCGGCGATTGCTGGATCGTCCAGGGGCCGCCGCCGGCATCACGTTCGCGGCGGTCATCATCGCGGTGAACTGGGGCGCCTACATCGTCGGCGTCAACACCGGCAGGGTGGTCGAGACATCGCTGGGTTACTTCATCACACCGCTGGTGACGGTACTGCTTGGCGTGGCCGTACTTGGCGAGCGGCTGCGGCCGCTGCAATGGACCGCCCTGGCCTTTGGTGCCGCGGGCGTGATACTGCTGACCTTCGACTACGGCCGCCCGCCATACATCGCGCTGATCCTCGCCTTCAGTTTCGGCAGCTATGGTCTGGTCAAGAAACGACTGGCTCTGCCGCCGGCCGAGGGGCTGGCGATGGAGGCCGCGGTACTGACGCTGCCGGCACTGGCGTTTGTCATCTGGCTGCACGCGAACACCGCCGCGACTTTCACGTCCGCGGGCCCGACTCATGCGTTGCTGCTGGTCTGCTCCGGCGCCGTCACGGCAGTCCCTTTGCTGCTGTTCGCCGCTGCCGCCAACCGCATTCCCCTGACGACACTGGGCATACTGCAGTACATCGCACCATTGCTGCAGTTCCTGATCGGGGTGTTCGTATTCCTCGAACCCATGCCACCGGCGCGTCTGGCGGCATTCGTTCTGGTGTGGGCGGCACTGATACTGTTCACCGCCGGTCTGGTGCGAGATGCGCGCAACGCGCGTCTGGCCATGCTCAGCGCCGGGGCGGATGCAGTACCCCTGCGTCGCTCTGATTAGCCGCTTCTGTATTTAACGCGTTAATATTTGTGTCATGAATGATTCCCCGCGCCACGGCGAGGTGCGCCGTGACGACACAGGCGACGTGCCGGGTTCCACGACACTGATTCTGATGCTGGTCCTGGCAACGGCGCTGGGGCCGCTGGCCATGTCGTCGTTCATACCGGCCATTCCTGCAATACAGGCCGAATACGCGGTGCCGACGGCTGTCGCGCAGCTGACGCTGTCCGTGTCTCTGATCACAATGGCGTTGAGTTCTCTGTTCTATGGCAGCCTCTCGGACCGCTACGGCCGCAAACCGGTACTGCTGGCCGGCATCGTCCTCACGGTCGCGGGATCGGCGATCTCTGCACTCGCCCCCTCGGTCTGGGTCGTGATCGCCGGCCGCGGCCTGCAGGCCGCCGGCGCAACCGCAGGGCTGGTGCTCGCACGCGTCATCGTCCGTGATGTCTACGGCGATGAGCGCGCCAGCAGTCTGATCGGCTACATCACGGCAGCAATGGCACTGGCGCCGCTGATCGGGCCGGTGGTCGGAGGTCATCTCATCGATGCATTCGGCTGGCGCAGTGTGTTCATTGCCGTAGGCCTGATCGCATTGTGGCTGACAGCACTGCTCGCGCTGCGCCTGCCGGAAACCGCACCGTTCGATACTGATGCACCCCGCGGCAGTCTGATTCCGCTGGCCGAGTACGGGGCGCTGCTGACCAGCGGTCCCTACCTGCGCTATGCGCTTTTCGGCGCAATGATGTTCGGCGTATTCATGTCGTTCATCTCAGGCGCGCCGCATGTTGCCATGGATCACTTCGGTCTGTCCGCCAGCGCCTACGGCTGGTATTTCATGATCGTGCCCACCGGCTACCTGACAGGCAGCCTGATCGCCGGACGGTTCGCAGGCCGCTGGGACAGGGACCGGCTGATCACTGCCACCGCGACGATCTCCATCCTGTTGTGTGGCCATGCCCTGTGGATGGCACTGCAGGACGGATTCGCACCTTGGCAGTTCTTCGTGCCCATGGCGATGATGTCGGTTGTCATAGGCACCGTACTGCCCAGTGCCCAGGTAGGCATGCTGATCAGCGCCGGTCCACTGTCCGGCACCGCCTCCGGCCTGTTCAGCTTTCTGCATCTGCTGGCGGGCGCAGCACTGGCACAGCTGGTGGGCGCGCTGGTGCCCGTGGGTCCGCACAGTGTCGCGCTGGTCATGCTGGCCGTCGCGGTGGTCGGCTTTCTGGCTGCCATTGCGCGCCGGCCGTCCCGCTTGTCCCGGCAGCGCCAGCAATCACACTGACAAAAAAGAAAGCGCCTGACCGGCCTCGCCGGTCAGGCGCTTCACATCAGGCGTCGCGACCCCTCGGTGTCCCGCACGCGCAAACATCCGCGCGAAGGACAGGCCGCGGGAAAAACCGCCTAGCGGTTCTGCGCGTTCTGCAGCTGCTGCTGAACCTGCGTATTGTGCCCCTGCATCTGCTCCATCGTCGGCAGGCGCTGAGAGCCCGGGTTCGCATCCAGAATCGCGGCATTGACCGCATTCATTCCGGTGTGCGCCGGCCACTGCGGAAGGCCCTCACCATTCGGATTGCCGGTGCGGGCGAAATTCACCCAGTACGATGCCATCATGTCGGCAACACGCTGGTTGTCCGGCGATGCCGCAACGCGGGCAGCGTCGCTGCTGTCGGGAAACAGCGGAACCTCGCCGAGATTGTCGAATACGTACTTCACCTCCGCCGCATGCACCGGCAGGTAAGGCTCGTCCGCATTCGCCGCCGGCGAAGTCTGAGTGAACCAGTACACCCAGCCGTTCTGCCCGGCCGCGCGCTGATACTCGGCCAGCCGCCAGGAAATGTGGAAGATGCGATCGGAACCATCCGATGCACCCGGCTCAGGTCGTGCTCCGAACGACAGCTCGAACGCATTCGCGCCGGTCAGGATGTCCACCGGATGCTGGCGTCCGGCGGCAAACACGAGCGCCGGATCCTCGGGGATCACGTAGTTGTCCACGATCATGGTCTGCGCACGGAAGGTCTGGGATACCTCCTCGGTACTCAGTGCGCGCAGATCCGCCGCGGTGTTGAGGCCGGCGGCCTCAGCCTGGGTCTGCCCCTGCCGCTCCTGCGCAGCCAGCGTCGCATTGGGCGCGCTCGGTGAAATGGCACCACCCATGATGCTCTGCGGAATTGCACGGTGGAACAGCCCCTCGGCCAATGGCGACGTCATCAGCGAGGCGATCGCCATCGCGCCGGCGGACTGGCCGAACACGGTGACGTTGTCGGGGTCGCCGCCGAATGCAGCGATATTGCGCTGCACCCACTCCAGCGACGCAACCATGTCCATCAGGCCCCAGTTGCCGGAGCTGTTCACGCCCGAGTCAGCTGTCAGCGCCGGATGGGCAAGGAAACCGAAAGGTCCCAGACGGTAGTTCATCGTCACGACCACGGCGCCACGCTCGGACAGTGCGGTGCCGTCGTAAAGCGGTGCCGCGCCGCCGCCATCGGTGAACGCGCCGCCGTAGAAATAGACCATGACAGGCAGTCCATCGCCGGCCGACGTGGCTGATGTCCACACATTCAGATAGAGGCAGTCTTCGCTCAGCGGCGGCGTGCCATCCATGTTGGCGATATTGATATAGCGCGGTTCGGTCGGCGGTTGCACGCAGGTATTGCCGAACTGACTGGCGTCACGAACACCGTCCCAGGGCGCCACCGGCTGCGGCGGCCGCCAGCGATTCTCACCCACCGGCGGCGCAGCGAAAGGCAGACCACGGAATACCCGCACGCCCGACGCAGTGGTTTCGCCACCGGATACCAGTCCGGTATCCAACCTCACCGGATCTTCAATCGCGGCATGACAGGCTGTTGCCGCCACCGCAAGACCTGCGAGCCAGCCGACCCGCGTACTCAGTTTGAATCGCTTCACTTTTGTTTTCCTCCAGATCCTCTGCACGGCGACTCACCGCTCTCCCCTGCGGCGCCACATTCTCCGCTGTCCCTCGTCAGCGGCCTGTCGACAACTCTCCTCCAAGTGGGAGGAGATAGTACTTGCCAGCACCTCGCGATCACAACGCGCGGCAACGGCCTGCCCTGGTCACTGCAGGCCGCCGCGCACCGACGTAATGCGCTCGGTGTTGAAACCCAGCCAGTGCATACGGCCCGCATAGCGCGCATGCTCTACCTTGATGCAGCGATCCATGACCACGGTGAGCCCGCCATCCTCGGCGATTCGGGCGCCTTCTTCGTTGATCACGCCGAACTGACACCACAGACAGCCGGCACCGATCGCCACCGCATCCCGCGCAATCTCCGGCAGCACATCCGGGGCACGGAACACGTTCACGATGTCGATCTTATCGGGTATGTCGCGCAGGCTTTCATAACTTTTCTCGCCAAATACCTCGTGCTCGCGCGGATTGACCGGAATCACGCGGTAACCATGGCGCTTCAGGTAAAAGCCCACAAAGTTGCTGGCACGCAACGGATTGCCTGAAAGCCCTACGATCGCGATCGTTCGTGCGCCCAGCAGCACGCGTTGTATGGCCAGCGGATCCTGGTATCGCGCCAGGTCGAACCCCGCCATCATGACCGAGCCCCCCCGGCGGGTTCGCCGGCAGGTTCTTTGCCCAAGCCATCGGCAGAGGCGCCGCTCCTTTGACCGGCTGCGGCAAAACCCTGTTTCAGATCCCAGATCAGGTCGTCCACATCCTCTATGCCGACCGACAGGCGTATCGTGCCGCCCCTGACGCCCGCCGCCTCGAGTTCCGCCTCCTCCAGCTGCCGGTGTGTGGTACTGGCCGGATGAATCACCAGGCTCTTTGCATCGCCGACATTGGCCAGATGCGACCACAGCGACAAGGCACGAATAAAGGCCTGGCCCGCCTCGCGGCCGCCCTCGATGTCGAACGAGAACACCGCGCCGGCCCCTCGCGGCAGATACCTGTTCGCCAGCGACTGATAACGGTTGCCGTCCAAACCCGCATAGCTGACCCGCGACACCTGGGGATGCGCCTCCAGGAAGCGTGCAATGGCCAGCGCATTGCTCACGTGCCGTTCCATGCGCAGCGACAGCGTCTCCAGCCCCTGCAGGAACAGGAACGCATTGAAAGGCGACAGGCAGGCGCCGAGATCACGCAGGGTCTCGGCACGCAGCTTCATCAGGTAGCCATAGATACCGAAGGTCTCGTGGAACTTCAGGCCGTGATAGGCAGGCGACGGTTCGGCCATGATCGGGAAACGGCCGTTCGACCAGTTGAACGTGCCCGAATCGACGACCACGCCGCCGATGCTGGTGCCGTGTCCGCCCAGGAACTTGGTCGCCGAGTGCACGACGATGTCCGCGCCCCATTCCATGGGTCGGCACAGCCACGGCGTGGCAAAGGTGTTGTCGACGATGAACGGGACTCCGCGCTCATGCGCGATACCGGCGATCGCCTCTATATCGAGCACATTGCCGGCGGGATTCCCTATGGTCTCGGCAAAAAACACTTTCGTGTTGTCGCGCAGCGCATCGCGCCAGCGCGCCGGGTCATCGGGATCCACCCAGCTCAGGCTCACATTCATCTTGCGCAGCACATGCTTGAGCTGATTGACCGTGCCGCCATACAGCGCCGCGGACGACACCATATGGTCACCGGGCTCCAGCAGTGTGAACAGTGCCGCCATCTGGGCAGCCAGCCCGCTGGCGAAAGCCACCGCACCGCATCCACCTTCCAGACTGGCCATGCGTTCCTCGAACGCGGCGACGGTCGGATTCATGATGCGCGAGTACGTGTTGCCGTACTCCTGCAGATTGAAATACGCAGCGGCCGATTCCGGATCCTCGAACACGTAGCTCGTGGTCTGATAGATCGGCACCGCGCGCGCGCCGGTATTCGGGTCCGGGCGCTGGCCGGCATGTACCTGACGGGTGGCGAAGCCGAAGCGTCTTGATTCTTCCATCGGTTATGACCGCTCGGACATGGACAGGAAACGACGGATCATAGGGGTCTGGCGCGCCTCTTCCAACAGGAAGCAGTCATGGCCGTAGGGCGCATCGATCACATGCAGTTCCACGTCCCTGCCGCAGGCGCTGAGCGCGCCGACCAGTTGCTCGGAATCAGCCGGCGGATACAGCCAGTCGGAGCTGAACGCAATCAGCAGGGTTCTTGCCGACACGCCCCGCACCGCGGCCGCGAGATCGCCGTTGCCGTGGTCACGGGCAAGGTCGAAATAGGTCAGCGCGCGTGACAGGTAGAGATAGGTGTTCGCATCGAAACGCTTCACGAACGAATCGGCCTGGTGGCGCAGATAGCTTTCCACGGCAAATTCCGGTTCGTCGAGAACGAAACGGATATCGTCGGCGAACTGCAGCTCGCGACCGAACTTGCGCCGCAGCGCCTCGGCGGACAGATAGGTGATGTGACCGATCATGCGTGCCACGCCCATGCCGCGCCCCGGAGAGCGGCCCGTACCGTAGTAATGACCCAGCTGCCAGTCCGGATCCGACATGATCGCGTTGCGCGCGATCGCATTCCAGGCCAAGCCCTGCGGACCCAGCGCCGCCGTGCTCGCGATGGCGATGATCGCATCCACGGCATCCGGATAGCGCACCGCCCACTCAAGTGCCTGCATGCCGCCTAACGACCCGCCGGCGACCGCGGCCAGTCGCTCTATACCCAGTGCATCCAGAAATGCGCGTTGCGCGCGCACCATGTCTGCAACGGTGATCACCGGAAAATCGCCGCCCCAGGGCCGGCCGGTGTCGGGGTCCACACATGAAGGGCCAGTGGAACCGCCGCAGCCGCCGATAAGATTCGTGCTGACGACGAAGTACCGGTCAGTATCGAACGCCTTGCCGGGACCGATCATCCCGTCCCACCAGCCAAGTCCGCGATTGCGGCTGCCGTCACGCTCCTCGGCGCCGAATCCGTCCCGCGTGCCGGCGGCCGGCGTCTTGCGCGCCAGACCTGCCGCATGGGCATCGCCCGACAACGCGTGACAGACAAGAATGACGTTGTCACGGGCGGCAGCGAGCGTACCGTAAGTCTCATAGGCGATACGCACCTGCTTCAGCTGCTGGCCGCAATCCAGCGGCAGCGGGTGCTGAAGATCCAGATACTGCGTATCCACGGTGCCCACTGAGCCTGCGGCCGGGCTGATCGCTCGCGTCGCCATGCGCGCGATTATACGTGAGGCGGCCGGCGCGACAGGGCGGTCCGGGTCATACCCCGGGCCGAACCCCGAACGCCGCGTGATTTAGACAGCAGCGACCCGACAAAGGTATCATCCACCGCCCGCGGCCCGGCGCCTTTAAAGGCATGCGCCGCCAGGTACAACACCACGAATCACAGCACACCAGGAGATTTTCCATGGCTGCGACAATGACCAACAACGGCGTCAACGTCGAGGCTCTGCTCGCCGCACGTGAGGCGCTGAAAGAGACTCCGGAAGCAGGCCAGTTCACGTGGCGTGCCACGTGCAGGTGGGTGAACGGCACTCACAGCCGGTCCACGGTAGCGGGCTTCAAGGGCCTGGGGCAGGAGCACCGCCACAAGACCGAATTTACGTTCGAAGCCGATCACCCGGAAATTTTCGCGGCCGAGGATCTGGGCGCCACGCCGGTGGAGTTCGTGCTCGTGGGCCTGGCCAGCTGCCTGACCGCCGGTGTGGCTTCGGTGGCGCAGAATCGCGGCATTCAGCTGCGCAGTGTCGAAGCCAGGCTGGAAGGCAGCATGGATATCCAGGGCATACTCGGGGCGGACAGCGAAGTGCGCAATGGCTATGAGGACATCAGTGTCGAGTTCACCATCGACGCCGATGCCTCGCAGCAGGACATAGAAGCGCTGGTTGCACAGTCACAGAAGCGTTCGGCCGTCTACGACATCATCACCAATCCGACCAACGTGTCCGTGTCGGTGCACAAGGTCTGACGGCAGAACGTCAGGGCAAAGGACATGACGCCCGGGCCTCGAGCCCGGGCGACACTGCCGGACTGCTACGGAACCAGCCATAGAACGCATCACCACAGTCGTCGTCGGCGCCGGTCACACCGGGCTCGCAACGAGCCGATTCCTGACCGAAAGCGCCATAGACCACGTCGTCCTGGAGCGCGGCGATATCGCGAACTCCTGGCGCCACGAGCGCTGGGACTCGCTGCGCCTGCTCACGCCCAACTTTCAGAGCCGCCTGCCGGGATACGCCTACAGCGGCAATAACCCGGACGGTTACATGTCCATGCCGGAGGTCGTCGATTTCATCGAAGGCTTCGCAAGCGAGTCAGCGGCACCGGTACGCACACACACTGCGGTCAGCTCCGTGACCCGCACCGACGAGGGTTATCGGGTGATCACCAGCCAGGGCGAGATCCACTGCCGCAGCCTCGTCATTGCCAGCGGCGCGTGCAACCGGCCCTCGGTACCTGCACTTCGCGAAGCCATACCCTCCACGGTCGCCTGCGTGACCCCATTCGACTACCGCAACCCGGCCTCGCTGCCGGATGGCGGTGTGCTGATTGTCGGCGCATCGGCCACCGGCGTGCAGCTGGCCGACGAGATCAGCCGGTCCGGCCGGCGAGTATTGCTGGCCGTGGGCGAGCACGTGCGGCTGCCGCGCACCTACAGAGGTCGCGACATTCTGTGGTGGATGGAAGCCACCGGGGTCTGGAACCAGCGCTACGACGAGATTGACGATCTGGAACGGGCGCGCAGGCTGCCATCACCGCAGCTGGTCGGCACACCGAAGCGCGCCATGCTGGACCTGAACACACTGACCGATGCCGGTGTGGAACTGGTCGGCCGCCTGGCCGCGATTCGCGACGGCAAGGCCCTGTTCTCGGGCGGACTCAAGCACCTTTTCTCGCTCGCCGACCTGAAGATGGCAAGACTGCTGGACACATTCGACGCGTGGGCCATCGCGACGGATCTGGACGTTGAGCCGCCGCAGCGTTATGAACCCACGCGAGCGCCCGACAGACCGCGTATCAGCCTGGACCTGAACAGCGGCGAAATCAGCACCGTGATCTTCGCGACCGGCTTTCGGCCCGATTATCACTGGCTGCAGGTGCCGGTGCTGGACCGCAAGGGTTACCTGCAGCACGACGGTGGCGTCGTGGCCGGCGCGCCAGGGTTGTACGCGATAGGACTGCCCGTCCTGCGCAGGCGCAAATCCACGTTCATCGTGGGTGCGGAGGACGACGCGCGAGACATCGTCACGCACCTGACGCAGTCGCTGCACACGAACTGCGTGTAAACTCGGGATTCATCAGCCTGCGTCGACCCTTGGCGCGGCGAGAAAAACCGGTGGCGGCCAGTTGGCCGGCACTCGAGCAAAACCCCGGGGGACCACCATGAAGAAACCGCTACTGACCCGACGCTTCGCACGGCAGCTGCTTGTGCTTGCGTCCGTGACGGCGCTGATCGCGCTGCCATTACTTGCTGGCGCGCAGACCACAGCCAGACCCGACCGGGTCGGGCTTTCCGCAGAACGCCTGAATCGCATCAGCGATTTCGCGAATCGCGCGCTTGAAGACGCGCAGTTCGCCGGCGCAGTGACACTGGTGGCCCGCAACGGGCAGATCGTTCATCTGGAAGCGCACGGCTACCAGGATCTGGAAGCCCGGACCCCGATGCGCACCGACTCCATTTTCCGCATCGCCTCGATGTCCAAACCGGTAGGCACGGTCGCAATCATGATGCTGGTCGAGGATGGCCTGATACGGCTGAACGATCCAGTATCGCGCTTCCTGCCGGAGTACGCCAACCTGCAGGTGGCCATGCGCCGCGAAGGCGGCGGCATGGGTCCGGGCGCCGCGGCTCCCCCGGGAAGCGGCGCGCCCGGTGCCGCGGCCGCACCTCCGTTCTATACGGTACCGGCCTCGCGACCCGTCCGGGTACAGGATCTGCTGATGCACACCTCGGGCATCATGAGCGGTCAGCTCAGCAACTCGCAGGGCAATGCGCATTCAGCGCGCCGCCATGATGATGGGCTTGCCTGGGTAGACAGCCTTGGCGAGGCACCGCTGGAATTTCACCCCGGAGATCGCTGGGCGTACAGCGCCCTGGCCGGCTTTGACGTAGCCAGTCGCATCGTCGAGGTCGTATCCGGAAAGACATTCGATGAATTCCTGCGCGAGCGCGTGTTTGGCCCGCTGCGCATGAACGACACATTCTTCTGGCCCAACGACGCACAGCGGGAACGACTGGCCAATTCCTATGTGCGCAGCGAAGGTCGCCTGAATCCGCGCCCGAACCCCGATTCCATGTCCAGTCCCGTGTATTACTCGGCCGCCGGCGGCTTGATGACCACGGCATCGGACTATGCGCGGTTTGCAATGATGCTGGCCAACAACGGAGAACTGGGCGGCGCCAGAATCCTGAGCCCGCGCAGTGTGGAACTGATCGCCTCGGAATTCCTGCCCGATTCCTACCCCGGCCGCTCGGCCGGCGAGGGATTTGGTCTGGGCGTACGCGTCGTCAGCGATCCGGTCGCAGCCGGCAGCGCACTGACGGCTGGCAGTTACGGCTGGAGCGGGTTCTACGGCACCCATTTCTGGGTGGACCCTGAGAAGAATCTGGTTGGCATACTTCTCGCGCAGACCTACTTTGCGAACTCGCGGGAAGATTTCGAAATGGCTGTCATGCAGGCCGTTATCGAGTGACACGCAACCCGCCGGCTGCACACACCGCTGCAGCCGGCGGATCCCTGACCTTGCTACCGCTCACCAGGGGCAGAAAGCGCAATCAGGACAAGTGCAGAACAGGGCACAAGGCACAGGCCGTTTCAAGTGGAGAATGACCATGACCGCCAGAATGCTTTCGATGATGCTGCTGCTTATCGTTGCAGCGCCCTCCCTGTCGCAGGCCCAGGATCAGAACCGTCAGGGGGCCGCCGGCGATGCCGGCGCGGTCATCGTGGACGGGCTGATGTGGGCGCCGGCCAGTAATGGCGAGGATGTGGTCTGGGAGGCGGCGAACAGCTACTGCCGCGCGCTGGAACTCGATGGTCACAGCGACTGGCGCCTGCCTACCCTGGCCGAGATCGAATCGCTGCATGATCCGGACAACGCCGCCAACGGCCATATCGTGAGTCCGCTTCAGCTGGAAGGCTGCTGCCTGTGGAGCAGCACCAGCCTGGCCGAACTCAGCGCGGAAGAACTCGGTCTGCCCGGAGGGCAGAGCAATCCGGCGTCGCGGTATTACTGGGGATTCCTGTTCGCCGGCGCGGTGCGCTATTACAGCGTGGAGATATTTCCGGACGGCCAGGCGCTCTGCGTGCGCGACTACCAGTAGCCCATAATGCGCCCCATCGCGACGGCGCTGCCCCAGAACAGTAGTGACAGCATGCCACCGAGCACCAGGACAGGTGTGGTGGCCACCAGCGACTGACGCGCAAGCGCGTCATGCCAGGCTCGTGATCGCGTGATCGCCAGCGCATTGAGCAGTCCGAGCACAATGACCGGCAGCTTGATGTAGAAGAACGGATTACCGTAGTACTCGCTGGCATTGAAGCTGATCATCATGATGCCACTGCCGATGGCAAGGATCGTACCGGTCGCGGCAACAGGCACCGTACACCGCGCGATCACGGCCAGCGGCAGCGTGCGCCATATACCCATCAGGCGCAGATCCAGTATGAATACCGCCCCGAACAGCAGGCTGATGCCAAGGATGTGCCCGAGATTCAGCAGCGCATAGGTCCACACACCGGCGCCACGCAGTGTGTCGGCCAGGGCGCTGGATTCCAGCCAGGTCAGCAGATCCAGCATTGCCCGCCTTCAGCCTGTACGCCGGGGAACTGGCACGTTGAAGCCGGTGCGCCGACGTGTTTGTGTGGTGGTCAGTTGACCGGATAGACGTCGTAGTTCGTGCCGTCGTGCGTCACGCGGCGCGTCTTCACCTCATGACGGTTCGCGTCACTGTTGCGCGCGCCCATGACCGTCACGGTGTCGCCTTCGGACAGCACGTTCTCATTGAGCCCGGCGCGACTGGTTCGCGGTGCCGGCGCCAGCGTGATGTCCCAGACCTGACCATCGGCGTCACGGATCTGCATGCTTGCATGGGGGCCGGCCAGACTGACGGGACGGACCACCGTGCCAGTCAGTTCTATCGCCGCGGTGTTGTCGCTCCAGCCATGGTGTGCACCGGCCGCAGACATCAGGCCGATGGCGGAAGCCGCCGTCGCTATCAGTACCAATCCACTGCGTGTGCGCATGGTTGACCTCCTTCGGGTCCTGCCGGTTGGTAGCAGACATTGGCGCGGATTTCTGCATCCGCGACACAGCCAGATTACTGGACACGCCGGCAAAAATCCAAACTCGCCGCAGCACGCACGCGCCGGAATTTTGCTGCCGGGCCCGTGCGTAGCCCACAATAGGCCGTCAGAGACCGGCCTGAACCGGTCCGCATTCGCTGCACCGACACGGGAGACCCCTATGCCACGCCTGTTTCTGATCGCCGTTGCCGTCGCTGTCCTTGCGGCCTGTGCATCCCCGTCAGTCAAGGCCGAAACACGCGTGATTGCGCTGGGCACCGGCACACCGGTACCCGATCCGGAGCGCGCCGGATCCTCGATTGCCATTGTGGTCGGCGGCGAAGCCTACCTGTTCGACGCTGGCGGCGGCACCGTGCAGCGCGCCATCGAGGCGTCGGCCCGCTACGACCTGCCGGAACTGATTCCGCAGAGCATCCGCCACCTGTTCATCACGCACATGCACAGCGACCACATCCATGACATCGCCGAGCTCGCCTCAGCGCGCTGGTGGTCCAGGGAACACCGCCTGAACGTCTACGGACCACGCGGCATCGCCGAGTACATTGAGCACATGAACGCGATGGGCGATGTGGAAGCTGCAATACGCGTACCGGGCACGCCGCCGGAACTGATCAACGACCGTTACGGCTACCGCGCAATCACAACGGAAATAGAAGACGGAGTCGTATTCGAGAACGAACACATCTCGGTGCGCGCATTCACGGTCGACCACGGCGACATCCGACCGGCCTACGGCTATCGCATCGAAACCGCCGACCGCACCATCGTCATCTCCGGCGACACCGCATTCAGCGAACGCCTGATCGCACAGTCACAGAATGTCGACCTGCTGTTCCACGAAGTCGTGAGCGGCGATCGGCTGTCCGAGATGTCGGAATTCTGGCAGCACTACCACGGCACCTCGCACACCACCACCGACGAACTGGCCGAAGTCGCCAATCGAACCCAACCCGGCACGCTCGTGCTCTACCACGTCCTCTTCATAGGGGCCACCGGCGACGAAATCGTCGCCGAAATCACCCGCAGCTACGACGGTCGCGTCGTCCTGGCCAACGACCTCGACGAATTCTGACGCGGCTTCATCCTGCTGGACGAGTGCTGACGCGGCTTTTTCCTGAACGCCATGTCAACGTTTCCTGCACTCTCTGTCGTGACCTGACCCTCACGAGGGGGCGTCCGCGGCCAGGGATGGCCGCGGCCGAGGCCGCAGGACGCGACTTTCGCCGTCCCCCTCGTGAGGGTCAGGTCACGACAGAGAGCGCAAACCGCCCACGCCGATGGCGTTCAGGAAGAAGCCGCCCGATGCGGCGAGCGTGTCAGCCGCAGCCTGGCGTGGCCAGTCGTGCCAAGGCATGGCAGGGCATACCCTGCCGCAGCCAGGCTTGGTATCAGCTGTCGTCGCGCTCGATGTAGCGGCGTGTGAGTCCGCTGTAGGCGTCGATGCGGCGGTCGCGGAAGAAGGGCCAGCCGACGCGGACCGTCTCAATCGCAGCGAAGTCCAGCTGTTCGATGATGATGGCGTCGCGGTCGGCAGGGGCGCGCGCGATGATGCGGCCGTCCGGGGCGGCGATGAAGCTTTGTCCCCAGAATTCTATGCCGCCGTCGCTGGCCGGGTCCGGTTCGAAGCCGTGGCGATTCACGGCGAGTACGTAGCAGCCGTTCGCGATGGCATGGGCGCGCTGCATGGTTTCCCAGGCGCTGTGCTGGCTGGGTCCGTGCGTGTCTTTTTCTTCGGGGTGCCAGCCGATCGCGGTTGGATACACGAGCACTTCGGCGCCGGACAGTGCCGTCAGGCGGGCTGCCTCCGGATACCACTGATCCCAGCACACCAGTACGCCGAGTTCGCAGGCTGACGTGCTGAACGTACCGAAGCCGAGGTCACCGGGTGTGAAGTAGAACTTCTCGTAATAGCGCGGATCGTCGGGGATGTGCATCTTGCGATACTTGCCGACATAGCCTTTCGCGCCATCCAGCACGGCTGCGGTGTTGTGGAACAGGCCGGGCGCGCGGCGCTCGAACAGGCTGGCGACCACGGTCACGTCGAGTTCGGACGCGAGTTTCCCGACCGCATCCGTCGCAGGACCGGGTATGGATTCGGCCAGTGCGAAGTGGGCCGCGTCCTCGGTCTGGCAGAAGTAGCGGCTCGTGAACAGCTCGGGCAGCACGATCAGCTTCGCGCCCTGTGCCGCGGCATCGCGGATCTTTTCCAGGGCATGGGCCAGATTGCGCTGCGGCGCCTCATCCATGGCCATCTGCACCAGCCCGACCGTCAGTGGCGTGCGCGTGTCGCGTGTCATCCTCAGGCTCCGTCCGCCGTCAGGCGTCGCGTTCCATGCTGCCGGGATCGCAGTAGGTGTTCTTCGGGAAGCAGGCCATGTACTGATCGAGGATCTCCATGCCCTGCGAAGGACGCACCACGCCGGCCTGAATCTTGCCGCGAATCAGTTCGTTCATGCGGCGGTGCAGGTCGTTGGGGAAGTACTGCACCTGGGCCAGCATGTCCTGCACCGCGGTGCCGGGAATCACTTTCTCGATCCAGAAGTTGCCGGGCTCCTCGGCGTCGGCATAGATATGCGCCTCGGACACGCGCCCGAACAGGTTGTGCGCATCGCCGACGATGTCCTCGTACGCGCCCATCAGGAAGAACCCGAGATAGTAAGGTTCACCCGGCACCATGGTATGCACCGGCAGGAAGCGGCCATCGCCATGCGCTGACACATAGTGGGTGACCTTGCCGTCGGAGTCGCAGGTCAGGTCCACGAGGATCGCGCGCCGCGTCGGCTGCTCCTGCAGGCGCTCTATCGGCATGATCGGAAAAGGCTGGCCTATGGCCCAGTGATCGAGCATGGACTGGAACACGGAGAAATCGCACAGGTACTGATCTGTCAGCAGTACCTCCAGCTCATTGATCTCGGTCTCCGATGCTTCCGGGTTACGCCTCAGGGACTCCAGCAGCGTCGTGCACACGCGCCAGTAAAGACGTTCGGCCAGCGCGCGCTGTTCCAGCGACATGTAGCCCAGCGTGAACAGGTTGCGCACGTCCTCCAGGCGCTCGTTGGCATCGTGCAGCGCCTCGGTCAGTTCGCCCGGCTCCACGGTCCCGGGCAGATAGTCCACGATGCGCGCCAGCGCCTGAACCGGTTCGTCAGCGTCCTCATCGATCGTAAGCGGCTGCGTGACATCGTCCTTGGATTGCGCGCCTATGACCGGCACGATCAGCACCGAATGGTGGGCGGTCAGCGCGCGCCCGCTTTCGGTCACGATCACCGGCACCGGTACGTCGTTGGCCTCGCAGACCTCCTTGACAGTGAACACGACCGCGTTCGCGTATTCCTGCAGGCTGTAGTTGATGCCGGCATGTTCGCCCAGCTGTCCCTTGCAGTAGTTCACGCCCAGGCCGCCGCCCACGTCCAGATATTTCAGGCCCACGCCACGCTGGACCAGCGCGGAATAGATCTGAGCGACCTCCTTGATCGCCTGCTTGAGCACCTGGATATCAGCCACCTGACTGCCGATGTGGCAATGCAGCAGCACCAGTTTGTCCCGCCTGCCCGTGCGCTCAAGCTCACCGACCATGCGCACGACTTCGGCCACGCGCAGACCGAACTTTGAATTGCTGCCGGACGACTCCGACCAGCGGCCCGAGCCGCGCGTCGCAAGGCGCACACGCACGCCCATCACAGGCGCGAAACCTTCCTGTTCGGCCAGCATGTTGATGTCCACGAACTCGGAGTACTTCTCGACCACCGGCACCACGTTCTGGCCAAGCCGCTGCGCCGACATCATCAGCGACAGCATGGTGCGATCCTTGACGCCATTGCAGACCAGCAGGGTTTCGCCGTTGACATGCGGCAGCGTCGCGATCAGCTCGGCCTTGGAGCCGCACTCAAGGCCCATGCCATAAGCGCGGCCGGCATCCAGCAGTTCGTCCACCACTTCGTGCAGCTGATTGACCTTGATCGGGTAGATGCCGCGGTAGACATTGTCATACCCGGCCTCGGCAATGGCTTCGCTGAAGGCTTCGTTGATGCGTCGCACCTGAGCCGACAGGATGTCCTGAAATCGCAGCAGCACCGGCATCTGTACGCCACGCCTGCGCAGTTCGGCGACAATCGCGGGAATCGCCATTGTCGTGTCCTGATTGTCCAGCGCACGCACCGCCACCTGGCCGTTCTCGTCTACAAAGAAATACGGTTCGCCCCAGCTGTCGACGCGATAAAGCGCGGATGCGTCATCCACGGACCAGTGTTCCCCGGCAGCGGCGGCCGGCACCTCGTATGCGCGTACCGACATGGTTACTCTCCCAGCACGTAGGCAAAAATCAGGGGTGCGACGATGGTCGCGTCGGATTCGATCACGAATTTCGGCGTATCTGCGGAGAGCTTGCCCCAGGTGATCTTCTCGTTCGGCACTGCACCGGAATAGGATCCGTAGCTCGTCGTGGAATCACTGATCTGGCAGAAGTACCCCCAGCGCGGCACGTCCTCGTACTCAAGGTCCTGCTCCAGCATGGGCACCACACAGATAGGGAAGTCACCGGCGATGCCGCCTCCGATCTGAAAGAAGCCTATGGACTGCCGTGCACTGGTCTCGCGATACCATTCCGCCAGCTCCATCATGTATTCGATACCGGACCGCACGGTGAGCGGATCCTCAATACGACCGGCGATGCAGTGCGCAGCAAAGAAGTTGCCCAGCGTCGAGTCTTCCCAACCGGGTACGAACATGGGCAGGCCGGCCTCGGCGGCCGCCAGCAGCCAGCTGTCTTCAGGATCGATCTGATAGGACGACTCGAGCTTGCCGCTGAGCAGCACGCGATACAGGAATTCGTGCGGGAACAGTCGCTCGCCATTGCGATCAGCCGCGCTCCACTCCTCGAACACGGCCTTCTCGATACGCCGCATGGCCTCATGCTCGGGGATGCAGGTGTCGGTAACGCGATTGAGGTGTTGCTCCAGCAGCGCCTCTTCCTGTTCGGGCGACAGGTGGCGGTAGTGCGGAATGCGCACGTAATGCTCGTGCGCAACCAGATTGAAGATGTCTTCTTCCAGATTCGCGCCGGTGCAGCTGATCGCGTGCACCTTGCCCCGGCGGATCATCTCGGCAAGCGACAGCCCCAGCTCGGCCGTGCTCATCGCACCGGCCAGCGTGATCAGCATCTGACCGCCGGCATCGAGATGGTGCACATAGCCGTCGGCCGCATCGCGCAACGCTGCGGCATTGAAGTGACGGTAGTTGTGGCGGATGAAGTCGGAAATGGCACCCATCAGAAACCCTCGTGCGGGGACGGTCGGCGGGAAAGGTGCACAGAGTAGGAAATCAGACACCACCCTACAATAGCCGCAGCGCCGAAATGCACCATGCCGGTCATGTCAATGGCGCCGCGCCAGGCACTGCTGGCACCTGCTGCGTCAGGCAGTGAATCGCGCCCAGACCCGCCACCAGCACGCGGCAATCCACCGGGACGACGCGGCGGCCGGGGAAACACTCACGCAGCACACCGGCGGCTTTGTCGTCGGCGGTGCAGCCGAATGTGGGCAGCAGCACCGCCTCATTGGTAATGAGAAAGTTCGCGTAACTTGCCGGAAGGCGTTCATCACCGTGATACACCGGCTCGGGCATCGGCAGTTCCAGCACCTCAAGCCGCTGTCCGCTCGTCAGCCGCACCTGATCCAGGAACTCGCGATTTGCAGCCAGCGGTGCGTGATTGGGATCATCACGACGTGGCTCAACCACGGTGACCACGGTGTCCGGCGCGACGAAGCGCGTCAGGTCGTCGATATGGCCGTCAGTGTCATCGCCAACGATGCCGTCGCCCAGCCAGATCACCTGACGTACGCCCAGTGCATCCATCAGCAGCTGCTCGATTGCGCCACGGTCCAGCGAAGGATTGCGATTCGGATTGAGCAGGCACTGCTCGGTGGTCAGCACCGCACCCTCGCCATTGACGTCTATGGAACCGCCCTCCAGCACCGCACTGTAGGCCACGCTGGGAACGCCGAGTATGTCGGCCATCGCGCGCGCAACCTTTCTATCAAGATCGAAAGGCGGATACTTCCCGCCCCAGGCGTTGTAGTCGAAATCCAGCGCCAGCAGCGGCTGCGTCTCATGATCGCGGGTGACGAATATGGCGCCGTGATCGCGCGCCCACGCGTCATTGGTCGGCACCACATGCAGAACCACGCGCTCAGGTGGCGCCACCGGATCGAGCAGCGCTGCCACGTGGCGGCGGTGTTCATCGCTGAGCACATTGACATACAGCGGCTCGCTGGCTGCGATCGCGGCGGCCAGCTGCACCATCGCCGGCTCCACCTGATCGAAAAGCCCGGGCCAGGTGTCACGGTTATGCGGCCAAGAGATCCAGGTTGCCGTGTGCGGCGCCCATTCGGCCGGCATGCGGTAACCGGCGGCCGCCGGTGACGGCGCAGATGGATTCGTTTCAGCAGGATTCATGGCTTGCGGCGTCTTGACTCGGGTTTCCAGAATGCGGTAACGCGATCGGGTGCGGACCTGGCCGCCCCGGCAGTCCGGATTGATCCGGAAAAGGGGCGCGATCATACCGTCAGACATCTCAATAGCGAAGGCGTTATGATGCGGCCATGCGAATTGTCACGCTATTTCTCCTGCTGACCTGCCTCTGGCCGGGTGCTTTCACAAGCGCATTTGCGCAGGCGCCGGCCGGTGGCCGGCTGCTGGTCGCAATGCCTGCGATGGACGATCCGAATTTCGCCGAATCCGTCGTGCTGCTGATCGAACACGGCGAACAGGGCAGTTTCGGCATCCTGATCAATCGTCCCACCTGGGTGTCTCCCGATGAAATCCTGCCGCAGATCGCTGACTACGCCGACTACACCGGCAGCCTGTTCCGCGGTGGCCCGATGCTGCCGACCACCCCGGTGATGCTGATCCGCAGCGAGGAACTCGCCGAGCGCGGCGCGCGGCCGCTGCTGGGAGATATCTTCGTGACCACGGAGGTGGAGATTCTCGCGGACCTCGAGCAGCCGCAGTGGAACCCCGGTGTGCTCCGGCTGTTTGCCGGCCATGCCGCCTGGGAGCCGGGAAATCTCGAGCGCGAAATCGCGAACGGCTACTGGACTGTAGTCAGCGCCAGTGAGGATCTCATCTTCACCGACGACACGGCCGGCTTATGGCAACGGCTGGTCCGGGGCGACGGATCGGACGTCAACCGCGGGGCAGCTCAGCCAGCCGCCGACCGCACCTTGTAGTTACCCCGCGTCTCGTCCAGTTCCAGGCGAATCACGCCCTGCTTCTGGGCGTCCTCCAGCAGTTCGGAAAAATTCCGGTAGCCGTAGTAGCTCTCGTTGAATCCGGGATACACACGCTTTACGGTCTGCTTCACCAGCGAACCCCAGATCGGGTCGTAATCCGCCTCCAGTGACTCCACGGTTTGCGCCAGGCGTTCGAACACCTCCTGCTGCTTCGCGGACTGTCCCTTGGTTGTGCGTGTCTTCGGCCGCTCCGACGCGCGAATCAGGTCGTCGTAGAAAATGAACTCATCGCAGTTCGATGCCAGCAGGTCGGACGTGGAGCTGCGCACGCCGCAGCCCATGACACGCTTGTCGTTCTCTTTCAGCTTCGACACCAGTGGCGAAAAATCGCTGTCGCCGGTGAGCAGCGCGAAGGTGTCGATATGGGTCTTGGAATAACAAAGGTCCAGCGCATCCACGACCATACGTATGTCGGCGCTGTTCTTGCCGCTGACATTGGAGCGCGGAATGTCAACCATTTCGAAGCCGTGCAGGTGAAACTCGCGCGTGAAATTCTGGAAGCGGCTCCAGTCGCAATAGGCGCGCTTGAACACGATTCGGCCGCGTTCCAGCAGTCGCTTCAGGACCAGCTCCATCTGGAACCGGCCCTTCTTGCTCTGTTCAGCGCCCAGCGCAAGGTTCTCGAAATCGACGAATACGGCGATTGTCAGCTCCGAACGCGTTGCCGGATCCATGCTCATTCGCTCCCTGCTCCCGTCTGTGCCGTGGGGCGGGCATGATCGGGCATGGTGGCGCAAGTCGCAAGCCGCGCCCGGGCAACGACCACCTGTGCGCAGCCCATGCGCCACCGCCCCCCCCGGGCGCTGGTGTCGTTCCATCCGCCTGTCACTGGTGGGGCGAGGTCCTGTAGGCTGACGGCAGCGAAGTGAATCGGGAGGGCGTGCCATCAGCAGCGACCCCGGAACCCCAGGCCGCTGGCGCCTTGCCGTGCATGGCGGTGCCGGATCAGCGCAACGCGGTCGCACCGGGCTGGCCGAGGAGCATGCGGTGCTTGCCGAGGCGCTGGAGGCCGGTGCAGCCCTGCTGCGCACCGGCCAGCGCAGCACAGCCGCGGTCGAAGCCGCGGTGCGTGCACTGGAGGACTCCCCGTTGTTCAACGCCGGTCGCGGCGCCGTCTACAACGCCGCCGGCGAGCACGAGCTGGATGCATCCATCATGGATGGTGAATCCCTGCGCGCCGGGGCAGTCGCGGCCGTGCAGGGCATACGCAACCCGGTGTCGCTCGCCAGAGCCATCATGGACCGGGGCAAGGAAGTGTTGGTGGCCGGTAGCGGCGCCGCCATGCTCGCACGCGAACTCGGATTCGCACTGGCCGAGGCTGACTACTTTCACACCGAGCGACGCTGGCGCGCACTGCAGAGCGCACGCGCCGCCGGCACCGGACCGCCCGCACCCGAAAGGGACTTCAGCACCGTCGGCGCCGTGGCGCTCGATACCGATGGTCATGTCGCCGCCGCAACATCCACCGGCGGCCTGACGAACAAGCGCCCGGGTCGTGTCGGCGACTCCGCGATCATCGGCGCAGGCACCTGGGCCTGCGATGACAGCTGTGCGGTGTCGGCCACCGGCAGCGGGGAACACCTGATGCGCGCGACCATGGCGCGCAGCATCGCGGCAGTCATCGAACACAGAGGATTTTCACTGACCGAAGCACTTACCGAGGCGATGCAGCGCCTGGAGACGATTCACGGTCTGGGTGGCGTCATTGCGATCAGCCCGAAAGGCGAGATGGAATTCGCGTTCAATACCGACATCATGTTTCGCGGCCTGATCGGCAACGACCTGCCGCGATGGACCGGTGTCGGCAAGCCCTGATGTTTCGGCAACGCGTTCAGGCGTCCGGCGACAGATGCCCCCACAGCGACTGAAATGCGAGCCGCACGAAATCATCTGCTGGCCCCAGCCGCGCAGTGAACTCGCTCGCCGGCTGCGCTTCCACAGCCTCAGCCGGACTGTAGCCGCGATTGAGCATCTGGCGCAGGCGCACGGACAGCGTCTGGTACGCCTCGCGCTGGAACTCGAGGTCGGCCTGCGTCAGCAATGCGCCCTGCGCCGGCACGATCAGCGTATCGGCGTCGACGTGTGTCTGCAGCGTGCGCACCCCTTCGGCAAGCCCGCTGATCCAGCCGCCGGTCCACCAGTCCATGAACGGCCATCCGGCGCCGGAAGCGACATCACCGGTGAGCAGCACATTGGCATTGCGGAACAGGACACCGATGTCGCCATCGGTATGCGCCTGACGAAGATAGAAACACTCGACCGTCTCGTCACCAAGAATGAACGACTCGGTGCTGTAGAACGTGTCATTCGGTCGTGCCGCTTCGGGCAGCGGATCGTGGGTGACGGCTTCCCACGGGCGCGTGATGTCGGTGGTCAGCCACAGGCGGGTATTTTCGTGCGCAATGATGCGTGCGCCGGAACGGCCCAGTATGTCGTTCGCACCGGTCTGTTCCGGATGCCAGTGCGTATTGATCAGCGTGTGCACCGGCCCTGAGTCCGGCAGCGCGCGCACCGCCTGCAGCAGCGCATCGGCATGCGCCGCAAGGCCGCCATCGACCAGCAGCACACCGCCGTCCACACCCGTCAGCGCAACGCTGTTCACACCGGCGCCCTGCAGCAGCCAGAGATTGTCGCGCAGGCGGGTGGACTCGATCACGCCCGTGGCCGGGCTGTCCGCCCGCGGCAGCGCCGGATCACCGGACTCGGCGCCGATGGGCTGTTGCGCGAACACCGGCCGAAGTGCTGCCGGCAATGCGAGACCTCCCGCACTGCCCAGTGTCGCTTTCAGTATGGTTCTGCGATTCGCCCGCATGTCTCATTTCCCCCACCCGGGACCCGCAAGTCTGTTCCCCTGCGGCAGGACCCGCTACCCGCTGCTCATGCCCGTAGTGTGCATCAGATCGACTTGCGGCCGCCATGGGCCCGCACAGACTCGAAAACCCGCCTCCGGCGCTGAAACTCCGGCAGGGCACGGGTACAATCAGGGATCGTCTCCTGCCCTGGCATTGGAGAAGGGAAGGTCTGCGTCCAGTCTGCACCACACAACAACCACAGGGGGAGCAGCTATCAGTACCGCAGATTCACGCCCGCGCAGCCGGCTGCGCGGATGGGGTCGCACCGACCGCCACGCGGCAGCCTGCGCGCTGCTGCTCGCGGGCATGGTGGCCGGTTGCGGCTCCGCGCCTTCGCCTGAAGTGCTCATTGCCGAGCATTCGGCCACACTGAACCGATATTGCCTTGACTGCCACAACCAGGCGGAACAGGCAGGCGACCTGTCGCTGGAGCGGGTGGAACTGGCCGAACTCGGCCGGCACGCTGACGTTCTCGAAGAAGTCGTGCGCAAACTGCGCGGCAGGCTTATGCCACCTCCTGGCAATCCGCAACTGTCTGACGAGACGCTGTGGTCGCTGGTCAGCTGGCTGGAACAGGGCCTTGATGCGCAGGCCATGGCCGACCCACAGCCCGGCAGGGTCGCACTGCACCGCCTGAACCGGCGCGAGTATTCGAACGCTGTCCGCGACCTGCTCGCACTTGAGGTCGATGCCGCGCAACTGCTGCCACAGGACGACACTGCCTCCGGCTTCGACAACATCGCCTCGGCACTGCAGGTATCCCCTTCGTTTCTGGAACAGTACGTCGGCGCTGCGCGCCAGGTTGCCGTACGCGCGGTCGGCCAGAGCGCACCGCGACCCGGCAGCCGCACCTACAACGTACGCAGCGGCAATCAGCAGAACCACGTGCCGGGGCTTCCGCTGGGCACGCGCGGCGGCGCCATGGTCGAACACGATTTTCCGGTCACCGGCGAATACATGCTGAACATCGCCGACCTCGCCCAGGCACTGTGGGTCTACAACATGGAGTTCGAAAACCACCTCGTGGTGACGCTCAACGGCGAGCGGGTGTTCGAGACGACCATAGGCGGCGACGACGACATGCGCGCCATAGACCAGGATCAGGACCCGGCCGTGGACGCCATCAACCGGCGTCTCAAGAACATCCGTTTTCACGCCCCGGCGGGTCCGCAACAGGTCGGCGTCACGTTCGTGCGGCGCACCCTCGCCGAATCGGATGACCGGCTGCGGCCTTTTGCGCCCGGGGGTGGCCAGGACCGCGTGCTGCGCATACAGTCTTTCGAGATCAGCGGGCCGTTCGTCAGCGAAGGCCTGGACAGCACCCCGAGTCGCGACCGCATTTTCAGCTGCTATCCCGACAGTGAGGCCGACGCGCGCCCCTGCGCTGAAAGCATACTCAACCGGCTGGCCCGGCAGGCTTACCGGCGGCCGGTCAACGACGCCGACATTGCCGAGCTGATGGATTATTACGACGATGGCGCCAGTGGCGGCGGTTTCGAAGAAGGCGTACGCACAGCCCTCACCGGACTGCTGGCCAGTCCCTGGTTCCTCTACCGTGCCGAACAGATCCCGGAAACCCGGCATGCGGACGGCAGTTACCGCATCAGCGATCTCGAGTTTGCATCACGGCTGTCGTTCTTCCTGTGGAGTTCGCTGCCCGACGATGAACTGCTGGAGCTGGCCCTGAGCGGCGGGCTTTCCGATCCGGCGGTACGCGAGCAGCAGGTGCGGCGCATGCTCGCCGATCGCCGCGCCGAGTCGCTGGCAACCAGCTTCGCGCACCAGTGGCTGCATCTGGATCACCTCAGTGAAGTCAATCCGGACAGCGTGATCTTCCCGTACGCATCCGGCACGGCGGACCCGCGACCGCACTATCTGCAGGAAATCACCCTGTTCGTGGACAGCATCTTTCGCAACGACCGCAACGTGGTCGAGCTGTTGTCGGCCAGTTACTCCTATCTCAACGAGCCGCTGGCGCTGCTGTATGGCGAGACGGGCGTGAAGGGCAATCACTTCCGTCGGGTGGAGCTGTCGCATTCGGCTCGCCGCGGCCTGCTCGGCAAGGGCGCGATACTGATGGCCTCGTCCTACCCGAATCGCACTGCGCCTGTGCTGCGTGGCGCCTACATACTCGAGAACATTCTCGGCACACCGCCCGCCCCTCCGCTGCCCGACGTGGAAGCACTGGCTGACAGCGGCACAACGGGCCGTGACATGCTGACAGTGCGCGAACTGATGGCCCGTCACAGCCAGGATCCATCCTGCTTCTCCTGCCACGGCGTCATGGATCCGCTCGGCTTCGCACTGGAGAACTTCAACGCGGTGGGCCTGTGGCGCGACCGTGACCGCTTTGCCGGCGTACCGGTGGATGCCAGCGGCGAACTGCCGGACGGCACGCTGATCAATGGCCCGGACGACCTTCGCGAGGCGCTGTTGCGCCGTCCCGACCAGTTCGTGCAGACACTGACCGAAAGACTGATGACCTATGCCCTGGGCCGGGAAATCACCCACCACGACATGCCCGTGGTGCGCTCAATCGTGCGTGAGGCGGCACGCAACGACTACCGGTTCTCATCTCTGATCATGGGTATCGTGGAAAGCACACCGTTCACGATGCGTCGCGTCAGTCCTGACGAGGGCGGCACCGTGACCGCATCGGCGGGATCAACGACCACACCGGCATCGACATCTGCATCGCAATCACCAGATACACCGACACTGGCGCAGTTCACAGCGCGCTGAGGAGAAACGGGCCATGTTCATCACGAAGAAGCATCTTTCCCGTCGCACCCTGTTGCGTGGCGCCGGCGCCGCCATTGCGCTGCCGTTTCTCGATGCCATGGTGCCTGCCGGCAGGGCGATGGCCGAAACCGCTGCGCAGCCCCCCCTGCGCATGGGATTCGTGTTCTTCCCGCATGGTGCAGTCATCGATCGCTGGTCACCTGCCAGCACCGGCACCGACTTTGAGATATCCGACATCCTGACGCCACTCGAGCGTCATCGCTCGCAGCTGACCATCGTATCCGGATTGCGCAACCGGCCCGCGGAGAGCCCCGATCCGCACGGCATCGTCGAACGTACCTGGCTGAGCTGCGTGAATCCTAACGATGCCGGCAGTCGCACCGATGCCGGTGTCACGGCTGACCAGATCGCCGCGCGATACATAGGCCAGGACACGCCTATGCCGTCGCTGGAAATCACGACCGAGGGCCGCGGCAGTTCGCTGGCATGGCGCACGCCAACGCAGCCCCTGCCGATGGAGAACAATCCACGCACGCTGTTCTACCGGCTGTTCGGCCAGGGCGATACCGATGAAGAGCGGCGCATGATCATCGCCGAACAGGGCAGCATTCTCGACCGCGTGCAGCAGCAGACACAGCGCTTTCGTCGCGAACTGGGCGCGCCGGACCGTGTGATGCTTGACGACTATCTCGATTCGGTGCGTGAGGTGGAAAGGCGCGTGGAAAACATGATGGCGCAGGACTTCTCAGCGCTGGACATTCCCGATGCACCGATAGGCGTGCCGAACGATTTCGATCCGCACCTTCGGCTGATGTTCGATCTGATGGCGCTCGCCTTCCAGGCCGATCTCACCCGCGTTGCGACCTACCACATGGCCCGCGAAGTCAGCATGAGAACCTACAACAACCTCGGCATTTCCGAAGCGTTCCATCCGCTTTCGCATCATGGCCGCAACCCGGCGGATCTCGACAAGCTGGTTGCGATCCAGCGCTATCACACGGACCTGTTCGCACGCTTCGTGGACAGGCTGGCAGCCACGCCGGACGGAGACGGGTCGGTGCTCGACCATTCCATGCTGCTGTTCGGCAGCAACATGAGCGACAGCGACAGACACAACCAGGATCCGTTGCCGGCGCTGATCGTCGGGCGGGCGCACGGACGCATCAAGGGTGGCCAGCACCTGAGGTATCCACAGAACACGCAGTTCTCCAACCTGCTGGTGACGATGTTCGACCGCGGCGGCATTCCGGTCGAAGCCATTGGCGACAGCACCGGTCCGTTCGCCGAAGTCTGATGCGTATCGCGTCACCCGTATTCGCACTCGCGGCCGTGGCCACGGCGGTGGCGGGCCTGCTTGCGAACCCCGCTGTCGCAGACGAAGCCGCCTCTGAAGGTTCATCAGGCGCGTCGCAGCAGTCCCTGCCGCAGCAGGCCCGAACACTGCCATCCGGTTCGCGAACCGTGGACCCGCGAGCAGCGGCCGCGCAGGCGCTGATCAACGCGGCGAAACACCGCGACAGCGCTCGCGCCCTTACCCTCATAAACGACGGCGCGGATGTGAACGCTACGGAAGTGGACGGCACCACCGCTCTGATGTGGGCTGCCTACTATGGCGATGCCGACGTGGTGGCGGCGCTGCTGGCTGCGGGCGCGGATGCGACACCGCACAACGACTACGGCGTCAGTGCGCTGTCGGAAGCTGCAATTGCCGCTGACACTGCGGTGATTCGTCTGCTGCTCGAAGCCGGTGCCGACCCCGACTCGCCCACGCCGGAAGGGCAGACTTCGCTGATGGCCGTCGCACGCACAGGCAACGTGCAGGCGGCCGAACTGCTGATCCGGGCCGGCGCCGATGTGAATGCCCGCGAAGAATGGGGCGGCCAGTCCGCATTGATGTGGGCGGCGGCCCAGAGTCAGCCCGCGATGATCGCGCTGCTGATCGAGCACGGCGCCGAAGTCGATGCGCGCGGTGCGATACGCGACTGGCAGCGCAAGGTTACCGCGGAACCGCGGCCCAAGGACATGAATCGCGGCGGCTTCACGCCGCTGCTCTACGCGGCCCGCGAAGGCTGCATCGCCTGCGCACATGAACTGCTGGCAGGCGGTGCGGACATCAATCTGTCCGATCCGGAACGCGTATCTCCATTGAACCTCGCGCTGATCAACCAGAACTTCGACTTTGCCGCTTTCATCATCGAAGCCGGCGCCGACGTGGACCGCTGGGATTTCTTCGGTCGCTCACCGCTGTACAACGCGGTAGACATGAACACCCTGCCCGCGCTGGGCAATCGCGAAGGCGGCCGCAACGACATCCCTTCCGCCGACGCAACCACACCGCTGGAAATCGTCGCCATGCTGCTTGCCGCAGGCGCAAATCCCAACCTGCAGCTCAAGCTTCGCCCCCCTTATCGCAATGTGCCGTTCGACCGCGGTGCCGACCCGCTGCTCGGCACCGGCGCCACACCTCTGCTGCGCGCCGCGCAGGCCGCGGACATAGAAGCGATCCGGCTGCTGCTCGCAGCCGAAGCACTGGTGGATCTTCCCAACGCCAACGGCTTTACCCCTCTGATGGCGGCAGCCGGCATGGGCATAGGCAACCGGCCTTCACGCGGCGTTTTCCGCACCGTAGATGACGGTGTCATCGCCGTCGACATGCTGGTGGCGGCCGGTGCGGACATCAATGCGACGGCGAACAATGGCCGCACCGCAGCACACGGCCCGGCAATGATGGGGTGGAATCCGCTGATCAGGGCACTGCATCGCCATGGCGCGGACTTCACCGTCGCCGACAATCAGGGCAGGACTCCTCTGGACCTTGCGCGCGGCGATTTTCAGGCGGGTTTTCTTGAATCCCCGCCGGAGCCCAGGGAAGCGACCATCGCACTGCTGGAAGAACTGCTCGCGGACTGACGCACCGCGGGTCACCTGCCAACGGCCTGGCGACGAACCAGACCGGCCAGCGTTCGCATCAGCTGTGCCTGCAAGGTCGCCCAACCGGCGCCGGTCGCGCCCACCAGACGCTGATTCACCTCCAGCTCCAGACCCAGGTAATCCTGCGCGTCGTAGCGGCGACGCAGTGATGTGACAAACCCGTCCGCGATACCCCGATACGGATAGTTTCGGCGCACCGTCAGGGTCGGGCATGCCTCCAGCAGAGCCAGGCGCCAGGCCGCGGCGAAACTGCGTTCACGGGATCGGGCCGGGTCGTAGAGAAAAGCCAGATCCGCGTTGCGACGCTGGCCGTTCAGCACGGGCGTAAAACTGTGCACGGACAGGTGCAGGACCTGATGACCTGCTGCGATTGCGTTGTCCACATGCGCTATCAGGCGATTGCGCCAGGGGTGGTAATGGCGGTCGAGAATGCCGGCCTTGTCCTGATCAGGCAGATCGCGCGTAAAGCGGGAAAACAGCGCACGATGGTGCACGGAACGATTCAGGTCCACCAGCAGTCGCGTCGTCGTCGCAATCAGTGCGGGCGACTCCGAAAGTTTCGCCAGTTGTCGCGCCAGATCCGCGGCGCCACTGTCGTAGCCATTGTGTGACTGCAGCACGCGCCCGGCACCCGCGAACAGCGGCGCGTAGCGCGCCGGAACGCGATTGCCGCCGTGTTCACAGCTGACGATCAGCGAAAGCGGTCGCGGAGAATCCACTGCCATCGGCCAATGTATTGCAAAGTTCGCGGTACACACGGTTGAGCACAGTGCGATCGTCCTTCGCGCCCAGCGCCGCAAGAATGCGCGTGGCCAGAGTGCCTTCACGCAGATACAGCTCCGCCATACGTCCGGCCTCCTGATCCAGCGCCCCGGCGGCCGCGGCATGCTCGATCAGTGCTTCCCACAGACCGTGCAGCGTGATGCCGGCGGACGACACGCCCAGCGCCGCAAGATAATCGCGACGGCCAAGCTCCGTGCGCTCAGCATCCCGCACCGCGCCCTGAAATAACGCTGCGAGTTCGGTGGTCGGGAACCGGTTCAATGCGCGCGGATCGCACCATTGCGCTTCGCACAACGATTTCAACACGGCGCTGATGATGGCCGAACGGGCCAGATCGGCAGCCGGACACTCCTGCACGTCCAGCACGCGAATCTCGATGGCCATGCGATCAAAGCGCGCAATCGCGCCACGCGCGTTTACCCACTCATGGCGCAGTACGCCGTCCGGATCGTGCGGTTCCAGATCGCGATATACCGGCGCGAGAATGCGCTCGTGGTACTCGTTCATATCGGACACCGGCTCCGGCACTACAGCCCCGGTCACCGACGGTATGCGGGCGCAGTTGTTGCGATAGACCGCCAGGCGGTTGTCCAGTGTTCCGCTTCGCCGGCCATCCATGACAGGCGAACTGGCACACAGCGCCGGCATGAAAGGTATGAGGAAACGAATGGCCGCATGCAATCGTGCGAACTCGTCATCGTCGGCGAACGGCAGATTCAGATGGGCACTTTGCAGATTGGCCCAGCCGTGACCACGGCAACTGAATATGCGGTCGAAAGTCTCATAGATGATGCGCGTGCCATGCGGCCAGAGTTTCAGATCTCGCGCCGGATCCATCCACGGATGCATGGCCGATGGCATGAGTCTGCGCCCGTGTTCCTCCAGCAGTTTGTTCGCATGCACGACGTTGCGCTGAAAATCGCCGGCAAGACCTGACAGGTGAGGCTGCGGCCCGTTGCACTTGAACTCGATGACGTGCAGTGCCAGCTCGTTGTTCCATGCGATCGTGCCGTTCTCGAACTCATCCGTCAGTTCACCGGCGGCAGCCGTCAGCAGTTCGTCGGCCACGGGCCTGACGGCCAGGGTCGCGGCATCGACGATCATGTACTCGAGTTCCACGCCGTAGAGCGTGAACAGCCCTGCCGCGGCGGTAGACGCGGAACGTTCGGTCACGTCCGGCTCAGCCTGCATTGCGCGCCTGCCTGCCGCCTTCCACCCGCGCGCGGAACACCTTCATCACGCGCTCGTACAGTGCATCTCCGAGCACCTGATCCTCGACGCCATGATCGATGTTCGGATTGTCGTTGACCTCGATCAGCACCGGCTGTCCGTTAACGGTCTTGATGTCCACTCCGTACAGTCCGTCGCCTATCGCATTGGCCGCACGCAGGGCCAGGTCCACGACGTCGCGCGGGGTGTCTTCGATCGCGATCGTTTCCCAGTCGCCTTCCTTGGCGCGCTTGCGTTCGCCACCGTGCTCGTAGATCTGCCAGTGGCCCTGTGCCATGAAGTACCGGCAGGCGAAAATTGCCTCCTGGTCGAGCACACCGATGCGCCAGTCGAACTCGGTGGGCAAGAAGGACTGCACCACGACCAGATCGCTGCGGGCCAGCAGACGCTGCAGGTGGGCGATCAGCGTGTCACGGGTATCGGCACGGAACACGCCTTCGGAGAAAGCGCTGTCGGGTTGCTTCAACACACAGGGCAGACCGAGGGTGGCGATGATCTCGTCCGGCTTTGCACTGCTGACGACCATGGTCGGCGGAATCGCAAGATTCAACCGCTTGGCCAGTTCCGCCAGATAGACCTTGTTACCGCAGCGAATGATGGACTCCGGATCGTCGATCACAACCAGACCTTCGTTACGCGCACGACTGGCGAAGCGGTAGGTATGGTGATTCACGCTGGTGGTCTCGCGTATGAACAGTGCGTCAAATTCCGCCAGACTGCCGTAGTCATCACGATCCAGATACTGCACGTCGAAACCCTGCGCCCGCGCCGCACGCTCAAAGCGCTTCAGCGCCTCGCGATTGGACGGCGGAGAGCGCTCGTTGTCGCTGACCAGTACGGCAAGATCGTGTTCGTACTGCACCGTGCGCCCGGAACGCCCTGCGGGTCCGCGGCGCGCGAAATGGTCTTCGATGACCTGACGCAGGAAACTGCGATGACCGGATGGCAGCTCCCCGACCGGAATCGGCGCCAGACTCGCAAGGCGCCAGCGTGTGCCCTTGTGGAAGGTCGCACGCATCAGCGGCACCGGAAACAGATTGAACAGCGCCCGGCTCAGGCGCGCATGACGCTCGGCCAGGTTGCGGCCGAAATAGATGCTGAGTTCGAACCGTCGCGACACGATGTCCGCCAGGGATTTCTGTATCAGCTCGTCGAGATCGTCGGCCGGCCGGAACAGTGAGCGGGACTTCATGTCCTGCATCGTCGTCACCCCGGGCAGCGTGCGGTGCCCGCGGGCGGCGGCCAGCAGCGAGACGTAATAGCCCACGCTCTGATAGCGGTATGAGTCGCAGAGATTGTAGACCCGCATGCGGCGACGCTCGCTGAACCGCGGATGGCGCAGGTAGTCGTCAGCACTGACGACTTCAGCCAGACGCATCTTCAGCGGCCAGTGCTCGGGATGATCAACGACAATCAGCTGTGTCATCGCGCGTGCTTCGGTTCAATGACCAGCAGGTTGGCATCATAGGTCGCGATGCCGAGCAGTATTGCGCCGATCAGTCTGTGCACGTTGACCGCGTAGTAACGCGACCCGGCCAGCGGATTGCCCTTGAACGGGTCGGCCACGGAAACCTCTCGTGACGCCCTGTCGTAACCGGTCAGCACAACGAAATGACCCACCGGCTCGCCACGTACATCGTCACTGAGATTGGTGTCGGGCAGGTCGCGAACCGCCCGGTAAAGATAGGTGGCGCTCAATCCGGTGATGACCGGTCGCTTGCGATTCAGGAACCGCCTGATCAGTGCCGGCTCCAGATCCTCAAACAGCAGCCGGCCACCGAGTTCGAGAAACTCCTGATAACCGCGCGTCGCCAGACGCAGGCGGGTGTCCTGCTTGTGCTCGGCCTGTGCCGCCAGCCGCTGTGCGATCTCGCGGGGCGGGAGCACGAACCAGGTCGGGTCGAACAGTGTCAGGTTATAGGTATACAGCGTGGCGCGGTAACCGCGTCTCAGTGCATGGTTGGCGAGGAAGACGTCCAGGGTCCCGCCTTCGTCCAGCATGCTGATATCGGCAATCAGCTCCGGCAAAGGGACCTCGTCGCCGTAATAGCGGTATACGCCGTGCAGACAGGCTGGCCCGCAGGTGACGTCATCGGGCTGTGGTTCGAGAACAAAGCCCAGGCCCACCTGATCGGCGATTGCCGACGCATGCAGGTCGTCGAGTGAGGTCAAGTCCGCCGGATCGGTCACGGCATACCGTTCGTACACGTCATCGACCAACATTGTCATCCCGCGGCGAACCGATCTCAAGCTGCGGAGCCTGCCCGCTTCAGGCCGGCTCAGGCCGGTTCAGACACGGGGTTCAAAATCGTCCTGAGAAAGCGTGTCGTCCTCGCCATCGATACCGAAGTCGTCGAAGTCGTCCCAGTCAGACAGCTGCTGGCGCAGCCACTGTTCTTCCCTGCGCTGCTCCAGTCGCAGCCGTGCGGAACGATCGTCGACCCTGCGCACTCCACCGTTCTGGTGTTCCATATCAACGATGAATTCAGACGCCTGGAACTGATCGTCACTGAACAGTCCGGTGTCATCGAGATCCTGGCCTGCATCTTGCTTTGGCCTGCGCATGCTGTTTACTCCTCGACATGCCCACTGCCCGATGGCAGTTCATGCTGTTACCTGTCAGAGCGCCCGTCTGCCCGGAGCGTCATGACCGCACAGTTAGAAAGCGGATTGTGCGACCGGTTCCCACCGCGTCGCTGCCGGCGGGCGAACCCCGACTGCCACGCGCAAACCTTCTCCTGAAGCCCGGCAACTATAGGCTGTACAGCGCCACAGTCAACAAGAAAAAAATAATACAAAACATGTACTTACGTTATCGTTCCCGAAACCGTCCAGCACGGTCGGCAGGCGATGCACCAATTACAGGCACGCGAGCGTGAAATGCCACTCAGCGAACGGTAACCGAAGCATCGTAGAATGCGCTGACGCTGCGGAGGACAACATGAAGAATAGCGCGACACTGACCTGCGACGGGCAGACACTTGAGCTGCCCCTGGTGACCGGCACCGAGAACGAGACGGCCGTCGATATTTCCGAGCTGCGGGCACGCACCGGCATGATTACCCTGGACAAGGGTTACGCCAATACCGGCTCCTGCCGAAGTGCGATCACCTTCATCGATGGCGAAAAGGGAATTCTCAGATATCGCGGCTATCCGGTGGAAGAGCTCGCACGTCACTCAAGTTTCGTCGAAACGTCCTATCTGCTGATATTCGGCGAACTTCCCACGGCGGATCAGCTCGCGGAGTTCCGTCGGCTGCTCGTGAACCACGAGTTCATTCACGAGGACATGCTGCATCACTTCGACGGATTTCCCGCGAATGCGCCTCCGATGGCGATTCTGTCGGCGATGATCAACGCGGTCGGATGCTTCCAGCCGGTGTTCATGCAGCCCGAGGACAACGAACATTTCATGGAACCGGCGGCGCGACTGATGAGCAAGGTGCGAACCATCGCTGCCGCAAGCTATCGCAAATCCACCGGCAAGCCGATGAACTATCCCCGTGCGGACCTGCGCTACACCGCCAACTTCCTGCACATGATGTTCTCGAACCCGCATCGTCTGTACGAACCCGACGAGGTCGTCGTCGAGGCGCTGGACAGACTGCTGATACTGCATGCCGACCATGAACAGAACTGCTCCACGTCGACGGTGCGTATGGTGGGTTCGGCGCAGGCCAATCTCTACGCGTCGGTGGCGGCCGGCGTCTGCGCGCTCTGGGGGCCTCTGCATGGCGGCGCCAATGTGGCCGTGATCGACATGCTGACACAGCTGCACCAGAGCGGCTCATCGATGCAGAAGTTCATCGAGAAGGTGAAGGACAGAAATTCCGGCATCAGGCTGATGGGATTCGGACACCGCGTCTACAAGAACCTCGATCCGCGCGCGCGCATCATCAAGGAAGCCTGCCATTCGCTGCTGGAGAAGAAAGGCATAGACGATCCGCTGCTGGACCTTGCCATGCAGCTGGAAGAAGTCGCGCTGCGCGACGACTATTTCGTCTCGCGCAAGCTGTACCCGAATGTCGACTACTACAGCGGCATCATCATGCGGGCGATAGGCATACCCACCAACATGTTCACCGTGATGTTTGCGATCGGGCGGCTGCCGGGCTGGATAGCACACTGGCGCGAGGCGCGTATCAGTTCCGACGCCCGCATAGACAGGCCACGCCAGATCTACATCGGCCCCACAGAGCGTTCCTACACGCCTGTGGATGAGCGCGGCTGAGCCCTGCACCGCCAGGCCCGATGCAGATATTGATGGTGACGGCGGAGTTCGCTCCGCTTGCAAAAACAGGTGGCCTCGCGGATGCCGTGGCGGGCTTAAGCCGGGCGCTGGTGTCGGCCGGCCATCAGGTACGCGTGCTGCTGCCGCGTTATGCCCACCTTCGTGAGCTGCCGGCTGCCGGACAGCCGTTCATGATCGGCAGCAGCCGGTACTTCGTGCTCCCCGGCACATCGACGGAACCCGAAGTGTGGCTGACGGACGCAGACACGGCATCCGTTCAAGGCGGACTTTTCGACGAGGCCGCGATCTACACCGGCGACGATCGCGATGCGGCGCGTTTTCTCGCGCTCAGCACGGCAGCCGCGGCAGTGGCCACCAGCGATGACTGGCGACCGGACGTGATTCACTGCCACGACTGGCACGCCGCCCTGGTTCCGGCACTGTTGAAAGCGGACGGGGCAGGTGCCACGCAACGGATGCCGGTGCTGCTGTCACTGCACAACGTCGGCTACCAGGGCATATTCGGCCTGCAGGTACTCGCGGAAGAGCGATTCTCTGCTCTCAGGAATCTCATCCGGCTCGACGATGATGGCGCGAATGGCACGAATGGCGGAGCCGACGACGGCAACCGTGCTGTCAACTTCCTGCGCACCGGCATACGTCACGCCCACCGGCTCAACACAGTCAGCCCCACCTATGCACGGGAAATCCAGGGCGCCGAGTACGGCATGGGACTGGAGGATCTGCTGAGCGCACGGGCCGCGGACCTCAGCGGCATTCTCAACGGCGTGGACTACAGTCACTGGAACCCCGCCACCGACCTCCACCTGCCCGAACCCTATGACGCGGCAGATCCTTCGCCCAAGCATCTGGCGACCGAAGCCCTTTGCAGGCAGCTGGCGCTGCCTGTCGACAACGCTGGCGTTGTGATCGGCGTGGTCAGCCGCATCACCTGGCAGAAAGGGATAGACGTTCTCGCCGATGCACTCCCGGTACTGCTGGAAAGAACCGATGCGCGGTTTGCGCTGCTGGGCACCGGCGACACCGATGTGGTGACAAGATTGCGCGACACCGCCGCCGCGAATCCGGCGCGTGTCGGCTTCGTGGAGGGCTATGACGAGGCGCTGGCGCATCTGATCTTTGCCGGCTGCCATCTGCTGCTGGTGCCGTCGCGCTATGAACCCTGCGGGCTGACGCAGCTGTATGCGCTGAAATATGGCACAACCCCGGTGGTCCGAAGCACCGGCGGCCTGGCCGACACCATACAGCCATTCGATCCGTCCAGCGGATCCGGTAACGGTGCCGTGTTCGGCCCGTGTATGCCGGCCGCACTCACCGATGCGGTCTGCACCGCGGTCGGGTGGTACCGCGATCCCGGACTGCGCCGGCAGCTGATACACAACGCGATGATGGCGGACTACTCATGGACCCGGCAGGTGGCCGGGTACGAAGCCCTGTACCGCGAACTGGCCTGATCACGTCAGAGCCAGGCGTCCGGTATTCTCAGCGCGCCGGCGACAGCGGGATGCCAGCTCGGCGCTGACATCTTCCCAGGCGAACTGCCACTGCCAGTTACCACGCACGGTGCCGGGCGTATTCATTCGCGCCTCGGTACCCAGCCCGAGCAGATCCTGCATCGGAAATACCGCCAGTCTGGACGGCGACGCATAGGCCGCCTCTATCATCGCATCCGGCATCGCATCCGGCATCACGGGTTCGTCGCGCCCTGACGGCGCGAGTCTCTCGTGGACACGCGCCCGCGTCGCATCGTCCAGTGAGCGGTACCAGCCCAGCGTCGTATCGTTGTCGTGTGTGCCGGTATAGACCACCGCGTTCTCGACATGATTCTCAGGCGCATGCGGATTATCCGGCGAACCGTCAAACCCGAACTGCAATACCAGCATGCCCGGCAACCCGAACCGATCGCGCAGGGCGCGCACCTCATCGGTGATGATGCCAAGATCCTCCGCAACCAGTGGCATGGCGCCCAGCACGCCGCGCAACCGGGCCAGCAGGGCATCCGCCGGTCCCGGCAGCCATTCCCCGTCACGCGCAGTGCGTGCGTCGGCCGGCACCGCCCAGTACGAATCGAACGCGCGAAAATGATCGATACGCAGCAGGTCGAAGCGCTGCAGCTGACGCCGAAGGCGTGCTATCCACCATGCATACCCGTCGGCCGCCATGCGCTCCCAGTCATAAAGCGGATTTCCCCACAGCTGGCCGTCACGCGAAAAATAATCGGGAGGCACGCCCGCCACCCGTTCGGGGTTGCCATCCCTATCGACCCGGAACAGTGACCGGTCCCACCACACTTCGGCACTGTTGCGATCCAGATAGAACGGAAGGTCACCGAACAGACGCACGCCACGACGATGCGCATACTCGCGCAGCGCGTTCCACTGCAGCGTGAACAGATACTGCTGGAACGCGATTGCCCGGCATGCTTCCCTTTCGCGCAGCCATTCGGCGCGCAGGCTGGCCGGCAGCGCGTGGCGCAGTTCGTCCGGCCAGTGCCACCAGGGCGCCTGATCGAAACGCCGCGACAACACGGTATGCAATGCGAACGGCAGCAGCCAGCGCCGCTCGCGTCTCATGAAGCCGGCAAAAGCCGCGGCCTGCCCCCGCCCCGCTGTCGCGCAGAACGAGTGCCAGACGCCTTCGGGCGCAACCGATGCGGCAGCAAAGTCCATACCCTCAGGCAACTGCGGGTGCGCACCCAGGGCATTGCCATCGATCAGCGCCGGATTGCCGGCATCCGCGGAACGGGCGCAATACGGTGAGCCCACCTCATCGGGCGGCACCAATGGCAGCGTCTGCCATACGCCGAAACCGCCGGCGGCCAGAAAGTCGACGAAGCGGTACGCGTGGTCGCCGAGACGCCCCTGCCCCGGTTCCCCCGGCAGCGATGTCAGATGCAGCAGCACACCGGCCCGGCGGCCGGGCAGCCAGTCACTCATCGCTGCAGCATGTCACGCGTGACAAGCACTATGCCGCTATCGGTGACCAGAAAGCGCTCGCGATCGGCCGCCTTGTCGTAACCGATGACCGTACCGTGCGGAATCCGGCAACCTTCGTCGATGATCGCGTCGCGAATCCGGCAACTGCGACCGATCATCACATTGGGCAGCACGACGGAACGGAATACGGACGTAGCCTCGTCCACGGTGACACCGAAGAACAGCACCGACTCGCGCACCTCGGCGCCGGATACGATACACCCGCCTGCGACCATGGAATTGATCGCAATACCGCGACGACCCACTTCGTCGAGTACGAACTTGGCGCTGGGGACGTGTTCCTGGTAGGTCCAGATAGGCCAGGCGTCGTCATAGAGGTTCAGTTCCGGCGTGACGTGAATGAGCTCCATGTTGGCGCTGTAATAGGCATCCACTGTGCCCACGTCGCGCCAGTAGGCCTGCGCCTTGGTTTCCACGTCCTCGAACGGATAGGCGAACACGCGTCGATTCTTCAACGCCCGCGGAATGATGCTCTTGCCGAAGTCGTGTGCCGAGTCCGGATCGCTGGCGTCGCGCTCCAGTTCGGCCATCAGCAGCTCGACCTCGAAGACATAGATGCCCATGGACACCAGTGCAATGCCCTCGCGGCCCGGCATGGACTTCGGCTCGGCGGGTTTCTCGTCGAAAGCGGTCACAGCGCCGTTCCCGTTCACGCTCATAACGCCGAATTCGTGGGCCTGCGATACCGGGACCTGCACACCGCCGATGGTCACGTCCGCGTTGTTATCCTTGTGAAAGGCGATCATGGGACCGTAGTCCATCTTGTAGACATGATCCCCGGCGAGCACCAGCACCGTTTCCGGGTTGTGCTGGGCGATGATGGAGAGATTCTGGTAGATCGCATCGGCTGTACCGCGATACCACATTTCACCGAGCTGCTGCTGCGCCGGTACGATGTCGATGAACTCGCCGAACTCGCCGCGCAGGTAACCCCAGCCACGCTGTACATGCTGAATCAGCGAGTGGGCCTTATACTGGGTCAGTATCAGTATCTGCCGGATACCGGAATTGACGCAGTTGGAAAGGGAGAAATCGATGATCCTGTACTTCCCGCCGAAAGGAATCGCGGGTTTCGCACGGTGGTCGGTCAGTTGCTGAAGACGTTGTCCACGCCCTCCTGCCATGATTACGGCCATGGAATCGCGCGTCAGCTGGCTCACGACGCGGCCGGAAGTCTTCCTTCGCACAGTGTCACTATCCGCTATGCCTGAGTTGATTCGAGTATACGTCACACGCATGACACTTGCCGCGCATGCAGAATCCGTGTTCGGGCGAACATGAACCGGCGCTCCAGGGACCCCGGCACTGCGACAACGCCGCTGTCCGATGCGGACGTGCAGCGGCTGCTGGAAGCCAGACTGCATGACCCGCGCCGCGTACTCGGCCTGCATCGTTTCGGTGCGGGACGCCTGTTGCTGCGAGTCCTGCTGCCCTACGCAGCCCGTGCGCAGCTGGCAGCCACGGGCGTCGAACTGACCCGTGTCGGCAATACCGCGTTATTCGAATGGACGGGCCCGGAAGACGCCATTGCCGCACCTGTCGCGCTTCGCTGGCACGATGACGCCGGCACGTTGTCCGAACTGATCGACCCCTACTCGCTGCCGCTGCAACTCGACGATGACTCGCTGCATGCATTCGGGCGTGGCGAGCACACCCGAACCTGGCAGCTGCTGGGTGCAAGGCAGACAGAGGTGGCCGGCACAACCGGAACGCTGTTCGCGGTCTGGGCGCCCAATGCGGAACGCGTCAGCGTGGTCGGCGACTTCAATCGCTGGGATGGTCGCTGCCATCCGATGACGGTGCGTGGCGGATCCGGCGTCTGGGAACTGTTCATTCCCGGCATCGGGCCAGACCATCTGTACAAGTTCGAGCTGCGTAATCGCGAATACGGTACGGTCATCGTCAAGAGCGATCCATATGCCCGACGCAGCGAGCTGCGCCCGGCCACCGCTTCCATCACCACGCCGGCAACCGACTGGCAGTGGCAGGATGGCGAATGGATGGACCAGCGTGCACGCACTGACTGGCTGCGCGCACCGATCTCGATCTATGAGCTGCACCTGGGCTCCTGGCAACGGACCGCTGATGGCGCGTTCGTGAATTACCGCGAGCTGGCCGCGCCGCTGATCAGCCATGTGCGCGAGCACGGCTTCACGCATGTGGAACTGCTGCCGATTACCGAACATCCGTTTGATGACTCCTGGGGTTACCAGAGCACCGGCTACTTCGCCCCTACCAGCCGCTTCGGCACACCGGACGATCTGCGTGCCCTGATTGACGAACTGCACCGCGCCGGCATAGGCGTGATTCTTGACTGGGTGCCGGGACACTTTCCTCGTGACGATTTTGCACTGGCGCGCTTTGACGGCACTGCACTTTACGAGTACGCGGATCCGCTGAAGGGCGAGCATCCGGACTGGGACACGCTGGTATTCGACTACGGTCGCAACGAGGTGCGCAGCTTCCTGCTGTCCAGCGCGCTCTTCTGGCTGGAGGAGTTTCACTTCGACGGATTGCGTGTGGACGCGGTGGCTTCCATGCTCTATCTTGACTATTCGCGCCGCCACGGACAGTGGGCGCCGAACGTGTTCGGCGGCAATGAGAACCTCGAGGCCATAGCGTTCCTGAAGGAACTGAACCGCGTCACCCATGCCGCAGCTCCGGGCACGATGATACTCGCCGAAGAGTCGACCGCCTGGCCCAAGGTTTCACGACCCACCTACGACGGCGGCCTGGGTTTCACATTCAAGTGGAACATGGGCTGGATGCACGACACGCTGCTGTACATGCACAAGGAACCGGTGCACCGGCGCTTTCATCACGAACTGATGACTTTCGGTCCTATCTACGCATTCACCGAAAACTTCGTGCTGCCGCTGTCACACGATGAGGTCGTGCATGGCAAAGGGTCCCTGCTTGGCAAGATGCCGGGCGATGAATGGCAGAGATTTGCGAACCTGCGTCTGCTTTACTGTTTCCAGTGGACCTTCCCGGGCAAGAAGCTGCTGTTCATGGGTCAGGAGTTCGGCCAGCCCTGGGAATGGAACCATCGTCAGGCACTGCCCATGGACCTTCTGGCCCAGCCCCGGCACGCCGGAATCAGTCACCTGATTCGCGACCTGAACCGGTTGTATCGCGAGCAGCCGGCACTGCACCGGCGCGACACCGAAGGCGAAGGATTCTCGTGGCTGTCCTGGGACGACCGCGAAAACTCCGTACTGAGTTACCTGCGCCGCGATGACGACCATCATGTTGCGGTGCTGCTGAATGCGACACCGGTACCCAGACAGCACTATCGCGTCGGCGTACCGGCCGGTGCTTCCGTTTACATGGAGATTTTCAATTCCGATTCCCGCTATTACGGGGGCAGCGATCTCGGCAATCCGGCACCGATACCGGTACAGCCGGTGGCGTGCATGGGCTATCCGTGTTCGATCGAGGTCACGCTGCCGCCACTGGCCGGCATCGTGCTGATGCCAGGGACCTGACCCGACGGACACTGCGCCGGCGACATCCCGCAGCCCGCGCGGAACCGGTAACCTCCTGCCGTTTCAACCGGCCTCGAACACGGCGATCGCGTGGGGCGGCAATTCGTGGTCCGGTGCTTCGTTCGCCGTCAGTGCATCGGGCGCCGTCAGATCTTCAGGGGGCGTCCGCGAAGTATCGACAACGAGCCGCCAGGTGTATCGCCGTGCCTGTGCCGGCGCAGGCAATGCAGGCAGTGGCAGGACGAGAGTATCGTCCGACAGATTGATCATCACATGCAGCGGCGGCTCGTCCGGTCGCAGGCCGTTCACGGTGAAGCACAGCACGCGATTCTCAGGATCGTCCCAGTCCGGCGCCTCCAGCGTCGCGCCATACCACACGATGCCGGGCGGATCACCGTTCGGCGGGTCGGCAGCCACGAATCTGGCCCGTCGCAGGGAAGGATGCCTGTGACGCAGTGCAATCAGTCCGCGCGTAAAGCGCAGCATGTCGGCATTGCGTTCCACCAGCGACCAGTCGAACCATGAAGTCTCGTTGTCCTGGCAGTAGGCATTGTTGTTGCCGCGCTGGGTGCGCAGCACTTCGTCGCCGGCCAGCAGCATGGGCACACCCTGGCTGAGCATGAGCACCGTGATGAAGTTTCTTGCCCGCTGTTCACGCAAACGGCTGATGCGGGTATCACCCGTTTCGCCTTCAGCGCCGGAATTCCAGCTCCAGTTGTCGCTGGTTCCGTCGCGATTTTCCTCGCCATTGGACCGATTGTGCTTGTCGTTGTAGCTGACCAGATCCCGCAGCGTGAATCCATCGTGACAGGTGATGAAATTGATGCCGTTGGCCGGTGTACGCCCGGCGTCGGCATAAAAATCGCTGCTGCCGGCGATGCGCGTCGCAAGCTCCGCTGTCATGCCTGAATCGCCACGCAGGAACCGCCGCACCACATCGCGATAGCGGCCGTTCCATTCGGCCCAGCGAAAACCCGGGAAGTCGCCGACCTGATAAAGGCCCGCAGCGTCCCACGCCTCGGCGATCAGGGTCGTCCATTGCAGCACATCGGAGAACTCTATGCTCCACAGTGCCGGCGCGTGATACATGGGCTCGCCGTCCTCACCGCGCGACAGCACGCTGGCCAGATCCAGCCGGAAACCGTCCACGTGCATCTCGCGCACCCAGAACTCCAGACATTGCAGCAGGTAACGCGCCACCAGCGGGTGATTGCAGTTGATCGTGTTGCCGCAGCCGCTGAAGTCCCGATAGCGGCTGCGATCCTCGGGATCCAGGTGGTAGAAGAATTCGTTGCCGATGCCCTTGAAGTTGATGACCGGGCCGTGCTCGTTACCTTCCGCGGTATGATTCAGCACCACATCCAGAATCACCCCTATGCCGGCCCGGTGCAGCGCTTTCACCAGGTCGCGAAATTCGTTGCGCGCATCGCTTCCGGCGGCAAAGGCCGGATGCGGTGCGAAGAACGCATACGGACTGTAGCCCCAGTAGTTCTTCAGGCCGCGCTCGGCGACCGCCTCGGGAACGTCCTGTTCGTCGAAAGCCATCACCGGCAGCAACTCGACGTCGGTGACACCCAGCGATTTCAGGTAGGGAATCTTCTCGATCAATCCGCGAAACGTGCCCGGCGCATCGACGTCGGCGGAAGCGTGGCGGGTGAACCCGCCCACATGCAGTTCGTAGATGACCGCGTCGCGCAGAGATCGGTTCAGCGGGCGATCCCCTTCCCAGTCGTAGTCGTCACGCGGCACGATCCGTGCGCGTATGGACGAACCGGCATCGCCTGCCGCGGCCGCACGCCGGTCCCAGAGTCCGGTGCTGACTTCCCGTGCCCACGGGTCCAGCAGTTCACGGCTGCCATCGAATCGCAGGCCGTGAGCCTCATCGTGCGGACCATGCACACGCCAGCTGTAGTAAAGACCTGGCTGCGCACCAGCAACGAATATGTGCCAGAAAAAGAACGTACGGTTCTCGTCGGGATCCAGCTCAAACGTCTGAAACGGCTGACCGTCATCTGCCTTATGAAACAGCAGCAGCTCCACACGTGTGGCGTTGCGGCTGAATATCGAGAAATTGACGCCGCGGCCGGTGTCCGTGGCGCCAGGCGGAAAACGTTGCCCGCGCCTGCGCTTCAGTCGCGTGCTCATGCGGTCACAACCAGCGCATCAGTCCCAGCTCGTGTGGATGTGACAGCTGAGGATGAAGCGGCACGGCGCGAATCTCGAAACGAAGGCGCCCCGCCCAGGGCGGATCCAGTTCAAGACGATAACGAAACACGTCATCGTCGACCGCATGAAGTGCTTCGAACGGCGCCAGCATGACGGTTTCGTCACCGACATACGCCACGCCGTTGCGACTGCGCCGACTGTCGGCGTAACCCTTGATCGGCACTGTCAGGTCGGAGCTGAGTTCCTTGCGCAGCACGCACTCCACGCGCACATCTTCCGGCGCCAGCCCGTTCAGCGTGACGTCGACTTCAAGCACAGGACGCTCGTCGAACTCCACGCGGCGCGGCGCTGCCTGCACGCTCTTCAGTTGCACGCCGGGCCAGCGCCCGCGCACCTTGTGTTTCCACTCCGCCAGATCGCGTGCGGCGCGAAAATCACCCTCCGCCAGAACCCGGCCGTGTTTGGCCGCCGGGGCATAGAACAACCGTGCATAGTCGTGTATCACACGTTCGCTGTTGAAGTGCGGCAACACCGACGCCATGGAATGCTTGCACACCGAAACCCATGCAGGCGAGTAGCCGAGCTTCTCATCACGGCCGTAATACAGAGGAACGACATCGTCCTGCAGTATCTCGTACAAGGTCATCGCATCCTGGCGGTCGCGCTCGACGGCACCCTGATCATCCACCGACGGCGGTATGCCCCAGCCGTTGGTGCCGTCATACGCCTCGGCCCACCAGCCGTCCAGCACGCTCAGGTTCACCGTGCCGTTGATGGCCGCCTTCATGCCGGATGTGCCACTGGCCTCAAACGGATGCACTGGCGTGTTCAGCCAGACATCCACCCCGGATGTCAGCAGCCTGGAGATTCCCAGGTCATATCCTTCGAGCATCAGAATGCGGCCGAGAAACGGCGGTTGGCTGGAGATCCGGTGCAGCTCACGCATCATGTGCTGCCCCGGCTCATCGGCCGGATGCGCCTTGCCGGCGAACACGAACACCACGGGTCGATCTTCATTCGCGACCAGCGACTCCAGCCACTGCAGATCATTGAACAACAGCGTGGACCGTTTGTAGGTCGCGAAACGGCGGGCAAAACCGACTGTCAGCACATTCGGGTTATCAGGGTCTATGTAGCGGAGCACGCGCTGAATGTGTGCCTCGCTGAGCCGGTTACGGGCATGCTGACGTGCAAACAGCGTGCGCAACACTTCCAGCATCTGCGTCTTCACACGCTGGTTCGTATACCAGAACCACTCATCCGGAATCTCCAGGATGCGTTCCACCAGTGTGCGATCCATCAACTGCTGCCGCCAGGACGGCCCGAGATATCGCGACAGCAGTTCCACCCATGCCTGGCGCATGAAAGTGGGTACGTGAACGCCGTTGGTGACGTAACCCACCGGATTCTCCAGCGGCGGCACCTCCGGCCAGCTGTCAGCGCACAGCTCCGACGACACACGGCCGTGAATACGGCTCACGCCGTTCACCGCAGCGGCGCCGCGAATCGCGAGCCGGGTCATATTGAATTCTTCGCCGTTGCCGGCTACGCGGCCGAGATCCAGCAGTTCCGATTCACTGAGTCCGAGTTCCGACAGATACAGCGGAAACTGCCGGATGATCTCGTCAGCCGGAAAAACATCGTGGCCGGCCGATACGGGAGTGTGAGTCGTGAACACCGTGTTGGCGCGGCATGCTTCCAGTGCCGCACCGACAGGCAGGCCCGACAGCATCATCTCGCGCAGCCGCTCAAACACGATGAACGCGGCATGCCCCTCATTGATATGCCATACAGCCGGATCAAGTCCGGTTGCACGCAGGGCGCGAACACCACCAATACCGAGGACTGCCTCCTGCAGCAGGCGGTGTGCACGGTCACCGCCATACAGTTGCGCGGTAATGGTTCTGTCCGGCTCGCTGTTCTCAGCCACATCGGTGTCCAGCAGCAGAATCGGCACCCGCCCTACATCCGCCCGCCAGATTCTCACCTGTACTGTGCGCTCGGCGATCGGAACCTCGACACGTATCTCCTTGCCGGACGCATCGTGCGCGATCACCAGCGGGGTGTACTCAGCCTCCACTTCCGGGTAAGTGGATATCTGGTTACCGTGCCTGTCGATCTGCTGCTTGAAGTAACCCTGGCCGTACAGCAGGCCGACCGCAACGAACGGCAGCCGCATATCGCTCGCGGCCTTGCAATGGTCTCCGGCGAGCACACCAAGACCACCTGAATAGATCGGGAAACACTCGTGGAAACCGTACTCGGCGCAGAAATAGGCGATCAGTTCATCGCTCTCCAGCCCCGCCGGTCTGTAACCCGCCGGCCGCTGCTCCAGGTAAGCATCGAACTCGGTGAGCGCCTTGCGGTACGCGCTGATGAAACCTTCGTCCTCGGCGGCGCGTTCGAGTATGCCCTGATCCACGCAACGCAGAAACAGCGCGGGATTTCCGCCGATCCGGCGCCACAGGACCGGATCCAGCCGGTTCATCAGCTGCTGGATCTCAGGTTGCCAGCTGAACAGGAAGTTGGAGGTCAGATCGACAAGACGATCCAGCGCTGCAGGCACACGCGGGCAGACCTGCAGCGAGTAAGTGGTTCTAGACATGGGCATCCTTACCCTCAAACATCGGCTGATTATCCCCCCCCCGCCGTGACAGGGGCAACGGCACAGCACACATTAGCCGTAAGCTGCTCCGATTCACGCCGCAGAGGCGCCGGCGGGACAGAAGCCACATTCCGGGCTACTGCCCTGCACACCTGTCAGTCGCGTTCCACGGTGTAGAGCAGGTCCATGGATTTGTGCTCAGCCGAGCGGGTCTCCAGACTCAGCCGGTCACTCAACCGGAATCTCAGCAACAGACCACCTATGCCGTTGAAGAGACCGTAGGTGTAGCGCAGATAGACGTTCGAGCTCAGGTACTTGCCAGCCATCAGGGCGCCGGCATCCATATCGGTGGCCTGCACCGAGAATTCATCGAATCCGATCGCCTCACCGATACGCTGAAATACTGGCAGAGCCTGCTGCAGGCCCATCGCCAGCGCAGCACTTTGCAGGGTTGCCGTTTCCTCGCCCCTGGCCCCGGTCATGGGACGGCCGAACAGCATGTAGGCAAGCGCATCAGCCTCGCTCATCGCCGGGCTGGATATGATTCGCGTATCCGGCGACTGCAGCCGGCCGGTCAGCTGAACGCCGACCATGGTTTCGTTGATCTGGCGCACTGCTCGCACATCGAGTGCGGGATCGTTCAGGGGACCGGAGAAAATGAGCTCGCCACGCTCGAGATCGAGAAACTGTCCATAGGCGTTGTAAGTGCCATCCATGGTCAAAGCGCCGGACGCGTTGAGCGGACGACCGGACTGATAAAGCAGGCGCAGGTCGCCGGTCACCTGAGTATCGAGGTTCATGCCCGTGTAACGCACATCCTCGCCCAGCGTCACACGAAGATCGCCGCGCATCTGCAGCGGGCGCACCGCCTCCATCGGCTGCTCACCATGCACGACCGTATCGGCAGACGGCGCCACGGCCTGAGGCGGCAGTTCCTGCAACGTGACGCGCGCCCGCGGCACATGCACCGTGCCGCTGACATCAATCTCCGGGAGCCGCACATTCGCTGTCAGTTCAGGCGATACGTAAACCTGCACTTCCGGCAGCTGCACGGCCGGAACGCTTTCTCCGCGCAAAGTGAGGCGGGTCGGGAAACTGGCCCGGTAGTCCAGTTCCGTGGTGCCGTTGACGCTGACCTCCCTGTCACCAATCAGGCCGGTGGCATCGAAACTCAGCGTACTTCCGTCGGCACTGAGTGCCGACGCCGTGATGTCGCTGACCATCAGACCCAGCGCCGGCACCCCCAGCGCGCCACCGCTGAGCTCCGCCCGACCGGTCACGTCGGGTGAGTCCGCGCGTCCGCTGGCGGCCAATTGCACGGACAGCGTGCCTGCCACATCGGTCACATCGGGACTGAGCAGCGCGAGGAACGACAGATCCGGCCACAGCACATCGATCTGCATATCAACAAGTGGATCGGGTGCACGCACGTCATCCGCGTCCAGCCTGATATTCACGACACCGGTATCGGACCCGATGAAACCGGCGCGAAGCCGCAATGCGTTCTCGCTCAGTACCGCGTCCACGTTCACGCCTTCTATGCTGGATGCAAACACCGGCTGACCGGACAAGGTGATGTCGAACGAGGTGACATCGGAGAGTACCGAGAGCTCGCCCTGCAGCGTGTCACCACGTCCGGTCAGGTTCAGTGACGCGTTGTAGATGCCTTCGACGACAAAGCCCTGCGGCAGAAACGGAGACAGCAGGCGCGCGTCAACCGACGCGGCCGACAGCTGAAGGCGATCGCCATCGTCGCCTTCCAGCAGTACATTGGCACACAGCGAGGCCGAGGCCTGGCTCAGACACACCGGCTCCAGTCGAAACCGATCCCGCCCCAGAACCAGTGCGGCCGGCTGCTGCTGACGCCATTGGCCCAGTTGCGCCTGATCGATGACCAGCGAATCGACCCGCCCGTCCCAGACCGCATCAGCCAGCGCGCCGGAGGCAACCGCTTCGGCCGACCAGTCGTCGGCATGCGCGCTCAGCACCAGCTGGTGTGCATTGCCGGTGCCACTGACGCGCAGCGTGGCTTCCGCGAGGTCCGCAGTCCGGTAGCTGAGCCCCTGCCCGTTCAGCGACAGCTCGACGGAAGGCACGGCACCTCCGTCAACGGAACTCACCGCAACCAGGCGTTCGGCACTGAACTCCCGGTAACGCAATGCTTCCGCCACCAGCGTGCCCTGCGCCTGAAGGTCATTACGCGGGCCAAAAATCTGCAGTTCACCGCTGACCGCGCCGCGCAGTTCAGGCCACAGTGTTGAGAACTCCTCAACCTCCGCGACAAGTTCCAGCGTCACCTGATCCGCATACACTCCGTTGAGCATCAGCGTATTGTCATCTGATTGCACGCGCAGGGAATCCAGCTCCCAGACATCGGGGCGATGCCGTATGCCGCCCTGCACCGTGAACGGATAGCCGCGCAGCTGCCCGTCGAGGTCCACATCTTCCAGGGACCATTCAGGCTCGGGAACCAGCTGACCGCTGCTGCGGCCCGCAGCCTGTAATCTGCCCGGCCATTCCGGGAACCGGAAAGACGGATCAAGCGCTTCGACGGCGAATGTCACATCCCAGCCGAGTGACGCGACCGTCACTTCTCCCGCCAGCGACACATTGCCCGACGAGCCGGAAGCGGCCAGTTCGTCCAGCGTGATGACATCCGGTGTACCTGTCCCGCTGAGCCTGACGCTCACGGGCTCTCCATCCAGCACCAGATCCGCTGCGCCGTCGAACCGCAGCGAAGGCCAGGCGCCTGAGATCGTCAATCCTCCCGCCGGACTGCTCACCCACTCATAGCCGTCAATGGCAATATCGGTCCAGTTGACTTCCACCGTGCCGGCGGGACCTTCATCCAGTGACAGCTCGCCTTCCAGCAGAATATCGAATGGCTGTGCGAGACTGTGCCAGACATGAAGATCCGGCCAGGTTCCGGTCACCAGCCCCTGACCGGCCCACTCCAGGCCGTCGAACTCTCCGGACCAGGCAAGCTCGGCCGCGAGAATGAGCGTATCAGTCAGGCTCAGTTCACCGGCCCCGCTCACCTGCAGCCCTTCGGCTTCGGTCGCGAACCCGGTGATGGTCAGGGTATCGCCGACGAGGTCGGCGCCGAAGCGCGTGTCGGCTGCGGCCCAGGATTGCTCGTCCACGGTCACACTGACGACCTCTACCCGGGCCTCGCTGACATGTATGCTGACCGGAAGCCGCCTGGACATTGTCCTGCCGACGGCATCGGCGGATGGCGATGCATCCGCTACAGCCTGATCGGCCACCGTTGCACCGCCGGACCTGTAACTGAATTCAGCCGCACTCAGTGACTGAACTTCCAGGCGGCGCTCCCGCAGCGCTCGCAAGGTGATCACCACGCCAAGTTCGCGCGCGCGGACCTCGTGTCCGGGAAGATCCACGACCAGCGTCTGAATCGTGAATCCATGCCAGAGGGTGCCCTGCACCCCGTTGATCGACAGCGCGGCGCCGGCCCGCTCATCGACCTGAGATGCCAGCCAGACCGCACCTCTCTCGGTGCCCACCAGCCAGACCAGAGCCGCCACGACCGCCGATGCCGCCATCAGCAGCGTCGCCAACGACACCAGCAGCCACTTCCACCCGTTCACAGGTCCGGCCCCAATGTAATGTGCCAGCGGTAACGCGTGTCACGATCATCCAGGGGACTGGCAACGTCGATCCTCACCGGGCCTATCGGGGACTGCCAGCGCAGACCCAGTCCCGCGCCTGTCCTCGGTCGGAAATCAGCGCCGCGGAATGCGTTGCCCGAATCCACGAATGTCGCAAAAGACCACCGCCCGCGAAGCGGGTGCTCATACTCCATGCTGCCGACCAGCAGACCGCTGCCGCCGACAATTTCACCGTGTTCGTTAGATGGTCCCAGTGAGTCGTAACGGTATCCGCGTACACTGGTGTCACCGCCGGTGAAGAAGCGCACCGACGGCGGCAGGTCATCGAGGGCATCCTTCCATGTCAGTCCAAGGCTGCCTCGTATCAGCACCCTCGCACCGGACGGCAGGGAACGCACCCACTTTCCCCGCAGTATGCCCTGAAGAAAGCTGGTGTCCGACCCGAAGGAATCAGCCGCGCCCCGCACCTCGAAGTCCAGGCGGGAACCGTTTGTGGGCCTCAGCGTGTCATCACCACGCAGTCGGAACCACTCCATCGCCGGCATCAGCAACCGCGAACTGCCGGACTGTTCGCCCACCTCGAAATCTTCAAACAACAGACTCACGCGCTGGGTCCGTGTCCAGCTGCGGCGCACTTCCACAACCCGGCGCGCTCCGAACTGCAGGCTGTCGGCTACGGATGTATCGGTACGCTCATGGCGCACGCCACCGTCGAAACTGACCCACTCGGTGCGCGGATCACCGAAAGGAAATCGGTAATTGACGATGACATCCGTCGTTACCGGAGAAAGCTGCGAGGTCAGGCCAAACTGGTGACCACGATCGTTGTAGCGGCGATTGTCGCGACCGAAACGCAGGCGCGGTCCTGTATCGGTGGAATAGCCGAGTCCGTACGAAATGAGACGCGGCCGCGACGGCGTCAATGTGATGACGATGGGGATGCTGGTCGTGTCAGGATCAGGTGACTGGGGGCGAACATCAACGGTATCGAAATAGCCTGACTCCAGCAGCTCTATGTATAAAGCGGCAATCTGACGCTGGTCGAAGAAGTCGCCTTCCACGAAACCCATGTAGGAAATCACCAGGCTGTCCCGCAGCACGTCCTGGTCCAGCGTGATGTGCCCGAACGTATAGCGCGGTCCGGAATCGAAATGCAGCGTGATGTCAGCGGCCAGCTGCTCAGGATGCACATCGATGCGTTGCACCGTAAAGCGTGCGTTCACGTAACCGCGCTCATCTGCGATCGAAAGCAGGCGGTTCTTGAGCTGCTCGTAATGTCCATGATGCAGCGGCAAACCCGGCTGCAACGGCGAGGTGCGCACGGCATTCACGAACAGCAGTTCCTGTTCGGCTTCCTCCGTGAGCTGTATGTCCAGCTCGCGTACTGTCACCGGAGCACCAGGATCGATGACGAACTCCGCACGCCAGCAGGGTTCGTCGAACTCAAGCGAAGACTCTATGTGCACACGGTAGTGACCCAGCGCCTCCAGCGCCGAGCGGATCTGCCGGGGGGCCACCTGATAGCGCTGCGTCACCCGCCAAGGTGCAGCGCTGCAGGTTTCCCGACCCAGATCCAGGTACAGGCGAACGTTCTCCAGAAGTTCGCCATCGAGACCGCTGATGGTGACCTGCGCCCGCACCGGGGCAGCCGCAAACAGCAGGCAGCAGAGCGCCACAGCTGCCATCCATGGCAGGCCGGTGCGGCGCAGAATCTGACTGAACTGGTGCATCCCTGACGGTGTTCCTGAGCGCTGTGGCGCATCCGGGACCCCCGTCGCGCCGTCACTCGATCGTAGCAGCCTGTTCGATAAGACCGTCAACCGGTGTATCCGTTGCAGGGACGACGCCGAGCGCTGAGGCAGCTAGGCGGACTCCCCGTCCGTTCCTGCGTCGCTACGGTCCACGACAGTGACCGGAAACGGCGTGTCGGAAGACCCCGCAAACAGTGTGCGGTGCGGGAACGGAATTTCGATGCCGGCTTCGTCGAAGGCGGCCTTGATACGCTCCGGCAGACGATTGCGAAGCTCGAGGAAGTTCGCGCGGGTGGACCAGGCCGAAAGCTGCAGATTCACGGACGAATCACCGAAACTCTGGAAAATGACAATGGGCTTCGGCTGGTTCAGGCACAACTCGTACTGATCGGCAACGTCCAGCAGCAGCTTGTGCACCCTGCCTATGTTTTCCTTGTATGCCACGCCCACCTGCAGATCAACGCGCCGGATCGGGAAGCGGGTCATGTTCGTGATCTCGCTCTTGATCAGCATCTCGTTCGGTATGCGCACGAAAAGATTTTCGAACGTGCGCAATTTCACCGACAGCAGGTCGATGGACAGGACCTCGCCGGTGGTCTGCCCGACCCGTATGACATCACCGAGCACGAACGGTTTCTCGGCGACCAGAAACAGCCCGCTGACGAGATTGGAGGCGGATGTCTGGGAAGCGAATCCCAGCGCGATCGTCAGCACACCGGCTGCACCAAGCAGCACCCCGAGGCCGAAGCCGAGTTCACGCAGCGCAGCCATGATCACGACCGCGCTCAGGACATAGAGTGCGAAGCGGCGCACAGTAGTGGCGGTGTGCGGCCCCATGGGACCGATCACGATGTGCGAGAGACCTCGCGCGAGCAGCCGGGCGACCACCAGACCCACAACCAGAATGACCACGGCCCGCACCCAGGCAGCGATATCGACGGTGGCCAGCAATTCCATGAACTGTTCCATCAGCGCAGCAACCGGCTGAAAGCCTGGACTATGGTACCCGGCTCAATGGGCGCCCGCGGCGGTGCCAGCTGCGTGCGCGAATCCGGCAGATGCGCGCTGGCCTTCGGAATGGTCAGTGCCGCCTGGCTGTCATGGTGTTCGCGAACGAACAGCACCGGGTCGGTAAAGAGGAGATTGCGCTCATCATGGTGCAAAGCAAGCGCCGGCAGAGGCACTCGCAGCTGCTCAACCTGCAGCGTGTCCGAACCATGATTGCGGATCTCGATCGGGGTAGCCACGCGATGCGGCATGAACGACAACGCGGAACGGTCGGTTCTCGCGCTGGTGCGGCTTGCGTAGCACAGCTCGCCCTCCAGCGTGTTCGGCCCGAACCAGGTATCAGACGGCCGCTGCGCCGGCACCTCGATCAGCGTGATACCGTCGTCAGTGATGGCCGCAACCCGGATCACCGTCGTCACGAACAGCACCACCTGCTGGCCGGCCAGCACAAACAGCGGCCGCTCCGGCTGCACGACCATCGCCCGATCGGGCAGGCGCGGCGAAAGCTTTATTCGGCCTGAATCATTGCCGGTCACATAGCGTGAGGCGGTGTAGATCTCCGGGTCGGGCTCATAGTCCACGCAGGTCTCGATTTCCAGCGTCGCTTCCAGCGCATCGCCGACCGTCTTGGACGCGAACAGCCATTCGCGGCCACGCGGCTGGGCATAGAATTCCAGCGGCCCTATGCGCCATCGTGCCCAGCGCCGCTGCGTCAGCTGATAGTCGTCCCACCACTTCATCACGGCGACAATGCTAACCCAAGGAAGCCATGTTCGTGCATGGTCCGTGACTGACCCGCCGCACCTGTCCTTGAAATGGCTGCCGACAGGCCCCACAAATCGTGCAGGCAAATTCGCATGAACGACGATGGAGGTAGCCACCATGGCCAGCGTGACCAGCCGATCCGGTGCCTGGTTCGACCCGTTCGAACAGCTGCGCCGGGAAATGGACAGCCTGTTCGAATCATCTTTCGGCCCGGCCAGCATCCGGTCCCCGGCACGGGGGGCATTTCCGGCGGTCAACGTCGGTATAAGCCCTGAGTCGGTAGACGTTTATCTTTTCCTGCCCGGCCTGGATCCTGAGAAACTGGACGTTTCTCTTGAAGATCACGTGCTGACCGTAAGCGGTGAGCGCCCGCCGACCGAAGGCGACGGACGCGTCTACCTGCGCGAGCGCTTCTCGGGCGCATTCACGCGCGCAATCAATCTTCCCGACGAGGTAGACCCCGAAAACAGCCGCGCCGAATACCGCAATGGCGTACTTCGGGTGAGCTTCGGCCGCAGGCAGGAAGCCCGAGTCCGACGCATAGAAGTGAAGTGACCGGAAACAGTTTCAGGAGGCAGACATGAACACAACCAGGGATTCTCAGGTGACCGCGAACAACGAGCGCGTACAGACTCTGCGTCCGCCGGTAGATGTGATGGAAGATGAGCACGGCATTGTGCTGCATGCGGACATGCCGGGCGTTGCGTCGGAGGACCTGAACATTTCCGTGGAAGACAAGGTCCTGCGGATTGAAGCTGACGCCAGGCTGGACACGCCGGATGAGATGAAGGCCGTATACGCCGAGTTCAGAACGCCGCGCTATGTACGCGAATTCTCGTTGAGTGGCGAACTGGACGCGCAGAAGATCGATGCGACTCTGCGAAATGGCCTGCTGGTGCTGAAGATTCCGAAGCACGAGCATGCGAAGCCGCGCAAGATCTCGGTGAATGTGCGCTGATCATACCGTGGTGAACTGCGCGCGCCGGATCACTCCCGCAGCCCAAACCACCAGATGCCGGCGGCCCCTGCGCCGGCTATGGCCATCGTGGTCGCCAGTGGCAGCGCACTCGGCGTCTGCACGGTACTGAGCAGCGCGGCCACCGCCGCACCAACGACGAACTGATTCACGCTGAACACCGCCGATGCGGCACCGAAGCGGCCCGGGAACCGGCTCAGCGTGCGAGCCATCGCGTTCGAGAGTACGAAGCCCAGACCGCAGATGTAGACAAAGCACGTGACCATCACGGCGACCACTCCGCCACCCAGCAGCGACACGACCAGGAACCCCGCCCCGCCTGCCGCGAGCAGCGACGTGCCCAGCGACAACAGGCGGGAGATCCCGACACGTTCGACCAGACGACCGTTCACATAAGCACTCGCGGACGCACCGAGCATGACCACGGCGAAGCAGTAGCCGAACTGGTGAGGCGCAAGCCCGAAGAAATCCACCAGCACGAACGAGGAGTTCGACACGAAGGCGATGACCCCGGCGAAGCACAGACCCGTGCACGCCATGAAGCCCAGGGCTTTGCGATCCCGCAATACCGGGCCGTAGCCTGCAAGCGCCTGCAACACGCTGATCTGGCGCATACGTCGCACGCGTGGCAGCAATGTCAGTGTCACAACAAAACACAACAGGCCGGCGACGGCATGAACCCAGAACACCAGTGGCCAGTACCCCAGCGTTGCAAGATGACCGCCCACGGCTGGCGCTATCACCGGCGTGAGGAACGCGAACATCTGCACCCAGGACATGGCACGCGAGGCGTCATGGCCTGTCCAGCGATCAAGAATGAGTGCGCGCGCCAGCACCATGCCGGATGAAGCGCCCAGGCCCTGCACCACACGCAGCGCCACCAGCCACGACAGCGACAGCGCAAACGCGGCACCGATGCTTGCGACGATATATATTGCCAGTCCAACCAGCAGCACCGGCTTGCGACCGTACTTGTCCGACAGCGGACCATAGATCGCAGCACCCAGGGAGAACCCGATCAGCACCGCACTCATGGTCAGCTGTACCGAGCCGCTGCTGACACCAAGCCCGCTGGCAACCAGCGACAGGGAGGGCACGAACAGGTCGCTGGCAAGCGGGCCCAGCGCCGCCAGGGCGCCGAGAAATGGAATCAGCAGCAGTTGCCGGAACGACAATGACATAGCGTTGGAGGCCGTAACCTGATCATTCCTGAAATTCGTGGCGGTGATGCGGCGGGCACAGGGCGCGGATGTTGCACACCCTGCCCCGCACTACCGGTCCCGAATGCCGGTCAGCGCTTGCCCAGCGCGATCAGTTCGCGCAGGCCCAGGTGGAGAGCATCCAGCTGCTCCTTTCCAAGCTGCTCGCAGATCTGTGCGTACTCGTGCTCCATGCGCGGACCTATGCGCCTGACCAGGCGACGCCCGCGTGGCGAGATGCGCACCTTGAGTTCGCGCTGGTCGCGCTTGGAACGGTCAACGCGCACCAGGCCGTCATCCGCCAGTCTGCGCAGGATGCGTGTCATGCTGGGCGCGAGCACCGCGGCTTCACGCGCAACCGCAGCTCCGGTCATCTCACTGACTTCATCCAGCGCGCGCAATGTCCGCCATTGCTGTTCAGTGAGGCCGAATTCGTACAGAATAGGTCGAAATCTGGCTACCGTGACTTCGCGCGCGCGCAGCAGCAGTATCGGCAATGATTCGCTGAAACGACGTATCGGAGATCGGTTCGTTGGCATAGGAATATTTCTCACCGGCGGTGACGCTCATGTCCAGCCAGTGCGCCGGACTACCAGCGCCGCACATCGATAGCATAACACGTTAACTATATTCGTGCGCCCCGTGTCGCATCGCATGACGGTATCCTTGCATCCATGCACATCCTGATCCTGATCATTGCGGTACTTGCGCTGGTGATAGGACCGGGATTGTGGGTGCGCGCGGTGATGAAGCGCTACAGCATTCCCGCCGACCGTTACCCCAGAACCGGCGGCCAGCTGGCGCGCGAACTGCTGGACAGCCTTTCGCTGCATCACGTCAGCACGGAAGCCACCGATCAGGGGGATCACTACGATCCGCTGCAGAAGGCGGTGAGGCTTTCGCGCGAGAATTACGATGGCCGCTCGCTGACTGCGATAACCATCGCCGCGCACGAGGTAGGGCATGCGATACAGGACGCCGGCGGATTCACACCGCTGCGCTGGCGCACCAGACTGGTACGCTGGGTGGGTCCTATTGAGAAAGTCGGCGCCGGCATGCTGATGGCCGCACCGTTCACCGGCGCACTGACACGGTCGCCGGCAATCGGCATGCTGACCTTTCTTGGCGGCCTCGCGACACTGGGCTCAGGCATTGCCGTACATGCGCTGACGCTGCCCACCGAATTCGACGCCAGCTTCCGCCGCGCCCTGCCGCTGATGAAACAGCGATCCATCCTGCGCCCGGAAGATCGTCCGCGCGCCCGACGCCTGCTGACCGCCGCCGCACTGACCTACGTGGCCGGTGCCCTGCAAAGTCTGCTCAACATCGCCCGCTGGTGGGCCATCCTGCGCCGCTGACCCCGAACCCCGCCGCCTATCGCGCGACAGTCTGCGTCTTCATCGACTCAAGCCGATTCGCAACCTCATTCGGCGAACCGGTCCCGAGCGCCAGCAACTGATAGAAAGCCGGAACGACGAACAGCGTCAGAATGGTTGCCAGACTCACACCGAAGAAAATCACAATACCCAGCGTGGTACGGCTGACCGCTCCAGGGCCAGTGGCCATGATCAGTGGCAACGCACCCATCAGCGTGCACATCGCGGTCATGATCACGGGACGGAAGCGAATGCGCGAGGCCTCCAGAATGGCTTCCTGAAAGGCCATGCCGCGATCGCGCATCTGGTTGACGAACTCAACAATCAGCACACCGTTCTTGGCGGCGATACCGACCAGCATGATGATGCCGATCTGACTGTAAATGTTCAGCGTATTGCCGGTCAGATGCAGTCCGAGCAGACCGCCGGCGACAGCCAGCGGCACGGTCATCATGATCACGAGCGGATGCACAAAACTCTCGAACTGTGCGGCCAGCACCAGATACACGACGCACAGGGCGATCAGAAACGTGAACAGCAGCGCGCCTGAGGCTTCCTTGTATTCCAGCGACTCACCGCGATAGTCGATCTGTGCGGTAACCGGCAGCTCGCTGCGCACCAGGCCTTCCAGATAATCGAGTGCGTCACCGAGGGCGTAACCGGGTGCGAGGTTCGCGCTGATGGTCACTGCACGGGTGCGATTGTGACGGATCAGCTGGCTGGGACCGGCCTGTTCCTCGAGTCGCACGAGGTTGGACAGCGGTATCAGCTGGCCGGTGCGATCGGATCGCACGAAGATGTTGCGAAGGTCCGAGTGCGTCGCGCGCTGATCGGGCCTGGCCTGCAGAATGACATCGTACTCCTCACCGTCGACGACATAGGTCGTCACCTGGCGCTGGGTCATCATGGTCTGCAGCGCCTGCCCTATGCTGCGCGCCGAAACACCCAGGCTGGCCGCGCGATCGGTATCCACGCGCACCAGCACCTGCGGCTGCGTCTCGCGAAGATCGGAATCCATTCGCAGAAGACCAGGATTCTCGGCAGCGCGTGCCATGATGATGTCGCGCCAGCGTGCCAGCTCCTGGTAATTGGGTCCGCCTATGACCAGCTGCACCGGTGCGCCTCCACCGCTGCCGGCAATACCCGAGCGCTGGAATGTCATCACGCGGATGTCCGGAATCTCTTCCCACATCTGGCTTAGGCGCTGCATCAGTTCTTCGGTGCCGGTCTCGCGCTCGTTCCAGGGTCGCAACGTGACGTTGACAATACCGGCGCCACCACCACCCCAGCCCGGGACACCCACCACGCTGCGCTGAATCAGACCAGACTCCACATACGGCACCAGTGCATCCTCTACCAGCATGGCCTGCTGCAGCATGTGTTCGAAAGCAACGCCTTCCGGCGCCTGCATCATGCCGTTGAAGCTGCCCTGATCTTCCACCGGCGCATATTCCTGCGGAATTACGTTCAGAAGGCCCCAGGCACCGCCGGCCAACCCCAGACTGACCAGCACCGCAAGCCACGGCGCGCGCAACGTGAATGCGAGTACGCGCTGATACTTCCCGGACATCCAGACAAAGAACCTGTCCAGCGCATGTGCCGTACGGCTCTCGCGTTCACTGGGCCGCAGCAGCTTGGAACACATCATCGGCGCCAGCGAAAGCGCCAGTACACTGGAAAAGATCACGGCGGCCGCAATGGTCACACCCAGCTCGGCGAAAATCCGGCCAATGCTGTCGCGCAAAAACGCGATGGGCGTAAATACCGACACCAGCACCACCGTAGTCGCAATCACCGCAAATGCCACCTGGCGCGTGCCGTTATAGGCAGCCAGCAGCGGCGGTTCGCCCTCCTCTATGCGCCTGTGCGCGTTCTCCAGCACTACGATGGAGTCGTCGACGACCAGGCCTATGCACAGCACAAGCGCCAGCAGCGTGACCAGGTTGATCGAGAAGCCGAAGGCTGCCAACGCAATGAACGCCGAGATCAGACACACCGGTATCGTCACCAGCGGAATCAGCATTGCGCGGAAGCTGCCAAGGAACAGCAGGATTACGAGCGCAACCAGCGTGGTCGTAATGCCTATCGTCCAGTACACCGCACTGATGGCCGCGCGTATGAATGCCGAGTCATCACCGCTGGTGAGCAGGGCCATGCCAGGTGGCAGATCCTGATTCACGCGCTCGACTTCGCGCACGACACCGTCCAGCACTTCCACAGTGTTCGCGGTCGACTGTTTGATCACGCCGAACCCGGTTGTGGTCGCAGCGTTTGTGCGGAACACCTGATTGAGCTGGCGCGGAGCGACTTCCACATCCGCGATCTCGCCCAACCGTATCAGGTGCCCGTCCTCGCCCTGAGCGATGACCAGCCGACGGAACTGCTCAGCGGTCTGATAATTGCGCGCGACCCGTACCTGAAAATCACGCGCAGAGGATTCGACCCGCCCGGCCGGCAGTTCGATATTCTCTGCACGCAGCGCGGCTTCGACGTCGTTGACAGTGAGATTACGTGCCGCCAGCGCAAGGCGGTCCAGCCAGATGCGCATTGACGGGCCGCCGGCGCCGAAACTCTGGATCTGCGACACGCCGGGCAGCACCGCGAAACGATCGATGATGTACCGATTCATGTAGTCGGTGAGCTCCATCATGTCCATGGTTTCGCTGGACAGCGTCAGGTACATGATGGGCGAGGTATCGGAATCGGATTTCGACACCGTGGGCGGATCGGCGTCATCGGGAAGACGCCGCGCAACGCGCGATACTCGATCGCGTACGTCGTTCGTCGCCTCGTCAAGGTCACGGTCCAGGTCGAACTCCACGGTTACCTGCGATTGCGAATCGCGGCTGGTGGATCGAATGATTCGCACGCCTTCTATGCCGCTGAGCTCGCCCTCGATCATCTGGGTGATGCGGCTTTCCACGATATCGGCGGATGCACCCGGATAGTTGATCTGCACCTGCACGACCGGCGGCACGACATCGGGGTACTCACGTACGGTCAGATCTCGGAATGACAGGATGCCCAGCGCGACCAGCATCAGACTGAGCACGGTAGCGAAAACGGGGCGTTTGACGGATATGTCGGATAACCACATGGCGGCAGACCGTCAGTGCGAACCCTGCAGGGCAAGTCCGGTGTCGTCGAAACGGACGCGTATGCCGTCGCGCAACTTCACTATACCTTCGGAGACGACCAGTTCTCCCTCGCTCAATCCGTCCAGCACCTCCACCTGACCCGGCACACGTGCCCCGACTCTTATCTGGCGCTGACGCGCGACGCGATCGTCATCGACCTGATAGACATAGGCGCGGTTCTGCACCTGAAACACCGAGTTCTCCGGCACCATCAGCGCATCACGCTCGGCCATCGTCACGATTACGGTGAGCAGCATGCCGGGGCGCAGCAGCGAGTCGTCATTGGGAAGGTGCGCACGAACCTGCAGTGCGCGTGTCACGGGATCGACGCGCGACCCGACGGTACGCACGGTACCGGTGAATTCGCGGTCCGGATAGCTCGCACTGCGCGCCACCACCTCGGCTCCCGGCTGCAGCGCACCGAGGAAGGTCTCCGGCACGGTGAAATCCAGCTTGATGATGGAAATATCGTCCAGCGTCGTGATCGGGGTGCTGGGTGTGACCAGCGTACCCGGACTGACCTCACGGAAACCCAGGACACCGCTGAAAGGTGCCTGTATGAGCCTATCGGTAAGCCGCGCGACCACGGTATTCATGCGAGCCTCGGAGGCCGCCGCGCGATTTCTTGCGACATCGAGGTCCGACACCGGCGCGAGGCCGCGGGAGGTCAGGTCCTCGAGACGTCGCAGCTGGCTCAGCGCATCATCGAGATTGGCCTGCGCCTCGGCCAGCAACGCTTCTTCTTCCTGATTTGTCAGCTGGATCAGGATCGCACCCTGCTCCACAAAGTCGCCGTCCTCGAAATCGACCCGCCTTACGGTATCGGTCACTTTCGCGAACAGCGTGACCGACTCGTTGGCCTGGGCGGTACCCAGCGCTTCAACGGTGTCCGAAAAATGCGCGTACTCCACAGGCCGCACGGAGACCAGCGGCGTCGAGGCTGCAGCGAATCCACCACCGGCCGGGCTGCTGCCGGCAGGCACGCTCTCCTGCCCGGGACCTGCAACGTATATCCATGTCGCTGCAGCGGCAACTGCCACGATCACGACCAAAGCCCAAAAGTACTTCACTGCTGTAACGGCTCGCCCTGGTTGAGGAGATCTGCGCTGCGGGGCCGGGATCTGCGGCTCAGATGCCCAATGGGGAACGGCAAATCACGGCACTGCACATCAGCCCATTATGACATGCAGCGGGGTCCACTGGTTCCGGACCTGTACAGCCCTGCTACCATCTCCGTCATGAGCACACGTGAATCCCGCGACGCGGACACCATCCGCGCGATAGTCGCCGTCAAGGCACAGATACCTCGCGATGCAATGAGCGCGGGCCTTCTCGGCACCGAAAGAAGCGGTCATGGCGTACGTATCCGTGAGGACGGCCTGATCGCAACGATAGGCTATATCGTGCACGAGGCCGAATCCGTCTGGCTGGGCGTCGATGACCGCAGCGTGCCCGGCGTGGTGGTCGGGTACGACTTTGACAGCGGGTTCGCGCTGGTGCGGCCGATACTGCCGCTGGATGGCCCTGTGGCGGCGATTGGCAGCGGCAAGGTACTGAGGGTCGGTGACCCGGTCCAGGTCGCGGCCAGCGGCACCGACCCGGCACTGAACGCCGAGGTCGTCGCCAGGCAGGAGTTCGCCGGTCGGTGGGAATACCTGCTTGAAGACGCCGTGTTCACCCGCCCGCCCCATGAAAGCTGGTCGGGCGCGGCCCTGATCGACAGCGACGGACGTCTGTGCGGCCTGGGTTCCCTGGTGATACAGGGGTTTGAACTGAACGGCCAGCCGACCAACGTCAATCTGTTCGTGCCCATCGATCTCCTGATGCCGCATATCGACGACATCTGCGCACACGGCCGCAGGTCCGGCCCGCCCAGGCCATGGCTGGGCATGCTGGTGCACGATGACCGTCAGGAACTGATGATCGTCGGCGTATACAAGAACTGCCCGGCGGATCTCGCAGGCCTCAAACCCGGCGATGTGATCCTCAGCGTCAGCGGGGAACCGGTACGGGGCCTGGCGAACATGTACCGCAGAATCTGGCGCATGGGCAGCGCCGGCATCAAGGTCGCTTTCACAGTCCTGCGCGACAGCCAGCGCGTGGAGGCGCTGGTCGAATCAGCGGACAGGGCCGCCTATCAGCACAAGGGCACGGTGCAGTAGCGCAATCGCCCCGCGGCGGCGAAGCGCTACAGCCGCAACCAGCTTCGCATCAGGTCGAGCACGTCGGCCGGCACATTGAGATTGCCGACCGTGGTGTCCAGCGGCGTATTGGCATCTATCCACCAGCGAATGATCTCGACCTCGCTGTCTGTCAGCGGCGTATTGCCCTCGGCCGGCATGAATGCGTCATGATTGGGCGGCAGCGAGATGCGGTAATACAGCTCGCTGCGTTCCGCATTGCCCGGCAGCACAGCCCGGCCGGTATCGCCGCCACGCATCATCGCTTCATAGGTCCAGAGATTGAGGTCGCCGTCCTGTCGCTCGTTACCATGACAGGTCGCGCAACGGCTTCTCAGCATGGGACGCACCAGATCCAGATAAGGATCCGCAAGGGCCACGTCAGTGACTCGGGGCCTGCGCGGTTCCAGTCCCGCCAGCGCACGTATCGGCTGCGGAGCATACTCGACCAGGTAGGTCGATCCATGGGTCAGGTTGCCGCCGTAATGTCCGGCAACGAACAGCAGCACAACCACCACCGCTGCCAGTGGCGTGCCCAGGCGCTGGTAGCTGGCAGGTTTGCGTGTACTGAAATACCAGATCACCACAGCCAGCAATGCAACCAGCGTGCCGGTGACCATATGAATGCCGACCGTCGGCTGGGTGAACCCGCCTTCCAGAAAATGCAGGTATCCAAGCACCACCGTGATCACGGCAGTCAACGCACCGGCCGCCCAAATGAACGGCAGCGCGCCGGCCATGCGCACATTGTCCTGCCTGCGGGACAGCCAGTGCACAACCGCTGCCAGCAGCAGTATGCCTATGGGCAGATGCAGGACCAGGACATGGAATCGACCGAGAAAGAAAAGAAAATCCATCAGGGCGGCTCCATAAAGCAGTAAACGGTGGCTTGCGCGCAGGTCAGATCCTGCGCAGGCCTCAGTCAGTCAGGCGCGGGCTTGATCAGGGTGCGCGATACGTGCGATGACAGTTGCCGCAGGTCTGCGCGAAGTTGCGCAGCGCGGCATCGGAACCCGCAATCCCGCCGCTGCTGGCTGCATCGGCCAGGGCATTCGCAGAGGCATGGAATGCATCGGCCTGCCGTGTGAAATCGTTCCAGTTCTGCCAGATCGCGGGCAATGCCCGGCTTCCCGGCACGATGCTGTCGGGAATGAAGCCGTCGGCGGCCATACTGGTGAGCGCGGCCAGGTCGCGGGCGTCCTTCAGGAAAGTCTCGTCACTCGCCGGAATGTCGCCGTCCGCCATCATGCGCATGCGCGTCAGCTTCCATGCAATCACATCCATCAGCCCGTCACGCATCTGATACGCAGCGGCCTCCGGAGAATCGTCGAGCTGCGGCTGAGAGTCGCCGGATGAGCATCCTGCTGCCAAGGCCAGAGCGACCATCGCACCAACCCAGACCAGCCTGCCGCACAGTACGCGCATATCGTATCCCCCCGACTCTGATTATTGTGTTTGGATGCGCAGCAGCATATACAAAGCGATCGCATGGCCGCAAGTCACGCCAGGCCCGCCATGAATGGCCAGTGCCGCAGAGCCTGTCGGCGCATTCAGTCGGCAGTCTTTGCCTGCACCTTGATTGCCTCATCGAGCACGAACAGATCCGTCAGCAGTGCGCGCAGATGAATGGATGCATTGAGGTTATCGATGAGCCGCGAACTGATGTCCTGCTGTGCGGTCGCCAGTCTTACCACTGCACGCGCCCGCTCCGCATCCTCGGCAACCGCAAGCAGAAACGGCTCGACTTCGTCCGCAAGCACCGGGTCGCGCCCGCGCACACACGAGGCGGCCACGTCGCCCAGTCCGTCCAGCGCATCGAGCATCGCCGTCAGGTGATCGCGTATGGAACTGCGCCCGCCACCGCCACCGCCACTGCGATCAGTTGCCCGACCCTGGGCGGCATAGGCCAGCATGAATTCATAGCCGGATTCAATTGCGTCCATTCGGCTGTCCAGGTCTGCTCTGGCGCCGGCCAGTGTCGTCATTTTTCCTGCTCCACCCGCCATCGCTGCGGATCATGATGTTTGCGGTATTCGTTGCCGGTAATCCAGCCGCGAATCATTGCGCGCGTGAAATGAAGTTTCTCCGGGCGCAACGCGAAATAGATGTGTGCGATCACCATGGTCACCAGGCAAAGCGCGGCCAGCCCGTGCAGCACATAGATCACACCCCAGGTACTTTCCTCGAACCAGTACGGATTGCGTCGCCACCAGGGCGTATCGATACGCATCAGCATCAGCGTGCCCGTGACCAGCGTCGTCAGCACCGTCAGCGCGAACAGGTGATGGATGAGCTTCTGCGCGAGGGAGTATTTTCCCGGCCTGGCCGGCGGGGTATCACCGAGTCTCAGACTGTAACGCGCCATCGCACTGCAATCGCGCAGATCCTGCAGTCCTATCCACATGGATTTCAGATTGCGGCGCACCAGCACCCGCACGATATGCACCAGCACGACAAGCCCAAGCACGATACCGGTGATCCAGTGAATCGTGACCCACGCGAAGTTGATACCGAGAATCGGCAGGAATGCAGTTGCCAGCAGAATCAGCGTCGCTGTCGCGGCAAGCCAGTGCACAGCGCGATCGATCCCGGCGTGGCGGACGATGCGCTGCTCAGGCTGCGCGGCCGACAATGGCGCAGCGCCAGCCGCGGCTGCGTTGCCGGTCGTCCCTGCGTTGTCGCTCATGTCTGCAATGTCAGCAGGTCAATCGTGCTTGCGTGCAAGGAGAGCACGGTAAAGCGCGTGCAACACGACGAACGCGACACCGGCGAAAAAGAAGACGGGCAGTAGATCCCAGGACATGCCCTGCAGGACTTCCCTTCCCCAGACGTCACGACTGACTCTCAACAGTTCCATTTCACGCGGTACGCAAGATCCGCCTATGCATCGCGTATCGCGCGAGTGACAAGGTTCTGCAGCAGCGGAATCTTGTAGTGGTTGTAATTCAGCGCTGTCGCACCGCGGGTAGCCGACTGGCCGGCCAGTCGCGCAGTGTCCTCATCTTTCGGCTGACCGGTGACGACTTCCTCGACCACGGTAAGGCGACGCGGAATGCACTGGACTGCACCGGCAGCGACACGAATGCGTTGCACGCGATCGCCGTCCATGAACATGGCCGCAGCCACACTGACCAGAGCGAAATCCCAGGTCTTGCGATCGGCCGCTTTCTCGAAGTACGAACGCGCCCCGGCCCACTCCGCCGGCAAACGCACCGCCGTCAACACTTCGCCTGGTCGCAGTATCGTCATACGCTCGATGTCGACGTTCGGGCCGATGAAGAAGTCCTCTGCGCGAACTTCGCGTTCACCGTCACGGCCGACAATCACCATGCGCGCATCCAGCGCGACCAGTGCCGGCGCGGTATCGGATGGTGTGACGGCAACGCAGCGGTCGGCACCCCAGAGGCAGTGTTCCCGGTTCTGGCCTTCGGGAGTATCGGCATAGCAGGTGTTGCCGCCGGCCCGGTAGCAGTTCGTGCCATAGCGGTAGTACCAGCACCGCGCGTCCTGGCAGAGATTTCCACCCAGCGTGCCGGTGTTCCGGATCTGCGGACTGGCCACAACACGCGCGGCATCGGCCAGAAGCTGGTATCGCTCACGCACCTGCGGACTGCGCTCGATCTCGGTGAGCGTGGTCATCGCACCTATCTCAAGCCCGCCGTTGCGCTCGCGTATACCCCGAAGTTCGGCGATTCCGCCGAGATCGACCACATACCGTGGCCGCTTCACGCGGTCCTTGAACCAGTCCAGGCTGTCGTTCCCTCCCGCCAGCGCCCAGCCATCATTACCGAAGCGGCGCAGCAGATCGACCGCACCTTCGACGGTGTCGGGCTGAAAGAGCTCAAACGACGGCATCATGTCTTTTTGCATCGCTCGCTGCTCCCTAGGCAGTGTTCACATCAAGCGGCCCGAAAGACTGCGGTCTTCCGGCTGCGGCGTTGACGATCATGTCGGCCGTGATCGGTGTGCGGTTGAAGTAATGCCCGCCCAGCGCATCGGAGATCGCGCACAGCAGCGCCGCGGTCCCCGATCCCATCACCGGCTCGCCCACACCCTTGGTGCCCATGGGGCTTTGCGGGTCCGGCTCATTGACGGCAAAAGCCCTCGCCCGCTCGGGTATGTCGAGGAAGCTGGGCGGCTTGGCCTGATACAGACCGATATTCGCCGGCAGACCATTCTGGTGGTCGTAGATGAAGCGCTCGGTATGTGCCATGCCGAATCCCATGATTCCGCCACTGAGAATCTGCGAGTGCAGACTCTGAGGATGAATCACGGTGCCGCAATCGGCGACGCCGACATAGTCGAGTATGTCTATGCTGCCGGTCTCGACATCGACTTCGATCTCGATGAAACCGACCGTAAACGCCGACGGCGCGCCATTGATGGGCAGATTGTCGCGCGCCACGCCGATCAGGCCGGTGCCGGCCAGTGCCGTTGCCGACGTGCGCGTCATGACGTTGATGTCGTCGGGAAGATCATGCCCGTCGAACCGACCGCCCAGTTCGATCGCAAGCCGCGCTGCATCGGCGAAGCTGATGCCGGTGGACGGCTCGGTGCTGCGAAACACGCGATGTTCGCCGACTTCGTAGTCATCCGGCGTACCGCCAAGCTCCATCGCCGCGATTTCCTTCAGCTTGCCGAGCGCGTCCATCGCGGCCACGTAGTTCGTGCGCGCCATCGTAAACGACGTATTGCTGCCGAACTGGCCTACGTTCCAGGGCAGGTGCCGGCGGCTGTCGCCGCGTTCGATCACGACATTGTCCCAGTCCGCCTTCAGCACTTCGGCGGCAATGCGCGATGTGCCGCTGTGCGAAAACGTGCCGAGATTGCCGACGCCAGTGTGAATATGCAGCACGCCGTCGGGTGTGATGCGAACCAGACCGTCGAAACCGAACATGCCGGCAGGATGATAGGCCTGGCCTATGCCGACGCCGCGCACCTTTGAGCCGTTACGCTGGCCGCTGACCGCGCGCCGTTCGTCCCAGTTGAATTCGCGCGCGCCGATCTCGAGTGCCTCATGCATGAAGCAGCTGGTGAGCTGCCCGGCGCGATTCTCGCCGTAGCGTGTCTCCACGGTCGGCGCGTTGATGCGGCGAATCTCCAGCCGGTCGATATCAAGCTCACGCGCGGCCTTGTCCATGATCGGCTCGATCGCGGCCGAGGTCTGGTTGTAGCCGGGACCGCGCTGTGCGGAACGCGGCGGCGTATTGGTCGCGACCGACATGCCGCGCCAGCGCATCGCCGCCGGCTGATACAGCAGGGACACCGTGTCGCCCGATGCCGGCCAGTCCGGGAATCCGATCGACGGACCGTTCTCCTGTACGACATACATGTCGACCGCGTTGACGCGGCCGTCGGCCAGAAAGCCCATACGTATGCGTCCCTGGAAACCGCAACGCGCGGCGCCGAGAAAATATTCCTCGGACCGGCTGATGCGCAGCATCACCGGACGTTGTATGTGCCGTGCCATGTGTGCGGAAATCGACATGCACGGATAACCGGCCGCCTTGGAGCCGAAGCCGCCACCGCAGGTCTCGCCGATCAGTACCAGATCGTCCGCCGAGATGCCGATCAGCGCCGCCAGCTGCGGCACCGTAAAGCTCTGGCTCTGTATGGACGCGTATACGAAGCAGCGGCCGTTCTCCCAGTACGCCATGGAACTGCGCGGCTCCAGCGAGTGATGCGACAGGTTCGCAGTCACAAAGCTTTCATCCAGCACCAGCGCAGAGCGCTCGAACTCCGCTTCGAGGTCGCCGTAGCTCCACTCGCCATGCGGCTGCCCCATCGGCATCTGACCTTCGCCGGCATCGGCGAAGTCCCGCGCCGTCCATTTCACGCGCTCGACGATGGGTCGACCGGGAATGCGGCGGTTGTCCACGCAGTTGCCGTCGGTGCGCGCATCCGGCCCGCCGGGAAAAAGGCTTTCCAGGGGATCGACCGTGAAGGGCAGCGGCTCCATGTCCAGCCGGATCGCGTCGATCGCATCCTGCGCCAGCTGCTCGGTCTCGGCCGCGACAGCAAGAATCGGCGCGCCCACGTAGCGCGGATTGTTGGTCAGTATCGGCTCATTGGGTTCGGCCTGAGGCGTGACATCGTCCGCGGTGATGATGCCCAGTACGCCGTCCATGGCCAGCGCGCGCGACGCATCGATATTGCGTACCCTGGCATGCGGCATGGGGCTGAGCATCAGGCGGCAGAACACCATCCCTTCGGCACGAAAATCCTCTGCGTATTTCGCCTCGCCGGTGACCTTGCCATGCACGTCCGGCGGCACGAAATCCTGGCCCAGTAACAGGTAACTCATCGCAGCTCCCCTCCTACACCAGCTCGGCGGCGCGCATGACGGAGTTCAGGTAGTTCTCGTATGCACCGCACCGGCAAAGGTTGCCGGACAACGCATGACGCACCTCGTCGCGCGTGGGGCTGGAATTGACTTCCAGCAACGCGACCGCACTCATGATCTGGCCCGGCGTGCAGAAACCGCACTGCGGGCCCAGTTCATCGATCATTGCCTGCTGCACCGGATGCAGGCTGCCATCCGGGCCACGCAGACCCTCGATGGTTCTGATGGCGCGACTGCGCACCTGGTGAGTCAGGGTGGAACAGGCATGCGCCGTCACACCGTCGACCAGCACCGTACACGCCCCGCACTCGCCACGATCGCAGCCGAGCTTGGTGCCGGTCAGGCCGAGCTTGTAGCGCAGCGTCATCGCCAGTGTCTCGTTCGGCAGCACATCCACCGATCGCACGTCGCCGTTCACATTCAGGCGCAGAAGGCGCTCGACTCCGCCGGCGACGCCGTCATCGCGCGAGCAGCCGGCAATGCCGAACAGATAACCGGCACTGGAGACCACCGCACCGGATGCGATGACACCCTTGATGAACTGACGACGGGTGGCCCTGCTGCGGCCCACCCCGGACAGCGGTGCATCGTCGGCCTGGTTGGCGACGGCGGGCCTCGCCCTGCCATCGGAATCAGATGAAAACGCCATCAATCATCCTCCACGCTGTTCGGCGTGCGCGGTTCGGTCCACCCCGTCAGGCGGCACCTGCCAGACGCACGCGCACCCTGCAGCATCAGGAAAAGCTGAATACCCCTCGCCAACATACCCGTACCCGTCGGACATTGCAGTACTCTATCGGAACTTTCCGGTACGCTATGGACTTTGGCGCGCAAGTGCATAGCCTACAACAAACATGTGCCCGCAACACAGTCGGCGGCGCCAGAGCACGAACCGCCGCGACACCTGCATTGGGTCCGGCAACGAATCTGAACGATAAGGGGGAGACGTGACCCGAACCGGCCACAACCGGCTGCTGCCTGTCCTGAGCGGCATCGCGGCCCTGAGCATCAGCGCGATGGCATTCGCGCAGCAAAGCGCGCCGGCGTTCTCCGGCACCGATCTGGTAGAGCCTCCCACCACCGGCTGGCCGACCAACGGCGGTGACTGGTACAACCGCCGCCACTCGCCGCTGACTGAAATCAACCGCGACAACGTGCAGGACCTGCGCGGTGTGTGGCGCGCACGGTTGAACGGCTCGGGCGTCGGCCCGCAGTACTCCGGCGCCGCCCAGCCCATCGTCTACGACGGCGTGGTCTACGTGATCACCGGCGCGAACGACGTGTTCGCGATCAGCGTGGACAGCGGCGAGATTCTCTGGACCTACGAGTCGGAGCTGGACCCGGCGATCAACACGATCTGTTGCAGCTGGACCAACCGCGGCGTCAGCCTCGGTGACGGGCGCATCTACTTCGGACGTCTGGACGGGCGCCTGGTCGCACTGGACCAGCGTACCGGCGAGGAGTTGTGGAACATCCAGGCCGAACGCTGGCAGGAAGGGTTTTCGATCACCAGTACGCCACTCTATTACGATGGCCTGGTCATCACCGGCTTCTCCGGCGCCGAGTTCGGCGTACGCGGCCGCGTACGCGCCTACGATGCCACCGACGGCTCGCTGGTGTGGACGTTCTACACGATTCCAGGCCCTGGCGAACCTGGCCACGAGACCTGGTCACCGGACAACGACATCTGGATGCATGGCGGCGCAACGGTGTGGCAGACACCGACCGTGGATCCGGAACTGGGGCTGATCTATTTTACCACCGGCAACCCGGGTCCCGACTTCAATGGCGCCGTGCGCCCCGGCGACAATCTGTACACTTCGTCGATAATGGCGCTGGACGTACGCACCGGCGAGTACCGCTGGCACTTCCAGCAGGTGCGTCATGACCTTTGGGACTATGACAGCGCCAATCCGGTGATCCTGTTCGACCTGGAATACGATGGCGAACTGCGCCGCGGCATCGCACACGCGGGCAAGACCGGCTGGGTGTATATCCTCGACCGCACTAACGGCGAACCCATCATCGGCATAGAGGATCGGCCGGTACCTCAGGAGCCCCGTCAGGCCACTGCCGCGACCCAGCCATATCCGGTCGGTGAGTCGTTCATACCGCAGCACGTCGCAATCGCGCCCGAAGGTTACCGGTTGGTCAACGACGGCCGCGTCTTCACGCCGTTCTGGACCGAGGCCGTGGTGGTCAAGCCCGGTCTGCTCGGCGGCGCGAACTGGCCACCGAGCTCGGTGGATCCGAATACCGGCCTGATGTACATCTGCGCCCACGACCGTGCCGGTGTGTACCGGGCGCACGACATCGATGACGAGCCGCCACCCGATGGTCAGATGTATACCGGCGGCGACATCATGTTCTCGCCGCTGCCGTCCTACGGCATCTTTGTCGCGATGGATCTGCGCACGAACACCATCGCCTGGCGCCAGCACTGGAGCGATTCCTGCTACAGCGGCTCGGTGAATACCGCCGGCGGACTGGTCTTCGTCGGCCGCAATGACGGCCGCCTCACGGCACTGAATTCAGCTACCGGTGCGCGGTTGTGGGAATTTCAGACCGGCGCCGGCATGAACGCGCCAGCGACGGTGTTCGAACACGAGGGTCGCCAGTACGTGGTGGCCTACTCCGGCGGCAGCCTGTTCGCGGGCACACAGCGCGGCGACAGCGTCTGGCTGTTTTCGCTGGACGGCACGATGGAACCTGTCACTGCCGGTACCGGCGCCGGCGCGACACCGGAAGCCGAGACTTTACTGGCCGCGGAGCGGAGGAACTGACCATGCGCACGCCAGGTTTTTTTTCCGGGCACGGCGCGATCACTACGTCGTCCACGATGCTGGTTCTCGCTCTGGCGCTGGGCGGCTGCGGCACCGACACACCGCCGCGCGTCGTACCGGTGCTGGCCGAGGACTTTACCGATCCGCCGACAACGGGCTGGCCGGCAAACGGCGGTGACTGGTTCAACCGCAATTACTCCCCGCTGACTGAGATCAACCGCGACAACGTCAGCCAGCTGCGCGGTGTCTGGCGCGCCAATCTCGATGGCTCCGGTGTGGGGCCGCAGTTCTCGGCCGCCGCGCAACCCGTCGTCGTCGACGGCGTGATGTACATCATTACCGGCGCCAGCGACGTGTTCGCGCTGGATGTTGCGACCGGTGAGCGCGTCTGGACCTATGAGGCGAACCTGCCCCAGGTGACCACAGCCTGCTGCGGCTGGACCAGCCGTGGCGTCGGCTATGGCGATGGCAGGATCTACGTTGGCCGGCTGGACAGTCACCTCGTGGCGCTGGACGCAGCCACCGGCGAGGAGATCTGGAACGTTCAGGCCGAGGTCTGGCAGAACGGCTACACGATCACCAGCGCGCCGCTTTACTACGACGGCCTGGTGATCACCGGCTTCGCCGGCGGCGAGCGCGGCATACGCGGCCGCGTGAAGGCCTTCGATGCCAGCGACGGCTCGCACGTATGGACATTCAACACCATCCCGGGGCCCGGCGAGTTCGGCCACGACACCTGGCCATCCGACAATGACCTTTGGATGCATGGCGGCGCACCGGTATGGCAGACACCGGCCGTGGACCATGAGCTGGGGCTCATTTATTTCTCCACCGGCAATCCGGGTCCGGATTACAACGGCGCGCATCGCGCCGGCGACAACCTGTTCTCGGTCTCCATGCTGGCGCTGGACGCGCACAGCGGCGAGTACCGCTGGCATTTCCAGCAGGTGCGCCACGACATCTGGGACTACGATGCCGCCAATCCGATGGTGCTGTTTGACCTGGAAATCGACGGTGCGCTGCGCCGCGGCGTCGCCCAGGCCAGCAAGACCGGCTGGGTCTACATACTGGACCGCGTTACCGGCGAGCCGCTGATCGGTATCGAGGACCGGCCGGTACCGCAGGAGCCACGCCAGCTCACCTCAGCCACGCAGCCGTTTCCGATCGGCGATGCGTTCGTTCCGCAGGAGATTCCGATCGAACCGGAAGGTTATACGCTGGTGAATCAGGGCCGGATCTTCACGCCGTTCTGGGACGAGGAAGCGGTACCGATCAAGCCCGGCGTGGCCGGCGGCGCGAACTGGCCGCCCAGTTCCTATGATCCGACCACCGGATGGCTGTATGTGTGCGCCTCCGATCGCGCCTACGCGTTCATTTCCGACGACATCGATGACGAGCCACCCGAACCCGGCGTTTCCTATCTTGGCGGTGGTTTCGGCGGTTTCCCCGGGCACTCGCTGGGCACGTTCACGGCCATGGACATGCGCACGAACCGCATCGTCTGGCAGCAGCACTGGCCGGAACCCTGCTACAGCGGATCGGTGACCACCGCAGGCGGACTGGTCTTCGTGGGCCGCAACGACGGCCGGCTGACGGCGCTGGATGCCCGCGACGGCACGCGACTGTGGCAATTCCAGACGGGCGCCGGCATGAATGCGCCGGTCAGCGTGTTTGAACACGAAGGTCGCCAGTACGTGGCCGCGTATGCGGGTGGCAACATGTTTGCCGGCAATACGCGCGGCGACAACGTCTGGCTGTTTGGCCTTGATGGCACGCTGGACCCGGTCAGGACGGGATTCGGCGGTCCGATGATGACCGATGCACCGCCTCCGCCGGCGACCGAAACGGACGAGTCCGCCGTAACTGCAGAACCCGCCGCAGCGGCGGCAGTCACGTCGCCGGAAGCGCTGGTCGCGAGCCTCGCCAACGGTCGGACAGTGTACGACGTGGCCTGCACATTCTGTCATGGCCCCCGCGGCGAGGGCGGGCACGGCGGACCGGCGTTCACTGCCGGCACCGACATCGCCAGCCTCGAGGTCATTGTGCGCCAGGGACGCAACGACATGCCCGGGTTTGGCGCGACGTTCAGCGAAGAACAGATTCGCGACGTCGTTGCCTACGTGCGGGACATGATCGAACCTTAGAATGCCCCTGACAGGCAAACCTGACCGACAGACCTCACCGGCAGACCTGAACAATAATTCCGAACAAGGCAAACCTGCACCGAGCCCGCGTCCGCGGCGTCCGGCGCGGCCTGCCGGCAGCGATGTCGTCATTCTCGACGGCGGCACCGGCAGTGAGCTCAGGCGACGCGGTGTCGCGCTCGATTACGCCGCGTGGAGTGCGATCGCAAACAAAGACCATGCCGATCTGCTCACGGACATACACTGCGACTACCTCGAGGCCGGCGCCGACATCATCACCGCCAACACGTTCGCGGGCAGCCGCTTCGTGCTCGAAGCGGCAGGTCTGGACAAGCAGTTCGTCGAAATAAATTCCCGTGCCCTGGCGGCAGCTCACCAGGCTCGCAAGCACACTGCACGAACGGAAGCCGTCATCGCCGCATCGCTGTCCTGTCTGCCACCGCACTTCGACCCTCAGGCCTGGCCTGACAGCGCCACGGAACTCTCCGCTTATAAGGAACTGGTGTCGCTGTTCGTGGACGAAGGTGCCGAACTGATCATCCTGGAAATGATGCAGGAGCCTGTTCACGCCCGGCTGGCCGCGGAAGCGGCTGCGCTCAGCGGTCTGCCCGTGTGGCTGGGGCTGAGCTGCCGCCTGAATGAAACCGGCCAGCTCGCAGGATACGATTTTCCGTCGCTGTCGCTGGACGTCACGCTGGACGCACTGCCGGATTTCGATTTCGCTCTGGCGGCTGTAATGCACAGCCCGCCCGCCGCTGTATTGCCGGCATTGCAGTTACTTCGCCGGCGATGGCCCGGCCCCCTGGGCGCATGGGCTGAAACCGAACTGACGCCGGAAGAATATGTGCAAGCGGCTGCCACATGGGTACAGGCCGGGGCACAGGTCCTGGGAGGATGCTGTGGCACAACGCCGGCACACATTGCGGCACTGCGCGCAAGATGGCCCGCTGGCACGCTGGACCACCGCCGGCGGGCTGTCTCACAATGCGGCATCAGGTCCTGCCAGGACGATCGTCAATGACAGACCCTTACCGTGCTTTCTGCGAAGCGCCCCGCGGCGGACGTCCGTCATGAACGGCGACGCCGTCATCACACGACTGCGCACGGCAATCGGGAGCGACCAGGTTCTTGAACCTTCCGTCGCCGGCGACCGGTACCGCGTCGACTACAGCGGCGCAAATCCATGCACGCCACGCGCCGTCGTCCGCCCAGGCAGCACCAGCGACCTCACAAAAATCATGCGCATCTGCACAGCAGCCTCTGCGCCCGTTGTCGTTCAGGGCGGCCTCACCGGCCTCGCGGGCGGGGCAACTCCGCAGCCCGGCGAGATCGCAATCTCCATGGAACGCATGAACGGCATCGAGAACCTGGACGCCGAATCGATGACCGCGACCGTGCTCGCCGGCACGCCACTGGAAACCGTACAGCGTGCGGCAGCCGAGGCTGGCCTGATGTTTCCGCTGGATCTGGGCGCACGCGGCTCGTGCACGATAGGCGGCACGATCGCAACCAACGCCGGCGGCAATCAGGTGCTGCGCTTCGGCATGATGCGCAATCTGGTACTGGGCCTTGAAGCCGTCCTTGCCGATGGCACGGTGGTCAGCTCCATGAACCGCATGCTGAAGAACAATGCGGGCTACGACCTCAAGCACCTGTTCATTGGCACTGAAGGCACGCTGGGTATCGTGACGCGCGCGGTACTGCGTCTGTGGCCACGCCAGGACAGCCGCGTGACCACGCTGGTCGCGCTGCAGGGCTTCGACCAGGCCGTGGCACTGCTCAAACTCGCACAACAGCAACTGTCCGGTGCACTGAGTGCCTACGAGGCCATGTGGGCGTCGTATTACGATTTTGTCATTGCCAACATTCCGTCCATGCGCTCGCCGTTCGATGTGTCACACCCGATGACCGTGCTGATCGAAGCTGAAGCCGCCGACGACGACGCCAATCGGGCCGCCATGGAGCGTCTGCTGGAACAGGCGCTGGAGCAGGGTCTGATCGTCGACGCCGCGATCGCTCAGTCGGACCGCGACGCGTCACAGTTCTGGGCAATCCGTGACGGCATCGGCGAGGTAACGCGTCTGATCAAGCCGCACTGCTCATTCGACATCAGCATGGCGATCAGTGCGATGCCGACCTTTCTGGAACGAGTGGATCGCGAGCTCACGGCCGCATTCGCGACGGTACGCACCCTGCTGTTCGGTCACCTCGGTGACAACAATCTGCACCTGGCGGTGACGACAGGCCGGGCCGACGATCTGCCACGCCTCAATGACATCGTATTCGCCGCCACAGCCGATGCATCGGGCTCTGTCGCCGCCGAACACGGCATAGGGGTGCTGCGACGGCCCTATCTGCACTGCGCCCGGAACCAGGTCGAGATAGACCTGATGTGGCGGCTGAAGGCAGCTCTGGACCCGCAGGGGATACTGAACACCGGTCGCGTTCTGCCGGCCGCCACCGCCCAGAGCACTGAGATCGATCCGGAGCACTGAGATCGATTGCGAAGGAAACTCCTGAGCCAGTTCAAGTCTAATCATGATGAGCCGGTGATCGGCCATGTTCAGTGCCAGGTTTTCCGCGCAGCCCCGCGGGTTGTTTCTTGGGAAACCTTAAGCTCGGAAACTGGACGGAGAGCGACCGGCAGGGTACTTTTCTTCTTTTAGGAATGTCGGCCGTCACCCATTGGCCAACGCTACAGGAGCAACCATGCCAAACAAGATAACCAAGCGAAGCCTTGCGCTCACCGCGCTGGCAGCCGCGGTCTACGCCGCCACGGCTCACGGCCAGATCAACGATTCCATCCGCGGTGCGGCATCAGAGGCCAATCACTTCATCGGCACGCCTCAGGGCTGGCAGCACCCGATGACCGAATGGGGCGAACCCGACATTCGCGCGATGCTGAACATGATGCAGGCCGCCGGAGTACCGCTGCAGCGCTGCGCGAACGCCCAGCGTCTTGGCGCTCCGCCCTGCGACCTGACCCAGGCCTGGGTACCTGAAGAGGAGTATCAGCAGCGTCTGGAGGCGGTCGCGACCCGCGTCGACCGCAGCCGTCAGGCGCTGGAAGAAGGCAACCTCGGTGTATCCATCCGTACCGGTCTGACCGACCCCAGCATTCCGCAACGCCAGACCAACCTGATCGTCGATCCGCCTAACGGTCTGCTGCCACCGCTGACCGAACGCGGCCGCGAAGTCGCCATGACCATGCGCAGCGGCTGGAACCTGCCGGGTGAAGACCACACCTACGACTGGGCAACGGACTTCGACAGCTGGGATCGCTGCATCACGCGCGGCATGCCGTCGTCGATGATGCCCTATCGCTACAACGGTGGTTTCCAGATACATCAGTCACCGGGCTACGTCGTGTTCAGCCTGGAGATGATTCATGACGCACGTGTCATCCCGACCGATGGTCGTGCGGCCGTTCCTTCCGAGGTTGCCGGCTACATGGGCATGTCGCGCGGCTGGTGGGAAGGCAACACGCTGGTCGTTGAAACCACGAACTTCCTTGAAGGTGCGCCGCTGATCAATCTGGCGGTCGTTGGTTCGCCTCCGGGCAACCGCTTCCCGCACAGCTCCGAGATGAAGATCACCGAAAGGGTCACGCGCCTGAACGACGACTGGTGGCTGTACGAGATCACCACTGAGGATCCGGTCATGCTGACAGCACCGTTCACGGTGCGTTACCCGATGCATCACGATCCGGATTACTGGTGGCCGGAATACGCCTGCCACGAGGCGAACACCATCGTTCCTTACTATTCCGAGACCAACCGCTACGAGCGCGAGAATCCGAAGGATTTCCCGGAGATTCCGCTCGAGGTGTCGCCGGAACTGGCGCGCCAGCTGGAAGGCCGCTGGGTCGGCAGCCCTGACATCTACGTATTCGATCTCGAAATCGAGCTCGAATTCCAGCGTCAGGGAGACGGCACGGTGGTCGGTCACCTGATCGGCTCTGTGCTGGGTGACATCAATCGCCCGCTGCAGGGTGCGCGCATCGCTGACCGTCGCCTGAACTTCACGCTGCCCAACTGGCAGACGTGGAATTTTGGCGGCGATGTCACAGAAGACGGTATCGTCGGCTTCGTAAGCAGCTCGCAGGGCAGCTTCCCGGTGACGTTTACGCGCGTCTCGCAGTAAGTCAGATCGCCTCACCCGTCAGTGCTGCCTGGCAGCCTGATCGGCAGGTGAAACCGACAAGGCCGGCCTGAGATTCAGGCCGGCCTTTTTTATGGCTGAACAGACGCGTTCGCACCCGCGTTGAATCACGGTCGATCGATGCCCCCCGCTGACCTATACTGACCAAAATGCAGGCGTCAACCGCAACGCCTGTGCAGGGGGAAACGCACGATGAATTCTGCCGCCAGGGCATTGCTGGTCATGGCACCCGTGCTCACATCGCTGTTCGCCGCTGGCCAGGCGCTGGCTGCCCATCCTCTGCTGAACGCCGTCAAGGCCCGCGATACCCTCACTGCTCGTTCACTTCTGATCGAAGCGGAGAACGTCGATCCTCGCGATGCGGACGACGCGACCCCGCTGCTTTATGCCGCGCACTTCGGCGAGTTCGAACTGGTCCGTGCACTGCTGGAAGCCGGCGCCGATCCATCGCTGACGAACCGCTACGGCGTTGCCCCCATACACGAAGCCGCGCGGCGCGCCGATACGGCAGTGCTGGACGCGCTGCTCGAAGCCGGCGCAGACGTCGACCTTGCGCTGCCTGACGGCGAGACACCCCTGATGCTCGCCGCAAGAACCAGCAGCGCCAACGCGGTGCAGCTGCTGATAGACCACGGCGCCGACGTGAACGTCGCGGAACACTGGCAGGGCCAGACGCCCCTGATGTACGCAGCTGCCCTGAACCGCGCCGATGTGGTTGCGGCACTGGTCGCCGCAGGTGCCGATACGGATGTGGTCACACCGCTGAACGAACTGCCGCCGCGGGTTCCTGCAGCCAGGTTCAACGTGGAGTTTCCGCTGGGTGGTATGACCGCGCTGGCGTTCGCCGCGCGAGAGGGTGCCGTGGAAAGCACGCGGCGGCTGCTCGAAGCCGGCGCCGATCCCGACATCAGAACGCCGGAGGGTTTCTCGCCCCTGGTGATCGCGCTGCACAACTTTCATTACGATGCCGCCGGATTGCTGATAGACGCCGGTGCAGATCTGTCCGGCGGTGCGTTATACGCATTGCTGGAAGCGCGAAACCGCGTGCCACTGGAAGGTCCGCAACGATCACCGACCAACACCGTCACCGATCTGGAACTGCTGGATGCGATGCTCGCACGCGGCGTCGACTTCAACGATCGTCCACCCTGGCCGTTGCCGATTCCGATACCCGGCTTTGGCGAGCCGATCATCGAACCGGTTGAACTGGCGTTGATTCGAGCCGCACGCTCGGCAGACCTCGAAAGCCTGCGGCGCATGACCCAGGCCGGTGCGGACCCGGCCACGACAGAGCCGAACGGCTTCAACACCTTGATCGCGGTCACTGCGGGCCCAGACATTCCGCCCCTGGTTGAAGTCGATCGCGAACGGCCGTCGCAACCCGACGCCATCGCAGCACTGGAATTTCTGCTCGCTCTGGGCGTGGACGTGAACTCACAGGATGACAGCGGCGTGGGCGCGATCCACACCGCGGCAAGACGCGGTTTCACCGATGTCGTTCGCTTCCTTGCCGCGAACGGCGCCGATCTCAACCGACCCGATACTGCCGGACGGACACCACTGGATTACGCGCTCGGCCGCTACCCCATGCTGTTCGGCCCGCCACCGGTGCACGAGGCCACGGCGGCTGTATTGCGTGATCTGGGCGCCGTAGAGGGTGCCGGACAGGTCCCGCCGAGGCGACGGTGAGGCGATATCTGACACTTCCGGTTGCGCTGCTGGTGGCCGCCTGTGCCGGTCCCGAGCACTCCGTCGAGCAGATCGCAGCCTCACATCAGGCGGTACTGGACCGCTACTGCACCGACTGTCACAACCGGGCCGAGCAGGCCGGTGACCTCGTACTGCAGGATGCAGGCCTTGCGGACCCTGCCGCGCGCGCCGATGTGTTCGAGAGCGTACTGCACAAACTGCGCCTTGGCCTGATGCCGCCGCCCGGTGAACCGCGTCCGCAGGCGACCGTTGTCAGCGAGCTGGTAACCTGGCTTGAAACATCACTCGATGCCGCTGCCGCAGCCAGTCCCGATCCCGGCCGAATGCCCCTGCACCGACTGAACCGCAGCGAATACGCAAACGCGATTCGTGATCTGCTGGGTGTGGATCTGGATGTCAAGTCACAGTTGCCGGCCGACAGCCTGAGTCACGGCTTCGACAACATCTCCGACGTGCTGACGACCTCGCCGCTGCTGCTGGAGCGCTATCTGACCGTCGCGCTGCGCGTTGCGGCCGCCACGGTCGGAGACACTCGGACGGAACCGCGCACGGCTCATTATCAGCCGCGACCGGACCTGTCGCAGAACCAGTGGGTGGAGGGTCTGCCGCTGGGCACGCGCGGAGGACTGGTCGTCGATCATTATTTTCCGGTCGATGGAGAGTACGAGATCCGACCCGAGCTGTGGGCTGCAGCAGCAAGCACGCTGCGCGGCCTGGAGGGCTTTAAGACGCCGTTCACACTCGAGATTCTGATCGACGGCATCCCGGTGCACAGCGCGCCGGTGGGGGGCCTCGAGGATGATGATCTGTCCAACCGGGACCAGGGCAGTGCCACGGCGATTGTCAATGAACGCATTGCGACGCGGGTACCTGTGGCGGCCGGGCTGCGTCGGGTCGGCGTCACGTTCGTGGCCAGAAGTCACGCCGTGAACCAGCGCATACTGCAACCATTCGAAGGCGACGTACCAGCCGGCAACGACGCCTACGGCTGGCCGCGCATACTGCGCCTTCACGTCACCGGTCCATTCGAGGCCAGCGCGGCGGGCGACACGCCGGCGCGGCGCGCATTGTTCACATGCCGACCCACCGCCGGACTGCCAGACACGGACTGCGCAGGCGAGATTCTCACGCGGGTCGCCACACGCGCGTGGAGCCGGCCGCTGACCGGCGACGACACGGACATGCTGCTGGACTTCTACCGTCAGGGGCGCGACGGTCTGGCCGGCGCCCATGCCAACGACGAGGAAGCGTTCGAACGCGGTGTACAGCTCGCGCTTGCGCGTATCGTCAGCGGCCCGGAGTTCATCTTCCGCGGCGAGGGACATCCCGACAATGTGCCGCCGGGCCAGGACTACCGGATCAGCGATATCGCCTTTGCCTCACGCCTGGCACTGTTTCTGTGGTCCAGCATTCCCGATGAACCGCTGCTGGAACTGGCTTTCGCAGGACGCTTGCGTGACCCGGACGTGCTCAGGAACGAGGTACATCGCATGCTGGCCGATCGGCGCGCACGTTCCCTGATCGACGAGTTCGCGTTGCAGTGGCTGCAATTGACCACCGTGCACATCAGGGCACCGGACCGCATGACTTTCCCCGAGTTCGACGACAATCTGCGCCAAGCCATGCTGCGCGAAACGGTGCTGCTGCTCGAACATGTGATGCTCGGCGATCGCAGTGTCATCGAACTGCTGGATGCCCACTACACGTTCCTCAATGAACGGCTTGCGCAGCACTATGGCATTGCCGGCGTATACGGCGATGCCTTCCGTCACGTCACCATGAACGACCCGCAGCGACGCGGCCTGCTCGGCCACGCCAGCGTGCTGTTCCAGACATCGGTCGCCACGCGAACCTCGCCGGTTTTTCGTGGCCAGTGGATCATGACCAACCTGCTCAATGCGCCACCGCCGCCGCCTCCACCGGATGTCCCGGAACTGGAGGCGGTTTTCACAGGCGAACCGCAGACCATGCGCGAACGCCTCGCACAGCACACTGCCGATCCGGTCTGCGCCAGCTGCCATGCGGTCATGGATCCGCCAGGCTTCGCGCTGGAGCACTTCGATGCACTGGGTCGCTGGCGCGACACCGACAACGGCGTGCCGGTGGATTCAGCCGCACAGCTGCCGGACGGCACCGATATCGGCAGCCCGGCGGCACTGCGCGCCGCCCTGCTTTCGCAGCCGGATGTCTTCGTCAACACGCTGACGCAGAAGCTGATGACCTGGGCGCTGTCGCGCGGTCTGGAAGCCGAGGACCTGCCCACCGTACGCGCTATCGTTCGCGAGGCGGCCGAGCAGGACTACCGATTCAGCTCACTGATTCTTGGTATCGTTGAAAGTGCGCAGTTTCAGATGCGGCGCAGACCGGCGGAAACGGGGCCGGATGGAAGCGTTGCAGCAATACGCGAGGACAACCGATGATCATCCGCAGGAAGTCGATATCGCGCCGCACCGTGCTGCGCGGGGCACTTGGCACCGCGGTCGGATTGCCTTTTCTGCATGCGATGGTACCGGCATTGCAGGCACAACCGTCCGGTGCCGCTGGACGACCGTTACGTTTCGGCGCCGTGTATGTACCAAACGGCATCATGCCCGATTTCTGGACGCCGCCGCCGCAGACACAGCTTCTACTGCCACCGCTGCTGGAAAGGTTCGAACCTTTGCGAGAACAGGTCAATGTGGTGACAGGCCTGGCGGCGGCACCGCAGTCCGAGCACCACAGCGCAACCTCGCTGTGGCTGCATGGCGGCTCCGTACGCAAGACGGAAGGCGCGGACTTCGAAGCCGCAAAGACCATAGACCAGTACTTCGTCGACGCAACCGGTCGTGATACGGCGTTGCCATCACTGGAACTTGGCGTTGAAGATATGAGCGGATCGCCGGGCGGCTGCGCTTACGGTTACAGCTGTATCTACATGAACACACTGGCCTGGCGCACACCAACCGCACCGCTGCCTATGGAACTGAATCCACAGGCCTTGTTCGAGCGTCTGTTCGGCGAAGCCGGCACGCCGGAACAGCGTGCCGAAAGGCGTCTGGCGCGGCGCAGCATCCTGGATTCGATCACGGGCGCCGCCAACCAACTGCAGCGCACGCTGGGAGCGGAGGATCGCACCACGGTTTCCGATTATCTGGACAATGTACGCGAGGTCGAGCGCCGCATAGAGATCGCGGAGCGCCGCCAGGAATCCGACCTGGACCTGCCGGCCGCACCGGCCGGTGTGCCTTCACACTACGACGAACACGTTGCGCTGCTGTACGACCTGGTCGTACTGGCATTTCGCGCTGATGTCACGCGCGTGTTCACGTTCATGAAGGGTGTGGAAGCGAGCCCCGTCAACTTTCCGGACATCGGTGTGCCGGAATCCCATCACATCATTTCGCACCACGGCGGCAATCCGGATGCACTGGAAAAATACCGCCGCATCAACGCGCATCAGCTTGGCCAGTTCGCGGACTTCCTCGACCGGCTTGCGGCGACACCGGACGGTGACGGCACGCTGCTCGACAATTCACTGCTGCTCTATGGCAGTGGCATGAGCAACGGCAATGTGCACGACCGTTCACGCCTGCCGATTCTGCTCGCCGGCAGAGCGGGCGGTCGTGTCGCCGGCGGCCGCCACATCGCGATGCCCGATCCCACACCGATCGCGAACCTGATGGTGGGACTGGGCGATGTGGCCGGGCTGGATCTCGAACACCTGGAGCGAAGCACCGGGCGGGTCGGGCTGCTCTGAACGCAGCGGGCAGAGTGCCGGGAGCCCTCCGGCACCCGCAGCGGCGAGACCGTCGTCACTCCCAGGGCCGGGCCTCATCACGCGTACGGAAATGCGCTTTCAGACGCGCAATATCGTCCGCCGTCCACCCCGGGGGATTCGCCACGGCGACCCATGCATCGATGTAATGCTCGGCCGCGTATACATGACCGTAGCCGGCCGGTACGTCACCGCTGTGTACGAAATCCACGGTCAGCTGCAGCATGGTGACGATGGGATACCAGCGCAGTGCCGGCGATACGTCCGGACCACGCGGCGGCTCTATCCACTCCGGCTGCCTGTAGAATGAACGAGTCTCAAAGAACGTGACCGGATCGCTCGCGTACTGCAGGTAGACCAGGCGCATCGGCCCCCAGGTTGCATCCGGCAGATCCAGCCCGCCGTACTGATTGGCGAAACGCACGATGGATCCGTCACGAAACGTCGGCAGCCACGCGGGTGACCCGGGATTGCGCATGTTCGTGAACGCGCGCCAGTTCGTGGATCGAAACGGCGGACCGCTCCACAACGCACCATCGAACGGATCGGCTACCACATCGTAGATGTCAGCGCTGCGTTCGGAGTGCATGGCGCCGAGACTGAGGCCGTGCAGATATAGCTGCGGTCTTGCGTCAGGCGGCAGTTCCGTCCAGTAGCGATAGATGGCATGAAACACCGCCTGCGCTGATTCGCCGCCATATTCGGGATCGACCAGCAGTGTCATCCAGCTTGGAAGGTACGAATACTGCACCGCGACACTGGCAACGTCCCCGCGATGAAGATACTCAAGCGTATCCATCGCGCCCGGATCGATCCAGCCGGTGCCGGTGGGCGTAACCACGACCAGTGTCGATCGCTCGAATCCGCCGGACGCGATCAGGGCCTGCAACGCCAGTTCAGCCCGTTGGGTAATGGATTCAGCGGAATTCAGACCCACATACACACGTATCGGATCCATGGCCGGTGCACCGAAGTACGCACTCAGTTCATTGCCGTCCGGTCCAAGGCTGACGAAGTCACGTCCGGTGCGACCCAGCGTTACCCAGGGCAGGAGATCGGCAAGTCCGGATGCCTCATAGCGCATCTCCGCCTCTCCGCCTTCCGCAACACCAATGCGGTCGATTTCCTGAAAAGAAGTGTCGGCCACGCGCATCAGCGCGCGAAACAGCACGCCGTTGATGATGTTCCAGAACAGCATCACCGCAAGCACCACCGCGATGGCATTCGCAACCCGTCGCGGGATATGGCGGCGCAGGCGCACTGCGATCAGATGCCAGGTCCATGCGAATATGCGGGCGACGGTCAGTATCGCGGCGAAAATGACCAGGGCAAGCAGGCCGATGGCGAGTCCGCGGACCCGACCAATCGGCTCCATCATCATCTGCTCGCGCACCGCGTTCTGCCAGCCCACCTCGTTCCACAGAAACACCAGCGCGATCAGGGCACAGATGAAGGAGGCGATCAGCAATGCAATTCTGTGCATCCGCGGTCGCGGCATCGGCAGTTCAAGATAGGACCAGGACCAGCGCAGAAACACGCCCACGCCATAACCGGCCGCAAGCGCGACGCCTGAAAGGATTGCCTGCGTGAGAGCGACACGCGGAAGCAGGCTGGGGGTCAGCGATCCGGCAAAGAACAGCGTCCCGACCAGCAGGCCCGGCGTTGACAACGTGGAGAAATAGCGGCTTAGCGGCGGAAGAATCACAGTCCCGCGCATTCTGCCTTCCGGGCGGCTGTACGGCAACGTCGGTCGCCACGCGCCTGCGGCGCCCGGCGGTATTTTGTTACAACAGCGCCAGACTCAACCAGGGGAACATCATCAGAACGAGCGCAACCAGGAACGTGATCAGCACGAACGGGAACGCCCCGGCGAATATCGTACCCAGTGTGATGCGCTGATCGTCCACGGAAGACTTGATCACATAAACGCTGAGTCCCAGCGGTGGCGTGAGCAATCCGATCTCGACGCCGATGACGGTGATGATGCCGAACCAGATCAGGTTCACGCCGAGTTCACCGGCCACCGGCAGCGCAAGCGGCAGCAGGATCAGCATCGTGGAGGTTGCATCGAGCACGGTACCGAGAACAATCAGCAGCAGCAGATAGATCGCCAGGAATCCGGCGATGCCCAACCCCGCCCCGCTCATGAAGCCGGCGAGGTCGGCCGGCAGGCCAGTCAACGTCAGGAACTGACTGAACAGGCTGGCGGACATGATCAGGAACAGGATCACCACCGATACCTGCCCGGTCTCGCAGATCACCTCCCAAAGCCTGGCCCAGCTCAGCCGCCGCTTCAGCACAGCGAAACACATCGCCGCGAACGCGCCGACAGCGCCGGCTTCCGTCGGTGTGAAGAAGCCGCTGTAGATGCCGCCGAGCACAAGTACGATCAGCGCAAGAACCGGCCACAGTCCGGTCGCGACAGTGCGCCAGCCGCTGTCAGGTCCGGTGCCGTCATCGGTGGCACCGACCCCACCGCGACCGCTCGCACCTGGCCGCGCCGCTTCTCCGACAAACCCGGGCGCGAACCGTGCCATCAGAATCACGCCCAGGGCAAACGCAACGGCAAGCAGGATGCCCGGTATCACCGCCGCGATGAACAGTGCGCCGATCGACACCTCGGCCACGACACCGAAAATGATCAGCAGAAGACTCGGCGGAATCAGCATTCCCAGTACCGACGACCCGGCCGTCAGCCCCACCGCGAACTTCGCCGTGTAGCCCTGGCGCACCATCTCCGGCACCGCAATCTTTGCAAAGATGGCCGCGGAAGCAATCGATATACCGGTGATCGCGGCGAACATCGCATTCGCGGCAACGGTTGCAACACCCAGCCCGCCACGTATGCGCCCGAACACCTGCTGCGCGGCACGAAACGCGTCGCGACCGATGTCGGACACGTTCACGAACAGACCCATCAGCACGAACAGCGGCACGGCTACGAAAAGGTACTCGGCGATCGTGCCTTCGGCCGCAAGGGACAGGGCGCGCGTCGCAGTCGTAAAGCTTTCGCGGATGAGACCCAGGCCAAGAAAGCCGATCAGCAGCAGAGCGATGGCGATGGGCATGCCTGTCGCGATCAGCACCAGCGTAATGAGTATCAGCACCAGACCGGTAGCACGAGGCTCGGCACCGACCACCACCAGCGACAATACGACTGCAACGAGTGCGATCGGCAGCAGCGCGATACGCCAGCGGCCTGACTGTGAATCCCGAATGCGCCGCTCATCGCTTCGTACGCGGGCGTCGTCAGCATAATCCGGCCGTGCCGCCTCGACGCCAAAGGCCCAGCGACCGCGCGAGTCATCGTCCCCGCCCGCAACGTGCCCCGCTCCAGCTTTCAGGTTCACGATCAGCTGACGCAGCAGCTCCAGCGCAGCGACCAGCGCACCGACCACGACCAGCAGCTTGATCGGCCACACCTGCACAGTGAACATGCCCACGGCACCGGCGAACTCGCGCGTACGAATCGCGCGCAACAGATCCGGCCAGGCACCGATCGCGATCAGCACGAACATGACGGCGCCGACGGCACAGATGCATCCGTTCAGTGTGCCGGCAGCGGCCGGCGAGCGCTGCTCAAGGCGCCCGATCACGATCTCGGCGCGCGTCAGCCGTTGACGGCGCACCGCGAATGCGATCTGCAGAAACACACAAGCGACCAGCGACAGCGACACCATTTCCGGTACGCCGCGTATCGGGCGACCGAACACCTGCAGGCCGATGATGTCGGCGCAGATCAGGAACATCAGCGCGAACACCCAGATCACGCCCGCGCCGTTCATCCATGCGATCAGCGCACCGAACGGATCCCTGCCGCTCAAGGTCGGCGATCCCAGTCACGCAGTGGCTCCCCGCCGCGTGCTCTGACCGCATTCATGAAGGCTTCCAGCACCGCCCAGGCCGGGAATCCGCGGCGCTCGGTGGAGTCCGCCCACTGTGCGGCAATGTTCGGCATCGCCTCCAGCCAGCGCTGGCGCTCGGCGTCGGACATCTGATGCACTGTGGCACCGGCTTCGACCATGCTTGCCAGTGCCGTGTCGTAACGCGCACTGACCTGATCGGCTACGGACTGACTGTACTCAGCGCCGAGGTCAGTCAACACATCCTGAAGCTCCGGCGGCAGGCGCTGCCAGGTGTCCAGATTCACGGACATGCCGCCCGTCAGTTGCGCACCCAGGCCCACCAGCGTGATGTATGGAGCGACTTCCTGGATGCGATACGGTGCAGCGCCGGTGAGTATCGTCAGCACGCCGTCGGCGACGCCAGTCTGTATCTGCGTGTAGTACGTGGTCAGCGCGCCATGCACGGCAACCGCACCGGTACCGTCCAGCCACGCGGCGGTGGGTCCGGGGGCAAGAATCTTGCGGCCGCGCAGGTCCTCGACGCTGCGCACCGGAAAGTTCGTCATCAGATGATAGGTATCGACGACACTGCCGCCGAGGAAGCGCTGGTTCTGTGTCGTCCACGCGTCGCGCAGTTCCGGCATGGTTTCGTGCAGTTCATTGAAAATCTCGAACAGCATGTGGTGGTCGTCGGTCACGAACGGCGCGTAGTAGGTCACGTTCTGCAGCGGCATCTTCGACAGTTCCCAGAGCGTGCCGACCCATCCCATATCGGTCAGGCCGATCTCTACCGCCGCGAGCGTGTTCGAGTACTTGTAAAGTGAACCGCCGTAAGACTCGGTCCAGCGTACGCGGTAAGGGCTGTCGCGCTGCGCAAGGCGGCGATTGGTTTCCGGAACGACCAGCGTGTGCATCACGCCCACCCACGGCAGGCCGGTGGTGTGACTGGATGCGATGGTGAGCCGGAGTTCGCTGCTGTCGGCCGCCAGCGAGGATTGACCTGCAGCCAATGCCAGCGTCGCACAGGTCAGTGCGGCTGTCAGGACGGATGTTGTCGTTCTTGTTCTGTTCACGGAGCCCCGTGCCCCCCGGCCCGTCGTCCGCCGGTCATGATAACCGAAACAGACCGACCGCGGTCGGTGCGAGCCCTGGCAAGGTGACCGCATAGCCGCTATGGTGCGCGGATGGGTATGCTCGTCGATGGAAAGTGGCATGACGTCTGGTACGACACCGAGGCGTCGGGCGGACGTTTCGTCCGCACTGACTCGCAGTTTCGCAATTGGGTGACCGCGGACGGCAGTCCTGGGCCCAGCGGCGAAGGCGGATTTCGCGCTGAACCCGGCCGGTATCATCTGTATGTATCGCTGGCCTGCCCCTGGGCACACCGCACGCTGATCCTGCGCAAGCTCAAGGGGCTGGAAGAAATGATCAGCATTTCGGCCGTGAACACCTATATGGGTTCGGAGGGATGGACGTTCCACCCGGGCCCGGGCGTAATTCCCGATCCGCTGCACGATGCGACGCGGCTTTACGAAGTTTATCTGGCCGCACAGCCCGAATACAGCGGCCGGGTAACGGTGCCGGTGCTGTGGGACAAGCAGCGTGGCGCCATCGTGTCGAACGAATCGGCCGAGATACTGCGCATGTTCAACAGCGCATTCGATGAAGTCGGCGCCCGCCGCGAACTCGATTTCTATCCGCGGCACCTGAGCACGGAAATCGACGAACTGAACGACTTCATCTACGAGAACATCAATAACGGTGTATACAAGTCCGGTTTCTCGACGACACAGGAAGCCTATGAGGAAGCGGTGAACCCGCTGTTCGAAGCGCTGGATCGCGTGGACGACATACTGGGCAGGCAGCGTTACCTGACCGGTTCACAGATCACGGAAGCGGACTGGCGGCTGTTCACAACGCTGGTGCGGTTCGACCCGGTCTACTACGTGCATTTCAAATGCAATCGGCGACGCATACGCGATTACGCAAACCTGTGGGGATATACCTGCGATCTCTATCAGGTTCCTGGTGTCAGGGACACCGTTCACGTGGACCTGTTCAAGGCGCACTACTACGGCAGTCACGATACGATCAATCCGCATCTGATCGTACCGGTGGGACCGGACATCGATTACGGGATGGCGCACGACCGTCACAGGTTCTGACCATCGCCACGGCGATTGCTGTTGACGGTACGGTGCGGCGAATGCGCCTCAAGACGTTACAGGCTTCCTACAACCGTCCCGCCTGAAAATCCTCGAACGCCTTGTAGATCTCCTCGCGCGTGTTCATGACGAACGGCCCGTAGCGGGCCACAGGTTCATTCAGCGGCCGGCCGGCAATCAGGATCAGCCGGCAATCTTCGGCAGGCGCGCTGAACCGCACTTCACGACCGTGGCTGAGCAAAGCCATTTCGCCACGAGTGACGCGCTCCCCCTGATCACCGTCGCCGATTGTGACAGTGCCCTGATAGACATACGCGAACGCGTTGTGATCGGGCGGTAGATCGACGCCATACGCTGCACCCTTGTCCAGATGGACGTCGAGATAATATGGCTCCGTGACCACACCACTGACGGCACCTTCCGTGCCGGCCACGTTGCCCGCGATCACCCTCACCCGCACGCCATCGGCCGGCACCACTTCAGGAATGTCGTCGGCGGGAATGTCCTGATAGCGTGGCGTGGTCATCTTGTGCGAGGCCGGCAGATTCACCCACAGCTGGAAGCCCCACATCAGACCTTCTTCCTGTTCCGGCAGCTCCGAATGCACGATGCCGCGGCCGGCCGTCATCCATTGCACGCTGCCGGGACCGAGCAGCCCCGAATTCCCCTGATTGTCGCCATGACGCATGCGCCCGGCCAGCATGTAGGTGACAGTTTCGAAACCGCGATGCGGGTGATCGGGGAAGCCCGCGATGTAATCCTCCGGATTATCGGAACGGAACTCGTCCAGCAGCAGGAAGGGATCGAACGAATCGAACGCGGGGGTGCCCATGACGCGCGTCATGCGCACACCGGCACCATCGCTGGCCGGCTGACCGCGCACCTTTCTGATCACCCTTCGCTCATCGGCGGCTGTATCGGACATCGCGTGCGGCCCTCGGGATAGAACGTTCTGCAGTGATTATACGCATCCGGAATTGTACCTGGCGCCACGCCCGAAACAGGCCCGAAAACTACCAGCCGAGCCAGGAGGGGAGGAGCAGCGAGACGGCGGGGACGTAGGTGACGATGAGCAGGACGCTGAGAAGGACGGAGAGCCAGGGCAGTGCGGCGCGAATCACTTCAGAGATGGGCATGTCGGCAATGCCGGCAGTTATATAGAGGTTGAGTCCTACCGGCGGCGTGATCAGGCCTATCTGCATGTTCAGCACCATCAGAATGCCCAGGTGCACGGGGTCTATGCCCAGCTGCATGGCGACCGGAAACACAACGGGTGCGACGATCAGCACCACCGAGGTGGGATCCATGAAGTTGCCGGCGATCAGCAGCAGCACGTTGAGCACGAGCAGGAACAGCCATGGCGAAAGGCCCATATCGACCATCCAGACCGACGCCTGCTGGGGTATCTGTTCCGTCGTGAGCACGAATGCGAACAGCCACGCGTTGGCAACGATCAGCATCAGCATGGCAGTGGTGCGGGCGCTCTCGGTCAGCACGCGTGGCACCTGCAGCAATGTGATGTCCCTATGCACGAAGACCGCAACGACAAACGCGTAGACCGCTGCGACCGCGGCCGCTTCAGTGGGCGTGAAAACGCCGCGATAGATGCCGCCGAGCACGATGACCACCAGCAGCAGTCCCGACAACGCCCGCCTGCTCGCGCGCAGCAACGTGCGCCAGTCCGAGGGCGCCTGCCGCGGAAACTCCCTCCTCCGCGCAATCACGGCCACGGTCACCAGCAACGCCGCCGTCAACAGCAGCGCCGGAACGATGCCGGCGATGAACAGGTGACCCACCGACGTCTCGGTCACCGCGCCATACACGATCATCACGATGGAAGGAGGAATCAGTATGCCCAGTGTGCCGGCGTTGCAGATCAATCCGGCGCTGAAGCCGCGCGAGTATCCGCTGGCCACCATGCCTGAGATCATCAGACTGCCCACTGCCGCGACGGTCGCCGTCGCCGACCCCGATACAGCCGCGAAAAACGCACAGCCCAGTAACGCCGCCATGGCGAGGCCGCCACGATAGCGGCCGACCAGGGCATTGGCGAAGTCAATCATGCGCCGGGCGACACCACCGCTGGTCATCAGCGTACCGGCAAGAATGAAGAACGGTATGGCGAGCAGCGGATAGACCTGCATCGCGCCCAGAAACCTCTGTGCCAGCACGACCGGAGACTGATCCACAAACAACAGCAGGGTCACCATGCTGGCCATTCCGAGCGCGAACGCCACAGGCACGCCGATGGCGAGACACGCAAACAGCACCAGCAGCAGTACCAGCCCGCTCATCGCATCCGTTCACCGTGACCGGAGAATGGCCGGGCGCGATATGCCACTTCGATGAATCGCCAGGTGAGCAGTGCGAAACCCAGGGGCAGCGCCAGCGCAAGCACCCAGCGGGGGACGGGCAGATCGCGTGCGGCATGTCCCAACTGCATCAGGCGCGAAACGAAAATGGTGCTCGCCATCAGCATGCTGACGCTGTACGTGATGCACACCAGCCATGCGAGCCCGGCACTGAGTGCGGCCCAGCGCGGAGAGAAGCGTCGCGTCAGCAGATCGATTCCGGCGTGGGCACCGGTACGCACGCCGTACGACATGCCGATCAGCACCAGCCACGCGAAAAGATAGGTGGTCGCTTCCAGGGACCAGACCCAGCCACCGCCGAAAGCGCGCAGCACCACCTGCGTGAAAGTGAGCAGTGTCATCAGCGCCAGGATCAGCGCAATGAAAACCTCTTCAAGACGATCGAGGCCCGCCAGAAACCGACGGGACAGTGCCGCCACCGTTCAGTGACCGGCCACGTTGGCCATCATGGCCGCGAACAGCAGCTCCTTGCCTATGCTGGGCGCATACTGTGCCCACACCGGGCCGAGCTTCCAGCGCCAGGCCATCTGCTGCTCAGGCGTCAGCGTCACGACGGTGCTGCGCCCGGATAGTTCTATCAGTTCGCGCTGCTCATCATTGATACGTGTTGCGTTCGCATTTCCCCAGGCCGTCACTTCAGCCAGGATTTCTGTGAGTCCGATGCGTATATCGTCTGGCAGACGCTGCCAGAACGCGTCGTTCACCGCGACCATGTAGCCGATATAGCCGTGATTCGTCTCCGTAATGAAAGGCTGCACTTCATAGAATCGTGACGAATAGATGTTCGACCAGGTGTTCTCCTGTGCTTCCACGACACCGGTCTGCAACGCCTGATAGACCTCCGCGAACGCCATCTTCTGCGGATTGCCGCCAAAGGCCTGAACCTGCGACTGAAGCACATCCGATTCCATGATTCGGAACTTCAATCCGGCGGCATCGGCGGGCGTATACAGCGGACGTGGCGCACTGAACTGCTTCATGCCGTTATGCCAGTAGGCAAGTCCGCGTATACCGTGGACCTGAAGCTCATCCAGCAATGCAATGCCCGCGGAACTGCTCTGGAAGCGTTCGACCGCGTCGAGATCCACAAACAGGAACGGGAGGTCGAAAACCTGCAGGCGATCGGTAAGGCGGTCAAACAGGGAAAGTGGTGCCGCCACCATCTGCACATCGCCGAAGGCCAGTGCTTCCAGCGAATCGCTGTCGCCCATCAACTGGGCGGACGGATAGACTTCGACTCGCACGCGCTGCGGAAAGCGCTCCGCGGCAAGATCACGGAACATCTGCGCGGCCTGCCCTTTCGGCGTTTCCGGTGCCGTGACATGCGGAAACCGTATTACGTATAACTCTTCATCGGCAGGTCCCGTGCATGCCGACAGCCACAATGCCCCCACGCACCCGCAGATGATTCCGAGTACCCGTACCGCAGAATCTCTCGTCACCCCGCCCCCTCCAAGGTCATGCCACGACAGCTGCCCAGTCTGGTCGATCAGCCGGCATCTTGCTAGGCTACAGCTTATTGTATTGTAGTCGGAAGGGATGTTTTGTGGCCGCAAGGGCGGCCCGGTTCGTTTGGCCGGTCATCTGCAAATATAATCAGCCGGCAAACGTTTTTCCGCCCCCCGGCAGTCGGTAACGACGCCGCATCCCGATTCCGCATGCCAGGAGCATTGTGACATGGTCGCCAAACTTTCCGAACCCAGAGTCATTACCGACGCCGACATCGATCCGCGCCATGACTGGTCGCGCGCGATCTATGCGCCCGGTGTCATGAACGTGGACTTTGAGGAGCGTATCGACTTTCGTCGTCTGCATCGCTACCGCCTGGCTCGAACCCGACAGGCGCTGGCCGCATCCGACCTGGGCGCATTGCTGACCTTCGATGCGAACAACATCCGCTACATCACCAGCACTGCAATCGGCGAATGGTCGCGCGACAAGATGTGTCGTTTTGCGCTGCTGGCAGGCAACAGCTCCCCGCATCTCTGGGACTTCGGCTCGGCTGCGGCACACCATCGCATCTATGCGCCATGGCTTGAGAAAGAACACTGCCACGCCGGCATGCTGGGCCTGCGCGGCGCCGTTCCGCCGGACGCCGGCCTGATGCGTTCGGCGGCGAAAGAGATACGCGCGATACTTGAGGAAGCCGGTGTCGCCGACCAGCCTCTGGGTGTGGATCTGGTTGAGCCGCCGATGTTGTTCGAACTCGAGCGCGTTGGCCTCAAGGTCCGCGACGGCCAGCAGGTCATGCTCGATGCGCGTGAGATCAAGAGCCAGGACGAGATCATGCTGCTGAATACCGCCGCTTCCATGGTGGATGCGGTCTATCACATGATCTATGAAGACCTGAAACCCGGCGTGCGCGAGTCAGACATCGTCGCACGCGCGACCAAGATGCTGTTCGAGATGGGATCCGACGACGTCGAAGCCATCAACGCTGTCGCCGGTGAGCGCTGCAGCCCGCATCCGCACAACTTTACCGATCGTATGGTGCGGCCGGGCGATCAGGCATTCTTCGACATCATCCAGGCCTACATGGGCTACCGCACCTGCTACTACCGCACGATCAATGTCGGCATCGCCAACGACGCTCAGAAGGATGCCTACAAGCGTGCGCGTGAATGGATAGACGCATCGATAGCCAAGGTCCGTCCCGGCGTCGGCACCGACGAAGTCGCATCGGTATGGCCGAAGGCCGAGGAACTCGGCTTCTCCAGCGAGATGGAATGCTTCGGCCTGCAGTTCGGCCACGGCCTTGGCGTTGCGCTGCATGAGCGTCCCATCATCAGCCGCCTGGTGTCCATGGATAACCCGGCCGAGATCAAGGAAGGCATGGTGTTCGCGCTCGAGACCTACTGCCCTGCCAAGGATGGACATTCGGCTGCGCGCATCGAGGAGGAAGTGGTGGTTACCGCAGACGGATGCCGCGTCATCACGCTGTTCCCGGCGGCCGAACTGCCGGTGGCGAACGAATACTGATCGCGATCGGGCGCAACCGGCTGTGCCGGATGCGCCCGTCCCCGGTCACGAACCAGATACGCCAGCCCCAAGAACCGACAACAAGGCCAGCATACAGTGGAACCACGACCAACTTCCGGCGCGCCCCACTCATCGGACGGGCGCGACCATCCCACTCTGGAAACCCGTCTTGCCCTGTATCGCTCCATGCTGGAATGCCGGCACCTGGAGAAACGCGCCTACGACCTGTTCATGCAGAACATGATCAAGGGCACCAGCCACCTGGCGCTTGGACAGGAGGCGATCGCCGCCGGATTCGGTTGCGCGATGCGCGAAGACGATTACACGTTCTGCACCTATCGCGGTCATGCCCACACCCTGGTGCGCGGTGCATCCATGACAGGCATTCTCGGTGAGCTGATGGGCCTTTCCTCTGGCCTGATGCGCGGCAAGGGCGGCTCCATGCACCTGACCAGCGTCGAGCATGGCGTCATGGGCTCCTACGCGATCATAGGCGCGCATCTGCCCATTGCGGCCGGCGCCGCCTGGTCCGCCCAGTATCGTGGCACTGGTCAGGTGGCCGTGTGTTTCTTCGGCGACGGTACGACGAACATAGGTGCCTTCCATGAAGCGCTGAATTTCGCGGTGATATGGAAGCTGCCCGTGGTGTTCGTCTGCGAGAACAATCAGTACATGGAATATACGGCGATTCGCGAGGTCACGGCCGTCGAGCATCCGGCCGCGGATCGGGCAGGAGCCTACGGCCTGGAACCCATTCTGATCGACGGCAACGACGTGGACGTCGTTTACCGAACTGCGGTCCGCGCGCTGGATGTCGCGCGGCGCGGTGGCGGTCCCAGCCTGATCGAAGCCGAAACCTATCGCCACGGCGGGCACTCGCGCGCCGACCCGGGCAAGTATCGGCCCGACGACGAGGTAAAGGCCTGGCTGGAGAAAGACCCTATCCCGCGCTACAGACAGCGGCTCATCGAAGTCGGCGTCAGCGAGGCGCAGCTTGAGGATATCGAGCAACAGGTGAAAGCGGCTGTGGACAAAGCCACCGAAGAGGCGCGCAGTGCGCCGCCACCGGACCTGGCCATAGCGGAAACGGACGTCTGGGCGGATGGAGGCGCGGCATGGCGGAACTGACCTATCGTGAAGCAGTCGCGGCGGCACTTGCCCAGGAAATGCGGCGCGATCCGTCGGTCGTATTCATCGGCGAAGACGTAGCGGCCGCCGGCGGCGTATTCAAAACCACCGTTGGTCTGCTTGACGAATTCGGCCCCGACCGTGTGAAAGACACGCCGATTTCCGAGCAGGCCATTCTCGGCGCGGTCATGGGTGCCGCGATGACCGGCCTGCGCCCGGTTGCCGAGATCATGTTTTCCGACTTCTTCGCGGTGTGCTGGGACATCGTCGCGAATGAAATCGCGAAGTCGCGTTATATGACCGACGGCCAGTGCAGTTTCCCGCTGGTGATTCGCTCGGCCAACGGCGGCGGTGCCCGCTTCGGCGCGCAGCATTCGCAGAGCGTGGAGAACTGGGCCATGGCAGTGCCGGGCCTGAAGGTCGTCGCGCCGGCTTCTCCGGCCGACGTGAAAGGCCTGCTTGCCGCCTCGATTCGCGATCCCGATCCGGTGCTGTTCTTCGAACAGAAGTCACTTTACGCGACCAAGGGCGAGGTTCCCGATGGCGAGCATGTCGTTGACCTCGGCAAGGCCAATGTGCTGCGACGCGGCGATGACGTGACCATCGTAGCCCTGGCCCTGATGGTCAACCGGGCGATGAAAGCGGCCGAGATACTGGAGAAGGAACACGGCATTACGGCCACCGTGGTGGACCTGCGCTGTCTGGTGCCGCTGGATACCCGCACCATCCTGGAGGAAGTTGCTCATACGGGCCGGCTGGTCACGGTTGAGGAAAACCCGCGCCTGTGCGGCTGGGGCGCCGAAATCGCCTCCATCGTTGCGCACGAGGCATTCTGGGATCTCGACGGGCCTGTGGTGCGTGTCACGACACCGCACATACCACTGCCTGCTGCCGACAACCTCGAGGATGCGGTACTGCCCACCCCCGAGAAAATCGTTCGCGCGGTGCGCGAACTGGTGGACTGAAGTTTTCTGAGCGGGGGGCTCACGGGACCATGGATGTACTGATGCCGCAGCTGGGCGAGACCGTCGATGAGGGCACGGTCGCACAGTGGCACAAGAATGTCGGCGACCGGATCGAGGTCGACGAAATTCTGCTGGACGTCGAGACCGACAAGACGTCCATGGAGATCCCATCGCCGGCAGCCGGCACAGTGAAATCCATCCGCGTCGAGGCAGGCCAGACCGTAGCCGTTGGAACGGTGCTGGCTGTCATCGACAGCGGTGATGGTGCGGGCGAAGATGCGGATGACGGGGAGGGTTCCGTCACCGATCCGGACCCCGGCGCAGGCAACGCGGATACTGCCGACAGCAACGCTGACGACCCGTCTGGACCGCCTGCGGCGTCAGCTTCCACGCCGGCACCCGATCCCGGCGCAGCATCAGCGCCTTACGGCAGCGGCCGCGTAACCGGCACCGCCCGAAGTGTCACCGGCAGCAGCCATCAGCGTCTGTCACCGGCCGTGCGGCGCCTGGTCGCCGAGCAGAACCTTGACATCGATCGCATTGCCGGCAGCGGGCGCCATGGCCGCATCACGCGACGGGATGTGCTCGAGCACATCGCTTCCGGCGGCCCTGCGGGACAGGCAGGAGCTGGAACGGATTCACGCACGCCCTCCAGTGCGCCTGACAGCGCAACTCCCGGGACGCAAGCCAGTGCAGGGAGCGGTGCTTCCGCCCGTCCAGATGCAGAGGCTGCTACATCCGGAAGTGGTGACCTGATTCCTTTCAACCGTATCCGACGCCTGACCGCTGATCACATGGTTCGTTCAAGAGCCACCAGTCCCCATGTGCTGCAGGCGGTGGAAGTTGACTTCAGTGCCGTGCAGCTGGTCCGCAACCGGATGCGCGAAGCGTGGCGCGCCCGATACCACTTCTCGCTGACCTGGCTGCCTTTCATAGCGCATGCCGTATGCCGCGCTCTGGCCGAGTTCCCGCAACTCAATGCCAGCGTGGAGGACAACGCCCTGCGCCTGCATCGGCATGTCAACCTGGCAATTGCGGTAGACCTCGGACCCGCGGACGGACTGGTGGCACCGGTAATACGCCAGGCCGAGCAGCTGTCGGTGGAGAAACTCGCGCACGCAATTCATGAGCTGTCGCAGACCGCACGAAGCGGTCGCCTGAAGCCCGACCAGCTCAGCGGTGGCACCTATACGCTGTCGAACTCCGGCAGTTTCGGCACGCTGATCACCGCACCCATCATCAACCAGCCGCAGGTGGCGATTCTTTCTACCGACGGGATACGCAAACGGCCGGTCGTTCTGGAACGTGCGGACGGCGATGCCATCGCGATTCGACCAGTAGGAATACTCGCGCAGTCATTCGATCACCGCGCTGTAGACGGTGCCTATTCGGCAGCCTTCCTCGCCAGGGTCAGGTCGCTGATCGAGCAGAGTAACTGGAACGTCGAGATCTGACTGGACTCTTGCCGCCAGGGAGCTCGCGGGTCGAGCCGCGAACCACTAGTTCCGGCGTGAGACTCACTTTCGTGGGCAGCTCCACGGACTGTCCGTGCCTGTGTTCATCCTTCGGCCCACGAATACGCTGCAGCAGCATCTGCGCCGCACGCACACCCAGCTCGTTATGCGGGATCCGTACCGTGGTCAGCGGCGGAGTCAGGCGGTCGATGAAGGGCATGTCATTGAACCCGGTGACAGATACATCGTCAGGGCACTTAAGACCCGCCTCGTCCAGCGCGTCGTAACATCCCAGCGCGAGCAGGTCGTTGGCCGCGACGATCGCGGTGAACTGCTTGCCCGCCGACAACAACGCGGAAAGCGCTGCCTTGCCGGCTGCTTCAGTGAACGACTGAGCGTTTACGGTCAACAAGGCGCAGTCATCCAGACCCGCCTCGCGGGCCGAAGCCAGAAATGCATCGCGTCGCGCTGACCCCGTGGAGGTGTCCTGCGGTCCGGCCACATGCGCGATCTGCCGGTGTCCCTGCGACACCAGATGCGTGAAAGCCAGCTTGATGCCGTAAGCATCATCGTTGACGACCGAAGGCACTTCATCGGAATCCACGGAACGGTTGACCAGGACCACCGGGACGTCGGCGTCCAGGCACCGCTGCACGACTTTGTCCTCGCGGTGTGCGGTCGCGAGAATCACGCCTTCGATCTGCCTGGCCAGCATGCTCTCGAGAATCGAGATTTCGCTCTGTGGATTATTTGCCGAATCGGCAAGGATGGAAATGATTCCGTACTCGTCCAGCGTGCGCTCTATGCCCCTGACAATGGGCGGAAACAGGGGATTCGTAAGATCGGGGATCACCACGCCAACGGTATGACTCTGACGCGTACGCAGACCGGCTGCCAGGGGGTTGCGTCGATACCCCAGATCCTTGGCTGTCGCGAGTACTTTTTCGATCAGATCCTTGGACACCATGGAACGGGTGGCCGGGTTCAGCACCCGTGACACCGTTGATGGATGCACCTCGGCCTCACGGGCAACGTCCTTGATCGTGACCTGCTGTGCGATTCCCTTGCGATTCATAGAAATATTTCGATCCCTGAAATGAACTTAACATTCACAAGGGTGCATTGTGAACCTTCCGGAACGGGCCGACTCGAACTCTTGACAATTCTTCATAGACTGAAATCACGTTTCGCCTATTAAATGCGACCAGAAATGAGCGAAATGGCGACACCCCCCCACCCCGGCGAGAATCACCACATCGGCTGGATAGGCGCCGGCGGCCGGATGGGGTTCAGCATGGTCAGGCGCCTGCTCGCCGCGGGCCATCAGGTGGCCGTGTTCAACCGCACGCGCGCCAAGGCCGAGCCACTCACGATGCACGGCGCGACAATAGTCGATTCCGTCCAGTGCCTTGGCGAATGCACTACGGTTTTCTCCACTGTGGGCAGCTGCGACGATCTGCTCATGGTCACCACCGGCGACGACGGGCTGCTGCGCGGCAGGAAGACCCCGCGCATCCTGGTGGACTGCTCCAGTGTCTCGGTGGAGGCCTCGTCCGTTGTTCGTGATTTCGCATCCAGCCAGGGAGTTGCGATGCTTGCCGCGCCGGTGAGTGGTAATGCCAAGGCCGTGGATGCCGGTGACGCGACGGTCGTCGTGTCCGGCCCTCGTCTCGCTTACGAATTCGCCCGACCTTACCTGAACCATCTGGGCCGCGCCGTCACCTACGTGGGTGACGCCGAGCAGGCGCGTGTGGTCAAGATCTGTCACAACCTCATGCTTGGCGTGGTCGCGCAAAGCATGGCCGAGATCTGCGCGCTCGCGGAAAGCAGCGGCGTACCCCGCAGCACCCTGCTCGATTTCATCAACCACAGTGTCATGGGTTCGACATTCACGCGTTACAAGACGCCTGCCTTCGTGAACCTGGACCTGACCGCCACGTTCACCTCGGAGTTGCTGCGCAAGGATCTGGATCTGGGGCTGAACGCCGCCAGCCAGCATGGCGTTCCGCTGCCGTTGACGGAGCTGACACGCAGCATGGTGCAGCGCGCCATCGATGCCGGTCACGGTAATGCCGATTTTGCCAGCCTTCTGATCGAGCAGGCGCGCAGTGCCGGCCTGGAACTGGAGCCGGAAAGCGCACCCGTCGGGACCGGTGTCGTCAACTGAACGACTCTGATCGCTGGTCGGAATTTACTCTCCAGGCTCCGGCCTGGCGCGCAGGCGTTTTCTTGCGCCGTGTCGGGTCTTGTCGTCGACCCGGCGTCGCCTGGCGACGCGCGGCACCGGGGTCGGCACGCGCGCTTTAGGAGTCAACTCGGCACTTGCCACCAGCGCGGCCAGACGCGCAAGTGCATCCTCGCGGTTGCGCTCCCGGGTGCGAAAACGCTGCGCCTCGATGACGATCTCGCCGGCCCGAGTGAGCCTCCGGCCCGCGAGTCCCTCCAGCCGCTGCCGCACATCGCGGGAAAGGCCGGCACGCTCCAGGTCCAGACGGAGCTGAACCGCCGTGGCAACCTTGTTCACGTTCTGTCCGCCGGGGCCCGACGCCCGCGTGTAGTGCTCGCTGATGGCATCCTCCGGGACGGCCGTGCGGTCGGTAAGCCGAATCATGGACATCATGCAGACCAGAGATTCGCAGATAAGGGTTCGGTGCGGGCCGTCCTCCGGACCGCGTTCGCGTCAGTCCTCGATGCCCGCGATCGCGTCGGCGAGCAGGCCAACAGAGACAGCGTAGCGCAGGGCCGGGTTGTAACGCATGATCGAGCAGAAGTTTCGGTAGACGAGGTATCCCACACCATCTCCAGGATCACCGGTGATCAGTGCAGCCGGCAGTTCACGTGTCGGGAGGTCGCTGCCATCCATGCGCCGCACACCCAGCGCCTGCCAGTCCTGCAGTGGGCGCCAGGCGCCCAGCGCCCGGTAAGGACGGCACACGGCATCCGGTGTCATGCCTGACGCCTGTTCCGCGGTCAGAGACTGCTCGGCGCCGGGCGGCAGGGCAACGGGGCGACCCCAGGTCTGGTCGTCGCGCCAGCGCGTGTCACGCAGATAGTTTGCAACTGAAGCGACAACGTCCGGACCCATGTTCCACAGATCGATACGCCCGTTACCGGTATGGTCCACGGCCAGACTGAGGAAACTGCTGGGCAGGAACTGCGGCACACCGAGTGCGCCGGCCCAGGAACTCTTCATCATGTCGAACGTGGCGTATCCGCGCTCCACGATCGTGAAGGCCGCAAACAGCTCGTTGCGAAACTGCGCGCTGCGCCGGCGATCGAACGCCAGCGTGGCGACGACATCGAACAGCGGCTCGGTGATCGGAAAGGTGCCGTAATTGCTCTCAAGACCGAGAATCGCCACGATGAAGCGCGGCTGCACGCCATACTCCGCAGCAACACGCTCAATCATATCGCCGTGCTCCGCCATCAGCGCCCTGCCCGCCTCGATGCGCTGCGGACTCACCCTGCGCAGATAGGTCTCGTAAGTGTCTATGACTTCCGGTTGCGAGCGATCGGCCTGAATCGCACGGCGGTGCAGGCTGATGGAAGGCAGGATCTCGTCCAGCGTTCCGGCGCTGATGCCGCGCTGCAGCGCCTCATCCCTGAATTCAGCGAGGAATGCCTGAAACGCCTCTTCCTCCGTCTCCGCAGCCTGAACACTCGGTGGAGACACCAGCAGGACCGCTGCCAACAGCCCGATTCCGGAAAAAAGCTTCATGCACACGCTCCATGGTGCGGCGATGGCCGCGTGATGTGATGTTAGCGGAAAGGTGCGCCCTGACGGCACCTCTTGCCTTTCGGGTCAAACGGACGTTTAATTCAAACATGCGTTTGAATCCGATTCCAACCTCGTCCGAGCCTCAGCACACCAAACAGCGAATCCTCGACGTAGCCGAGCGCCTGTTTGCCGAGCATGGCTTCGAGCAGACGTCGCTGCGTGCGCTGACTGCGGAAGCCGGCGTGAACCTCGCGGCCGTGCACTATCACTTCGCTTCCAAGGAAGGACTGTTCGAGGCCGTGGTGCAGCGTCTGGTCGAGCCGCTGAACATCGAACGTCTGTCGCGACTGGAAGCGCTGGAGGAGCAGGGCCAGCCGTCGCTGGAGTCGCTGATCGAGTCCTTCGTTGCACCGCCACTGCGGCTGTGTGGCGAGGATCCGCGGCGCGGACAGGTGGCGCCTCGCCTTCTCGGCCGCACCATGGGCAGCCCGGACCAGGGTTCAACGGAACTGCTGCTGCGGCTGTTCGGTACCGTCATAGAACGTTATGTGGACGCATTCAGTCGAGCGTTGCCCGGACATTCCCGCAAGGATGTGTTGTGGCACATATTCTTCATGGTCGGCGTGATGGTGCAGACCTTGAGCTGCGGTCATCACCTGCAGCAGATCTCACGCGCTGCCTGCAATCCTGCCGACCCTGACGAGACCATCCCCCGAGTGGTCGCCTTCATCGCTGCCGGTTTTCGTGCCGGGCTGTCGGCACCGGCAGGATTCACGCCATCCGAGGCACCGCGTTCATGACCGCGAGCACCCGTGGACCGCAATTCACCGTCCTGCTGATGGCGTTACTCGTCGGCTGTGCCAGCGCGCCACCGGTCGAGCATCCCGACACTGGCATCGACGTTCCCGGGCAATGGGCGACGCCGGGCGGCATCGCAGCGGCGGACCCTGCGTGGTGGCGCCGTCTTGGAGACCCGGCCCTGGAAGCGGTCATCGCCGAAGCACTTGAGGGCAATCGCGACCTGCGCGCCGCCGCGGCGCGAGTGGATCAGGCCAGGGCAATGGCGCGGATCACCGGCGCGGCGCAGTTCCCTGCGGTTGTCGCCGGTGGCAGTGCGCGCAGACAGCAACAGAACTTCATCGGCCTGCCGATTCCCGGGGCCGAAGGTCAGGTGCTGAGCACGCAGATCGATACGTTCGGCCTGTCCGTCGATACCTCATGGGAAGCGGATATCTGGGGCCGCATTCGCAATGGCGCATCGGCCGCGCTGGCCGACGCCGAGGCCGCACAGCTTGAGGAACAGGCGGCCCGTCTGTCGCTGGCGGCGCAGACCGCCAGGACATGGTTCGCGCTGATCGAAGCGGGCCAGCAGGTGCGGCTGGCCGAGGATACGGTGGCGAGTTATGAGCGCACCGTTCAGCAGGTGCAGCATCGCTACGAGCGCGGTCTGGCGCCGTCGCTGGAACTGCGCCTCGCATTGACGAACCTGCATGCCGCCGAAGCACAGCTTTCCCAGCGTCAGGAGCATGCCGGACTCGTGATGAGGCAGCTGGAGCTGTTGCTGGGCCGCTATCCGGCGGCCGCGCTGGATGTGCCGCACGGCCTGCCCGTGCCGGCCTACGAGATCCCCGCGGGACTGCCGGCCGACCTGCTCGCGCAGCGGCCCGACCTGCTCGCGGCAGAACGGCGTGTGGCCGCAGCCGACGCGCGACTCGCAGCCGATCGCCGCGCGCTGTACCCGTCGCTGTCACTGACCGCTTCAGGCGGGACCACGACGGATGCCGTACGCCGACTGCTGGATGGCGACTTCACCGTCTGGAGCATCGCCGGCAACCTGATGCAGCCGATTTTTCAGGGCGGACGATTGCGCGCGCAGGTCGATGTCGCCGATGCACAGCTGCGCGAGGCGCTGGAATCCTACGCCGGCCGAGTGCTGACAGCTTTCGCAGAAGTGGAAACGGCGCTGGACGCGCAGGGCTGGCAGCGCACCCGCGTGCAGCTGCTGGGCGAGGCGGCCAGTCAGGCCGGCGCCGCGCTCGCCCTTGCCGAACAACGCTATGGCGGCGGACTCGATCCGCTGCTCGTGGTGCTCGAAGCGCAACGCCGTTCGCTGGAGGCTGAAAGTCAGCTGCTGGCAGCCAGACGCCAGCTGCTCGATTCACGAATCGATCTGCACCTGGCACTGGGTGGATCCATAGATGACGAATAACGACTGGCGTGAGCCGGATCAACATTTCCTGAGGTACGCATGCGTCGCCTGATTAAAGTTCTCCTGCCACTGGTCGTGCTCGCCGCGGCAGTCTTGATTGCCGCGGTGCTGATCGCATCGCGGCCGGAAGTCGCCACCCGCGCACCGGAGACCGTCGCACCGCTGGTCCGGTACGAAACCGTCACGCCGGTTCGGATGCAGGCGCATGTCCGCAGCCAGGGCACCGTGACACCACGTACGCAGACGGTACTCGTCGCTGAGGTGGCCGGTCGTGTCATCGAAATCTCACCTTCCATGGTCGCGGGCGGCTTTTTCGAGAGCCGGGATGTGCTGCTGCGCCTGGATCCGCGCGACTACGAACTGGCCGTGATCAGCGCACGCGCGCAGATCGCCCAGGCCGAAGCGCGCTTGCGCATTGAACTGGAGGAAGCCGCCGTCGCACGCCGGGAGTGGGACATGCTGGGGCAGTCGGGCGAGCCATCGCCGCTGGTGCTTCGCGAACCACAACTCGCCGAGGCGAGAGCTGCGCTGGATGCGGCCCGCGCGGCTCTGGAGCGTGCCGAAAGGGATCTGGATCGCACCATCATCCGCGCACCGTTCGCAGGTCGCGTACGCGACCGACAGGTGGATGCCGGTCAGGTGGTGGCGCCGGGCAACAACCTGGCCACGCTGTTCGCTGTCGATGTCGCCGAGATCAGGCTGCCGGTACCCGACCGCGAGCTGCAGTTTCTGGATCTGCCGCCGGGATTTCGCCGCGGCGAATCCGGGCCACCGGTCACGATACGCGCACAGTTCGCCGGCCAGTCTCTGCAGTGGCAGGGGCACATCGTGCGCACCGAAGGCGAGATCGATCCGCAGAGCCGCATGGTTTATCTGGTAGCCGAGGTACGCGACCCGTACGGACGTGAGCAGGAAGACGCCACAGTGCCGCTGGCATCAGGCATGTTCGTGCACGCTGACATACAGGGGCGGGTGTTCGAAGACGTCTTCGTACTGCCGCGCAATGTGCTGCGTGACGAGAATCAGGTGCTGATCATCGATGACGAGAACCGCCTGCGCTTTCGTCAGGTTCAGGTACTGCGTACCGACCGCAACGAGGTCGTGATTTCCGGTGGCCTGCGTGCCGGCGAGCGTATCTGCATCTCGCCGCTGGATGTGGTCATCGACGGCATGCTGGTGCGCACGGAAAGCGACGGAGACGCCTCGTCGTGAACGCCGTGATCCGCTGGTTTGTCGGTAACGGCGTTGCCGCGAACCTGCTGCGCGTGCTCGTGGTCGCCGGCGGACTGCTGACCGTTGCATCGGTCACCAAGGAAGTGTTTCCGGAGATCAATCCGAACCTGATCACGGTCCAGGTGCGTTACCCCGGCGCGGCCCCGCAGGAAGTCGAGCAGGGCATCGTCGTTCCCATAGAGGAGGAAATCCAGGGCGTTGACGGCATCAGAAGAATCACTTCTTCATCGGCCGAAGGGATGGGGACCGTCAGCGTCGAGGTCGAAACCGGCTTTGCGGTGCGCGATGTGCTGGACGAGGTCAGAACGCGTGTGGACGCGATCGCGATCTTCCCCGAGGAAGCCGAAAGGCCGATCGTCCGCGAAGTCATTGTGCGCCAGCAGGTGCTGGATGTTGCTGTCTCCGGCGACATCGATGAACTGTCGCTGAAACGGTTGGGCGAGCGCGTGCGTGATGAGATCGCCGCGCTGCCGGGTATCACGCAGGCCGATCTGGTCGCCGTGCGGCCCTACGAAATCGCGATCGAGGTCTCGGAGGAAGCGCTGCGCCGCTACGGGCTGCGATTCGACGATGTGGCACGGGCGGTGCGCGAATCCGCGGTGGATGTACCCGGCGGCTCGGTCAGAACCGACGGCGGCGAAGTGCTGCTGCGCACCACCGGCCGGGCCTACCGGGGACCTCAGTTCGAGGACCTGGTGCTGCTCACTCGATCCGACGGCACCTATCTGCGGCTGGGTGAAGTCGCGCGCGTCGTCGACGGCTTCGAGGAAACCGACGAGATTTCGCGTTTCGACGGCGCACCTGCCGCAATCGTTCAGGTCTTCCGCGTCGGCAATCAGGATGCTCTGGCGATCGCGGCCACGGTGCGCGACTACATCGACAGCTCCGCTTCGCAACTGCCGGAAGGCGTGCAGCTGACCATATGGCAGGACACATCGCGCGTTTTCCTGAGCCGCATGAACCTGCTGGTCACCAACGGACTCGTCGGCTTCGCGCTCGTGTTCATCGTGCTTGCGCTGTTTCTGCGCCTGAGCCTTGCATTCTGGGTCAGCGTCAGCATTCCGGTCTCATTCCTGGGCACGCTGTGGCTGATGCCGGGGTTCAATGTGTCCATCAACATGATCTCGCTGTTCGCGTTCATCGTCGCGCTGGGCATCGTCGTCGACAACGCGATCGTCGTGGGCGAGAGCATCTACACGCAGCAGGGCAGGTTCGGCCGCGGCGCGGAGGCGTCGGTCAGCGGCGCGGGGCGCGTCGTCGTACCGGTCATTTTCGGTGTACTGACCACCGTGGCTGCATTCGCGCCCATGCTGTTCCTTGAAGGCGTGATGGGCCAGGTGTTCCGCGTCATCCCGCTGATCGTGATCCCCATCCTGCTGTTCTCCCTGATCGACTCCCTGCTGGTGCTGCCGTCCAATCTGTCCCGCTCGGGATCGACCGCCTATGGCACCGGGCACGGACCGCTGGCCGCCTGGGCGAGGGTGCAGCGGCGCATTTCCGGCGGCCTGGACTGGTGGATAGAACGCGTCTATCGACCGTCGCTGGAACGTGTGGTGGCGTGGCGTTCCCTGACGCTGGCGTCGGGCCTTGCGCTGCTGATCATCGTCGGCGGCTTCGTGGGCGGAGGCTGGCTGCGGTTCTCGTTCTTTCCGCCCATTGAAGCGGACAATGTCGCCGTGATGCTGACCATGCCGCAGGGCACGCCGATAGAGGTCACCGAAGCGGCCGTTCGTCACCTGGAACAGGCGGCTCTGGAACTGGGTTCGGAACTGGCACGCGACAACGGCCCTGTGTTCCGTCATGTGCTGTCCTCGGTCGGCAGCCAGCCCTACGGGACCCAGCAGGGCCAGGGCATGCTGGGCGGCGCCACGGCCCCTGCCGCAAGCCATCTCGGCGAGGTCAACATCGAACTCGTGCCTTCCGAGCAGCGATCCGTAGGCAGCAGTGAACTGGCCACGCTGTGGCGTGAGCGCGCCGGCCCCATCGTCGACGCCGTTGAGCTGACCTACACGGCTTCGCTGTTCAGCGCCGGCGAGGCCATCAATGTCGAGCTCAGGGGGGAGGATCTCGAGCAGCTGCGCGAGGCGGCCGAGTGGCTGAAGCTGCGCCTGGCCGAGTATCCGGGCGTGTTCGACATTGCCGATTCGTTTCGCGCCGGCCGACGCGAACTCACGCTCGCCATACGACCGGAAGCCGAAACCCTGGGCCTGAGCCTGGCCGATCTCGGTCGTCAGGTGCGTCAGGGATTCTTCGGTGAAGAAGCGCAGCGCATCCAGCGCGGACGCGAAGACGTGAGGGTCATGGTGCGCTACCCGGCCGACCAGCGGCGTTCGCTGGGCGATCTCGAAGACATGCGCATCCGCACGCCGCAGGGTGCGCAGGTGCCTTTCGGTCAGGTGGCGATCGCCAGTCATGGCCGCGGCTTCGACACGATACAGCGCACCGAAAGACAGCGCGCCGTCAACGTCACCACCGATGTGGATCTGACCCTGGGCAATCCGAACGAGATCATTGCCAGCCTGGAAGCCGGCGTGCTGCCGGAACTCCTCGCACGCTATCCCGGCATACGCTACAGCTTCGAAGGCGAACAGCAGCAGCAGCGCGAGACGCTGGAAGGTCTGGGCGCGCTGTTTCTGATCGCGCTGATCGTGATCTACGCGCTGCTGGCCATTCCGCTGCGCTCCTATGTGCAGCCCATCATCATCATGCTCGCCATTCCTTTCGGCCTGGTCGGTGCGATCGGCGGCCATCTGCTGTTCGGCCTGGAGCTGACCATACTCTCCATGCTTGGCATGGTGGCCATGGCCGGCGTGGTCGTGAACAGCTCACTGGTTCTGATCGATTTCGCCAACCGGCGTATCGCGGAAAACCTGCCGCCTGTGGAAGCGGTGATCGAAGCCGCCGTGGCGCGATTCCGTCCGGTCATGCTGACCGCGATCACGACGTTTGCCGGCCTCACCCCGCTGATGCTGGAGCGCAGCCTGCAGGCGCAGTTCCTGATTCCGATGGCGATCTCACTGGCTTTCGGCGTGCTGTTCTCCACGCTGGTCACGCTGGCGCTGGTGCCTGCCGCCTACCTGACCGTGCTGAACGCACGCGCAAGACTCGTGAAGGGCTGAGACGCTCGGGCGAAGCTGAAGGCGCCGGCGTCGACCTACCAATCGAGTCCGCGATAATGCCCGCGCGCTTCGAGCAGGCGCACCTGCGCCATGATCTGCGCCTGGCGCCCGCGGACATACGCGCTTGGACGCGCCGCGTCGAAACGCTTGGGACTCGGCAGCACAGCTGCCAGCAAGGCGGCCTCGTCAAGACTGAGCGAGGCGGCATCCTTATCGAAGAATGCGAGTGCTGCGGCCTGAACGCCAAAGACACCGTGACCAAACTCGGCCACGTTCAGATACACCTCCAGCGTTCTTTCCTTGGTCCAGAAAACCTCGATCAACAACGCGAAATACGCCTCCAGCGCCTTGCGGACCAGACTCCGGCCATGCCAGAGAAACAGATTCTTGGCGACCTGCTGCGTAATCGTTGATGCGCCGCGCAGTCCCTGGCCCTGCCGGTAGTCGGCGATCGCCAGCTCCAGCTGGCGGAAGTCGATGCCGCGGTGATCCGCGAAACGCTGGTCCTCCGCGGCAATGACAGCACGCGCAGCGTCCCAGGCGATTTCGCTGCGAGGCACCCAGGTCTGCGCCAGTTCGCTCACCGGGCCGGACTCGAGCAGCATCACGGCGGTAAACGGCGGATCGACCCATCTGATGGCCAGCACAGCGCCAACCGAGGCCAGCAGCGCCGCAAGGCCCAGCACCGCAAGGCCCTTCAGGAGCCTGCGCAATACCGATACACGCTTTCTGGATCTGCGTCCTGCCATTGACATCGAGACTGACGGTTTCGCGTCACGACTGACATTCTAAGCGCATTCCGAAGCGACGCCCGCCTGCCGGCAGGGAGGCCCACCAGCGGTCCTGAACGTGTACCGGCACCCGGCAGGCTTGCGTCACCGGGAGGCCCCGGTGATGCTGACATCTGCAAGGCTGCAAGCAGGAATCCCGGCCAGAAATGGGGCATACTCGGGGGCAAAGACGCCTTACAAAAAGCTACGATGGGGGCTGCGCGCGGGCGGCGTCGGCGCGCGGGCACGGGTTTGTAATGAAGAACCTCAAGAGTCGGTTTATTGAGCGTTCGACGGCAGCGCTCACGCTGACGGCGCTCACACTCACGGCGACCGCACAGTCAAAGGTCGACGACCACGTCCTGGCTCACGCAAGCGCGGACGGTCAGTGGCTGACCTACGGCGGCGACTACGCCGAAACTCGCTTCAGCACGCTGGACCAGATCAACATAAGCAACGTCGACCGTCTCCAGGTCGCGTTTTCGGTAGAGGTCGGTTCCGATGGCGCGCGGATGGAAGCGACTCCTCTGGTCGTCGACGGCGTTCTGTATGGCACAACCGCCTGGAACATCACCTACGCAATCGACCTGCGCACGCAATCACTCAAATGGCGCTGGGATCCGGGCATCGTACGCGGCGTGGACGACGGCGGCACGCGTCTTTGCTGCGGCCCGGTGAATCGCGGCCCGGCTTTCTACGACGGCAAGGTCATCGTGGGCCTGCTGGACGGCCGACTCGCCGCGCTGGATGCCGACACCGGCCACGTTGTGTGGATCGTGCAGACGACACCGGAAGAGCGCATCTACAGCATCACCGGCGCGCCGCGCGTTGTGGCGGGCAACGTCATCATCGGCAACGGCGGCGCAGATCTCGGCGGACGTGGCTTCGTCACCGCCTACGATGCACAGACCGGACGTCAGGTGTGGCGTTTCTATATCGTGCCGGGCGATCCGTCCCTGCCGTTCGAGCACCCCGAGCTCGAATATGCCGCGACGACCTGGACGGGCGAATGGTGGAAGCGCGGCGGCGGTGGCAATGCCTGGGACGCATTCGCCTACGATCCGGAAGCGGACCTGCTTTACATAGGCACCGGCAACGGAGGCCCGTGGAACCAGGACCTGCGCAGCCCGGGGGGCGGCGACAATCTGTTCATCTCGTCGATACTTGCGGTAAGGCCGGACAGCGGTCAGCTGGTCTGGTACTACCAGACCACGCCGGGCGACAACTGGGACTACACGGCCGTCCAGCAGATGGTGCTCGCAGATCTCACCATTGATGGTGTCGAGCGCAAGGTGCTGATGCAGGCGCCGAAGAATGGTTTCTTCTATGTCCTGGACCGGCTGACCGGCGCGCTGATATCGGCGGAACCGTACTCGCGCGTGAACTGGGCCTTCGGTGTGGACCTTGAAACAGGGCGACCGATCGAACAGCCGCGCGCACGCTATCGCGGCGACGATGCGGTCGAGATCTTTCCGACGGCTCGAGGCGCCCACAACTGGCATCCGATGGCTTGGCATCCGCAGCACCGTCTGATGTACATCCCGGGAATGGAGACCAGCTTCGTGTTCCGCGCCGACCTGAACAACGCCAACGGCTTCATGTTCGGCCGCGGCGCAACGCCGCTGACGTCTCCGCCGCACCTCCCGGCCTCGATCGGTCCGCATCAGCCGGAAGGCAAGCCGGGCTTTCTTGTGGCGTGGGATCCGATCGAGCAGCGTGAGCGCTGGCGTGTCAACTTCGACACCAGGGAGGATGGCGGCGCGCTGGCAACCGCGGGCAACATCGTCTTCGGTGCTGACAGCAGTGGCACTTTCCATGCCTTTCATGCCGAGACCGGTGAGCAGCTGTGGAGCACGTCTCTGCTCACGACGATCGGGCCGCCCGTGACTTACGAGATGGATGGCATGCAGTACGTTGCCGTGCTGTCAGGCCCAAGCAATAACAACCCGCCGGGACGGCTGTTCGTGTTCGCACTGGATGGAGGTCCTCAATGATCCGTGCAGGAGCCCTGCTTGCTGTGCTCGGGTCGGTTGCGGCCATTACCGTGGTGCTGGTCATGCGCAGCGGCCCCGTCGCGCACGATGCCTCATGGAACACGCTGCAGGTTTACTGCCTTGAATGCCACAACTCCCTGGAGCGCGCCGGCAATCTGAGTTTCGACGGACTCACCGCGCTGTCAGTGACGGAGCATCCGGAAATCTTCGAACCGGTGATCAACAAGCTTCGCGGCAGATTGATGCCGCCACCGGGCGGCCCGCAGCCTGAGCAGGCTGAGGTGGATGCACTCGTCACGTGGCTGGAGCAGACCATAGACGATGCGGTTGATGTGCATCAGGTCGGCTACGTGCCGGCGCACCGCCTGAACAGAACCGAATACGCGCAGGCCGTCAATGGTCTGCTGGGCGTGGAAATCGATCCGACGGAGCTGCTGCCGACCGATATCGAGATCGACGGACTCAGCAACATCGCAGCGGCGCTCAGCGCCTCTCCGGCGTTCGTTGAGCAGTACATCGATGCGGCGATGCTGGTTGCACGTCTGGCTGTCGGAGAACCGCAGCCGCGTGTCGCAAACGCGACTTTCCAGGCATCGGGCGGCCAGGGTACGCACATCGACGGCATGCCGCTGGGCACGCGTGGCGGGGTCAGGTTCAACCACGTCTTTCCGGCGGATGGTGAGTATCGGCTGACCCTGACAAACCTCGGCGTCGGGCTCTACCCGAGTGCGGTGGAAACCGAGCACACGCTGGTCATCCTGATCGACCGGGAAGAGGTGTTTCGCACGACGATAGGCGGGCCGGCCGATTTCGCACTCGCCAACCGCGGCGGTGCACCGGGTCAGGCCCAGATCATGGAACGGTTTACGGATATTCCGTTGCAGGTGGGAGCGGGACCCAGAGAAGTCATCGCCACATTCATAGAACGCGCCAGGGCTTCCGACGACGAGATGATTGCCGGGAATCGCGCTTTCACGTTCGCCGGCGCGCCGCGTGTTCCCGGGATCAGCGGCCGCGTCAGCCTGACCGGTCCGTTCGACTCCCCGGGCGTTTCCATGACCGAGAGCCGGCGCAGGATCTTCATCTGCCAACCTGAAGCACCCGAGCAGGAGCAGGCCTGTGCAGAGCGTATCGCGACCGATCTCGCACGCCGTGCGTTCCGTCGCCCCGTCGAACAGGCCGATCTCGACAGACTCATGCCTTTCTACGAAATGGGGCGCGCGGGACCGGGCGGTTTCGACGAGGGCATAGAGCTGCTGGTCATGGCCGTGCTCTCCAGCCCGGATTTTCTCTACAGAGCCATCGCACCGCCGCAATCCGGGCAGCTGCAGGCCGGCCGTTACCCCATCAGCGATTTCGAACTCGCGTCGCGGCTGTCTTTCTTCGTGTGGAGCCAGGGGCCTGATGACGAGCTCCTTGACCTGGCGGCGGCAGGCAGACTGTCGGATCCGCAGGTTCTCGACGCGCAGGTGCGCCGCATGCTCACGGATCCGCGTGCCGAGGTGCTGGTCACGGAGTTCGCACGCCGGTGGCTGCACGTGGCCGATCTCGATCTCGTCGAGCCGGACCGGGCTATTTTCCCGGACTTCAGTGAGGCGCTTAGACGGGATTTCGAAGAGGAAATCAATCTGTTTCTCGCCAGCGTGCTGCTGGACGACCGGGATGTACGCGATCTGCTGACGGCCGAGCACACATTCCTTAACGAACGTCTCGCCAGGTTCTATGACGTCCCCGGCGTCGTGGGGCAGCAGTTCCGCCCGGTAGAACTGTCTGACGACAGGCGTCACGGCCTGCTTGGCAAGGGTGCCGTGCTGCTGAACACGTCGTTTGGAGATCGCACGTCGCCGGTGCTGCGTGGTGCCTGGGTGCTGGAGACGCTCATGGGTACACCACCCGCGCCACCTCCACCTGAGGTCGAGACCGATCTCAATCCGGTCACCGGCGATGAGCCGACGTCGCTGCGCGCGCGTCTGGAGCAGCATCGCGCTGACCCCAGCTGCAATGGCTGCCACGGCGTAATCGACCCTTATGGCCTGCCGCTGGAACACTTCTCTGCGATCGGCCGCTGGCGCGACCACGACCGCGATGCCAACACGCCGATCGATCCGGTCACAATGCTGCCCGACGGCACGGTAGTCGCCAGCCCTGCCGATCTTCGCAGGGCGCTGCTCAGCCGTCCCGATCAGTTCGTGCAGGCGCTCGCGAAGAAACTGATGATGTATGCGCTGGGCCGGGAGCTCGCGCACTACGATATGCCGCAGATTCGCGCTATTGTGCGGGCTGCGGAAGCCGATGATTACACGTTTTCCGCCCTTGTCACGGGCATTGTAAGCAGCGACGCGTTCAGGATGCAGGCCGTCACGGACGAATCCGGTCCGGTCACGGCTCTGGCACCTTTCGCCGGCGCGGACAACGACAGTCTGCAAGCCAGCGGGCGCACGCAATAGAGGGGAGTGCAAAAGCCATGTATCTCAGGAAAAAGCATCTATCCCGCCGCACCGTGCTCAGGGCCGCCGGCGTCGCAGTCGGTCTGCCGCTGCTCGATGCAATGATTCCGGCCGCCACTGCGCTGGCCGAGACCGCAGCTGCGCCAAAGCTGCGCGCCGGGTTCTTCTATCTGCCGCACGGCGCCATCATGTGGAACACGTCGTTTGGCGCGGCGATGGACCACTGGACACCCAGCGGTGCCGGTGAAAACTTTCAGTTGAGCCCGATTCTCGAGCCACTGGAGGAATACAAGCGCTACATCACGTCCTTCGGCCACCTTGAGAACAGGGCGCCGCGCGGCTCCGTGCACGGACTGTTCCCGGCCACGTGGCTGAGCGGCGTGCGCCCCGACCAGTCCGGCTCCGGTGCGAACATGGCGCCGACGATAGACCAGCTGATTGCCCAGCGCATCGGACAGGATACGCCGCTACCGTCGCTGGAGGTCGCTGGCGAGAGTACCGGCCAGGCGATCTACACCTCAACGATTTCATTCCGCAATGCGACGACTCCATTACCCATGGAGGCCAATCCGCGTCGGGTGTTCGTGCAGCTCTTCGGCGCCGGCGATACGGCCGAGGAACGCGAATCGTTAATGCTGCGCCGGGCCAGCGTGCTGGACATGATCAATGAGCGCACGCACGAGCTGAAGCGGACGCTGGGTGCGGGCGACCGCGTCCTGCTCGACGGTTACCTTGATTCGGTACGCGAGATCGAGCGCCGGGTGGCCAGGGCAGCAGAACAGGATCTCTCCGGCATGGATCTGCCGAATGCGCCGATCGGGGTATCGAGCGACTTCGACGAGCAGGTGCAGTTGATGTTCGATCTGATCCACCTGGCCTGGCAGGCCGATGTGACCCGCATCTCGTCCTACCTGATGGTCGGTGAAGTCACCAACCGGACGTACAATCACGTCGGTGTACCGGATGCGTTCCACCCGCTGTCGCATCACGCCAATAGCGAGGAGCGGCTGCTCAAGCTTGTCACGATACAACGCTATCATGTGCAGCGATTCGCCGACTTCGTCACCAAACTCGCGAACACAGCCGATGGAGACGGTTCGCTGCTCGACCATTCCATGCTGCTCTTCGGGTCGAACATGAGCAACAGTGACCGGCACAATTACTATCCGCTTCCCAACATACTGATGGGCGGTGGTTGTGGAACGCTGGCGCTCGGCGGCCAGCACATCGACCTGCAACCGCATACGCCGCTGACCAACCTGCATCTGACCATGCTCAACAAGGTCGGCTTCGAGCTGAATGAGTTCGCTGACAGCAGCGGCGAGATCGCCGGCGTCTGAGCGGCCGGATGGAAAATGTGTAGCATGACAAGTCGCAGGATTCTGCTGAAGACTGCCGCGGCCGGACTCGCGGGCCTTGCTCTGCCGTTCCGCGTGCAGCCCGTGCTCGCTGACGGCGCCATTGACGTCACGCGGCTCAACGACGACCTCTTTGTGCTGGCTGGCGCAGGCGACAATGTGCTCGTGCACGTCTCGGACGACGGGCAGCTGCTGGTCGACAGTGGTGCGCCAGGAGCCGGCGACGTGCTGATTGCCGCGCTGGGCGAACTGCCCGGCGCAGGACGCGTGCACACGCTGTTCAACACGCACTGGCACCTCGCGCAGACCGGCGCCAATGCGATGCTGGGCGAGCGTGGCGCAACCATCATTGCGCACGAGAAGTCCCGCCTGCGTTTAGCCAACGGCTTCTACCGTCCCGACGAAGAGCGCTATGAAGCGCCGCTGCCCGAGGCCGGACGACCCGTACAGAGCTTCTTCGATCATGGCGAAATGACCGCCGGCCGCGAGCGCATCGAATACGGTTATCTGCTGCTCGCCCACACCGACGGCGACATCTACGTGCACTTTCGCGATGCGAACGTGATCGCGGTCGGTGATGCGCTGTCTCCGCTGCGTGACCCGGAGCTGGACTGGTTCGGTGGCGGCTGGCTGGGTGGTCGTATCGATGCGCTGCAGCTTCTTCTTGACAAGAGCAACGACCAGACGCGCTTCGTACCGAGCTATGGTCCGGTAGTACGGCGCGATGATGTACAGGCGGAGCACGACCTGATGCTTGAAATCTTCGATCTGATGGTCGAGCGCATACGGCTCGGAGAGAGTGCTGAGGACATCATCGCAGCCGGCGCACTGGATGGCATGGCACGCAGCTTCGACGATGTTCACGGTTTCATTTACGACGCCCATAAAGGCCTGTGGGCACACCACAACAAGCTGACACACGACATCGTCTAGGTCACGGGATCCGGAAAAACAGTTATGCGCAGGACACATCGGATCATCAGCACCTTGTTGCTCGCGGGCATTGCGCTCATCGCCTCCGCGAAGGCGTTGGCGGACAGCCGCCTTGCCGATCTGATCGAGAGCGGTCGCGTGGCCGCTGCGATCGAACTGATCGACGCCGGCGCCGACGTCAACGCTGCGCAGCGCGACGGCACGACGCCGCTGCACTGGGCCGCCTACCGGGTCCAGACGGAACTGGTGCGACGACTGCTCGCGCAAGGCGCACAAGCCGATGTCATGAATCGATTCGGCGCCTCCCCGCTGGGTGAAGCCGTCAAGGCCGCGAATCCCGAGATCGTGCAGTTGCTGCTGGAAGCCGGCGCAGATCCCGACTCGACTAATCAGGATGGCCAGACCGCGCTGATGCTCTCCGTCAGAACCGGCTCCGTCGACGTGGCACGGTTGCTGCTGGCCCATGGCGCAGACGTCAATGCCACCGAGCAGTGGCGCGAGCAGACGGCGCTGATGTGGGCGGCCGATGGTGCCAATGCCGAACTCGCGCGACTGTTGATAGAACATGGCGCCGATGTGCACGCACGCGCGACGGCCAATGACTGGGGTTCGCAGATCACATCGGAACCGCGCGCACAGTATCGCCCCACCGGCGGCCTGACTGCACTGCTGTATGCGGCCCGCGCCGGCTGTGCGGGCTGTGTGCGTGCGATTCTTGAAGCCGGCGAGGATGTCGACCGCCCGACGCCGGACGGTGTCACGGCGCTGATGATCGCGCTGGACAACTACGAATTCGATACCGCCGACCTGTTGCTGGATGCCGGTGCGAATCCGCATTACCAGGACTGGTGGGGTCGCACCGCGCTCTACGTGGCCGTCGACATGAATTCCTACGTACCGCGCAGCGGCATGCCGCTTACGCGTTCCAGGGAGACGTCGGCGATGCACATCGTGCGGCGCCTGCTGGCCAGCGGCGTCGACGTGGACACGCAGCTGAACATGCACCGGCCCGGCCGCGGCGGCAACAGTGCCCGTTTCACCGATTACCTGCTGACCACCGGCGCGACACCACTGCTGCGCGCCGCGATCCTGCATGATCATGAAGTGCTGAGTGCCCTGCTCGAGCACGGCGCAAGCGTCGATCTGCCGAATGTGATGGGCGTGACGCCACTGATGGCTGCTGCGGGTCTGGGCGTGCGCGACATCGACTTCGGCACGAACCGCTCGCCCAGCTTCGACAGTGACCCGCTGATCGAGGACAAGGTGATCGCGTCCCTGGAAATCCTGCTTGCGGCAGGTGCCAACATCAACGCCAGGGTCACCGACATCCACAGCAGAACGGCACGGATCGCACGCCCGACGGAGATGACCGATCGCGAAGGTCAGACCGCGCTCTACTCGCCCGCCGAGCGCGGCTGGGCACGCGTCACCCGATACATGATTGAACGCGACGCAGAGGTGAACGTTGTTGACGCGCTGGGCGTTTCACCGCTGGACTCGACACTGACGCTGGTCGGCGGGCAACCTCGGCCCAATTCGGATGTCATCGCGGAGATCCTGCGCAATGCAGGCGCGCAGTCCGGGCGCGATCTGTAAGCACGGCACGTCTTTTCAATCGGCCTGAGGGCCGGCGACATGCCCACGCCTGAGGTCCACAGGAAGAGGTAGCGTCTGATGGAAAGGCATCCTCACGACTGCGTCAGGCTCAGGCGGAAACGGATCAGCTGCGCGGGCTGTTGCCGATCTGCGCCTGGTGCGGAGGTATCCGCACCAGACAGGATGAGTGGGAACCTCTCGAAAGCTATGTCAGCCGGAAGCTCGAACGCGGCATCACGCATACCCAGTGTCCGGCCTGCGCGGAGAAGTCGCTCGAGGAACTCGACGACACCGGGCGCCGCAGCAGTTGACGGTACTCCGCGTGCGTCGCCCGTGACATAGACCTTCAGCAGCTGTTCGTGACGGCGCATGTGGTCACCGTACCGTCACCTGTTCGCCTTTGGGGCTGGAGACATGATCTGATCGCAATGTGACAGACCTCATTTTTCGAACGGGCCGGGTACGGCCCGGAAATCACGCTTCACACGGGAAGGCACTGCATGAGAGAATGTTGTGCCAACGCCAGAGTCAGAAGGGTGGCAACATGAGTTCTGGTTTACCCTGCGGACGCTCTAGCTTCAGCCCGTTAATGGCTGTCCTCTGTCTCGTCGGCTGCAGCGGGGACACCGTTGACCCCTCGGGCACCGAAGATGGGAGCACAGACCAACAGGCGCCCCTGCTCGGCGCGACCCCATGGCACGTTCCCCAGTGCACGTCCGTCGCCGGTGCCGCACCGGTCACATTCACTGCGGACAATGGTGCGACGCGCGCGCACCTGCAGGAACCGCTGAGCACGGTACGCGCTACCGCAGTCGCCGCCTACGCCCAGGGAAGCACTCTCGTCGCAGGCGTTGTTCGGGAGGTGGGTAGCGTCGAGGTCTTTTTTTCCACGGATGCCGGATGCTCGTGGAACTTGACGCATACGATCACGGACATGCGGCACGCACGAATCGCGATTGCGGGCGAATACGCGTTCGTGTGGGGATACGACGACACGATCTTTGGAAACACGATCTATGAAATCGGACCGGACGGCGAAGGAACGCGGCGTCCGGGTCCTCTGGGTCATTGGCAAAGCGGTGGTTTGCATGGTCTTGCAGCTGACCATAACGACCCGAATCGGCTGCGCGGGGCGAAGTACCGGTGTGGATCCCGACCGTCGTCCTGCAACGAAGGAGTGCAGATGGTCGAGTCTCTCGACCGAGGCGCTACGTGGCTGTACCTGGGCGTGGCGCCGCCCTTCGATTCGCATTCGATCGTCTTTTCTCCTCTGAATCTCGATCACGCGATCGTCATCGGCGCCCCTCACCCGGCGCACGCCACCCTGGATGGCGGTAACCAGTGGTTTGCGTCTCAAGGCCTGCCGGACAGAGGTTACCCCGTTACTTCGGCCATCGCAGTGGATGGCCAAACAGCCTGGCTCGCGTACTCGAATTCGTCTACCGATGACCAGCCCGCGCTCTACCTGTCCCGTGACGGCGGCCTCAATTTTCAGGAGGCACCGATCCCGACCGGTAACGACTTGATGGTCGGGATCACTCATCTGTTCCCCCATCCGGTGGATGCCGACGTCCTGTACCTCGCCTCGATCTCTGCGGACGGAACCACAAGCCGCCTCGACCGTTATGATGCGCGCTTGCAAGAAGTCTCCAGGCAGGAATGGCCGGCAGTCGAAGGTATCGTCTCGTCTCTGGCCTTCAATCCGGCTGATCCGGACCTCATCTATATCGGCCTTGCGCGCGAGGAGTAGAGGTCACGATGCTTCGCGCTTGCTGCGGCCTGAGCCCGAGCTGGTGAAAGTCGCATTCGCCGACCGGCTGACTTTCGTTCGAAACAAGGGGACTTGAGAATACGGACCTCGCCTTACCGTTCAAGGCGTTAGCCGATCTCAATAGCTCAAGCATGTGTCCGGAATGGACCCGCAGCAAATTGGCGCGCCCGGAGAGATTCGAACTCCCGACCCCCGGCTTCGTAGGCCGATGCTCTATCCAGCTGAGCTACGGGCGCTTGGTAAGGCTAGTTTTGGCGGGCGTCCCGGTCGGTACGGCCCGCGCGGCGCATTCTACAGCATCGGGCCGAAGAATCAGAGGGGCAGATCACAGCGATCCGGATTCAGGCTGTCAGAACAGCGCCAGATCGCGGTTGGCGTCCACGTAGTCGCGTACGAACTGGCGATAATACTGCCCCGCCCGCCTCGTTATTTCACCGCCGCCAGCCGCGAAGTCGATCAGGCGGCCGTCCGCAAGACGCAGACTGGACACCGGCATGACTTCGCGGGTCGCGCTGGTGATGAAACACTCCGTGGCCTTGTGCAGCTCATCGACATGAATGTCCCGTTCGGCGCTGGCCAGGCCATTCGCCGCGCATGCGCCATGCAGCGCCGTCTTTGTCAGTCCACGCAGGTTGCCGGCCTCATCGCCGGGCGTGACCAGTTCACCGTCAATCACGAAAAACACGTTGCTGTTCGATGCTTCGGTGACCATCCCGGCAGCGTTCAGCATGACGCAGTCGTCCGCGCCGAGTTCGCGTGCCTCCATGACGCCGAGGACGTTGTTCATGTAATTGCCGCCCTTGATGTTCGGATCCAGGGCTTTGCGCGGATTGCGGCGTGTTCCCACGACGGCGAGTCTGACTCCGCCCGTGTAAAACGACTCGTTCCAGCGCGGCACCTCGCGCACGATGATGACCAGCCGCGGCTTGAGATCCACCGATGGATACAGATCCACCGGTCCCTCGCCGCGTGTCAGCGCATAGCGCACGTAGACATCGACTCCGGCGTCGGCGGCACCGGTGGCCGCGACAGTCGCGCGTACATGCCGCGTCAGTTCATCCACAGACAGCGTGCTGACCATGCGAATCAGCGCAGCAGAATTGCCGAAGCGTGCCCAGTGCTCGTGATACAGCAGCGGCACGCCCTCATAGGTGCGAAATACTTCATAGATGGAATCGCCATACAGGAAGCCGCGGTCCAGCACCGGTATCCTGGCATCCGCAGTGGGCGTGATCACGCCATCCACGCTGGTCATGCTGCGAAAACGAAAACCGGTCTCAGTCGCCATGGTGCACTTCGCCCTCGTAAACCCGCTGCAGCCTGTTGCCCAGGCCAGTCAGGATTTCATAACTGATGGTCCCTGCGGCCGCCGCGATCTCATCCAGCGGCACCGTCCTGCCGATCAGTTCCACGCGGTCGCCGCAACGTACTGAGCCGGGCGGTAACGCGCTGATATCCACGCACAGATAATCCATGGATACCCGACCGACCACCGGCACACGCGCGCCGCGTACGGCCGCGAATGTGCGGTTGCCAAGACAACGCCTGTAGCCATCCGCATAACCGACACCGACTACGGCCAGCGTCGCCGGCGGTGCGATGCTGCGTGTCGCGCCATATCCCACCGTGACGATATCGCACACTTCGCGCAGCTGCAGAATACGGCCGCTGAGTTCCGCGACCGGCGCCAGCTCAAGATCACGATCGATGAACGGATTGCCGCCATATAGCGCAATGCCGGAGCGAATCAGGTCGCCCCGATGTTCGGGACCCAGAAAAGCGCCGGCCGAGTTACCTATGGATACCGGCACATCCGGCAGCACTGTACGGAACCGTGCAAAACGCTGCAGCTGCTCACGATTCAGGGCATGCTCGGGCTCGTCGGCACACGCAAGATGCGTCATCAGGTATTCAATATGCAGATCCGCAAGACGGTGCGGCTCTGCCAGCAGCAACTCGGCCTGTTCGGCATCCATACCCAGCCGCGACATGCCGGTATCGAAATGCAGCAGCGCCGGCCGACCGGTGGGTCGCCAGCATTCGATCTGCTGCAGCGAATTCAGCACCGGTGTGAGCTTGAATCGCAGCAGACTGTCGAGGCTATCGGCGAAGACACCGTCCAGCACATGGATGATGGCGTCGCTGACAATGCCGCGCAATTCCACGCCTTCATCGGCAGTCGCGACAAAGAACCGGCGACAGCCTTCCGCTCGCAGGCGACGTGCAACTGCGGCCACACCCAGGCCATAGGCGTTCGCCTTCACCACGGCGGCGCACTCGGCAGGACTTGCGATGTCCCGCACTCGCCGGTAGTTGCGCGCGAGCGCATCCAGGTCAACGACGAGCACGCCGGATGACGTCAGATCGCTGTGCATGGGCGTTGCAGAATGAAAGAAACCTGCCGGGCGGGATTGCTGCGGACTATACCAGAGTCAGCGGCTGCAACCGTGAACGACAGCAGTCAAACGGGCAGCACCACCCTGAGGACTTCAACACCGTCATCGCTCGCTCGCGACGGGTTGTCACCGCCTGTCCTGCCAGCGGCCGACAGTTGTGGCCCGGTCGCTGTCCTGCCGACGCTGTAACTGCGAATGGCCACCGGCACGATCGCCGACTCACCGCGGCGCAGCACGCCCAGTGATCGACCGTTCGCATCATGCACGGCAACGTCGCCGGCGAGAACATGCAGGCTGTGCGCACCATCTGAATTCACATGGACCGGACGGCCCGGCACCGGACGCAGGTGCTCGATGCGAAAGTATTCGGAATCCACGGACACCAGCACGCCTTCCCGGCCAGGTGCCGGTTGCGGCTTCGTGACAAAATCCGCCGCCGAAGTCGCCCGCAGGTTCAGTGCCTGCACCGCGGCACGCACGTCCACCGCTCGCAGTGGAAAGCGTACGTTGTCCCAGGCCCTGAACGTGGGACCGGGCCTGCGAACCTCCAGCGCCAGCAACTCGCGCTGCTGAGGATTGCCCAGCGCATGCACCTCGGCCGACGGCAGTGAGCCAGGCTGCCGGTAACGCGCCGGAGTCGCATTGACGATCACATCTCCTGGCGTCACCGGAATGTCGTTGAGGGCATCGAGCACTGACCAGTACACCTGTTTCAGCGCCGCAAGGCACTCATGCAGCTGCGCCCTTGGCACTGCCGGCGCGAACAGGTCATGCAGACTTTGTGCGGCCAGATCTCCGGTACCGGCATTGCGGTCGGCGAACCACGGCGCCAGCAATGGCTGCAGCTCGGCTGAATCGTGGTGAGGTGCAAGGTTTTCTGCCAGCCACTGCTGGCGAAGCCTGCCCTGCTCCAGGTCATCGATCAGCTGGCGCGGATTCATGTCACGCGCAAAGCCAAGACGCAGACTCGCACCCGGTTCCGCATCGATAATCACATAGACTTCCGTGTGCCCCGGCGGATGGCCCTGGACCGACAACAGCTCCTTCACATCCAGAATCTTCGGCAGCAGCGGATACTGCGCGCCGAAGTGGCTGACAAAGTCAGATCCCAGAAGCCGCGATCCATGACGCTGCAGCAGTCGCGGCAGGGAGATTCGTGACCCATCGTCGAAGCGCAGCATGCTTGGATGAAGGCGGGCTTCGTCGTCACCATCAAAAGCGGCAATCTCGAAGGACTCGCCCAGACCCTGCCCGGCAATGGAATACTGTTCAGGCAGTGGGCACAATCCCTTGAACTCACGCAGTTTCATGCCGCCCCACGGGCGTTCGACCAGGTTTTGTGTTTCCGGCTTCAGCAGGCCCGCAGCGACGGGGTCGACCGCGGCTGCGTCACCGGCCAGCAACCGGTCCGCAATGTTCGTCATGAAAGAACTGGCAGGTCAGAAAAATTCGGTGGCACAGTATGCCACGCGCGTTTATGTCAAAACGTGACTGAGTACCGGATTGCCGGCCTGCAGAGCCGGTACCCTTCTCGTCGGGTGCACCGAAAAGTAACGTTTGCCACGATGACCGGCTCCAGAGACCTCGCCGAAAAAGCATTCGAGCTGATGCAGGAAGCGCTGCGCGAATCCGAATCGCGCCTCAGCATGCTGGAGGCCGAGCTGAAGCGCCGTGACACACCCCTGTCAGAACAGGAAGGGCAGATCGAGTCACTGACGGCGCGCCTTGAGTCTGCCGAGGCCGAGGCCGAACGCTGGCGTCTGCAGGCCAGTCAACTCGAGGAAGTCGTGGAGGCGGAGCAGGCCAAGGCGCGGCAGCTGAAAAAGCGACTTGAGTTGGCCGAGTCCGGGCCCGACGCGGCCGCCCGCAAGGAAGTGAACTACTGGCGTGGACGCATAGAGGCGACCGGCACTGAGCTCGTCGAAAGCCGGGATACGATCGCGCGCCTGCGCGACGAAGCCACCCGCCGCGAGAACGAACTGACATTGGCGGTGGCCCGCGCCGAAGCCGCCGACAACGAACGCCGAACGCAGGCGGACAGAGCGGAAACCGCACTGGCAGCAAAAGAAACGCTGGAGCACGAGCTTGCCGAAGCCCGTGCGCGCGTCGCGCAGCTGGAAGCCGACCTGGTGGAAGAGCGCGAACACGTCGCCAACGTGACCGAGCTGTCCAACGATCGCAAGGACCGCCTTACCAAGCTTGAAGAACGTGTAGAGGAAGCCGAAGAGCGTTACGAAGAGGCGCGCTGGAAACTGACCCAGGCCGAACACTTCGAGCGACTGGTCAGGCGCCGCAAGAAGCTTGTGCGCTCTCTGCTTGCTGCGCTGAGGGCAAAATACAAGGCGAATACCGCGCTGAAGGCCGGCGTGGACAGCCTGCGTACGTACAAGGCCACGGCCGAGCAGAATCAGCACAAGCTGCTCGCGCGCATCGATCATCTGATGGCCAGACTCAGCGAAGCGGACACGGAGCTTGCCGAGCTGCGGGCAAAAGTCGAACAGCACGAGGCAGACGCCCTGGCACGCAGCACGCAGCCGGAGCCGACGTCTGAGGCGATCAGCGAACGTGATCTGGCGGGCATGGAACTGCGCCTGGACACCCAGGCCGAACTGATCCAGACGCTGGAACAGGATCTGCGCACTGCACGCCATTCGCTGCGCGATCGCAACACCGCGGCCGAGGAGCTGGAAAAGCTGCGTAACGAGCTTGAGATGAAGAACCAGGTCATAGCCCGCCTGCAGGCTGACGCGGACGAGCGCGAGCGCAAACTGGCGCGACTGCGCGGTTCGGATTCGGAGACCACGCGACTGAGGTCGGAGATTGCGAAACTGGAAGAGGCGCTGAACGCCGGGCAGCAGCCCCCCGGCTTCGCCGTCACGGATGGAACCGGCAGCTATCGCACCGCCGCCGAGAAATAACGCTCCGGGGCCGGCAATCCAAGCTCCTGCAGCAACACCGGCAGGAAGTCGGAGGCGAACGTCGCCAGATCGTCAACGTCGCAAAGCTCGCTGAGCTGAGTCACCTGCAAGCCTTCGAATCCGCAGGGATTGATACGCGTGAACGGCGAAAGATCCATGTTCACGTTCACTGCAATTCCGTGATACGAGCGCTGGCGACGCACCCGCAGACCCAGCGCGGCCAGCTTCTTCCCTGTCACATAGACACCCGGCGCATCGCGCCGTGATTCCGCTGTCACGCCATACCGGGCCACCGTCGCGATCACCGCATTCTCCAGTCGGCGGACCAGGTCCCTGACACCAAGACCCAGCCGCTGCAGATCCAGCAGGGGATAGACCACCAGCTGTCCCGGTCCGTGATAGGTCACCTGGCCACCGCGATCGATGGGCAACACAGGGATGTCACCGGGATCAAGCACATGCGAGCGATCACCGCGCACGCCCAGCGTGAACACCGGAGGATGCTGAACGATCCAGATCTCATCGGCAGTGCTTTCGTCACGCAGGTCGGTAAATCGCTGCATGTCCCGCCAGACCGCTTCCATGGGCTTCACGCCCAGTTCACGAATAACCGGCACGTTCACAGCACCATCATCACCGCATCACTGGCCGTGAGGTCACGATACACATCATCGATCTGCTCGCGACTCACGGCAGAGACCGTGACCGTAATACTCAGATAATTACCGCGCCGACTCGGCTGTTCGCTGATCTGCTCCGGCGCAATATCCTGATAATGTTCACGCAGAATGGCGAACACGGACTCGCGAAAACCAGCGCTGTTGCGACCGAAGATCTTCACGGGAATCTCACAGGGAAATTCCATCAGGCTGTCGTTACTGTGGCTCATCGGAACGACTCGTTCATCCGTGGAGTGGCATAGTGATGGTGCTGCTCATCCGTGACCGGCTCCGACCGACCGGAGGGCGCAGCTTACTGGAACAACAGCGTGATCCGGTCAGAAAATCGCCGCCAGAAGCCACCTGAATCCACCGCCTCCAGCGTCACCACCGGCACGGCGACCAGCACTTCATCGTCGAGAAGCGCCTGTGCTTCACCGACGACTGTGCCTGCCGGCAGCGGCGCTCGCAAGGGCGTCTGCAGCTGCAGCTGTGCGGAAAGGTCTCCATAACGCCCGCGCGGTATGGTGACGTGGAAGTCATTGACCACACCCAGAGGCACTTCAGCATCGGCGCCCATCCAGATGCGCGCGTGGTTCAGCACGTCACCTGCACGGTAGAGCAGGTGCGTCTCGAAGTGACTGAATCCATGATCTATCAGAGCCTGGCCGCCTGCACTGCGCGACTCCGCATCAGGCGAACCCATCACGACCGCGATCAGCCTGGCCCCTCCCCTGTCGGCGGCACTGACCAACGCATACCCGCCGTCGCCGGGCTGACGGGTTGCGGCGAGGCCATCCACACTGGTGTCGCGCCACAGCAGCGGATTGCTGTTGTGGCGCGTCACGTCGTTGTAGGTGAACTCGCGTTCCCGGTACCAGCGATATGCATCCGGAAATCGGCCGATCAGGGCCCGTACCAGCAGCGCTGTGTCACGGGCGCTGATGCTCTGCCCTTCGGTGATCCCCGTCGCGTCGAGAAAGCGGCTGCGTCGCATGCCCAGCTGCGCAGCGAGTTCGTTCATGCGCTCGACGAATATCTGTTCCGTGCCGGACACATGTTCGGCCAGCGCCACTGCCGCGTCGTTACCGGACTGTATGATCACACCCTGCAGCAGATCGCCAAGCCTGACGGCGGAATCCGGCTCCAGAAACATTCTCGGACCATCCACCCTGACCGCGGTTGCGCTGACAGCGACGGGCTGATTTTCATCGAGCCCGTTACTATCCGCACCCAGCTCATATAGGGCGGTATAGACGGTCATGATCTTGACCAGATCGGCCGGTTCGTGCGCTACGTCGGCACGTGATTCGGCCAGCGCATTTCCGCTTGCGTAATCCACCAGCAGCCAGCTGTCGGCCGTCACAGCCGGCGCGTCTGCTGCGGGCGGCTGGCCCCGGATCCCGGCTGCAGCCAGCGCGCAGGCCATAAGCAGCACGGCGCCTGGCCAGCGCCGCGCTTTATCGCGTGGTGGCATCAATGGTCGACGACAGGGTGAGCGTCATTGATCCCCAGCGACTGCAGCCTCGCGGCCACGCGGTCGTATTCGTCCGATCCAGCCACCGGACCCACCCGGACCCTGTGCATGGTCGTGCCGCGTTCGCTGTTGGACACGATGAACGAATTCTGGAACCCGCTGGCGTGCAGACGATCGACGAAACGCTGTGCGTTGCCGCGCTCACTGAACGCGCCCACCTGCAGGAACAACTGTCGGGGCTGATGCTCATTGGCAGGTACGGCGGCCTGGGCCTCACTGATCACCGAGATGCCGCGGCGATTGGCCTGCACCGGCTGCGGGGGTTCCGGCGTTGACGCCGGCGCACCCAGCGCCCTCACCTCGACTCTGGCCGTACCTTCGTTGACCATGTCCAGCGCCTGGGCTGCGCGATAGGAGAGATCGATGATGCGATCGCCGACGAACGGTCCACGATCGTTGATGCGCACGATGACCCGCTTGCCATTGCCCAGATGCGTGACTTCCACCCAGGTGGGAATCGGCAGATTCGGACTCGCCGCAGTGTAGGCATACATGTCGTAGATCTCGCCGTTCGACGTCTGCAGTCCGTGGAAATCGGATCCGTACCACGAAGCAATGCCGCTTTCCCGGTAGCCATCACTGGTGTCCAGCACGTAATAGCGGCGCCCGAACACTTCGTAGAAAGGCGGATTGCCACGCTGGCTGCGCGGCTCCTGGATGGCCACATTCGGCCCCGGCGCACCGGGCACACCGGCTGTTTCGGGCAACGCCACCCGCTGTGGCGCGCTGCTGCAACCCCATGCCAGCAGCGCCGAGAACAGAACGACAGCCACTGCACTGCCGCGCCTCAGCCTGGTCCCCTGTACCGACCGCGGTACAGACCCTGCCCCGGACAAATGCGCCTGGCTCATCGCATCACCTCCGCTGTACGCCCTGCAGCCATGTCAAACGCTTCGCGCAGCGCCTGACTGAGTTCATGCACAGCCAATGCGTACATGTGGCTGCGGTTGTAGCGAGTGATCACATAAAAGTTGTGGTAGCCAACCCAGTATTCCGTACCCTCCACGCCGTCAACGGCATAGACCGCGGCCGCTGCCGAGCCCGGCATGTCGGTGGCGAACACATACCCGAGCTCACTCAGCGACTGCACGGTCTGATCGAGATCCAGGCCGTTGGATGGCCTGTGGTCCCCTGCCCGCGCCGAACGTGTTGCCTGATCGGCCACCGGCTCTCCCGCACGCCAGCCGTGCACACGAAAGTAGTTGGCGACACTGGCGAGTATGTCCTGCCAGTCGTTCCACAGATCGCGTCGGCCATTACCGCTGCCATCGACAGCGTAGGCGCGATAGCTGGAGGAAATGAACTGCCCTGCCCCCATCGCACCGGCATAGGAACCAAGCGCATTGAAGACATCAACGCTTTCTTCCTGGCCCAGCAACAGAAAGTTCTCGAGCTCCGAAGTAAAGAACGTCGATCGGGGCGGATAAGCGAAGGCCAGGGTGTACAGCGAATCGAGCACACGATAGGTGCCCATACGGCGGCCGAAGTAAGTCTCCACCCCGAGTATGGAGACCAGCATCTCAGGATCGACTCCATACTCTCTAGCGGTGGAACTGATCAGGGCTTCATGTTCACGCCAGAAATCCACGCCTGCGGCAATGCGTTCATCGGTAACGAAGATCAGGCGATATTCGTGCCACGGTACAACCCGCTCCGCCGGACGAGAAATGGCGGCCAGCACGCGCGAGTCGATCTGAGCATCGCTGAGAATGCCGTGCAGTTCGTCGGTGCCGAAACCATGGCGTGACACCATACGTTCCACGAATGCTTCGCGGGCCGTATTCACTGCCGCCATATCCACATCGTTGGCGCTGAGCTGGCAGGGCACCAGCCAGGCAGACACAACGAGCATTACCAGAGAAGGCGCTTGCAGAATGTTCCGTAAGTTCATGGTGCCATGAGTTTTCTGTGACCGTGTATCGCTGCGAGGATACCCAAACTCGCCATCAGGGTCACCATCGACGTGCCACCTGCACTGATCAGGGGCAGCGGCACGCCCACAATAGGCAGCAAACCGGACACCATGCCGGCATTGACGAACACGTAGACAAAGAAAGTCAGGCTCAGCGCGCCTGCCAGCAGGCGGGTGAACGTGTCCTGCGCGCACGCAGCGATGTACAGCCCGCGACCGACCAGCACCAGATAGAGCACCAGCAGCAGCAGCAGGCCCATCAGTCCGAACTCCTCGGCCATGACGGCAAAAATGAAATCGGTGGACCTTTCGGGGAGGAATTCCAGGTGAGACTGCGTGCCGTTCAGCCACCCCTTGCCGAACATGCCCCCGGAACCGATCGCGATCTTCGCCTGAATCGCGTTGTAGCCGGCGCCCAGCGGATCGGATTCAGGGTTCAGGAACATCAGCACCCGTGCGCGCTGATAGTCGAGCATGAACATCCACAGCAGCGGCGCGGCCGCGACCGCCAGCGTAAACAGAAACGCGATGATGCGGATGCTGATGCCGGCCAGCAGAATCGCCAGTCCACCTGCAGCCAGCACCAGCAATGCCGTGCCAAGATCGGGCTGCCGGGCAATGAGCAGCACCGGCACCATGACGATCAACGCCATCACAACAAGTTGCATCGTGGTCGGCGGCAGTGTGCGATCGTGCAGGAACCACGCGATCATCATGGGCACGGCGATCTTCATCAGCTCTGAGGGCTGAAAGCTCACGACACCGAGATCCAGCCAGCGCTGCGCGCCCTTGCCCACCTCGCCGTCTATCATCACCATCAGCAGCAGGCCCAGCACGCCGATGTAAAGCCACGGACTCCAGATACGCAGGTAGCGGGGCGGGATCTGTGAAATCACGAAGAAAGCGGCCAGCCCTGCCGACAGTCGCACGCCCTGACGCATGACCGCCGAGCTCTGTTCGCCCACCGCGCTGTAGAGCACGACCAGGCCGATCGCGCAGATCACCGTCATCAGGATCAGCAGCGGCACATCGACGATCAGGCCATAGACCGTGAACGGACGCACGCCGCCCCTGGACTGCGGGGCGAAACTAATGGTGGCGTGCGACGAGCTCTTCATTTTCCGGTTCGCGGTTGGCGAAATAGGCATCGAGGATCTGGCGCGTGACCGGCGCAGCGGAACGGCTGCCACCGCCGCCGTTCTCAACGATCACTGCGATCGCGATGGTCGGATTCTCGGCCGGCGCATAAGCGATGAACAGGCCGTGATCGCGCAATCGCTCATCGACCTCTTCTTCCACGTAACGCTCGCCCTGGGCAATCGTGAACAGCTGTGATGTGCCGGTCTTTCCGGCTACCACGAAATCGGTGCCCAGCATCGAATTTCTCGCCGTCCCGCGCAGCTCGACCGTCACACCGACGGAGGCGTCATGCACCAGCTGCCAGTGCTCCGGCTCTATGCCCGTGATGTCGGGCAGCCGCGCCGGATCCGACCACGACAGCTCGCGGCTGACACCGTTCTCGGTACCGATCACGAGGCGCGGATTGTATCGTTCACCGCGCGCGGCCAGGGTGGCAGTGGCGTGCGCAAGCTGCAGCGGCGTGGTCAGCATATAGCCCTGACCGATACCGACAATGACCGTCTCCCCGGGGAACCAGGCCTGATCCTCGCGACGCGTGAAGCGCTGGCGCTTCCACTCCCGGCCCGGCACCAGACCGGAGGTCTCGCCGAGAATATCGATGCCGGTGGGTGCACCGAGTCCGAAAGACTTCAGGAATGTTTCCATGCGGTCTATGCCAAGACCCACTGCGAGCTGATAGAAGTACACATCGCAGGATTCGACGATAGCCTGATGCATGTTGATGGGGCCATGCCCCTGCGGTCGCCAGTCCCTGTACCGATGCGAGTGACCGGGAAGCGTGTAGAAGCCACCGCAGTGAATGCTTTGCGACGGGTTCAGGCTCTCGTACTGCAAGGCGGCAAGGCCAAGGAAAGGCTTCACCGTGGAGCCGGGCGGATAGCTGCCGGCCAGCACGCGATTGAACAGCGGACGATCGCGGTCGTTGCTCAAGGCCAGAAAGTCGTTGCGCGTCATGCCCACCGCAAAGCGGTTGGGGTCGAAGGAAGGTGTGCTCGCCATTGCCAGCACATCGCCGTTACGAGGATCGATGGCGACAACGGCGGCGCGCATGTCGGCGATCGCCTCGTGGGCAGCGAGCTGCAGCCGCATGTCCAAGGCCAGCACCACGTTGTCGCCAGGCACCGGCCAGCGTGTCTCCAGTCCTCCCTGTGAAGACGTGAACCGGCTTGCACCGGCGCGTTCGCTGCCGGCGGCGGGCAGCACACGCCCCTGGGCATTCACGACCTGCTGTCGATAGCCCACGTTCCCGTGCAGCGACTGCTCGAAGCTGCGTTCCACCCCGGTCTTGCCGATATGCGACGTGCCCGCGTAGTCGCGCCTGTCTATCCGCTCCAGATCGTCCGAGCTGATACTGCCGACATATCCGACCGCATGAGCTGCCACTTCTCCGAACGGATAGTGGCGCACCAGACCTTCCTGGATATCCACGCCGGGGAATCGGTGCCGGCGCACGGCGAACGTGGCCGCCTGGGCCTCGCTCAGGTTACGCAGGCGCACCCGTTCGAAACGCCGGTGGGAACGGATCAGCGCGACCATCTGATCCAGTTCCGCTTCTTCCAGGAGGCCTAACTCCTCGAGTTCGGCCAGCGTCGCGTTCAGATCCGGCACCTGTTCTGGTATCAGCACCAGCTGCCAGGTCGGCAGATTCTCGGCTATGACGATACCGTTGCGATCGAGAATCAGCCCGCGCGTCGGCGGCAGCGGCTCAATGCGCAACCGGTTTCCCTGCGACAGGTCACTGAAGCGCTGGTGATCCACCACCTGCAGCTGCACCAGCCTCGCAACCAGCACGCCGGTCAAAAGGACAATGGTCACGGCAGCAATGATCACCCGCGTCAGGAACATGCGCTGTTCCTTCCAGTGATCCTTGAAAGCCGCCGATTTCGGTGCCATTGCCGCTACCTGCAGTCCCTAGATCTGCGCATGCGCCCGGTCGGCGCGCCGGTCGGTGAAAATCAGTGCCATGAACCAGACCAGCGTGCCCGTCAGTACCGGAACCCAGCGTTCGACCATGGGTAGCGAGCGTCCGGCCACGCCGTCCACCCAGAACAGGACAAAGTTATAAAGAGCCAGCAGCACCGCCACGGTCAGCGCCAGCTGCGAGGCCGGGAACACGCGTATGCGAAGATAGAAGCGCTGGCTGAGATACACCACCAGCAGCAGTGCCAGCGCGTGCTGGCCAAGCAGCGCACCAGTGAGGGAATCGAGCGCGATGCCCATCATGAACGCGCTGAACATGCCGAATCGTCCCGGCGTCACCACAGCCCAGTAGATCAGTACCAGCGCCACCCAGTCCGGCCGAAACGAGGCGGCCGCCGCCGGCAGGGGAACGACGGACAGCGCCAGCGCACCGAGCAGGCTGAGCAGCGGCCAGAACCACCCTATGCGGCGGCGACGCTTCATTCGGCCTCCGCCAGTCTTGCAGCGGCCGCATCGCGTGGCGACTCGCTGACGTTCCAGACCAGCAGCACCTCGCGATGACGATCCAGCTCCGCTGCCGGTTCGGCAATCACCTCGGCGAATGACTGTCCCGGCATGAAGCGCACCTCGCGCACGTAACCGACCGGATAGCCGGGTGGAAACACACCGCCAAGCCCTGATGAGACGAGTTGATCGCCTACCTCTATGTCGGCGGCATTGGTCAGATACGGCAGGCGCAGCCGCCCGCTGTCTCCGGTACCAACTGCGATCGTGCGCAGACCATTGCGATTGACGGTGACCGGCACCGCGTGATCGGCGTCGGTAATCAGCACCGCTTCGGAGGTCAGCGGCCCGGCGCGCACCACCTGCCCCACCACGCCCTTGGCATCCAGCAGCGGCTGGCCCACGTAGACGCCATCCACCAGCCCCCGATTGAGGCTGAAACGCTGCCGGTACGGGTTGCTGTCCACCGCCATGATCCCGGCAACCAGCATGCGCTCGGCAACATGCTCGCTGGAATCGAGCATGGCCCGCAGACGCGCATTCTCGCGTTCCAGCGCTGCCAGACGTTGCAGGCGAACGCTGGTATCCAGTGCCTCGCGGCGCAGGCGCGCGTTCTCAGCCAGCAATTCGCGGCGCTCGGCCAGCGAGTTGCTGGACCAATGCCAGGCACGAAATGGTGCGTCCACGGCGACCAGAATCGGATGAACGGCAACCGACAGCGTTTCGCGGACACGGGTGAGATGATCATTACGATGGTCGATGACCATCAGCGCGAGACAGGTCAATGCCAGCAGCGAGAATTTGAGGCCGAGCGATACCTTGCCTCGCGCAAGGCCGGCTGCGTTCCTTCGCGGCGCTCTCATCGTTCGCGCCCCCGTCTGTCAGCGGATCACAAGTACGGTCACTCCACAGCAAACGCGCCGGGGCCGTACTCATCAAGCAGTTCAAGCACCCGGCCACCCCCGCGAGCCACACAGGTCAGCGGCTCATCGGCCACCACGACCGGCAGCCCGGTCTCTTCGGTCAGCAGTCTGTCTATGTCGGTCAGCAATGCCCCGCCGCCGGTCAGCACGATGCCGCGCTCGGCAACGTCGGCACCCAGTTCGGGCGGTGTCTGTTCCAGCGCGACCTTGACTGCGCCGACGATGCCCTGCAGGGGTTCCTGCAGCGCTTCGAGTATCTCGTTGCTGTTCAGTGTGAAGCTGCGCGGCACACCTTCGGAAAGATTGCGCCCCTTGACCGAGATCTCCCTGACCTCCTGGCCGGGATAGGCGGAGCCTATCGTGTGCTTGATGCGTTCAGCGGTAGCCTCGCCGATCAGAATGCCATAGTTGCGGCGCACGTAGTTCGTGATCGCGTCGTCGAAGCGATCGCCACCGATGCGCACCGAAGCGGCATAGACGATGCCGTTCAGCGAAATCACGGCCACCTCGGATGTACCGCCGCCGATATCCAGCACCATGGAGCCCCGCGCCTCATGCACCGGCATGCCGGCACCGATTGCAGCGGCCATCGGTTCCTCGACCAGATACACCTTGCGAGCCCCGGCGCCCTCGGCGGACTCGCGTATCGCGCGCCGCTCGACCTGGGTGGACCCGTACGGGACGCAGACCAGAACGCGGGGACTGGGGCGGAAGTAACGTGAACCGTGCGCCTTCTTGATGAAGTGCTGCAGCATCTTCTCGGTCACGTTGAAATCGGCGATCACGCCGTCTTTCAGTGGCCGGATCGCGGTGATGTGTCCGGGGGTGCGGCCCAGCATGTGCTTGGCCTCAAGACCCACCGCCTCCAGCACCTTGCCGCCACGGCCGGGTTCCTCGCGTATCGCGACAACGGAAGGTTCGTCCAGGACGATGCCACGACCACGGACATAGATCAGGGTATTTGCCGTACCCAGATCAATAGACAAATCGTTCGAGAAATACCCGAGAAAGCTCTTTAACATTGAGAGGCAAGGCCGCTGAAAGACGCCAACGAGGCACTTTAGCAACGGGTAGGACAATCAGCAAGCGACGTGTATATTAGTGAGAAGCAGGTCACTAGTCTTCATTCAATCGTGTCGCTGGATCAGAAATCAATCGGAAAGCTGTGCCAACTGGCACGCCTTGAGATCACCGCCGAAGAGACGTCCGACGTGGCTGCAAAGCTGGCCGACATCGTCGCGCTGGTGGATCAGCTGAACGCTGCCGATACCGACGGCGTGCCGCCCATGGCCCATCCGCTGTCACGCCCCCAGCGGCTGCGTGAGGACAGCGTGACCGAGGAAGACCGGCACGAGTTGTACCAGCGTAACGCCCCGCTGGTGGAGCGCGGCCTTTACCTGGTACCCAAAGTCATTGAGTAACCCTGGATCGGCACAGCCCCGAGGCATAGCGCCGCCGGGCTGAGCGAACGCCCGCAATATCGGACAGACCCTGACCATCCAACGAACATGGAACAGTGGTCGGCAACAGCCCCGACCGCAACACGCCACCCATCATGCATGACCTGACTGTCACACAGCTCGCCGACCTGCTGAGAACGCGACGGATATCGGCCACGGAGCTGACGCGTCATTTTCTCGCGCGCATTGCCGAACACAACGAGCATCTGAACGCCTTCATCACGGTGACGGAAGAAGTTGCGATGCGACAGGCCGCTGCAGCGGATGAGCGCATCGCACGCGGCGAACAGGGCAGACTCATCGGCATTCCGATCGCGCACAAGGACATCTTCTGCACGGCCGGCGTGCGCACCACCTGCGCATCCAGAATGCTGGACAACTTCGTGTCACCGTACGACGCCACACTGGTCGAGAAACTCAACGCCGCGGGCCTTGTCACGCTGGGCAAGACCAACATGGATGAGTTCGCAATGGGATCGTCCAACGAAACCAGCTGGTACGGTCCCGTGCGCAACCCGTGGCAGGAAGACACCGTGCCCGGCGGTTCCTCCGGCGGTTCCGCGGCAGCCGTCGCGGCCCGACTGGCCCCCGCAGCCACCGGCACCGACACCGGCGGCTCCATACGCCAGCCGGCGGCTCTGACCGGACTCACCGGGCTGAAACCCACTTATGGCCGTGTATCCCGCTACGGCATGATCGCGTTCGCTTCCAGCCTTGATCAGGCCGGTCCGCTGACCCGCACCGTCGAGGATGCCGCGCTGCTTCTGGAGGCCATGGCCGGCTTCGACCCGCGTGATTCCACGTCCCTGCAGGACGCGGTGCCGCAATGGTCGACGCATCTCGACACGCCGTGGGAGAAGCTGCGCATCGGTGTGCCGGAAAACTTCTTCGACGACGGCCTGGATGAGCGCAATGCGCAGGCGGTTCGCTCGGCGCTGAAGGTATTCGAACAGCTGGGCGCCGAGCTCCGGCCGATCAACCTGGCCAACATCCACCTGTCGGTACCGGCCTACTACGTGGTCGCCCCGGCGGAAGCCTCATCGAATCTGGCCCGTTTTGACGGCGTACGTTTCGGACACCGGGCCGAACAGCCGGGTGACGATCTGCATACCTTCTACATGCGCAACCGCGGCGAAGGCTTCGGCGCCGAAGTCAAGCGGCGCATCCTCACCGGCACTTACGTGCTGTCAGCCGGTTACTACGATGCGTACTACCTGAAAGCCCAGCAGGTGAGGCAACTGATCAGCAACGACTTTGCAGCCGCTTTCGCTGAGGTTGACCTGATCGCCGGCCCGACCACGCCGACACCCGCCTTCGGTCTGGGGCAGAAACTGAATGACCCGGTGCAGATGTATCTGAACGACATCTACACGATAGGCGCCAACCTCGCCGGGCTGCCTGCGCTGTCGGTACCGTGCGGACTCGTGGACGGACTGCCGGTCGGCCTGCAACTGATCGCACCGCATCTGGAAGAGGCACGCCTGCTGAAAGCCGGCCACTGGTTCCAGCGCGAGACGGACTGGCATGAACGCGCACCCCAGGCCTATGCCTGATCGCAGACGCCGGCCGCGCCGGGACGGGCCCGGTGGACGGACGGATTCATTGACGCACACAGCTTGAGCACCCCGAGGATGGGCACAGTGGATTGGGAAATCGTCATAGGGCTGGAGATTCACACGCAGCTCGCCACCAGGAGCAAGATCTTCTCCGGAGCGTCCACGCGCTATGGTGCTGCGCCGAATACCCAGGCCAGCCTCGTCGATCTCGGCTACCCCGGCGTGCTGCCGGTGCTGAACGCCGAGGCCGTGCGCATGGCGGTCAGCTTCGGGCTGGCCACAGGCTGTGAAATTGCCCGTCGCAGCGTGTTCGCGCGCAAGAATTACTTCTATCCCGACCTTCCCAAGGGCTACCAGATCAGCCAGTACGAACTGCCCATCGTGCATGGCGGGACGCTGGACATCGTCCTCGAGGATGGCACCATCAAGACCATAGGCATCACGCGAGCGCATCTGGAGGAAGATGCCGGGAAGTCACTGCACGAGGATTTCCACGGCTACTCCGGCATGGATCTGAACCGCGCCGGCACGCCGCTGCTGGAAATCGTCTCCGAGCCGGACCTGCGTTCACCGACCGAAGCCGGCGCCTACATGCGCAAGATTCACACGCTGGTGCGCTACCTCGGCATCTCTGACGGCAACATGCAGGAAGGCTCGTTCCGCTGCGATGCGAACGTATCGGTCAGGCGGCACGGTGACACGAAGTTGGGCACCCGCACGGAACTGAAGAATCTCAATTCATTCCGATTCATAGAGAAAGCCATCGCGATCGAGGCGGAACGGCAGATCGATCTGATCGAAGGCGGCGGCAGAGTCGTTCAGGAAACGCGCCTGTTCGATCCGGACCGCGAGGAAACCAGACCCATGCGCGGCAAGGAAGAAGCGAACGACTATCGCTATTTCCCCGATCCGGACCTGCTGCCCGTGGAACTGGACGAAACGTACATAGCCGCCGTACGCGCGCAGCTTCCGGAGCTGCCGGACGCAAAATGCGAACGGTTCATGTCCGACTACGACCTCACCGCCTACGACGCCGGCGTGCTGACCGCCAGCCGCGTGCTGGCCGACTATTTCGAAACCGCTGCGAAGCAGACACGCGCGGCGCCTAAGGTGGCAGCCAACTGGGTCATCGGCGAACTGACCGGCGCGCTGAATCGCGAAGGGCTGGACATCACCCAGTCGCGCATCATGCCCGATGCATTGGCCGCGTTGCTGGACCGCATCGCCGACGGCACGATCTCGGGCAAGATTGCAAAAGAGGTCTTCGACGCCGTGTGGCAGGGCGAGGGTGATGTCGATGCGATCATTGCCAGCCGCGGATTGCAGCAGATTACCGACTCATCCAGCATTGAAGCGATGGTGGACGAAGTCATCGGCGCGAATCCGGCCCAGGTGGAACAGTATCGCGGCGGCAAGACACAGGTCCTGGGCTTTCTCGTCGGTCAGGTCATGAAGGCGTCACGCGGCAAGGCCAATCCGCAGCAGGTCAACGAGATCCTGCGCCGCAAGCTTGGCGATCCGGCATGAACGAGCTGCAGCCGTTCCTGTTCGAGGGGCTGAACATACGCGGCGCACTGGTACGACTGCGCGAGACCTGGCGCAGCGTCGTCGCCGAACACCACTACCCGCGTGATCTGGAGCACCTGCTTGGCGAAGGCGTGGTCGCAACCGTGCTGGTTGGCAGTGCCCTCAAGGATCAGCCGGGGATCTCCCTTCAGCTGCAGGGAGAAGGCCGATTACGGCTGCTGCTGGTGCAATGCAGCAGCGAAACCGATACGGCGTCGCGAAATCGCGCCTACCGGGTGCGCGCGATGGCGCAGTGGCACGAGTCCGTCGACGGCGGACCGTGGCTGCATGGCGGCCGCCTGGCCGTGAACGTCGATACCGGCGGCTCACAAGGTCTTTACCAGGGCATCGTCCCGCTGGTCAGCCAGGATCTGGGCGAATGTCTTGAAAGCTACTTCCGGCAATCCGAACAGCTGCCCACGCGGCTGGTGCTGAAATCAGCGGCCGAATCCACGGCATCGACTGCCGGCACCGACGCCGGCGTGGCCGGTCTGTTGCTGCAGGTGCTGCCAGGCGAAGCCCCGGACGCCGGACTGTTCGATGAACTGACTGCACTGGCCAATACCGTTTCGGCCACGGAACTGAACGAACTGCCCGCCGACGTGCTGCTGCGACGGCTGTTCAGCAGTCACACCGTGCGCCTGTTCGCGGCGCGGCCCGTGCTGCACGACTGCCGCTGCACCCCGGAGCACCTGGCCGGCATCGTACGCATGCTTGGCGAGGCGGAGTTGCGCGAACTGCTGGTGAATCCCGGCTGGGTGGAACTGAACTGCGAGTTCTGCAACCGCGCTTTCCGATACGACGAAGCCGGCGTGAACGCCGTGCTGCGTGGCGAATCACCCGGCACGCCCCTGCACTGAGCCGGCATGCACGACGCGCTTCAACAGCGTTTTCTGAGTGCTCTGCCGGCAGGCCTGGACTTCGCCAGTCTTCGCCACCACCGCGACACGTCACAGACCCTGTCCGTACGCCATGGCGTGGTGCTGCCACCGGCTTCGCAGCATGACGAAGGCGCGATGATCACCGTTCACGCCGGCGGCGGTATCGGCTATGCAGCCACCGCCGATCTGAGCACCGGCGGATTACGAAACGCCTGCCGTCAGGCACTGGACTGGGCAAAGCTGAGCGCAGAGCTCGGCCTGATCGACGCACGTACTGTCGAGCTGCAACACCCTCAGGGCCGTTTCGAAAGCCCGGTGCAGCAACCATGGGCGCAGGCGCCACTGTCTGAACTGCTGGCGCTGCTGCAGGCCGCGTCCGGCGGCCTGATGAGCCACGACAGCATCGTCGACAGCGCCGCCACGTTGTGGCGCACAAGGTCGGAACGGCTTCTGCTGACAGACAGTGGCGGGCGCAGCGAACAGACCTTCGACCGACTCATTCCGATGCTGCAGGCCACCGCAAACCGTGGCAGCCGCACCGAGACCCGAACGCTGGGCGGCATGGGCTGGGTCCGCCAGCAGGGCCTTGAACTGCTGCAGGAATGCCGGTTCAGCGAATCGGCCGCCGGCATCGCCGCCGATGCCGTTGCGCTGCTGGACGCCGACGAATGCCCGAACGGGCACATGGATGTGCTGCTGGCACCGGATCAGATGATGCTGCAGATTCACGAATCCATCGGCCATCCGCTGGAGCTCGATCGCATTCTCGGCGACGAGCGCAACTACGCCGGTCGCAGCTTCGTGACCCTGGACATGTTCGGCAGCTACCGCTACGGCTCCGAACTGCTCAACGTGACGTTCGATCCCACGCGTCCTGAACAGGCGGCCAGCTATGCATTCGACGATGACGGCTTCGCAGCCACACGCGTCTGGCTGATCCGCGACGGCCTGTTGTTGCGGCCACTGGGCAGCGCCATATCCCGGGATCGTTGCGCCGATCACTTACCCGGGTTTTCCGGCACCGCCAACTCACGCGCCGACAGCTGGCGCAGACCGCCCATAGACCGCATGGCCAATCTCAACGTGGAACCGGGCGACAGCAGTTTCGACGACATGGTCGCCAGCGTGGAACGGGGCATCTACATGCGCACCAACTGCTCGTGGTCCATTGACGATTCGCGCAACAAGTTTCAGTTCGGCTGTGAGTGGGGGCAGCTGATAGAGGACGGGCGCCTGACGCGCATCGTGCGCAAGCCCGGCTACCGCGGGGTGTCGGCCGGCTTCTGGCGCAACCTGGCAGCGGTTGGCGACACGAGCAGCCTGCGTGTGCACGGCACACCCTACTGCGGCAAGGGTGAACCCAACCAGGCGGTATTCGTCGGTCATGCATCGCCGCCCTGCCTGTTCCGCGACGTGAACGTCTTTGGTGGCGACTGATGCAGCAGCAATTTCATGAACTGGCCGACCATGCGACCTCGCTGCTGCGTGGCAACGAAATATTCACCGCGACGCTGGACGCCGAAGACTCACAGTTCTGTCGCCTCAATCACACCCGCATACGCCAGGCCGGATCGGTTCGTCAGGCACAACTGAACCTGCGCCTGATCAATGGCCGGCGCAATGCCAGCGCCACGCTGACGCTGTCGGAATCGCCCGAAACCGACCGCACCCGCCTGGCCGGTGTGCTGTCTGATCTGCGCGCACAGCTCGATCTGCTGCCGGACGATCCGCATCTGCTCTATGCCACCGAACCGTGTTCCACGGAAACGATTGACCGCACGCAACTGCCGGATGCGCGCGAAGTCATCGCAACCGTACTGGCCGATCCGCCGGACAGCGCAGCGGGCCTGGATCTGGTCGGCATCTATGCGTCCGGTCCGGTGTGGCGTGGCTTTGCAAACTCCATGGGCCAGAGAAACTGGCACGAACGTGTCAGTTTCAATTTCGATTTCAGCTGCTACCTGCACGAAGACAAGGCCGTCAAGAAGAGCCTTGCCGGCACGAAGTGGGAGCCCGAGGCTTTCGCCGCTACGCTGGATGCGGCACGGCGCGAACTGGAACTGCTGCAACGCCCTGCGCGAACCATCTCGCCGGGCGCGTACCGCACCTATCTGGCACCGGCAGCCCTGAAGGAGATCGCCGAACTGCTGTCCTGGGATGCCTTCAGTGCCCGCGCCCATTGCACACGACAGACGCCGCTGCTGCGGCTGATCGACGGACAGCAGACGTTGTCCGCAGCCGTCACGCTGCACGAAGACACGGCACGCGGGCTGGCGCCGGATTTCGACGACGCCGGTTTCATCCGACCGGCCACGGTGACGCTGATCGACGGCGGAAAATATCGCGACTGCATGGTGTCGGCACGCTCAGCCAGGGAGTTCGGCCTTGCGGCGAATGGGGCTGACGGGCGCGAGAGTCCGGAGTCCCTGTCCCTGCAACCTGGTGAACTCGCGCTTGATGATGTGGCTGCCGCACTGGACGACGGTCTGTGGATCAACAACCTGTGGTATCTGAACTATTCCGACCGCGACGCGTGCCGCATTACCGGCATCACCCGCTTCGCCTGCTTCGTCGTTGAGAACGGCCGTGTCATCGCCCCGCTGAATGTCATGCGTTTCGATGACTCGCTGCTGCGCATGCTCGGCCCTCACCTGCTCGGGCTGACGCAGGAAACAGAATGGCTGGCGAGTCCTTCCACCTATGGCGCACGCAGCACCGATTCGATGCGACTGCCCGGCGCGCTGATCGAGCGGTTGAATCTGACGCTGTAGGGCGGCCGTGCCGCAGAGGCCATGGCACACTCCGCCTGGCAGCGACATGGATGGTGGGTCCTGATCAGGACTGCAGGGACAACACGGTGACGCGGTCGTGGCCGGCAAGGTCGGGGTGGACGGCGTCTGCGCGCAGGCCGGCTTCGGCGGCAAGGTTCGCAACGTCTTCGCGCTGCGTGCTGCCGTGCTCTATCAGCAACAGGGAGTGCGGCCACATGTGGGCGGGTGCCTGGGCAAATATCTCGCGGATGGCATCCAGACCTTCGGGGCCTGCGGCCAGTGCCTGGCGCGGTTCGAATCTCAGTTGCTGATCCAGTGCCGGATCGTCGCCATGCACGTAAGGAGGATTGCTGCAGATCACGTCGTAGCGCGCATCACCCAGGGTAGCGAACCAGCGTGAGTGCAGGAAGCGGACCGGCAGGGTCAGGGCTTCGGCGTTTCGTATCGCGACGGCCAGAGCCTCGTTGCTGACATCCACCGCGGTGACGTCGGCCAGCGGGCGGGCATGACGTATCGCCAGTGCGATCGCGCCGCTGCCGGTGCCAAGATCGAGCACGCGGGTGCGGCGATCGGCGGGTAGCGCGGCCAGCGCCAGGTCGACCAGGAGTTCGGTTTCGGGCCTGGGTACCAGCGTATCCGGCGTGACTGCGAGCGGCAGACCATAGAATTCGCGGCGGCCGGTGATCAGTGCGAACGGTTCGCCGGCCGCGCGCCGGGCGATCAGGTTCAGGTACTGCCGTGCCGCCGCTGCCGCCACTTCACGTTCCGGAAAGGCCAGGATGGTACTGCGTGGCCAGCCGGTCGCATGGACCAGAAGCAGGTCCGCATCGAGTCGTTCACCGTTTCCGGCCGCCTGTAGCTGTTGCCTGCCCTGCGCGAGCAGTGCGCCCACCGTACCGCCGCTGCGCGCCGGGTCAACCCCCGCGCCGAACTTACCGCTGCGCGGAGATCCGCTCTGCGACATGATCAGGCGTCGGCGCCGGCCGCTGCCAGCAGTTCGGCCTGATGTTCATGACGCAGCGGACCGATCACCGGTTCCAGATTGCCCTCCAGAATGTCATCCAGCTTGTACAGCGTCAGGTTGATGCGATGGTCGGTGACACGCTTCTGAGGATAGTTATAGGTGCGTATGCGCTCGGATCGGTCGCCACTGCCGACCAGACTGCGTCGCTTCTCGGCGGTCTCGGTTTCGCGCCGTGTGACCTCGCGTTCCCGCAGTCTGGCGGCCAGCAGCGTCATCGCACGTGCGCGGTTCTTGTGCTGGGAGCGTTCATCCTGACATTCGACGACGATGCCGGAAGGCAGATGCGTGATGCGTATTGCCGAGTCCGTCTTGTTGACGTGCTGGCCGCCCGCGCCGGAGGCGCGGTAGGTGTCCACGCGCAGTTCCGCCGGATTGATCGCAATCTCTTCCATTTCATCCGGCTCCGGCAGCACGGCCACCGTACAGGCCGATGTATGAATACGCCCCTGTGCTTCCGTCGCCGGCACCCGCTGGACGCGGTGCGCACCGGACTCGAACTTCAGCTGCGCATAGGCGCCCGCACCGACCACTCGGGAAATGATCTCCTTGTATCCGCCATGCTCACCCTCGCTGGCGCTCAGCACTTCAACCCGCCAGCCCTGCTGCTCGGCAAAGCGGCTGTACATGCGAAACAGATCACCGGCAAACAGGGCCGCTTCATCACCGCCGGTGCCGGCGCGTATTTCCAGAAACAGGTTGGCGTCATCGTCCGGGTCGTGCGGCACCAGGTGCAGCGCCAGCCTTTGCTCCAGTTCCTCGCGACGTGCTTCAAGCGTCTCAAGCTCCTCTTCGCCCAGCGCCTGCATCTCCGGATCGTCGCCGGCACTGAGTTCCGCAGCCGCGGCGACGTCGGACTCAAGACGGCACCACGCCGCATAGTCCTGCGCCAGCGCTTCAAGACGGGCATATTCGCGCGACAGTTCACGAAAGCGGTCCTGATCGGCAATCACATCGGGATCGCTGAGCAGACGCGCGATCTCCTCATGTCTGTCGGCCATGACCGCGAGCCGGTTGCGAATCGAGTCTTTCACGTGAGATCCGTGTACGGGTGAGGCGGCCTGCCACGCTGCGGCCGCGGGTCCTGCGCATGAAGCGGGCGGAAATTGTCGGGGAATCGTGCAGCATCCACAAGAAGCGCCTGAGGTATAGTGTTCGCGGCGACCGGAATGACGGTCGCAGGGGCAGGTCGGGTCCGGCTTATGCCGGCCCCGGGAACCATGCCGCAGGACAGACGCCCGTAAAGCACGGCCGCTGACGGACAGTACAGAAAGAATTCGGGGAGCCCAGTTGAAGAGCCCCTTTTCCGCATCCATGCGACGACTGCTGCTTCTGCTGATCGTATCGACGATAGGCGGATGCGCGACCATGCCGTCACAGGACAGCGCTGATCGACGCATCGCGTTCGACTCCCATGTACTGCTGGGAGACATCGCCATCGAGCGTCAGCAGCTGGAACGTGCCACCGATCACTATGTCGCCGCCGCGCTGGTATCCGATGATCCGGCCGTCGCCGAGCGCGCAGCGCGCATGGCACACGAACTCGGCATGACAGACGCCAGCCGGCAGGCGCTGACGCGATGGCGTGCGCTCGGCCCTGACGACGAGCGCATCCACTATTTCGGCGGCGTGCTCGAAGCCCGCACCGGTCGTGCCGACCTTGCTGCCGCTGAGTTCACCAGGCTGATCGAGGGCCTGGGCGACCCAGGCATCGGGATGGCCCTGATCGTCGATGCGCTGGAGACGGAAACCGATGCGGCGACAGCGGTGCAGGTGCTGACGTCATTGCTGCAGCGCTTCCCCGGCACCATGGAGGGTCACTATGGCCTGGCACGCTTTGCACTGCGTTCCGGCAATTTCAATCTGGCGCTGACGAATGCTGCAACAGCTGCGGAACTGGCACCGAATCGCGTCGATGCTCAGCTGCTGTATGCGCGCACCCTGCTGGTTTCCGGGCGTACGGAAGAAAGCCTGCAGATTGCCGACCGCATGGCCAGCCAGCACGACGATCTGGAAACGCGGCTGCAGCACGCCGAACTGCTGATCTCGGCCGGACGCCCGGACGAGGCGCGAACCAGTCTCGACCGCATCCTGCGCGATGATCCCGGTCTGCCCGAGGCGGTCCGTGCGCTCGCCTATCTGGCGCTGACCCAGAACGAACTGGATACCGCCGAAAGGCACTTCAACGACCTTCGCAACGACCCGCGCTATCGTGACGAGGCGTTCTATTACCTGGGTCGCATCGCAGAAACCGAAGGGCGTTTTCTGGCCGCGACACGCGCCTTTCAGCGCGTGACCTCGGGCAATCACGTCGTGGAAGCGCAACTGCGTACCGCGCGGGTTCTGCTGGAGGAAATGAACGACAGCGAAGGCGCGCTCAGGCACCTTCAGGAATTCGGCAATGCGAACCCGAATTTCCATGCCGAACTGCTGATCGCGCGTGGCCAGATCCTGCTGCAGATGGATCGGGCGGACGAAGCGATGCGCCTGATCAGCGACGCGGTGGACGCGAATCCCGACGACGAAACACTGCACGGTCTGCACGCGCGAATGTTCGTCATCATCGCGCACGACGCACTGGACAGGCGCTCGCTGGACGAAGCCGAATCCGTGCTCAACGAGGGTCTCGCGCTTTATCCGGGCGATCCCTCATTGCGCTATTCCATGGCTCTGGTCTACGAACGCCAGCGACGCGCCAGGCGCGCAGTCAATCTGCTTCGACAACTGGTGGATGAACAGCCGAACAACCCCGCCTACCTGAATGCACTGGGCTATGTACTCACCGACGGCATGAACCGTCACACCGAGGCACGTGGCTACATTCAGCAGGCGCTGGCCATGGACCCGGACAACCCCGCGATCATCGACAGCATGGGCTGGGTGCTGTTCCGGCTCGGCGACGCCGAGTCAGCCCTGTCCTACCTGGAACGCGCCTACCGACTCGAGGACGATTCGGAAATCGCAGCGCATCTGATCGAAGTGCACTGGGCATTGGGCAACCGTGATCAGGCGCGCATGCTGTTCGAGACAGCCTTCGAACGCGATCCGGAAAGCCCGCACCTGAACGACGTGAGCCGCCGGCTGCTGCGATGAAACGAAGCGGCGCGACAGCAGCGGTGTTCGTGGCGCTGCTGGCAGGCGGCTGCGCACATCTGGCGGACGAAGGCGATGGCCTGACACTGGCGGAGAGGCAGGCGCGTCTGGCCTCCCTGCCTGCCTGGGAAATGCGCGGACGTCTCGCGGTCAGCAGCCCGGATGGCGGTTTTCAGGGCAGTTTTCTCTGGCATGCGGTCAACGAGAACATCACTCTGACGGTACGCGGCCCTTTCGGCGCCAGCGTGCTGCATGTCACCGGCACTGCTGACGCACTGACGGTTACCGCCCGCGGCGACACCTGGGAGCTTGGTGATCCGGAAATCGAACTGTCAGCCCTGCTGGGCTGGTGGGTACCGGTCACCAGCCTGGGCGCATGGCTGACCGGACGACCGGATCCGGAATGGCAGGCGCGCAGCGAACCGGGCCCGGCGCGCACGATCGGCGCCCTGGAGCAGCGGCTGTGGCGTGTGGAATATCCTGCCTGGCAGTTGCGTGAAGGGCTGCTGCTGCCGCGGCGCATAGACATGACCCATGACGATCTGTCGCTGCGCGTCACGGTGGACAGTTTCTCCGCGCAGACGGTGGCCGGCTCTGCCGGCTTGAACTGAGCGGCACGGCGCCAGCACAATACGCCCGCGCAGGAAGCCGGGAACATGACCGTTCCGATCGAATTCACCGTCACGCAGGAACCTGCCGGTAAACGCACAACGGTGTATTGAATCGGGCAGACACAGGACTTTTGGGGTGTAGCCAAGTGGTAAGGCAACGGGTTTTGATCCCGTGATGCGCAGGTTCGAATCCTGCCACCCCAGCCAACTTCCGCGCTGCGCGGCTGCAGCCTGATGCACGTCCGCATGCCTTTGCACGCAAACAATGATATTTGGAGAGAGCAGCTTGGATCCGGGCCAGATCACGCTATTTTCCGGTAATGCACACCCGGCACTGGCCAGGGACATTGCCTGGCACCTCAGCATGCCGGTGGGCAAGATCACTGTCGGCCGTTTCAGCGATGGCGAGGTGGCCGTGGAGATCATGGAAAATATCCGCGGACACGAGGTATTCCTGGTCCAGCCCACCTGCCCGCCCGTCAACGACACGCTGATGGAGCTGCTGGTCATGGCCGATGCCTGCCAGCGCGCGTCCGCGAGTCGCGTCACCGCGCTGATCCCGTATCTGGGATACAGCCGCCAGGACCGTCGCCCGCGCGCGGCACGAGTGCCGATCACGGCCAAGCTGGTCGCCAATATGATCACGACATCCGGCATAGACCGCGTGATCACCGTTGACGTACACGCCGACCAGATCCAGGGATTCTTCGACATCCCGGTGGACAACATCTATGCGTCACCGGTACTGCTCGGCGACGCGTGGAAACAGAAGTATGACGACATGGTCGTCGTGTCACCTGATGTGGGAGGCGCTGAACGCGCCCGCGCGCTGGCCAAACGCCTGGACGACGCGGAACTGGCGATCATCGACAAGCGCCGCCGTCAGGCCAACTCCGCCGAGGTCATGAACGTGATCGGCGAAGTCAGCGGCAAGACCTGCGTGCTGATCGACGACATGGTGGATACCGCCGGCACGCTGTGCCAGGCGGGACGCGCCCTGAAGGACCGAGGTGCGGTACGGGTAGTGGCCTATATCACCCACCCGGTACTGTCCGGCCCTGCCGTACAACGTATCCAGGAATCGGTGCTGGACGAACTGGTCGTCACTGACACGATCCCGCTCAATGCCGAGGCGACCGCCTGCCCCAAGATCCGCCAGCTCAGCGTGGCGGAGCTGCTGGCGGAGACCATACGCCGCATCAGCGATGCCGAATCTGTCAGCTCCCTCTATCTGGACTGAGTACCTGGACTGACGCCACAGTACCCCACTGACCGCCACCAGCCACGCCGGCCCGCGGGGGCCTCACAAAACAGCCAGCCGCCGGAGCGACTAGCCGCTGTCGTTCCCTGCTGGTATCATCCGCGCCCTTCCGGAGGAATGCACCGTGACCAGTTTCAATTTGGAAGCCGAAAAGCGCGAGCTTCAGGGCTCGGCAAACAATCGCAGGCTGCGCCGTGAGGGCCGTGTACCGGCCGTCATCTATGGCGGTGGCAAGGATCCCATGCATGTTTCGCTGAACCATATGCGGCTGCTGCGTGAGATGCAGGAAGAGGCGTTCTACACGACCATCCTGTCCATCAAGGTCGGATCCACATCCGAATCCGCCGTCGTGAAAGAAGTGCAGCGGCACCCTTACAAGCCCCAGGTGCTGCACCTGGATTTCCAGCGGGTCGTCGAGGATGAGGACATCACACTGCATGTGCCCATCCACTTCATCGGCGAAGCGACCGCCAGGGGCGTGAAGGAACAGGGCGGTGTGATCGAACACCTGATGACCGATGTGGAAGTCACCTGCCTGCCGCGCTACCTGCCGGAATATCTGGAACTGGACATCTCCGCGCTGGAACTGAATCAGATCCTGCACCTGTCCGACATTCCTCTGCCGGAAGGCGTGACTCTGGTTGCGCTCGCCCATCAGCAGGATCACCCTGTCGTCTCGATCAGCCCGCCGCGGCGTGAAGAGGCGGAAGAAGGCGAGGAAGCGCCCGAAGCCGAGGTGCCAACCGTCGCCGAAACGCGCTCCGAGGACAAGGACGAGAGCTGACCGCACGCAGTGCGGTCACCTCCGCATGGAACATCGGATCGAGCTTGTCGTTGGCCTGGGAAATCCTGGTCCGGAATATCAGCTGACACGCCACAACGTCGGGTTCTGGCTGGTGGACGCGCTGGCCTCCGCCCACGGCGGGGTCTTTGAGCGCGATCGCAAGGCCTTCGGTGAGACAGCCGACATCACGGTGGCCGGCAGGCGCATCAGATTGCTGAAACCGGGCACGTTCATGAACCTCAGTGGCCGTGCCGTGGGCAGCCTTGCGAATTTCTACCGCATCGCACCGGAAAGCATCCTGATTGCGTATGACGAACTGGACCTGCCTCCGGGGCGGGTCAAGCTGAAATTCGGCGGCGGCGGTGCCGGTCACCGCGGCATGGCCAGTGTGATCGAACATATCGGCCAGCAGTTCTGGCGATTGCGACTGGGCATAGGGCACCCGGGCCCCGGGCAACGCGATCAGGTCATCGGTTACGTTCTCGGTCGCGCAAATGCCGAGCAGGAAAAGCTGATACTCGATGTCATTCGCCATACGGTCGACGCCATGCCCATGCTGATCGAGTCCGGTCCCGAGAAGGCAAAGAATACGTTACACGCAATCAAACCCGCCGGGACCGAGCCCGACACGGACTGACGCAATCGCAGGCGAACTGCTGCGATCGCACACGGAGCAAAGCAGATGGATCTGAAATGCGGCATCGTCGGACTGCCCAATGTCGGCAAGTCCACACTGTTCAATGCGCTGACCGCAGCGGCCATTCCGGCCGAGAACTATCCGTTCTGCACCATAGACCCGAACGTGGGTGTGGTAGCGGTGCCGGATCCCGGACTCGATGCGATTGCGGCGCTGGTCAAGCCCGCTCGCGTGGTGCCCACGATCGTGGAGTTCGTGGACATTGCCGGACTGGTGCGCGGCGCATCGAAGGGCGAGGGACTGGGCAACCAGTTTCTCGCTCACATACGTGAGACTCACGCAATCGCGCATGTCGTACGCTGCTTCAGCGACGACGATGTCACACATGTGTCCGGCCGCATCGATCCGGTGGACGATGTCGATACGATCGAGACCGAACTCTTGCTGGCTGATCTGGAAACCGTTCAGCGCAGTCTGGAGCGGGCCGAGCGTAACGCCAAGACCAATGAAAAATCAGCCGTGGCCAGACGCGATTTCCTGCGTCAGGTGCTGACGCGGCTGGAGGGCGGCGAGCCTGTTCGCGGCATGGACGTCGACAGCGCCAGCCTCCCGTTGCTGAAAGAGCTGCACCTGATCACAGCCAAGCCCATGATGTATGTGGCGAACGTGGCCGAGAACGACGCCGCCGGCGGCAATCCGCTGGTGGATCGCGTCCGCGAACTCGCAGCCGCTCGTGATGCCGAGGTGGTGGTCGTCTCGGCCGCCGTGGAAGCGGAACTGGCCGCACTGGCCGTGGAAGACCGTGCCGAGTTTCTCGATGCACTGGGCCTGACAGAGCCGGGATTGAACCGCGTGATACGCTCCGCCTACACACTGCTGGGGCTGAAGACGTTCTACACTGCAGGCCCGAAGGAAGTGCGTGCCTGGGCGGTGCGCAGCAATGCCACCGCGTACGATGCCGCCGGCGAGATCCACACGGACTTTCAGCGCGGTTTCATACGCGCCGAGGTCATCGCGCACGAAGCCTACCTGCGGCTGGGCGGTGAGCAGGAAGCGCGCAAGGCGGGCGAATTGAGGCTGGAAGGCCGCAATTACGTGCTGGCTGAAGGCGATGTGGTGCACTTTCGCTTCAACGTCTGAACTGCCCGGTCAGCGCAGAGACTGGCCGGATCTGGCGCAGGCCGCTTGCCGTTGAGGCCTGCACAGGCAGAATAGAGCACACTTCCCAAAGTAACCCGGGACCGGATCATGCAGATTTTCGAAGGCGTTCCATCAGCATTCCTGCTAGTTCTCGCACTTATCGTGCTGGTCTGGCTGGTGCTGGTCTTTCTGGTTCCGTTCATGGTGGAAGGCATCCGCGGCTCCTCGCGCAAGACCTATGAGGAGCTGCGCGAGATGAACGAGAAGCTGGACCGCCTGGCGGCGCTGCTCGCCGATCAGGCCAGACTCATGCGCACCGGCGCCGCCTCCGGAGCCGGATTGTCGCAACCTGAGGCCGGCCCTGCCGCGCGCAGGCCGGACGCAACGCCGGCAGCACCAGGATCGGGACGCAAGCCGGCCACGGCTCAGCAACAGGATTCGCCGCCGCCACGACGAGAACCAACGATCTCCGATACGCCGCCACCCACCCGCACCAGGCGCGAGCCCACGCTGGGACCGGGTGAACGGCCCCGCTCCGACCCTTCGGTCAGCTGAGCGTCAACAGCAGCCAGGCCACATAGGCGAGGTAAGCGGCGAGCAACGCTGCGCCATCCGGCCTCGTAATCACGCCTGGCCGCTTTGTCACGAACCCGATCACGAACAACGACAGGGTGAGCAGCACCATGACCAGCATGTCGCGGTGCAACAGCGCGGGCGCTATCTGCATGGGCTGAATCAGTCCGGCGATCCCGACGACAACCAGCGTGTTGAACAGGTTGGAACCCACCACGTTACCGACCGCCAGATCCGGTTCTCCCTTGCGCGCCGCCGCGACCGCCGAGGCCAGTTCCGGCAGTGAGGTGCCGATCGCAACAACCGTCAGGCCCACCACCAGATCATCAACACCCAGATGCAGTGCGAGCGTGACCGCGCCCCACACCAGCACCTGGGAACTCACCAGCAGCAGCACCAGACCGATGGCGAGCCATCCTACGGAGGCCCTCAGTGACATCGGGTGAGCCGCCAGTTCCCTGCCCATGTCCACACCCAGGGCGTCATCACGATGGCGCAGCGCATCGATCACGCTGTAGCTCATGACCATCACGAACACAGCCAGCAACACCACGGCATCAACCCGGCTCAGCATTCCGTCCAGCATGAGCAGTACGGCCAGCGCCGTCACGGCCGCCAGGATCGGCAGTTCCCTGCGCAGCAATTTCGAGCGCAGCACCACGGGGGCGAGCAGCGCGCTCAGGCCAAGCACAACGGCGATATTGATGATATTGGAGCCGTACGCGTTGCCCAGCGCGACGCCCGGGCTGCCCTGCGACGCAGCCAGTGCCGACACCAGCATCTCCGGCACCGACGTTCCGAAACCGATCACGATGATGCCGATCAGCAGCGGCGCCATGCGCAGATGGCGCGCAAACGCCGCAGCACCGTCCACGAAGCGGTCGGCGCTGAAGATCAGTCCGGCGAAACCGGCCAGCAGGGCTAACAGGGCAGGCAGCATGAACCCGGGGTTTACCGTCCAAGCCAGTGTGACAGGCGCCGTGCCGGTACAGCACGCAGGGTGCCCGGCAGGTCAACGCGAGACTATGTCGACTACTGCCCCTGAGTACAAGCGCGACGGCAGCCACAATGCCATGGCATGCTGCCGTTCGCAGCCTGAAGCTGCGATAATCGGGCGCAAGGCACGGCAGGCGACTGCCGGCACCGGACATCGACAGAACAATCAGAAGGCGGGGAGCAGACGTGAACGAACAACGACATTTCGTGCTCAGGGGGTTTGCGGCCTGCGCCGTGGGCACCCTGCTCTTGACGACAGCCACCAGCACATTTGCCCAGAATGACGAACTGGTCGCACGCGGCGACTATCTGGTTAATGGCGTAGCCGCCTGCGGCAACTGCCATACACCGCGCGATCCGGACGGGCGGTTCGCGTTTCTGGAAGGCATGCATCTGGCCGGTGCGTACGTGATCGAGGAACCGGAGTTTCGCGCCTATGCGCCGAACATCACGCAGGACCCGGAAACCGGGATAGGTAACTGGACCGACGAGCAGATCGCACTGGCGATTCGGGAAGGGCGCCATCCGGATGGCCGCACCCTGGGTCCGCCGATGGCGTTTCCTTTCTATCGCGGCATATCCGACAACGATCTCGCGGCGATAGTTGCTTACCTGCGAACCGTACCGCCCGTTCACAACGAAGTGCCACGCACCGAGTTCCGCATTCCTCTGCCGCCGGAATACGGTCCGCCGATAGACAGCGTACCGGACGTGCCACGCGACGACATTCTCGCGTATGGCGCGTATCTCGCCGGCCCTGTCGGACATTGCACCGACTGCCACACACCGCTGGTGCAGGGTCAGCACGACATGAGCCGCGAGGGCCTGGGCGGCAATGTCTTTCCGCGACCTTTCAACGCCAACTGGGCAGCCGTGGCCCGCAACATCACGCCACACCCGCAGCTTGGTATAGGCAACTGGACCGACGAGCAGATCAAACGCGCGATCACGGAAGGCATACGACCCGACGGATCAGAGATGACGCCGTTCATGGCCTATCCGATGTACGCGCGCATGACGGATGAGGATCTCAATGCCATCATCGCTTATCTGCGCAGCCTGGATCCGCTGCCCTGACCGGGCCACGCCCGGTTCGGCACCGGCAGCGGTCCGTGTGATACAGGGCTGAAACAAACCGAGGCGTAAAAAAAGCGGGCACCGGAGTCTCCGGTGCCCGCCTTCTGTCAGCTCGACAGGGTCATCGCGAATGTTTGGACACGGCCGTCGACCGGTGGTCTATAATTGCGGCCCCGTGGTGATGTAGCTCAGCTGGTTAGAGCGGCGGATTCATAACCCGCAGGTCGGTGGTTCAAGTCCACCCATCACCACCATCCTTCTCAGGTCATGTCACACGGCGCAGCTGTTACCAGCGACCGCCGCCACCACCGTAGCCGCCACCGCCACCGCCGTAGCCGCCACCACCACCGCGACGGCCGCCACCGCCGCCACCGCCACCGCCGCCGGGGCGACGCTGCTGAGGCTTGGCTTCGTTGACTGTCATCGGCCGGCCATCGTAATCGGTACCGTTCAGTCTATCGATCGCGGCCTGTGCTTCCGCATCAGTGGCCATTTCGACAAATCCGAAACCCTTGCTGCGGCCCGTGTCACGGTCGGTAATCAGCTTGGCGGATTCGACGGTGCCATACTCGGCAAACTTGGCCGACAGATTCTCTTCGGTCACGGTGTACGGCAAGTTGCCGACGTAAAGCTTTCTGCCCATTTGTATCCTCCTGAGGTGACAAAACCGATTAGGAGGTAGGGGCAGAATGCCCGTTGACTCGCTAGAACGGTTGTAAAGGCCAAATGATTGTAGCCCAGGAAAGTTCGGTGCGCACCAGCCCCCTGAGCCTGTGACGGCATGGGCACAGGGCAGCCAGGGAAGGTCGGGTCACGGCCGGGGCACCAGCCTGATCTCGAACAGCTGCGGCCACAGTTTTCCGGTCACGAACAGCCGGTCCTGTTCGGCGTCATGCGCGATGCCGTTGAGCACATCCACAAGCTCTCGTTCCCGAGGCGGCAGCAGGCCTCGCATATCCGCCCTGCCCGTCACGTGGCCGGTGTGCGGATCGATGATCACGATTTCGTCTATCAGCCAGATGTTGGCGTAGATCCGGCCGTCGATCATGGCCAGCTCGTTGATGTTCTCTACCGGTTCACCGGCCTGGGTAACGGTCACACGATGCTGCTCTTCGAATGTATACGGATCGAGAAAGCGCAACTCGGGTGTACCGTCACTCATGATCAGATGCGTGCCGTCGTTGGCCAGTCCCCAACCCTCACCCGGATAACTGAACGTACCCAGCAGCGAGAACGTATCGATGTCATAGACCATGCCGGTATTCTCCCGCCAGGTCACCTGTATGAGGCGGTTACCGAAATCGGTCAGTCCCTCGCCGAAGAAGCGAGGCGGCAGACTTCGCAGCTGCAGAACTTCGCCGGTCTCCGGCCGGACCCGCCTGAGGTCGGATTCGCCATAAAGGCCGGTGCTTTCGTAGAAATAGCCGTCACGAAAAAGCAGACCCTGGGTGAAGGCGCGCGGATCGTGGGGAAAGACATTGACGACTTCATAGTCGTACCACTGCGGTTCCTGGTTGCCGGCGGCAGCATGCTGACTCCGGCACCCTGAAACGACCGCGAATACGACCGTCAACAGCAGTAGAACGACCGGCGACGTCAGCGTCAGCAGCACACGCATGTTGCGCGGACCGTAACCGTGACCGTGACCGTGACCGTGGTTCAGCGCATCATGCCTCGTGCGGGCAGGAGGCTTCATCGCGCCGCCTCACGAACGAGGCTGTGATACGCGCGATCGATGAACATGGAAGGATTACCGCGCCTGTCGTCCCATTCCGCTGTCGGGCGTGCCGCCACCACCTGCTGCAGACTGGCACCGCTGGCCACCAGCGCCGCGATACGGTCGCGTATCGTCGTCAGCATGTCCACGTACGCGACCAGCGTCGCACGGTCTGCTACCGGGCCGTGACCCGGCACGACGATAGTGGCCATGTCAGAGCGCTCCAGCACGGCCTCGCAGAAACGGATCACGCCATTCAGGCTGCCGCCATTGTCAGCGTCTATGAACGGATAGCCATCGTTATTGAACACGTCGCCCATGTGCACGGCATTGCGGCCACGGAAAAAGACCGCAATATCGCTGTCGGTATGCGCCGGCCCGAAGTGGAGCAGGTCTATGCGTTCGCCGTTGAAGTGCAGGTGCATGGCGTCATCGAAGCCGATCACCGGGAGCGCGGACGGAGGATAGGCGGGCTGCTCGATACGCAAATTGACGAGATTGATCTCGTTGTCCTGCGTCATCATGCGCCGTGCATTCTCGTGCGCGATGATCCACGTACCGGCCGGCCCCAGCACCTGATTGCCATCGGCATGATCGAAGTGCCAGTGGGTGTTGATTGCAAACGTTACACTGCCGCCACCGATCTCACGGATGCTGTCGTTCAGTGCCCCAGCCAGCGGCACCAGCTGGCTGTCGACGATCAGCGTGCCCTGCTCTCCGGTAGAGACCAGCACGTTGCCGGCGATGACGCCGACTGGCGCACTCAGGACATGAAAACCCTCAGAAAGCTCGAAGACATTCAGCCTGACCTGGTCGAAGCTGGTCTGGGGCTGTGCATGCACGCCCATTGCCGGCAGGGCCAGCACCATGCACACGCCCGCCAGGGCACCAAGACGGAAATCAGGAATCCAGGCCACTGGCGCGCGCCTGGTCTCGAGCCACCACCGCCCAGTCGAGTTCTCCTTCGCCGTGAGCGATTGCGCCCAGCAATCGATCCCGATAGACACTGAGACTGGGCAGGGGCACGCTCGCCACCTCACCGGCAGCGAGCATCAATCGCGTGTCCTTCAGCCCCAGCGCGGTCGTGAAGCCCACCTGATCATAGGTCTGGTTCGCGATGATGGCGCCATACACCTTGTAGGCCGGCGCCGAGAAAAGGCCTTCGGTCATCACCTCGTAGAACGACTTCGGATCCACCCCGAACTTTCGTGTCAGAGCGAACCCTTCACCCATGGCCTCTATCGCACAGCCCAGCACCATATTGTTCGCCAGCTTCACTGCCGCGGCGCCCGCCGGATTGGTGCCTCCGTCGAAAGTGCGCCGGCCTATATCCAGAAACAGCGGCTCCAGTCTGGCGACGGTGTCGCGCGGCCCCGCCGGCACGATCCCGAGCTGGCCGGCCGCCGCAGCTTCCGGACGCCCCAGCACCGGTGCCGCCACCAGCACCTGCCCGGCTTCATCGTGAAGCTTCGCCAGCTGATCGAGTATGGTCACACCGTGCGTGCCCATGGGCACGTGAACAGCCCCCGCAGGCAACGATTCAATGATGCCTCCGGACTGCGTGGTCAATGCTTCCAGCGATTCGTCATCGGCCAGCATGGTCAGCACGACCTCGCGGTCGCGACAGGCCCCGGCCACATCATCCGCGACCCGCGCGCCGTTCTTTTCCAGTTCAGCGGCCTTCGATCGCGTCCGGTTGTATACGACCAGATCGTGTCCTGCAGCCAGCACGCGTCCGGCCATGGCCTGCCCCATACGGCCGAGGCCCGCAAATCCGACTCTCATGTACGCTCCTTCGCCTTCCTGATGCTTCAGGTCATGGCTTGAGTAACTGATCACGCACCCAGTCGATCTCGCGAACCACGTAGTCGACGATATCGCCGGTCTTGAGGTGATCGGGGAGTACGTCCCAGGTGTAGGTTTCTATCTCCAGATGCGGAGACAGCTTGTGCTTGCGGTGAAATGCCAGGGCATCCTCGATTGCGAACCGGGTGGTCCTGAACGCGCCCAGGTCATCGAGAAAGACCGGCACATGAAAGTGCGTGCGCCACTCACGGGGACCCGGATCCCGGTCCCAGGCTTCGAAAGCATCGGAGAGATTCAGATAATGCGTGAACTGCCCGTTGCGTTTCTCCACGGTCTGGGTCAGGTACACGGTATCGGCGTAAGGCCGCATCGCATCGACGATGTCCTGTGTCACCTCCGGCACCCGCACCGCCGCGGCCTCCTGCAGCTTGATCACCGGAACGCCGGCATCGGCCAGCTTCTTGAGACTGGTGCTGATGTCCTCGTACTCCACGGCCTGGTGACAGATGTCATAGACCATGCCGAGGTGGGTGCGCAGTGCCTGTTCGGCGGCACCTGGTGCAAGGCCCGTCTGCTTCGCCAGCGAAGCGACGGCATCCGAGGCATACAGATGGTTCTGGAAATAGTCTATTGCCTCATCCGTGGTCTCCAGAAAACAGGCCGGTTCCGGTTCCAGCGCCAGCGTCACGGTTCGTCCTGTGCGCTGCTGCAGCTTCACAAGGTGCGCCACCACACGAGTGACCTGACGGGTGTAGGCTTCGACCACATCCGGACCGGTGACACGCGGCTTGAAACCCAGCGGTGGACTTTGAATCGACGGATTGACGTGATCGCCGCCGACTTCGGCGAGAATGTCCGCCACCTGCATTGTGTACTCGGCGCGTTCATCACTGCGCCAGTCAGGCTCATACACCTGTTCCATCACGACCTGATTCTTGAAAGGGCCGTACGGGAATGCGTTGACCGTATAGAGGTACATGTCATTGTCGTCCAGGAATGCCTTCAGCCGGCGGCGCTCCCCGGCATCCGCGGTCAGTGTCCGGGCGGACGCCGCAGACAATCGCAGCGACACACCGAAAGGCTGATCAGGCGCGACACGCGCCTTCACTGCCGGCACATAGCGATTCAGGCTCTTCCACATATCAGGCCAGGTGTCGCCCGGATGAACCAGCGTGGAGTAGGTAAGGTGGCCGAGACCGTGGCCCAGATCCATTATGCTCTCCTTGAAATTGTGCGCGGCTGCAGGTCGGCGGCCATTGTAGCGCCTGCAGCCGAGTCAGGAACAATCGTCAGCGGACTCATATCCTCACCACGACCTTGCCGAAGTGCCGCGCTGACTTCAGGCAGGCATACGCTTCCGGCGCCGCCTCAAAATCGAACACCCGGTCCACGACGGGCACCATTTCATTCACCGCCACCGCCCGGATCAGCGCCTCCAGGTGTTCCCTGCCGCCGACGAATATCCCGCGTAACGTGGCACGTTTGATCATGATCGGGTAAGGCGTCGGGTCACCGTCCGGCCGGGTCAGGACCCCGATCAGAGCAATCTCGCCATGCCGGGCCACTGCCTGATATGAGCGCGGCAACGTAGCGGGTGCGGCTGTCTCGATCAGATGATCAACGCCGGCTCCGCCGGTCATGCGCAGCACCTCGGCCTCCCAGTCCGGCACACGCCGGTAATTGATGGTCTCGCCGGCTCCCAGTTGCGTTGCACGCGCGAGTTTTTCATCGCTGGAAGACGTGATGATGACGCGCGCGCCTGCGAGTCTGGCCAGCTGCAGCGCGTAAATGGATACCCCGCCGGTCCCCAGCGTCAGCACGGTCTCACCCGGGCGCAGCGGCTTGCCCTCGAAAAGCGCATTCCAGGCCGTGACACCGGCACACGGCAGGGTCGCAGCCGTCTCATAGTCCAGATGCGCCGGAAAAGGCAGCACGCCGTCGGCATCGAATACCGCGTACTCGCGCAGCACGCCATCCAGCGGTGAACCCAGCGCTTCGTCGCGGCGTCCCTGCGTGAAAGTCGCCACGACGCGATCGCCGACGCGCAGGGACTCAACACCGGCACCGACCGCGACCACCTCGCCGGCGCCATCGGACAGCGGCACCGTGTCGCGTTGCAGGGGCCCGCCAATGTACTTGCCGTTGAGAATCGCCAGATCGCGAAAATTCAGCGAGGCTGCGCGCATGCGCACCAGCACCTGGCCAGCGCCGGGTTCGGGCTCCTCCCGGTTCACCATACGCAGTGCCTGAGGGCCGGTTTTGCCCTGACAGATCTCATATACCCGCATCGGCAACGTCTCCCGCATTGTCAGAATTGAGGTAGAGTAGCCGACCGGCACACCGATCATGAACCAGACGGCGAATCCGATTTCGATTCACCGTCGAAATGCTGAGCAAGGCTGACGATCATACTTCGGCCTGCGAGTGGGCACCCCCGAAGCGGGATGTCCGACAAGGATCACGGAGCCCGGACATGACGCTGAGGTAGCTGTCGGATGACCGCGATGAATCCACTGGCGGCTGAAATGCTGGAAGCAAGTGCCAACGGCTACGCAGCGGCGGCCTGTGCTGCGCTGCAGCGGCACCGCGCACGCAGTAACAATGGCGACATCATGCAGAGCCCGGCACCGGAATGGCGGGCCTATTTTCAGCAGCGGGTGCTGGAACTGGCCGCGGCGGTGCGCGTCCGGGAGCCTGCACTGTTTGCCCGGCGCGTGCAGTGGCTGCGTCGTGCCATGTCCTCCCGCGGCGCCGACACCAGTGATCTGGGACTGGCCCTGACCAGTCTGCACGATGCGCTGTCCGATGAATTCCCGGCCAATCTGCTGCCGGTTGCGCTGGCACCGGTGGAAGCTGCCATTGCCGAGCTTCAGCGCGAAGACGAGCCCGAGACCAGCGCCCTGGACCCGAAAGTGCCCAGTGACCGGCTGGCGCTCGAGTATCTGGAAGCCTGCCTGTCGGGTAATCCCGAGCAGGCCGCGGGTCTGGTGCTGGAGGGCCTGGAACAGTTCAGTGCCGAGCAGATTTTTCTCGACGTGCTGATTCCGGCCGAAAAGGAAATCGGACACCTGTGGCACACCGGCGACATCACTATCGCCGAGGAACACCTGGTCACGGAAACCACACGCCATCTGATCGGTGTGATATCCCACCAGTGCAGGGTCAGCACGCACCGCAGGCATTCGGTGCTGGCAGCATCGGTCGCCGGCAACAGTCACGATATCGCGTTGCGCCTGGCCACCGAACTGTTCCGCCTCTCCGGTTACCGTGCAATATTTCTCGGCGCCAGCCTGCCGGCGGAACAACTGGCCAGGGCGGTGAACATGTTCAGCATCGATCTGGTGGTACTGGGTGCGATGCTGGAGACGCATCTGAATGATGCCGCGCGTGCGATCGAGGTGCTGAAGCGGTCGGCACCGGGCACCCGGGTGATGGTCGGTGGACTCGTGTTCGACTCGGTGCCGGACCTGTGGCAGCGCATAGGCGCTGACGGCTACGCTCCCAGCCTGCGCGACGTGGTCGCGACCGGCACGCAGCTGCTGGCATCACCACTGCCGGCCGAGCACTGAACCGCGCTCGCCTGCAGCAACCCGGCCATGCGACCCCTGCCGCCCGGATCGCACTGCCAAAGCGTCGCGTCAGCCCGGCTCTGCTTCCTCCACCATGCGCCGGATTCTGCTCAGCCCTCGCCGCATCTGGGTCTTGACCGTGCCCAGCGGCTTGCCGGTCGCGAGCGCGATTTCCGAATGCGACATGCCCTCCACCACGCCCATCAGCAGCAGATCACGCTGATCGGTGTCCAGCTGCTCCAGCGCCCGGCGGGCCACACCGAAATCGGCAGCGATCTCGCCCTCTGAACTGCCCGCCCCCTCGATCTGCTCAGCGTGTTCCTCATTCAGCGGTTCGGTGCCGGGACGTCTGGCACTGCTGCGCATGCGATCGATCAGACGCCGGCGCGCAATCGTTGAAACGAAAGCCGCTTCAGTGCCCGCTGCGGCGTCGAACCGGTGCGCCGACTTCCAGAGGTCGAGAAAGATGTCCTGCACTGCGTCTTCGGCATCGGCCGCCGATTCGCTGAAACGACGCGCAAGCGACCATACGAGGCCGCCGTACAGGGTCATGCACTCCCGAACCGCGGCGTCTTCCCCCCGCGCTATGCGAACAAAGACAGATTCCTGCACCTGTCACCCTCTGCGTACCGCGCGGCAGGGCCTGATCACGATTATAAGGCCCAAAGTGAATCCGATTGGTGAGCCCCGGCGAATACGTCTCTGAGTCCCCCTTACTCTCTCTCACCGAACGGAGATTATGAACATGAACAGATTCGCGATGACACCAGCCGTGCTGGTTGCCGTGGCGATGCTTGCGGCGGGCTGCTCCAGCTCGAGTTCGTCGCCTACGCCTCCCCCCCCGCCGCTGCCTGAGCCGGAACTGCCCGTGGTGCGCTTCGTGCACGCAGTGCCCGATGCCCCGAACGTCAATGTCGCCGGCGCGACGTCCGTGCTGGCCGGCGATCTGGCTTTCGGCGAGGCCACGAGCCTGCTGACCCTGCAGCCTGGCACCGTCAATGTGCGCGTGGATGGCATCGTACCCGGCGGAGAAGTGACCGTGATCGGTCCAGTGGACCTGACGCTGGAATCGGACACTGTATACAGCGTGGTTGCACTGGGACAGGTCAGCCCCGGATCGCCGCTGCCGATTGGCGCGCTGGTCCTGGCGGAGCCCAGAACCGAAATTCCGGCCGGCCAGGTGCGTGTGCAGGTGGTACACGCTGCGCCGCAGGTCATGGAAGTGGACGTGCACGTGACGGCACCGGACACGGAACTCAGCAGCGAAACGGTGCTCGGCTCCTTCGGCTTCGGCGAAGATCTGGGTCCCGTCGATGTGGCTGCCGGCGTGTATCGCATTCGCGTGACACCCGCAGGTACCACGACGCCTGTGGTATTCGATTCCGGTGAAGTGGAACTTCCGGCCGGCGCCGGCCTGCTGGTCGTTGCAGTGGAGAACACTGGTCCGCAGGGCGCGCCCGTCAGCCTGCTCGTCTCCGACGGCGTGGGCAGCTTTCCGATTCTCGATGTGGATACCCCCGCCGAAGTGCGCGTGATCCACGCTTCTTCGGAAGCCCCGCCGGTCAACGTCTATGTGGACGATGCACTGGTGCTTGAGGACGTGCCGTTCACGGCGTTTTCCGATTACATTCCGCTGCCGGCAGGCACCTATAACGTTGTTGTCACACCGGCAGACAACCCCGGCGTGTCCGTCATCGACGTGGATCTGACGGTGGAAGCCGGCGTCCAGTACTCCGTGTATGCGGCAGGCACTCTGGCCGAACTTGCGCCCTACGTGCTGGTTGACGACAACCGCCGCATCGCAACCGAGAGTCGGGTGCGCCTGATTCACCTTTCACCTCTGGCCGAGCTTGTCGATATCTATGTACTCGGCGACGTCGGCACCGACATTTCAACGGTGGCACCGACTTTCGCAGGCGTGGACTTCCTCGACGAAACCGGCTACGTCAGTCTGGCCGGCGGCAACTACGAAGTCACGGTTGCCATTGCCGACACGGCAACGGCGGCCATCGGCCCCGTGACCATTTCCGTGCTGGATGGCGGCATCTACACCGCTGCGGCACGCGAAAGCGAAGGCGGCGTCCCGCCCTTCGGATTGATTCTGCTCGACGACTTCAACGACTGAGGGCTCCCCTCCCCCCCAACCTCTCCCGTTATGGCGTCGGCAAAATGGCCGGGGACGCAAGTCCCCGGCCGCTCTTTTCCGGTGCAACGGTGTCAGCGGATGCACAGCAATCCGGCACCGCCGCAACTGTAATCGTCATGGTCCGTCATGTGCGGGCGGCAGCAACGGCGCGTGCGCATACGTAACGGCACGGTAACGCGCTTCAGGCACACTTCTTGCTCTGTCAGGGAAAGATGGAACGGTGCGTGAACACGCATCGCCATGGAACGGTCCTTTCACAATCATGCGTCTGAACACGACACGTGGACTGGCAGTGTTCTGCCTCGCGGCCCGGCAGCTGAGTTTCAAGGCGGCGGCCGAGCAGCTTTACATCACTCCGTCCGCCGTGAGCCACCAGATTAAGGCGCTGGAAGAGCAGCTGGGCACAATGCTTTTCGAACGCCGCACCCGCGCGGTTGCGCTGACAGCGGCCGGTTCGCAGCTGTTCAGGCGCGTAGACCCGCTGCTTCGCGAACTGGAACGGGCCACCGCAGGTTTCACCGGAACCGCGCGACGCCGCGTACTTCGTCTGAGTCTGCTGCCCTTCTTTGCCAGCGAACTGTTCATTCCGCTGTTGGATCGGTTTCCGCATCAGGACATGTCGCTGGACCTGCATCTGGACGACAACGACATCCGCGAATCAGTTCAGCTGACATCTGCCGATGCCGCGATACCGTTGCTGTCCACGCCACCGGACGATACCTGTGCGTTCGAACTGTTTCAGCTGCGCCTGGTGCCGGCCTGTTCGTCAGCCCTGGCCGAGCGTTGTGCACCCCTGGGCCCGGAAGCCCTGCGTCGCGAGACACTGCTCGTGCACAAGTCCAGACCCCACGCATGGCAGGACTGGATGGCCGCGGAAGGTCTGGTGCATGCCGATGACGCGCGCACGATCTATCTGGACAGCATGTACGCGGTCGCACGTGCGGCCGAGCGCGGACTGGGGATTGCACTGGTGCCGGTGCCACTCAGCAACGCATGGTTTCGCAGCGGCGCGCTGGTCCGCATTCTGGATGGTGAACTGGTCACAGGCGATCGTTACTACTTCATTCACCGGCCCGAAGATGAGCAGGATGCGGACATTGTTGCACTGCGCAAATGGGTGATCGACACCTTCGGGGCAGATGCAATCAGCTCAAGCGTCACTTCGCAATAATTCGTTTGTCGGACCCGAACCACCGCGGTAACTTCTGAACCGTGCTTCTCGAAGTCATCACACAAGGAGGTGTGACATGTTGTCAGGGAACAGAACCATCGTCGGAAAGGACTCACCGACGGGCGTACTGTCCACATCCGCTCCGACGGACTCTCGAGCACTTGCAGCTCCGACAAGGACAATTCCTCGACTGAAGCGGTATCGCGACAGCACCGGCACGACAGCTGGCGGCGAATCGCGTGGCTGGCGTTGCTCATTGCTGGGCCTTTGATGCCAACCTGCCGCTGAAGTCACTCAGCAACGTCGCACTCCGCCTCCCCCCCCGGGGTGTGACCAGCCCGCCAGGACCGCGGGCAATTGGCCCGGCCGGCCCATCCGGCCGGGCTTTCTTTTTTCCGGGCGCTGCCCGCGCACGATTCGTCCCCTTCCGGTCTGTTATCGTCGATAATCGCTCCAGCGCAGCAGACTGCCACCCCTACAAGGCCGGATCGGACTCACCCGTATGCAGATAGAACAGAACAAGGTCGTCGTCTTTCACTACACGCTGACCGACGAGCAGAAGTCCTTCAACGAGACTTCGCGGGATGCTGAGCCGGTGGCCTATCTTCACGGCCACCGGAACATCGTACCGGGACTGGAAACAGCGATGGCCGGCAGGCAGGCGGGCGACACCTTCAGCGTGACGCTGACCCCGGAGGAGGCCTATGGTCCGCGTAACGAAGAAGCCGTGCAGAGGGTACCGATCAAGCATCTCGTGCGTCCGGGCAGACTGGCCCCGGGCCAGATGGTCACAGTAAACACCACACAGGGTCAGAGGGCTGCACGCGTCGTGAAGGTCGGCCGCTTCAACGTCGACGTAGATCTCAATCATCCGCTAGCCGGCCACACGCTTGATTTCGATATCGAGATCATCGAGGTACGCGACGCGAGCGCCGAGGAAATCAGGCACAAGCACGCGCACGGACCCGGCGGACACGATCACTGACGGGACAACCCTGCGCTTTCGACTACAATAAAAATCTGACGCCGCGAGGAATACCCGATGACGAAACTTTTTCCGGATACTGCCGCCTTCACCGGCTACGATGCCCCCTCACGCATCGAAGCCGATGTCTACGACCTCGAAGTCTCAGGCGAACTGCCCGAAGCGCTGCGCGGCAGCTGGTACCGGATGACGCCCGATCCGCAGTTCCCTCCGTTGCTGGGCGACGACTTCATCATCAGCGGCGACGGCATGATATCCATGTTCCGCTTCGCGGACGGCCATGTGGACTACCGATCCCGCTACGTGCACACCGCACGCTGGCTGGCCGAGCGCGCCGCCCGGCGCTCGCTTTTCGGTGCCTACCGGAATCCTTTCACCGATGATCCCAGCGTGCAGGGTGTGGATCGCACGACCGCGAACACAACCGCCCTGTGGCATGGCGGACGGCTGCTGGCCCTGAAGGAAGACGGCCGTCCGTACGAACTCGATCCGGACACGCTGGAAACCCGGGGCTCATTCGACTTCAACGGCAAGCTGCGCAGCCAGACAGTGACCGCACACCCGAAGATCGACCCGCAGACCGGTGAACTGGTGTTCTTCGGTTATGAGGTCGACGGACTGGCCAGCCGCAGGATGGCTTACTGCGTTGCCGACGCGAACGGCAACCTCACGCATGAGGAATGGTTTGACGCACCGTATGCCGCACTGGTCCACGACTTCGGTGTCACGCAGGACTACGTGATCTTCCCGATCTTCCCCACCATCGCGGACGCCGAACGCATGAAAGCCGGCGGCCCGCACTGGATGAGCGATCTCAGCCTCGATTCCTGGGTGGGCATCATGCCGCGCAGCGGCGGCGTGGACCAAATGCGCTGGTTCCGCCGCCCGGGCGGATTCGCGTTCCACATGGCCAATGCGTGGAATGACGGCAAGAAGGTATATCTGGATCTGTCACTGGCCGGCATGAACCCGTTTCCGTTCATCCCGGACATACGCGAACCCTACGATCCGCAACGTGCGGCAGCGATGCCGATACGCTGGAGCTTCGATCTGTCCCGCGACAGCGACAGTTTCGAGGAAACCTTGCTGGCGCCGGTGCCAGGCGATCTGCCGCGCATAGACGACCGCCGCGCCTGCGGACCCTACCGCTACTGTTATATGGGCATGGTCGATCCCACCCGTGCGATGCGCAAAACCGGGCCGGTGGGTGCGGGCTTCAATCTGATCGGCCGCCTTGATGTGCAGAACGGCGAAACCAGCATCTGGTACGGTGACGACGACTGCACATTCCAGGAACCGCAGTTCGTGCCGGCGGGCCCGGCTGAGGACGAGGGTTACGTACTCGCGGTGATCGAGCGCCACGCGGAGAATCGTTCCGATGTAGGCGTGTTCGACGCACGCCGCATTGCCGACGGACCGATCGCTCTGATACGTCTGCCGCACCGTCTGCGTATGGCAGTGCACGGCAACTGGGCACCGGCGCGAGGCGAATGAGCCGGCTGCCAATGAACCGGTCGCAGATGAACCGGCAGAAAAACAATGGGGAGTGAGAATCAAGGCATGAATGACCGGCCCGCCACGCTGCGCCAGAACGCGCGCGGCACTCTGATACCCGTCGCTGCGGCTCTGGCCGCGATGCTGACTGCAACCCTTGTCGCAACACCGGCTCTGTCCGACGGCCCGGCTGCGGTCACGCACGAACGCATGCTCAACGCCGATGCGGAACCCGGCAACTGGATGGGGCACGGGCGCACCTACGACGAGCAGCGCTTCAGCCCACTGACGCAGATCAACGAACACAATGCCCACGAGCTGGGACTGGCCTGGTATCACGACCACGAAACCTTTCGCGGCGTGCAGGCGACCCCGATCGTCGTCGACGGCGTGATGTACAACATCAGCGCGTGGAACATCACGACTGCGCTGAATGCAGCGACCGGCGAACTGCTGTGGACCTATGACCCGGAGGTGCCGGCACAGTGGGGCCGGTATACCTGCTGCGAACCGATCAGCCGCGGCCTTGCGGTCTGGGAAGGCAAGGTCATTCTCGCGACACTGGACGGACGGCTGATCGCACTGGATGCGGCCAGCGGTGAACCGATCTGGGAAACGCTCACCGTCGATCACGACTGGCCGTACACGATTACCGGCGCGCCACGGGTATATGACGGACGCGTCATCATCGGCAACAGCGGCGCCGATTTCGGGGTGCGCGGTTACGCGAGCGCGTACGACGCGACCACCGGCGAACTGATATGGCGCTTTTATACCGTGCCCGGCAACCCGGCCGACGGATTCGAGAACGAAGCCATGGAAATGGCCGCCGAGACCTGGACCGGTGAATGGTGGGTACTGGGTGGCGGCGGCACACCCTGGGATGCCTTCTCGTATGACCCGGAACTGAACCTGGTCTATATCGGCACCGGCAACGGTGCACCGCTGTCTCATTACCATCGAAGCCCGGACGGTGGCGACAACCTGTTCCTGGCTTCCATTGTCGCGGTCACAGCCGACACCGGTGAGTACGTGTGGCATTACCAGACTGCACCGGGCGAGAACTGGGACTACACGGCCACGCAGTCGATGATCCTCGCAGACCTCGAGATCGACGGCGAGATGCGCAAGGTCATCATGCAGGCGCCGAAGAACGGCTTCTTCTATGTGCTGGATCGCGAAACCGGCGAACTGTTGTCGGCACGCAAGTTCGTCACGAACTTCTGGGCCAGCCATGTGGACATGCTGACCGGCCGTCCTGTCCTGCACCCGGATGCGTTCTTCGGTGAGGAACCGGTGCTGATCACGCCCGGCCCCGGCGGCGGCCACAACTGGTATCCGATGTCGTTCAGCCCGCTGACGGGGCTCGCGTATTTCTCCGTGATGGAAGAGTGGTTCGTGTTCGCACTGGCGCCGGAATTTCGTCCGCAGCGCTTCCGTTCCAACACCGGCTGGACGTTCGCAGGCTTCCCAGAACGTCGTCAGCAGCTGCAGCGCATCGCCAACGAGCGTCGTGAGGGCTGGCTGACCGCCTGGGATCCGGTGCGTCAGCGCGAAGTCTGGCGCGTGCCCTACTCTCGCCCGGGCAGCGGCGGCACGCTGGTCACCGCTGGCAACATCGTTTTCCAGGGCACCGCGGAGCAGACGGTTGCGATCTATCGCGCCGATGATGGCGAAAAGCTTTGGGATATGCCGGTGCAGACAGTGCCCATGGCGGGACCTGTCACCTACACCGTGGACGGCGAGCAGTACATTGCCGTAAATGCCGGCTGGGGTGGCGGCATGGCCGCGGTGGAGCGCATGTCCGGTCAGGGCATGCAGCGTTCACAGGCGCGCCTGGTGGTATTCAGGCTCGGCGGCACGGCCGAGTTGCCGCCCCTGGCACCGGATGAATCCGAACCCGAGCCGCCGCCGCCAATTACCGCATCGGAAGACACAATCCAGCGCGGCGCGACGCTCTACAGTGACACCTGCGCGGTCTGCCATGGCCCGCGCGGCATCAGCGCCAACAGCGATCTGCGTTTCATGGACAGCCAGACGAGGGCCGAGTTCGCCGACATCGTGCTGCGTGGGATACGTGCCAGTGAGGGCATGGCGCGCTTTGACGACCTGCTCGATGAAAACGACGTGGCCGCGATCTACGCTTACCTGGTTGCACGCGCCAACGAGGACTGGGGCGAGCGCGAAGCCCGTCCGGCGGATCCGGACTCGCCGGCAGCACAATGACCAGGCGCGCAGACCTGTCCGCAATACGCAGGCCGGCAAGCCGTCTGGCGGGGACGCCCGCAGCCGCAACCTGCACCGCCGTTGCCTGCGTCGCGCTGCTGCTGGCAGCCTGCTCGAACGACAGTGTGGACCGCAACGACAGCGCGCCACGCGAAGCCGGAGCCGTGGCGGAACTTGCCGGCGCACTGACGGCACTCGATGAACGTGCGCAGCGGCTGCGCGATGCCGCCGATATCAAGCGCCTGCAGCGCGCTTACGGCCACTATGTGGACCGCGCGTGGTGGCACGACGTCGCGGACCTGTTCGCCGAAGACGCGAGCGTGGAGTTCGGCAATGACGGTGTCTGGGTCGGCCGTGAACGCATACGGGAATATTTCCTGCGCCTGGGCAACGGCGAAACCGGCCTGCAGCACGGTCAGATCAACAATCACATGCAGCTGCAACCCGTCGTGCATGTCGCCGACGACGGACTCACCGCTAACGGACGCTGGCGGGCGTTCAGCATGGTCGGGCAGTTCGGCGAGAAAGCGCTGTGGGCCGAAGGGCCATACGAGAATGAATACGTGAAGGAAGACGGCGTGTGGAAGATCAGCCGTCTGCGCTGGTATCCCACGTTTGTCGTGCCCTACGAGGAAGGCTGGTCCGGCTCCACGGTAGCCAGCTGGCACTCGCCGGCCGCTGGCGAGGATTTCGCGCCCGACCGCGAGGCCGATGAATCACTGCCGCTGTTTCCTGATGTATACGTTGCACCGTTCCACTACCCGCATCCCGCCGGTCGACCGGTTGTCCATGCCGACGACGATCCTCGGCTGACGACCAGCACACCGGCAGCGGACGAAGCTGCAGGCGAACTGCATGCGCTGCTCACCGCAAGGCGTGGGCAGCTGGCACGTCTTGAAGCCTGGGAGGCAGTGGAGAACCTGCAGGCTGCCTATGGTTATTACTTCGACCGCCAGCTCTGGGACGACGTGGCCGCACTGTTCTCCGGGGACGCCACGTTCGAGTACGGCCAGAGTGGCGTCTATCAAGGTCGTGACAGCATTCGTCGCGGCCTGACGCTGTTCGGCGATGAAGGGCCGGAGCATGGCAGACTGAATAACCACTTCCAGCTGCAACCGCTGATCACGGTCGCCGACGACGGCCGCAGCGCCCGAGCGCGATGGCGTGGCCTGAACCAGACCGGTGTGCACGGCGAGTATGGTGAGTGGAGCGAGGGCGTCTACGAGAACGAGTACGTGCTCGAGGATGGCGTGTGGCGGATAAGTCGGCTGCACTTCTATGTCACGGTGATCGCCGATTATGAGCGAGGCTGGGGCAACGATCCCAAACCCATGCCGGGCCCGAGTGAACAGATTCCACCGGATGCGCCGCCCACGGAAGTCTATGAATCGCTGCCCGGCGTACACATCCCGCCGTTTCATTACGAACACCCCGTTGCCGGCGGGCCGCCGACCCGGCCGCGAATTGCCAGTGACGGCAACGACACTGACCACAGCGGTGACGCCAGGCTCGCCGACCTGCGCGCACAGCTTGTGCGCACCGGTCACATGCTGGACCGGTTGCAGGACGAGCGCGAGATCGAAGTACTGCAGCGCAGCTACGGCTTTTACGTGGACAAGAGTCTGTACGACGACGTGACCGGACTGTTCGCGACCGATGGCACGCTGGAAATCGGCGGTCGCGGCGTGTTTGTCGGCCGCGACCGGATCAGCGAATACCTGCACTGGCTGACACCGGCCGGACCGCAGCACAACCAGATCTTCAACCACACGCAGTTCCAGCCCGTGCTCACGGTGTCGGACGACGGCAGCTTCGCGCAGGGCCGCTGGCGCGCACTGGTTATCGGCGGCACCGGCGCGGGACTCGCATTGTGGGGCGAAGTCACCTACGAGAACGAGTACGTGAAACGCGACGGTGTATGGCAGATCGCACAGCTATACGCGTTCTTCAACATGTACACGATCTACGACCAGGGCTGGCAGCACAGCCGCTGGCCTAACACGCGACCGGAAGCCGATCTGCCGCCCGACCGACCGCCTACAGTCATCTATGACATGTACCCGGAGATCCACATGGTGCCGTTCCACTACCCGAATCCGGTGTCGGGTATTACCGCGGACCAGCGGTAGCAGCGCCGCGTCCCGGGTCCGGCTGTCAGGCCGCCAGTGCGCGGACCTGCCGTGAAGCGGTGCCGAAATCGGCAGGGGTGCCGGCCGCGATGTATCCCAGCCACTCCTCGTGGAACCGGTGCCAAAGCGCTTCGCGCGCATCCGTGGAGTGACTGACAGGCAGCAGTCGCACCTCCAGCCAGCGCCGGATGCGGTTAACGACCGCGAGCACCGTGCGAGACGGCACCACGGCGTCGTCCAGACCCACGCCAAACAGCGTGGGCGCATTGACCAGCGGCGCGAAATGCAGCGTGTCGAAGTAGGCCAGCGTGCTCAATACGGCATCGCGTCGCCACGGAAACTGCGTAATGTATTTCTTTACTTCCAGGGCCGAACCGGCCCGGGCCAGCCTGTGTCGTTCATCGTGCCATCCGAAGGTGGGCTGTCCCACGACGACGAAATCCGGTTCGCGGGACAACGCGGCCGCCATCAGCGCCAGCGCACCGCCGAAACTGAAGCCATAGAAGTTCACAGTCGACACCTGCTCGCCCAGCAGTTCGCGGGCTGCACGCAGCGCCTGCAGAAAATCGGTGACCGCGCCGCGCAAAATACTTGTGTCCGGCGATTCGATGCCGGTCATTACGTAGCCTTCAGGTGCAATCGCAACGGCTGCAGCAGAGCGCCCGAACCCGCGCGCATCGAATCCACAGACATTGAACCCGCGCCGCGCCCATTCGTGCATGACCTGAAATCGGTCGTTGTAGCCATGCGCATGCACTATCAGGGGGCGCGAGGACTGTGACTGCGACGTTCGGAGCAGGTACCCGCGCACACGCACTCCCCCCAGCGACGTGAAGCGGATCTGTGCCAGACGCAAGCCGTCGGCGGTGATTTTCTCACTGGCGACAGCAGTTTCGGGCGCAATCTCCTGCAACTCGGCCACCGTCATGGCCCAGAACCTCGAGAAGTCGGCTGGTTGCTCTACACCCGGTTCGAAACGTTCAAGGCCCTCTATAGCCATGCTCACTCCCTGTGCGTGCCGGATGGCACGGATTCTGCTTTGCATTCACTATGGTGCAGGCAATCGACAGCTTTCTGGCGCATGAAGTCTGGCATCAGACGCGACGCGACCGTCTGATTCCGCTCGCCGAAGCTGCCGGGCTGTCACAACACCCGGCGGGCGATGTCCTGTTTAATCAATTTCATCCCGCAGATCAATTCTCGCTGCTGTGGGAAGGCAGCGTCGGACACGAAGCGCGCGCCGGCGATGACGGTGACAGCTGGCTCATGGGACAGCTGGACTGGCGCTGGGCCGCGATCGGCTGGAGCGGATTCCTGCGACCGTTCCGGAATGGCACCACGGCGCGCACGCTCACAGCTTCCACGCTGCTGACCTGGCGGCACAATGACCTGGCGGCACTGTTCTATGCCGACCCGGCGCTGGCAGTGGGGTTCTTCCGCATCGTACTGCACAGCGCAAGCCTGCAATTCGAAGCACTGCGCACCGCGCGGGTCGGGGCCGCGGGGAAGCTTCCTTCGCTCACGCCCGCTGGACCCATTCCGGTACCACCATCGCCGACCGCCGACCCCACAGCCAGGCACCGTTTCGCACCCGACATTCTTACCGCACTGCGCCGCTCGGCATTTTTCGAACTGTTCGATGATGAGACGCTGGTACGTCTGTCCGGACAGGCAAGACTGCAGCGCCGGGAACGCGGTCAGGTGCTGGTGAATCAGAGTGACGACACAGCCGGACTCTGGGTGCTGGCCGACGGCCACGCCGTAGCCGGTTTCGCCAATGGCGAAGGAACGCACGGCGCGCTGGTGCGCTTTCGCACCATCCCGGAACACGGCGGTATTGCCGCCGGCATTCCGGGCTTGCAGCAGAACTGGAAGGCTGAGGCCACGGTAGTCGCCGCTTCCACGTGCTGGTTCTATCACCTGCCCAGCGACGCGCTGGATGCCTGCATGAGCGAAGACCCGGAGTTCGGGCGCGCGTTCATGCAGCGTCAACTCGTACGCCTCGCGCATCTGATCTCGGCGGCGCGCCTGCCCCGCTATCGCTGCGATGAGGAACCGGAGATCGCGGCCGTGAAGTCGCTGCTGGATCACGTACAGACACGAATTCCCGTCACGTCGGCATTACATCGTGTGCCATATCTGTTGAGTCATCGACTCACCACAGCCACGGCGTTCGATTGCCTGGATGCGGTTCGTCGCGACGGGCACTATGAAGAGCGCGCGACCGCACGCGCGTGCTCGGATCTGCTGACCGGCCTGCGTGCCGAGCAACGCTTCTACCAGGCGCTGCTGTCCACCTATGAAGCCGTGACTGGCGCTCCAGCCGACACGCCGGCGTCCACGTTACGGGCACGCTGCGATGAAGGCATGGCCGGTGCCTTCCGTTATCTGCGCACCGAAATACACGGCTTGGGGCGGCTGCCTGAAAAGACCGGGAACATCGTCATCATCAACCACCTTGCGTGCCCCGAGTACTACCAGTTGCCGAACGGCTGTCACTTTTCGTTCGACACCGCTTTCGTCAGCGTGCTGCTGAATTCCTGTTACCACGCGTCACCGGTTCGCGTGGTGCGCCAGAGTCCGGGTGCCGAGTATGGTCACAACCTTTTCTATACCCGCCTGGGTCATATCACCGTACCGACCGTGGATTCAGGGCTGGATGCGGCTCCGAAGGCCCTGCAGCGCATGCGCCGCGATGCCGCTCAGGTCTTGATGCAACAGGGCACCGAGGCATTGGCACGAGGCGAGAATGTGCTGATCTGTCCCGAGGGACGCAGCCAGGTGGCGTGCGACTCGCCGGCGCGGTTCTACAGCGGCGCGTTCCGCCTGGCGCTGGCGGCCAAACAAGAACCGCAGATCGTGCCGATCGCGCTGGCTGGGTTCGACAGGCGCTACAAGGATGCCAGGCTGGTTGCCGTGATACAGCCGTCCTTCCGGGTATCCGACGCAATGCGTCGCCAGGGCACGGACAATATGCGCGAGTTCCTGGACGCCTACCGTGCCGAATTCGCTGGCGCGGTTGCTCTCGCCCGGCAGCTCAGCAACCAGCCATCCGGTACCGGCAGCTCACCGACACCACAACCGGGCATCGCCGCGCACCTGTCCTGAGCGTGCGATAATCGGCAATAATCGGCCATGAGCCACGGCCGCGACGACAACAGGCACGCCCCAGTGCCGACGGTGCCCCTGTCACTGTACGTGCACCTGCCGTGGTGCGAGCGCAAGTGCCCGTACTGCGATTTCAATTCCTATGAGGCGCGCAGCGGCCTGCCAGAACGGGCTTACGTGGACGCACTGCTGCGAGATCTCGCCAGTGATGCCACGCTGATCGGCAGGCGGGAAGTCATCAGCGTGTTTCTGGGCGGCGGCACACCCAGCCTGTTCTCCGGCAATGCCATTGCGCGGCTGCTGGATGGCATTGGTGCACAGGTCAACCTCGCCACGAATGCCGAGATCACGCTGGAAGCCAATCCGGGGTCGGCGGAGGCGCGCCGCTTCCGCGCTTTTCGCGCAGCCGGTGTGAACAGGCTGTCCATAGGCGTGCAGAGTTTTCGCGATCCGGTGCTCAAGGCCATCGGTCGGGTACACGACGCCGCGCAGGCTCTGGCCGCAGTGCAGTCCGCGCGCGACGCCGGTTTCGCGAATCTCAACATCGACCTGATGTACGGCCTGCCCGACGACACCCGCGATGGCGCGTTGCAGGATCTCGACACCGCGCTGGCGCTGCGGCCGCAGCATCTTTCCTGGTATCAGCTGACGCTGGAACCGGATACCGCATTCCACCGCCGTCCTCCACCACTGCCGGAAGACGAGGACATCGTCGCTATCGAAACGGCCGGCCGCACACTGCTCGCGGCGCATGCATTCGAACGCTATGAAGTCTCGGCGTATGCACAGCGCGGGTTTCGCTGCGCGCACAACATCAACTACTGGACCTTCGGTGATTACTTGGGACTGGGTGCCGGCGCGCACGGCAAACTGACGCTGTCGGATCGTGGCGGCATCGTGCGCCGCGCCAAGGCCCGCAACCCGCGTACATGGATGGTCACGGCCGGCACACCGCTGGCCGTCAAGGAAGAACGGGTGGCCGCATCCGGCCAACTCGCACTTGAGTTCCTGATGAATGCGCTGCGGCTCACCGATGGCGTGAGTGTGGAATGTTTCGAACAGCGCACCGGGCAATCCATAGACGCGATCCGTGAACCGCTGACCGAAGCCCGCCGCCGTGGCTGGCTGAGTGAGGACGCCGCACAACTCAAAGCGACTGCGTCCGGCTATGACTACCTGAACGCGATGCTGGGACTGTTCATCGACGCACCGACGGCAGCCAGCGCCTGACGAACGCGACCAGCCCTGCCGTACTCAGCAGTGCGATCGAAAGCCCGACAAGCGTCAGCAGAATCTTGTAGATCATGCTGTCCATGCGGGCCGTGTGCAGCGGATAGGCAAGGTTCACGAGCCGCTCCGATATGTGCTGGTTCAGCGGATCCATGCGTATGTCCATCCAGCCCTCGTTGGCATCGATGAATACGCGGCTCAGCCCCTGCGGGTTCAGCTCGCCGATCTGCTGCACACCGATGATGCGGTAGGCGGAGAACGCATTCGGCAGGCGCGCCGTGCGCACTCGGGAACCAGGGAAACTCGCCAGGGAGCGCTCTATGGCGGGCAGCCAGTCCCCCATTTCGGCGCCCGACAGTTCATCCAGGTGATCGGAGAAATCCAGGCTGTAATCCGGTCCGCGGAACGGATCCAGCAGCCAGTCTTCGGCTTCATCGGGAAACGCGAGCAGCACAGCCGTAATCAGGGTCAGCAGCAGCGGCAGGGCGAGAATGATGCCGAGATTGCGATGCGTGACCAGCAGATGGCCGCGTGAGACGCCGCGCAACAGCACGCCGCGACGAAAGCCGCGCCGCGCCGGCCAGAACGCAACCACACCTGCGAGCACCAGCACGATCAGCGCCAGCGCCGAAAGCCCCAGTATCGTCAGCCCGGGATTATCCAGCAGCAGGCGATGGTGCAGATCGTACAGCCATTCCTCGAAGCGATCGTTCTGCACCCACCGATCGACGATGCGGCCGCCGGAATCAAGATAGGCATATTCGGCGTCGACCAGAATCACTTTCGTCAGCGGAAAGCGTGGCGTCGCAAATTCGATGCCCAGCACTTCGTTGTTGTCGAACTGCGCTTCCACGGCCTCGGCAATACCGGCCAGTTCCGCAGGGGTGGCCGTAAACGCGGTGCGTGCTTCGGGTATACGCAGCTTTACATACTCGTGTTTCCAGATCAGCAGCGTACCGGTCACGCTCGCGAGCAGCACGAGAAGCGCGAGCGTCGCACCACCCCACGCATGAAGTGTTCTGAACCAGCGAAAAAGCATCAATCCCCGTCCGTACGAGTCACCCTGCAGGCGACAGGATACGCAGATGCCGAATGCGATGACAGCCGAGTCAGTCGTACTGATTCAGAATCATTTCTATGCGGGTCTTCTGATCGAGCACGATCGGCTCTCGTCGGGTGTTCCGGTGCGCAACCACTTCCGTGGAAAGCTGCTCGAAGGCCTTGAGCATGTCACGCCGGCTGACCATGCCAACCAGATGCCCGTCCTCGTCGACGACCGGTGCGTGTCGAATTCTGTGCACCGAAAAGTCGCTCTCCAGATCGAAGATGCTCTGATCGGGACGCGCCGAAATCGTTACCGGCCTCATGATGCTGGCCGCCGTTTCCGGTGTGAACTCATCGTAGAAAATCCGGTTCGCGATGGACTCCAGGCAATCCCTCTCGGAAATGATTCCAATCACGTTCCCGTCCGACGACGACGAGACAACCGGGACCGAAGAAATACGATAGCGAATCAGCACGCCCGCCACTTCACTGGCCGTGAAATCCGGGGTGACGGCGATGACATTCCTGCTCATGACCGAAGCCACATCCGGCGCGGTCCGCTTCTTCTCGGATACTGTCATGAAATGCCCCCTCTCAGTACTCGGCCCTGCGGCACACACGCACGGCGCCGTGCAGACATGGCACTCGCGCCGGCCTGAAGTCGGCGTTGGCGCTTGAGCCATGATGATAGCCCTGGAGCCACCATTTCTCGATACGAGAATTCAATGCGGAGAAGGTGCCGACGGCTCGGGGCGGCTTTCCTGCTCTAGAAAAGCATCCACGGTGAGGCCGGAACGCCGAACAGTCTGACGTGGCCACCCAGAACCAGCCAAAGATAGGCGGCGAGGCCGACGACGACTGCGATCACATCGTTACGGGGTTTGGACGCAAGCCAGGCGGGCCCGGAGTCCTGCCGGCGTTTCAGTGAAACCCTGTCCAGGCCGGCCCAGACCAGAAACGATCCGAACAGCAGCACGTCGGCCAGCGCACCATTGGACAACAGATGCGCCAATGCCCAGATCTTCACGGCCAGCAGCATGGGATGCCGGACCGCGGCTTTGATCCTGCCAGGCAGATAAGCGGCAATCAGCAGCGGCAGCACCGGCATCATCAGGACCAGCGACACATGACGCAGCCACAGCGGCGGTGCATAGAGAATTGTCGGCTCCTGGCGTGCCAGACCATAGCCGTAGATCATCAGAATCAGGCCGACGAGGGCCACGACAGAATAAAGCCCCTGCCAGGCATTACGCCCGATACGCGCCGCGACCCGGTCACGCCATGCCCGGTTGACGATGGAGACGCTGTGAACGCCGAGAAAAACAACCAGTCCGACAATCAGTAACGACATTTCAGCCAATTCCTGCGGCAGGTCAGCCGGGACGGGCGCGTCGGCACAGTGCGTTGACCTCCTCGTCGGTGAGCTGAGGAAAACTGCGATACCAGGCGCCCACGGCAATATAAGGCTCCGGCACGTGCAGCACCACCACAGAGTCGGCAGAAGCCTGGAGCTGTCCAGCCGCCTCCGCTGATGCCGTCGGCAACGCAACGATGACGGCGCGGGGGACTGACGCCCGCACCGCGTCGACCGCCGCGCGCATAGTCGCGCCGGTGGCAGCGCCGTCATCAACCAGGATTACCGTGCGACCGGTCAGCGCCTCTGCCTGTGCGCCGGACCTGTAGACCTGCTCGCGACGTTTCAGCTCTTCTGTCTCTCGCGCAAGCACGCCCTCCAGATCACGCTCCTTGAGTCCGCAGGCCGCCATCACATCGCGGTTGTAGACCACGACGCCACCGCTGGCGATCGCGCCAGCCGCAAGCTCCGGCTGGAACGGCACGCCAAGCTTGCGCACCAGCATCAGGTCCATAGGCGCGTGCAGAGCCTCGGCGACTTCGACCGCTACCGGTACGCCGCCGCGCGGCAGCGCGAGCACCACCACATCGCCCTCCGGAGGCGAGCGCAGGAACCATTGCGCGAGAGCCCGGCCTGCGTCGGTACGGTCGGCGAACACGTGTTCTCCGTCTCTGAAGCCCAGGCTCAAGATCGTGCTCCCCCGTATCGCGCACAGCGAAAAAGGCAGTCTATAGCAGCAGCCCCTGTCGCCACCATTTCGGCCTCCACGTATTCTGGCCGCCCTCCATCACGCCTAACATGCCGTAATGACATCGCCTGACTCAGTCGAGCTGAGCGAGAAACTGGCCTTCCTTGCGGATGCAGCCAGCCACATGGACCGACCCGCCGGTGTGGAAGTCATTCAGACGCACTTCGCCTGGGTTTTTCTGTCGTCGCGCTTTGCCTGGAAACTGAAGAAGCCGATACGCTTTCAGCAGATTGACTTCACCACACTGGCTGCGCGTCACCAGAACTGCGAACTGGAGGTCATACTGAACCGTCGGCTTGCAGAGTCGGTCTATATCGCAGCGGTACCGCTGACGCTGCAGCACGGACAGCTGGCTCTGGATGGTGCCGGTGTACCGGTGGACTGGCTGGTCAAGATGCACCGACTGCCCGCCGACCGCATGCTCGACGTCGCCGCAGCCGCTCGCGCCGTGAGCACCGCCGAGCTGAGCGCCGTGGTGGCGAAGCTGTGTCGTTACTATGCCAGGGCGCCGCGCGCCCCGTTCACAGCAGATGGCTTCCGCGCGCACCTTGTCCGCCAGCTTCAGGACACCGGACAACAGCTGGCCGCGCTGCTGCCGCGCACGTACCGGAAACGACTGGACCGGCTGCTCAATGCCCGGATCACGTTCATCGAAAACCAGACACCGCTGTTCGACAGGCGCATCGATGAAGGTCGCGTGGTCGAGGCACATGGCGATCTTCGACCGGAACACATCTACCTAGCGGACAATCCGCAGATCATCGACTGCCTGGAGTTCTCGACCGAACTGCGCTGGCTGGACACCGCCGAGGAACTGGCTTTCCTGATGCTGGAACTGGAACGGTCCGGACATGGCGACCTTGCCGGCCGTACATGGCGGCTATACCAGCAGCGTGCCGATGACGATCTGCCCGAATCGATGCTGGGCTTCTATCGTGCCGGACGCGCGCTCGTGCGCGCCCTTATCTGCGCCTGGCACATCCCGGAGGCCGACTCGAAACAGGCCGCGGAGCACTGGCGGCAGATGACGTGCTGGTACCTGGATGCCGGTCCGGCAGCGATTACCGTCGATGCGTACTGATGCGTTTCAGCTCTTCGGCGAACAACGGGATGCAGGAAACAATGGCCAGGCGATCGTCCAACCTGGCGGCGCGCTCGCGCACGCTGCCCACGCTGTCTGTCACCACTACCGATGCGACACCCGCCTCACGCAGCAAGGACTCCGCGCTGTCGGAAAAGGCGCCATGTGCCGCGCACGCATGCACGACTCGGGCACCGCGCTCATAACAGGCCTGTGCCGCCCGCGCGGTGGTGGTACCGCCGCAGATCATGTCGTCATAGACGATCACGCTGGCGCCCGCTACGTCTCCGGCGAATGCCGTACCCGAAACCCTGCCCTCGCTGCGCTGTTTCTCCATGAACGCCAGCTCCACCGGAACATCGACCTTCTCGGCCAGGCAGTCCGCAAAACGCCGGGCACGCTTCACGCCACCGGTGTCCGGTGACAGCACGACGACACGTTGAGCATCATTCACCATTGCCGCGCAGTGCTTCGCCAGCAGCGGAGCCGACTCCAGATGAAGCGTGCGGCAGCGGAACGCGTTGTCGAACGCCGCGGGGTTGTGCACCTCCAGCGTCACCAGCAGATCCAGGCCCATCGCCTCGAACAACGCAGCGACATAGCGCGTGGACACCGGGTCGCGCGCCTTGGTGCGTCTGTCCTTTCGGGCATAGGCGAGATAAGGCACCAGTGCCGCCACTTCCGCGGCACCGGCATCCCTGATGGCACCGATCAGGAACAGCAGTCGGACCAGTCGATCATTGGCCGACAGCCGGGGAACGGATGAGGAGGCATCGGCAATGAGCGCATCCGCAATCAGCGTCTCGCACAGGATCACCCGCTCTCCGCGAACGCTCTCCAGCGGCCGGATCTTGAACTCGCCGTCCTCGAACTCACGTTCCTCGTGATTCGCAAGGCGTAAGCCGGCATGCCGGGCGAGGTCTATGCCGAAGGAACGGAAACGACTCAGGGCAAACAGTTTCGCAGTCACCGTTCTTCAGGCCGGGTAATCCATCGCCGCAGGCGCGGACTTGGGCTCTGGCACCGGCGCAATCATCGCTTCGGTCGTGATCATCAGCCCCGCCACGGAAGCTGCGTTCTGCAGCGCAACACGCACGACTTTGGCAGGGTCCAGAATCCCCATTTCTATCATGTCGCCGAAATCCCCGGTCTGGGCGTTATAGCCGAAGCTGGTCTCGCCCTTGCGCACGTCGCTGAGGATATCGGATGCATCCTTGCCGGCGTTCTCGACGATGGCGCGCAGCGGTTGCTCAAGAGCACGCAGTACGATCGCGATGCCGGTCTCCTGATCGACGTTCTCGCCGCGCAGATTCCGTTCGCGCAGGCGCTGCTGCACCCTGACCAGCGCGACACCACCGCCGGGCACCACACCTTCCTCCACCGCCGCGCGTGTCGCGTTCATCGCGTCATCCACGCGATCCTTTTTCTCCTTCATCTCGATCTCGGTGGCCGCCCCGACCTTGACCACAGCAACACCGCCGGACAATTTCGCGATACGCTCCTGCAGCTTCTCCCTGTCATAGTCGGACGTGGATTCATCCACGCGTTTCTTCAGTTGCCGGATACGGCCTTCGATCTGATCGACGCTGCCCTTCCCGCCGATGACGGTGGTGCTGTCCTTGTCGACGACCACGCGCTTGGCGCTGCCGAGCTGCTCGGCACTGACCTTTTCCAGAGTCAGACCGGTTTCCTCAGCAATGACCGTCCCGCCGGTGACGATGGCAATGTCCTGCAGCATCTCCTTGCGGCGATCGCCGAAGCCCGGCGCCTTCACCGCAATGGCCCTGAGCACGCCTCGCACGTGGTTGACGACCAGTGTGGCCAGCGCCTCGCCCTCGATATCCTCAGCCACCACCAGCAGCGGCCTGCCGGCCTTGGCCAGCGATTCAAGCACCGGGAGCAGATCGTGTACCGACGAGATTTTTCTGTCACACAGCAGGATGCCGGGCTCGGCAAGTTCCGCCGTCAACGCTTCCTGATCGGTAATGAAATATGGCGACAGGTAGCCCCGATCAAACTGAAGACCCTCGACCACCTCCAGTTCGTTGACCAGTCCGGAACCCTCCTCGACGGTGAGCACACCTTCGTGTCCGACTTTGTCCATCGCCTCGGCTATGAGGCGGCCTATGTCCTCATCGCCATTCGCGGAGACGGTGCCCACCTGCTGCACGGCGCGCGTGTCCCTGCACGGGTTCGCCATCGCGCCCAGCTCGTCTACGGCGGCCGCGGTAGCCTGGTCAATGCCGCGTTTCAGGTCCATGGGATTCATGCCGGCCGCTACTGCCTTGAGGCCCTCGCGAAAGATCGCCTCGGCCAGCACTGTTGCAGTGGTGGTGCCGTCACCGGCCACCTCGGAGGTCTTCGCCGCAACTTCCTTGACCATCTGCGCGCCCATGTCCTCGAAGGCATCTTCGAGCTCGACCTCCCTGGCCACAGACACACCATCCTTGGTCATGGCCGGAGCGCCGAAGGAACGCCTGATCAGCACATTGCGTCCCTTCGGCCCCAGAGTGGCCTTGACCGCGGCAGACAGCAACGACGCGCCGCGAATCATGCGCTCTCGCGCATCTGCCCCGAAAAGCAGCTGTTTAGCGGCCATGGCTCAGGCCGCAACCTGCTTGTGCAGCGGCTCGCAGATGACCGCGAGCGTGTCGCCCACTTCGGTTTCGGTGATTTCCTTGCGCGGGGACCGGCTCTCGACTTTCGCCTCATGGGCGAGATCGGCCAGGGAGATCATGCCCACCAGCTGCCCCTGCGCATCGACGACCGGCAGCCGGCGTATCCGCGCCTCGCGCATGCTCGTCTCCACATCGGCCAGTGAGTCTTCCGGATGGCACATGTGCACGCTGCGCGACATGGCCTCGGACACCCTGACCTCGTTCAGGGACCGCCCCTGAAACAGCGCACACATGCAGATATCCCGATCGGTGATCACACCGACGACCTGGCTGTGCCCGTTGCTGACGCAGACTGGCAGGCAACCGCAGTCATGGTCCCACATCAGTTGTGCGGCATGTGCCAGTGAATCGTCGGGCCCACAGGTCTGTACGGGCCTTGCCATCAGTTGCTCAACTTTCATCGCAAATCCCCCTGTTGTCTTCGGTCAAACCTTGATTGAAGTCGGACTCGCTTCCCTGTACGGCTCTCTTGAGCTCTACAGGGCTCAGTACGGATCCGTACAAAGCTGAGTCTGTCGCTCGCAGGTGTGTCCTTGCGTGCGTGATACCGATCTTTCGCTTCCGACCGATCTTTGCCTATACGCAGGTATACGTACCCGGCAGCCACTTCCGGGAATCCACCAGGGGCAGGAGGATGAAGTCCGCATACCGAGTGCCGGGATTACGTCCGGGTCTGACGCACAGCCTCAGGCAGCGCTGGTCGAGCGCTCCGCATCACGGGCCGCGCGTTCGCCGGCGGCCACATCCACGCGCGTGATCAGCAGTGCGCCGGCCACGAACGGTATCAGCACCGTCAGGATCGCAAGACGCGGATCGCCGGTGAGTGCCACCACGAGCGCCATGACCAGTGTGCCGCCACTGCCGGCGAAGCGGTCCATCACGCCATACAGACCAAAGAACTCGCCGGATCGATGTCGGGGAATCATGCGTGCGAACATCGAGCGGGACAGCGCCTGAGTGCCTCCCTGAACCATGCCGACCAGGATGGCCAGCATCAGGAAATGCGAGACGCTGGTCATGAAGTACGCCAGCACGGTGATTCCCATGTAGACGCACAGCCCGATCAGCACGGCGGATCTGGCGCCGATACGACCGGCCAGCGCGCCGAACAGAAAGGCGCACGGCACACCGACCAGCTGGGTGATCAGTATCGCTGCGACCATGGCGTCGCGATCCAGTCCCAGCGTGGCGCCATATATGGCAGCCATGCGGATGATGGTCGCGATGCCGTCGCTGTAGAGCAGAAACGCAATCAGCATCACGAACGCGTGGCGGTAGCTGCGCAGCTCGCGGAACGTCCGACGCAGGCGCGCCAGCGCGGCCCTGACGGCACTGCCCTCGGCAGACTCACCCGGCTCCAGGCGACGCTGCGGTTCGGGCACACGCAGGAACAGCGGCACTGAGAACGCCACCCACCAAACCGCCGCAGACACCAGCGCCAGCCGCACCGGCAGCGTGCGTGCGGACTCGGAAGGATCGTCACTCTCGGGCAATCCGAACACGCCGGGAAACGCAATCCAGGCCAGATTCAGCGCCAGCAGTACACCGCCGCCGAGGTACCCGAGCGCATAGGCGCTGGTGGACACCCGATCCAGCTCACGGCCCTTCGCGATATGCGGCAGCAGCGCGTCGTAGAAAACGAAGCTGCCCGCAAGTCCTACATTGGCCACTGCAAACAGAAGCAGCGCCAGTTTCCAGTCGCCGTACTCGACGAAGAACATGCCCATCACGCCCACCGTGCCGATCACCATCAGCACGGCAAGCAGGCGTTTTCTCAGTGCCGTCACGTCCGCAAGTGCGCCGAGCAGCGGCGAGACGATGCCGATACCGATCACTGCCAGCGACGTCACCAGTCCGAAGATCCACAGCGCCGTTTCACGGGGCAGTTCCGCCGCAGGCACCGCCGTGAAGTAGATCGGGAACACGGCCGCAATCACGGTGGTCATGACCGCCGAATTGCCAAGGTCGTAAAGCGCCCAGGCCCGCAGCTCGCGCCGATGCAGACCGAGTCGTTCAAGCAGTGGCTGGCGATCTGGTTCACTCATGGACGACATCATCGGCCATACCCGGGAAGCGGGCTACAGGATTGCCGCGCCGGCTGACTTTGCGTTGGTGGCCGATGCGCTAGCTGCCGATGCGCTTTTCGAGGTAGCTCACGCAGTCGTCCACGCTGGTCAGTTTGGGGTAGTCGAGTTCTGGCACATCGACACCCAGCTCCTGATGCAGCGCCGTGACGAAGTTCAGGTGGTCCATGGAATCGAAGTCGAACTGGTCGCGTATAGGACGCGCGGGATCCAGCACCGCCGGATCGATGTCCGGGGCAACGCCGGTCAATGCGGCGATCACCGTTGCACGCAATTTGGTCGCATCGCTGGCATCATCGCTCATACAGGAGCTCCTCCGGTTGCTGCAGCGCATGGTCCACGGCCGCAAGAAAGGCGGCGCCACGATGTCCGTCACTGACCCTGTGGTCACCGGACAGCGTCGCCTGGATCAGTTTCGCCGCAACCAGCTCGCCATCCACGCACCAGGGGCGCAGCAGCGGCGAGCCGAAGCCGACGATCGCCACCTGCGGTGGATTGATCACCGGATACAGGGTTTCCACGCTGTCCTCACCCAGGCTGCTGATCGTGATCGTTCCGCCTGTCAGTTCCGCGTTGCGCAGATGTCCGCTGCGAGCGCGCCGCACCAGGTCTCGCAATTCATTCATAACGGCCGGCAGCGACTTGAGGTTGGCGTCGGCGATCGCCGGTGCAACCAGGCCACCGCGAATCAGGCGAATGGCAAAGCCGACGTGGATGGAGTCGCTGGCGACATGACGGCCATCGCGACAGAAGCCGTTCAGGTCTGGTGAATGCTCCAGCGCCACGGCGACGGCCTTGATCAGCAGGGCCGCATACAGAACGCGTTCCGTCACATCGTGAGAGGTGTTCCACTGTTCCAGCCACGCGAACGCCCGTGTCATATCTATCGTCGTGCCCAGATAGTAGTGCGGGATCTCGCGCTTGGAACGTGTCATCGCCTGCGCGATCACGGCCTGCATGTCGGAAGATGCTGCGAACCGTGCTTTAGCAGTCGGCACTTCTCTGGCCGGCGCGACAGCCGGCGCTTGGGCGGCGCCGGTATCGGGAGCCACCGACTTCACTGCAGACGGACGAGCCGTCGCGTGTGCACGCTCTACATCATCAGTCGTGATGGCGCCTTTAGGTCCGGAACCGGTCAGCGTCGCGAGCAGTTGTTCGTCCAGGCCCAGCTCGCGGGCACGACGCCGCGCTGACGGTGAGATGCGAGGCCTGGCTGCCAGTTCGGCGGCAGCGGCGGCAGCGGCGGGGGCCCCTGGCCCGGATTGGTCAGCCCGCTCGCCGACCACCGGCACCTCGGCAGCCTGCGGCCGTGGGGCTACATCCAGTCCGGCGCGCGACGGCTTGTACGTTGCGAGCACGCCGCCGACCGCAACCTGCTGACCAGGCTCTGCGAGCAGCTGCTCGATCACGCCGTCATCGAAGATCTCGATGTCGATGATGCCCTTCGCGGTTTCCACGGCGGCCACAACATCGCCGCGCTTCACTGTCGCGCCCGGCGCCACCATCCACTCCACCATCGTCGCGGACTCCATGTCCGCACCCAGCGAGGGCATTACGAACTCAGCCATCAGCGAACAGTCCTTTTGCGGCCGCGACGATACGCTCAGGCTGCGGCAGCGCCGCCTGCTCCAGATGACTCGGGTACGGAATCGGCACTTCGGCCGTGCACACGCGCGCAATCGGCGCGTCGAGTTCATAGAAGCCCTGTTCGACGATACGCATCGCGATCTCAGCCGCGAGGCTGCCGCTGCGCCAGCCTTCGTCGACGATCACAACCCGTCGCGTCTTGCGCACGGTGGCGAGCAGCGCGTCATCATCCAGCGGGCGCAGTGTGCGCAGATCCAGCACTTCGGCATCGATGCCATCGGCGGCCAGCTGTTCCGCGGCCGCCAGCGTCTTCGGCAGGCTGCCGCCATAGGTGATCAGCGAGACGTCTGCACCTTCACGACGGATGGCCGCGTGATCGATGTCGACTTCATAAGGCCCGGGGCCCAGTTCGCCCTCGGCGTTATACAGCATCACGTGTTCGAAGATGATCACCGGATCGGGATCTGCCAGCGCGGTGGCGAGCATGCCGCGCGCATCGGCAATCGTCGCCGGGGCCAGCACGCGCAGCCCCGGCACGTGCGCATACCAATTCTCGAAGCTGTGCGAATGCTGAGCCGCAAGCTGGCGGCCCGCGCCGGTCGCCATGCGGATCACGACCGGCACCTCGAACTGCCCGCCGGACATATGCCTGAGCGTGGCCGCCGTATTCACGATCTGATCCATGCACAGCAGGCTGAAGTTCACGGTCATCACTTCGACCACAGGCCGCATGCCGCCAAGCGCTGCACCTATGCCGGCACCGACGAAAGCGGACTCCGACAGCGGCGTGTCGCGCACACGGGCCTCGCCGAATTCATCGAGCAGGCCCTTGCTGACCGCATAGCAGCCACCATAACGGCCGACGTCCTCGCCCATCAGGAACACGCGCTCATCGCCTCGCAAGGCCTCGCGCAGTGCCTCGCGCACCGCCTCGCGATAGGTGATGCGGCGCGCCTGGTTGTTGACTTCCGTCCCGCTGTCGTTCAACTCGCTACACTCCGCGCATAGACATCTTTCTCCAGACCCTCGACCGGCTCCCAGGTGCCGCTGTCGGCGAACGCCACGGAAGCCTCCACCTCCTCGGCCACCTTCCGCTCCAGAACCGCCAAGGTTTCGTCATCGAGATAGCCCGCCTCGCGGAGCCTGGGGATGAACGTGACGATGGGGCCGCGTTCCTTCCATTGCTCGACTTCCTCCTTGCTGCGATACAGCTCCGGATCGAACATCGAGTGGGCGCGGAAGCGATAGGTGAGGCATTGCAGAAAGCGCGGTCCGCCGCCGGCGCGTATGGCATCGATGGCGGTGCGGGCGGCCTGTTCGACCGCGAGCACGTCCATGCCGTCCACCGACTGCGCCTCGATCCGGTAGCTGCTTGCCTTGCTCGTGATATCGGTTTCGGATTCGGAACGATCCAGCGCCGTGCCCATCGCGTACAGGTTGTTCTCGCAGATGAACAGCACAGGAAGCTGCCACAGCGCCGCGAGATTCAGCGACTCGTGGAACTCCCCTTCCGCGGCTGCACCCTCACCGAAGAAACAAGCCGTGACGCCAGGCCTTCCGGCCAGACGATCTGCGAGCGCAAGACCGACGGCGAGCGGCAGGCCGCCGCCGACAATCGCGTTGCCGCCATAAAAGCGTGTGGCCGCATCGAAGATATGCATGGAGCCACCGCGCCCCCGGCTTGCGCCTTCCTGTTTGCCGTACATTTCAGCCATCACGGCATTCATCGAAACGCCGCGCACGAGCGCATGACCGTGCTCGCGATAGGTGGCGACCACCGCATCCTCAGGTTGCAGCGGCAGGATGGATCCGACCGCAACAGCTTCTTCACCGATATATACGTGCAGGAAACCGCGTATCTTCGTCGCGCTGTACAGCTCCACACACTTCTCCTCGAAGCGGCGGATACGCAGCATCTGCTCGAGCAGATGAAGCGCATGGGCGCGGGACACGCCAGGCGGTATCGGATCCGTCATGCGTTGCGCTCCTGATCCGGCCCATCGGCCGACACTCCATCGGGCGACACGCCGATCGCAGGCTGTGAGGGGTCATGTTCCAGCGTGGATGTATCGCCTTCCGGCAGGCCAAGCTCGCGCGCCTTCAGCAGGCGCCGCATGATCTTGCCTGAGCGCGTCTTGGGCAGCGATGCGATGAACTCGATTTCGCGCGGCGCCACCGCAGGCCCAAGTCGCCTTCGCGTGTGCGCGATCAGCTCGCGGCGCATGGCCTCGTCCGGTTCATGTCCGGTACGCAGGGCCACGAAGGCTTTCACTATTTCCATCACCGTCGGGTCCGGCTTGCCGATCACACCGGCCTCGGCAACGGCGGGATGTTCCATCAGCACGCTTTCCACTTCGAACGGGCCGATCAGGTGACCGGCGGACTTGATCACGTCATCGGCGCGGCCGACAAACCAGAAATAGCCGTCCTCGTCGCAACGCGCGAGATCACCGCTGAGATACCAGCCGGCGCGAAAGCACTTTCGGTAACGTTCTTCCTCTCCGATATAGGTGCGGAACATCGACGGCCAGCCCGGCTTCAGCGCCAGTTCACCGATCGTGTCAGGCGTTGTGACCGGCTCCACCACAGTACCCTCATCGTCGCCTTCGCTGTGCCTGACGATCGTCGCGGTCACGCCCGGCAGCGGCTTGCCCATGGAGCCAGGCTTGATGTCCATGCTCGCAAAGTTCGCGATCATGATGCCGCCGGTTTCCGTCTGCCACCAGTTGTCATGAAACGGCAGCCCCAATGCGTTGACGCCCCAGACAACAGCCTCCGGGTTCAGCGGCTCACCGACACTGGCGGCGAAGCGCAGTCTGGGGAAGCTGTGCCTTCGGGCGAGATCAGCACCGGCCTTCATCAGCATGCGGATCGCCGTCGGCGCCGTATACCAGACCGTCACGCCCTGCTCCTCGAGCACGCCGTACCAGCGCTCGGCATCGAACTCCTGTTCATCGACGACCATCGTCACGCCGTTGGTCAGCGGCGCGATGATGCCGTAGGAAATGCCGGTCACCCAGCCAGGGTCAGCTGTACACCAGTAGATGTCGTCCGCATGCAGATCCAGCGCATAGCGGCCGGTCACGTGATGAGCGACCACGGCGCCATGTACATGCAGTGCGCCCTTGGGACGACCGGTGGTGCCGCTGGTGAAATGCAGCAGCGCCGGGTCTTCGGTATCGGTTGGCGCAATCCGGTAAGTGGCATCGGCCTTGTCGAGCAGATCCTTCAGCGAATGAAGCCCGGGGCCATCGATGCCGGCCGGCGCATTATCCACCAACAGCACATGCCGAAGGCCCGGCAGTGAATCCCGCACCGGCGCCACCTTGCGCTGATACAGGGCAGCGGTCGTAACCAGCACACGCGCATCACCCAGACTCATGCGCATCCTCACCGGCTCGGGGCCGAAAGCGGGAAACAACGGGCTGAACACTGCACGATGCTTGAGCGCGCCGAGCACCGCCACATACAGGCCCGGCACGCGCGGCGCCAGCGCGAACACGCGCTCGCCTGCCGTCACGCCCAGCGCATCGAGCACATTCGCGAACCGGTTCGTCAGTTCCTCGAGCTCCGCGTAAGTGATGTCGCGGCGCTTTCCGGATGCATCAAGACAACGCAGTGCGCACCTGTCGGCATGCGCGCCTTTCGCATGACGCGTGACCGCCTCGTAAGCGATGTTGAGACCCTGGCCGTCGGGAAGTCCATCGAGCTCGGCGCGTGCCTGCTCCCAGGTGAAGCCAGTTGCGACGCGATCGTATTCGGGCAGATTGGGCGTTGCGCCCTGGTGAGCGGCCTTGCGGATCAGCGGCGGGATATCAGTCATTGCATGACCTCGCCGGGATTGAGTCGAGAGCAGACACTGCAGCGTCCAATACCCGGCTGGCACTGCGAACGAAGCGTCTCAAACCGATCCCCCTTTCCGTCCACCCGGAATCCATGAAGGGAAAGTAATCGCAACCCATTCACTTTCCGATACGAATTAGTACGTAGTCCCCCCTGGCACTGTTCGCTGACAGCACGAACTCACAGTCGGCAGCAAAGTCCGTCCCGGCCAAACGTCGTCGTGCGGGATAAGTCGGCTTGACACCGCCAAGACATTATATAACCATATAGTTATATTTATTCCCCAACGCATATGGGGCATGGGACACGACACATGGACGCAGCCCACCTGGACGCGACATTCATGGCACTGGCCGACCCGACCCGGCGAGCGATGCTCGCGCGCCTTGCCGAGGGTGAAGCATCCGTTTCAGAGCTGGCTGAACCGTTCGACATCAGCCAGCCGGCCATCTCCAAGCACCTGAAGATTCTCGAGCGTGCCCGGCTGATCTCGGTCGGCCGGGACGGCCAGCGCCGTCCGCGCCGGATCGAGGCGGCGCCGCTCGCTGAAGCAAGCGCCTGGCTGGAGCATTACCGACAGATATGGGAATCGAATTTCCAGCGGCTGGACGCCCTGCTCGAGGACCTGCAGCGACCGGCTGCACGCGCAAACAGGAAACGAAGATCCGCACCAAAGAAGGGAGCATGAACATGGCTGCACAACCGGACCATATCGGACAAGCCCACGTAGAACTTCCGAGCGAAACGGAAGTGCGTGTGATCCGGGACTTCCATGCACCACGTGAACTCGTGTACCGCGCCTACACGACACCGCAGCTGCTGCAGCGCTGGCTGCTGGGTCCGCCGGGCTGGACGATGCCGGTCTGCGAAATGGACCTGCGTGTCGGCGGCAAGTATCGCTGGCGCTGGCGCAACGAAGCCGAGGGCCAGGAGTTCGGTTTCTACGGCAAGTACGTCGAAGTGGATCCGCCACGCAGAATCGTCCACACCGAGTACTTCGATCCCGGCGATGTCGGCGGCGACATGGGTGACGGTTCGATGATTACGATCGAGTTCACGGAGACCGGGCACGGCACGCGACTGACTACGACCATGAAGTTCAGCTCCCGCGAAGCGCGCGATGCGGCCATGTCTACCGGCATGACGGACGGCATGGAAATGGGATACGTGCGGCTGGATGCACTGCTGCCGGAGGTCGCCAGCTGAGACGGAATTCCCTGGCGATGCCGTGATTCGGAGAATCCTGATCGGTAATCAGGGTATTGCACGCTCGGGCACTGCGGCTTTGGATCGATGTCGCATCGGACGTTTGGCCGTTATCCGAAGTGAGGATCCCGTTCATGCACTGCCGGCGTATGTATAATCCCTGCAGAATGTGCATTTCCGGGCAATATCATGCGCCGATATCAGAGCGCACCGGCCTCCCCGCTTCGGGGCTGCTGCGTTTGCTCCGCACGCTCGCGATGACCTTGCTCATCGTTGCAACCTCCGCTGCCTGTGGCGGCAGCAGTGGTGGTAGCGGTGCAGCGCCACCAACCGTACCACCACCTGAGCCGCCCCCACCCGAAAACACTTCGCTGGTCTGGGATCAGGGGCAATGGGACGAGGAGAACTGGCAATGAAAAAATGTCTGCCCGCGATAACCTTGTCGGCAGTTGCTGTCGCAGTAACGACATCGTCAGCACTACAGGCACAACAGGTTCAGGTGCCGCACGTATTTGAAGGGGGCACGCCGGCGCTGGCCTCCGAAGTCAATGCCAACTTCATTGCACTGTCCGACGCCGTCAACGCCAACCATTCGGCCATCGGCGGCCTGACCGGAGGCCAGTTCCATACCATCGGTGAGTTGCAGATCCTGCATTCGGACTATCCGAACCCGATCCCGGTGGTCGGCGTCGAATGGGCTACGGCGTGGACAGCGCCCGAAGGTGGGGGTGGCGCAGCCACGCCGCAGTTCGGTCCGCTGGTCGTTCTGAGGAAGGCGGACATCAACACGCCGTCACTGTTTCGCCATCACGCGGTCCAGCAGACATTTCCGGATATAACCGTGATACTGACATCGCCCGAAGGCATAGAGTCATCGTATTTTATTTCCAACCCGCGCATTTCAGCGTTTGAAGCAGTTACCACGATTGGCGGAATTACGCTCGAACGACTGGCGTTCGCCAGCTACGACGTGGTTCAGGTCAGGGTAGCGAACGCCGCGACATCCGAAGATGCATCGTACTGCTGGAACGTCTCTACTCTCTCCCCCTGCTGAGATTCACGAAACCGCGATCCAGTCAGCACACTCATGAAAAACCGGTCGCAGCGGCATCGCATCACTGCAGGCGAGCATCACGGCATGTCTGAAGTCGACCTGTCTGCCGTATCTCACTAGCGAAACTGTGACCCCGACACAGCCCGCACGCCCCGCTTCCCGTTAGGCTCGCACGACACAAACACCAATCCGGCCGCTGCCGTGCCTTCAGGCCCCGCGCAGAACGAGCCACATTCAACCGGAGACTGTCGTGTCGAAACTGACCGCGCGTGCACAATTTTTCCGTTCACTCCTGGCGCTGCTGCCGGCATTGCTGCTTTGCGCCATGAACGCTCATGCGCAACGCATGAACCCGGCGCTTCTGCAACATCCGGAGCTCACCGATCCCGCGCACAGCGCCGATCAGGCGCGTCTGATACGGCTTCATCAGACGACCGCAGGGCAGCTGGAACAGCGGCTGTCGTCACCGGCCGCCGTCGACTGCACGCTGACCGAGGATGCCGCCTTCACTCTGGCGATGCTCATCAGTCGTGAGCACTACGAAGCGAGCATGTCTTCACTGGCGGCTTCCCTGCGTCCGCGCATCACCGCATTGGAGGCCACGCTGGTTGAAGGACAGTGCGTGGATGGCTGGCCGGAGGGTGACTTCGTCGCCGTGACGCGATTCGAGACCGAACAGGAAAGCTACGGCACGACGAGACAGCTGGAACGGCGACGTGTGACCGGTTCGGCCACGTCAGGGCGCCTGCATGGCGAACTGGTCCATTCAACCCTCAGTCGCTCCAGCAATTCGGAAGCGGGCATCGACAGCCGCCACATTGCGCACGGCATTCGCCGCTTCGCCGATGGCGAACCGACCGGTCGCGCAACCACCATTTCATTCCTTGAGGACGGGGGAAATCTGTCGCAGATCGTAACGAGCACGGAGCGCGTCGAAAGCCCCGGTGTCGTGCACCTTGGCATGTGGGCGGGATCAATGCGGTCCACCGAAATGACCATGGTGAACGGCCAGTCACACGGCTGGGTGATCACTCACCCGGTACAGTATGTGCGCGGCTTCAGCAGCGACCTGACCCGCATGTGCTACCAGTACGGCCAGCCGGCCGGCGATGCGGCCTGCGGCGAAGACGCAAGGGTTGCCCACGTTAGCAGCAATGTCCTGCCGCGCCCGCGGCTGCGGCGAGGCCCGGAACGCGATCTTCTCGAGGAACTGGTGCAGATTTCGCGGACCGTCTTGCCCGGCACGCAAGCCGATTACGATGCGGCCGACAGCTTCTGCACACTGTCGGACGATGTGACCTGGACCATCGCTTTCGGGGAACTGGCCGATAGCATGCGCGCACGCGGGGATGGCACACGGCTGGAAGCAAAGGTTCTTAACGGCCAGTGTGCGAATGGATCCGTCAACGGCCCGTTCGAAGCGCTGGTGCGCGCCGAGACTCCGCCGACAGGCGCGGCGGCCCGCACGATCATGGTCACGCGTGTCACCGGCGAACTGGGCAACGACCTCCGTCAGGGCCGCTGGGTCAGCGCTCGCACCACCAGCGTCGAGGAATCCGCAGACAGCCTGCTGTTCTCGATCGCCGACTTCAGTGACAACGCGTTGAGCGGCCCGGGGATCACGTTCATCGGCTACGACACACGCATAGAGCGTCCCACCCGCGAACCTCGCGTACGCGAATTCGATTACTACCTCGGTGACTTTCTGCGCGAAAGCGCGACGACACGCAACGGCTACCGTGATGGTACGTCCACGACCTATGTGAGAGACCGCCGCAACGTTGTGCGCTGCTATCGTGAAGGCGTGATGGTCAGTGAGGGCGCCTGCCGGGGACGCCGGTGATGCTGCCAATACCAGTTTCAACGGAAGGCCGTCGCAGTCCGATTGACAAGCATTCCGTAATTCAGGAAGGTAATCGTTTATAAGCCATTCTATCAAGTCAACAAGAATGAACTCAGGGTATGAGCGCTGCATTGGGTAGAAGTCACGTGGCGAGACTGACAAAGTTCACTCGGTTCTGCATGCTCGCCGCCCCGTTAGGGATTTTGTACACAGCACTTTCTCCGATACGGGTCGCTGCACAGCCCGAGGCGGAGCCGGCCTCAGCTCGATCAGGCGCAAGCGCCGAGCAGATCGACGAAATCGTTGTGCTCGGAACAAGATCACTGCGCTCACTGCGACTGGAAGTCCAGTCGGCGCGGGAGCGCGTCTACGACCTCTTCAACTCGCTGAACAGCGACGACGACTTCAACATTCAGTGTTACAACGCACCGAGGATAGGCACACGAATCCCGCAGCGCGTATGCCGACCCCAGTACGCCGATATTGCAACCGCTGACGCTTCGGAGGAATTTCATCGTCTGCTTGTGCTGTACTGCGACGGACAGCTTGCAGACGAAGGGTGCATTCAGGCGGCCGCAGCACCGGCGCAGGCCACCGTATCGGCCATACCGCTCAGGGATCGGCAGCTTGCGGCTGAAGTTCAGCGGCTGACACGCGAGAGTCCGGTGTTCCGACGCGCCATTACCGAGTATATGGTCGCCGAACGCCAGTATGATCAGGCGCGCCGCTCCGGGGATTCATCGTTCGAGGCCACAGCCACCATCGTCGATACCGCGGGCGCACCGTCCCGGCGGGCCTCGCGCCAGGCATCACCCGCACCCCGGCCGGTCGATCTGGTAGCGGCAACGCTGCCGTGGAGCAGATCCGCAGCGAGCTCGACGGGCGAAGGCTGGGTGAGACTGCACTACACCGTACAGGCGGATGGCAGTACCGCGGACGTACGCGCGATTGATGTGGTACCACCCAGCCTTGATCCCTCCACCGCGATTACGGCCGTCGAGGCGTGGCGGTTCGAGCCGGCGGAATTGGATGGTGCGCCAGTGGACTGGCACTACAACGCAGCGGTCATCACATTCAGCCGGGGCGGTGCCGGTCACGCGGCCTGGCCAGAGTTCGCAGAAGCCTACGAAGCGGTCGCAGAGCGGATCGCCGACAGGCAATACGAGGACGCAAGAGCCGGCAACGAAACGATGCTGACGGAACTTGCGTTCACGCTGGAAGAAATCGCACTTGCGCAGATGCAGCGGGCCGCCATCGAGCATGCACTGGGCGATCTGCCGGCCGCACTTACTGCGATACGACACGCGACTGACCCCGAGGTGCAGCCGTTGGGCGACAAGGAACTGAGGCTCGCGCTTGAGCATCGGTTTGCGCTGGAACTGGAGCTTGGCCGGGCACCCGACGCCCTGCAGACCTTTGAGCGTCGCTCGGCGATCGCACGCATACCCTCCCGCGATCCCCTGGCACGTCAGGCCGCCGCGTTGCGGGAGGCGCTCGCTGCGCCAGAGACGAGTCTGGCGATACAGGCACGAATTGACGACTGGGGCCGCTGGGATCATGTGCTTCACTGGAACACGTTCGCGATCGGGGACGTGGGCGGCGAAACGGATGATCTGAATCTGGCATGCCATCTTCGCAAGCTTGAAATGCCGCTTGAGGAGGACATGGAGATCTCGATTCCGCCCGGCTGGGGGCGTTGCGCGCTCTCTGTCACCGGCCAGCCCGGCACGAGTTTCACGCTCTACGAGTTCCAGGCACCACTCGCGGAGTAGATCGGCCGGCAGTGCACCGCCGTTTGGGCGGTCAGGTTGCCGAAAGTCGATGGGTCGGGCCGGCTCCGCCAGAAGGGTGGCTCAATCTGCCGCAACCTGCCCCGCTGCACCCGGTCAGATATACTTCCCAAAGCGGCCCCAGCGGATCGTTCGCGTCTTCGCCGAAAGCGAAGACCCGACAGGCACCGAGCGTGGAGAGAAGCGTGAAACTCTATCCGACCGCGACCCTGATTCTTATCGGCGCGTGCATCGTTCAGCCGGTATCGGCGCAACCGGACGGGCATGGCGCCGATTTTACCGGCGTCTACAACAACACAGGGCAAAGGAACTCCGGATTCGGGGAGCCGGGCGGGGATTGTCGGACAACGCTCGACGAGAACCTGCCCTGCGCCACCGGGGAATATCCTTACAACGAGCTGGGCAGGAATACGACGATCGGCGTGCTGGAGGATGTCGCGATCGAATGCAAGGTCGGCGGGCTGGTTCGACTGAGCAGTCAGGGGCTTTACAGCTTCCAGGTGTGGCATGAGCCCGAAGCGGTCAAGATCGCCTATGAATACGGCGGAGTCGTCCGCACCATCCACCTTGATGGCGAACCCGCCCCTGAAGGCACATTGCATACCCCGGAAGGGTACTCGACGGGTGAATGGATAGGCGATGTGCTGCATGTCGAGACAACACACCTTGCGCCTGATTTCGCAACGTATATCGGCGGGCGCGCAGCCACCACGAGGGGCGGTCCGACCAGTGAACAGGCGCGCGTCACCGAGCGGATCTGGCTGTCGCGGGATACGGACAGGGCATTGATGATAGAAATGACCGTCGATGATCCGGTGTATTACACAGAGCCGTTTGTCTGGGCCCGCTGGAAGAAGCTGCATGCGCCGATGCTGGACGCGGTCGATGAGTGGGACTGCGTTCCGGCTGGCGACCTGCTCCTGAGCGAAGACCCGGACCTGGACGCCTTCTTCGGTAATTGATACTTCGGTAACTGAGGTTCGTCACGCCCGATGCACCCGCTGTCACTGCTGCGAGAGATCACATGACCAGAATCCTGACTCTGTTAGCCTTCGGTTTCGCGATGGCGACACCAGCAGCCGCGCACCACGCAGCGGTTGCCTTTTTTGGCGGTCCCGAGGTGCTCGTCAAGGGCACGCTGACGGGTGCAAGAATCATCAATCCGCATGCGTATTTTCGGGTCACAATGGATGACGGTACCGACTGGGTGTTCGAGTCTGCAGGCTCCGGCACGATGCTCAGGAACGACGGTCTCACCGATGAAGACTTCGTCAGCGGTCAGCGAGTGGCGATGACCGGGCAGTCGAACCGGGACGGCAGAAGGAACGCCCGGATCATCTCCATCGCATTTTACGGCGAGTCCGAGGACGACGATCTGACGCTGTTCATCATTGGCGCGTCCTTGCCGGACGCGGCCTGGGCGCAGGAAATCGACGGCGCAGCGGCTCGGTGCAACGAGGGAACGATCGCAAGATGCTATACGGTCGGCAGAGACTTGCGAGAGCAGGTCGAAGCAGGCTTCGGTGACGACCAGGGCCTCTGGTGAACCATCCTGCCTGGAGCGCCGGTGACGTGCCTGCGCACGCGGTAGCCATCAGCGTTTGATCGGGATACCAAGCGGCAGCGGTGACGGTCACGAATCGGCCGCATTCATCGAGCAGGACTACGCCGCCTCGGCCTGTCCCATCGCGCCTATCTGCGCCAGGATGGACAGCACGTCTGCATGCAGCCAGGTTTCGGCGATCAGCCCGTTCTCCAGCCGATAAAGCACCATCCCGTCGAAGCCGATCTGCCTGCCCGCAGGCGCCACGCCGGCGAACGGGCCCACGTGGCGCACTTCGATGTGGAAACGCACCGCGACGCGATCGCCACTGGCCAGCAGATCAGTGATCTCATAGCGCATGTCAGCAAACGCTGCGCCGAAGTCGCGAAAAAACTGCTTGTAACTTTCATGATCGTGCGGATCGGCACCACCCGGAAACCCATGCGTGACGATGGCAGGTGACACGGTGTGATCGATCACCTCCAGGTCACCCGTGTGCGTACCGTGGAAAAAGCGCCTGACAGTCGCTTCATTGATCGAGCTCATTGCTTGCAAGTTCATTGGTCTCTCCCGTTGATGGGTTTGTATGGATTCAGTGCCTGATGGATCGGTCTGTCCCGACGTATCGCGGTCAACCACGCCCGCCTGCCAGTGTGGCTGCAAGCGTGCCGAGCAGGGCTTTGCCGTCACCACGCCAGGCACTGCCATGCATGCAGGCCAGCGTGGCCGGACGTTCATTCGCCAGCCGCGCCAGCGTTGCCTGTGTCTGCGGCGCATGCGCGAAATAGTCCATTGGCTGACGGAACGCCTCGCTGGGCCCCAGGATGTCGGTCTCGGTAAGCGGTACTTCACCCTTGCCGCCCTGGGTGAACAGATCGCCACACAGCAGGGTGGATGTCGTGGTCTCCATCATTAGTCCGCACTCCCACGCATGCGGCACGTGCGGCGTATCCAGCCAGCGCAGTGTGTGGCTGCCCAGCGTGAGCTCCTCGCCATCGGCGAGCCCGTGCGGTGGACGGTCGGCGTAATCGGCAACCGACACCATGGCCGCCACCTGTCCGCACACCGGCACCGCCCGCGGCGCCGCAGCCAGCCACTCGTTCAGCGATCCGCATTCATCCGCCTCAAAATGCGACAGCGCGACGTAACGCAGGTTCTTTACAGGAATCAAGGTCGCTACAGCCTCCAGCACCAGAGGGAATAGCTTGCGCGGCCCGGTGTGGAACAGCAGCGGCGCATCGTCCACGATCAGGTACTGATTGAAGCTGAACCAGCCTGACGGCCCGATGGGCACCGGAGTATTGATGCGATGGATGCCGTCGGCGATCTCATGAACATTGGTGCCGGACTGTGGGTTCGTGATCATGTCTTCGGTCTCCCGGGTTGTTGTGCCCTGTAGGTGTAACGAGGCGGCAGGTCGTTACACTTCCGATGAAATAAGGGAATCCGTATGATGCGCAGGTGCACCAGACTTCCCCGGACGCGTCCATCGCGACGCTCGAAGATGCCGCGCTCGCGAAACGCGTCATTGCGGCCGCTCCGGACATCGATCGGGCCGCCGAAAGCGAACTGTGTCGGCGATTCGCGCCGCGAATCCGGCGTTACGGCCTCAAGTATCTGCGTGATGCCGCAGCTGCGGCGGATCTGGTGCAGAACGTGCTGATGCTGACGGTACAGAAACTGCGCGCAGCCAGCGTTCGCGAACCTGAGTACATCGCTTCCTTCGTGCTGGGTACCTGCCGGCAGATGGTGATCGATCAGCAACGCGGCAACCGGCGACGCGAAGACCTGCTCACGGTGTATGCGGAGGATGTTCCGGTGGGCGTACCGGAAGCCGAACCTCCGCTTGATACCGACAGACTGCAGCATTGCCTGCAACAGCTGCCGCAGCGCGCCCGCACGGTAATCCTGCTGAGCTTCTACGATGAGCGCTCGGCAGCGGAAGTGGCCGGGGAACTGTCCGTCTCTGAAGAAAACGTGCGCGTTATCCGCCACCGCAGCCTGCGCCGGCTGCGTGACTGCATGACAGACGCGCTGCAGCCGGAGGGCCTGTGATGGACGCACGACGCTGCGATTCGCCGATCACACTGATGCGCCTGCTCGAATATCTGCTTGATGATATTTCAGAAGAGGATACCGACGATCTTGAGCAGCATCTGTTTGCCTGCGACGACTGCGGAAGCCGGCTGCAAGAGGTCATGGCGATGGCCGACGGTGTCAGACACATCGTCAGCAGCGGTGCAGTTGATGCGGCCCTGACCGGCGCACTGGTCGAACGGCTGCGCGCGGCCGGCGTGCGCGTACGTGAGTACCGCCTGGATCCGAACACCGAAGTTCATTGCACGATCACACCCGAGGACGACCTGATCGCCGCGCGGCTGAGCGCGCCGCTGGCCGGTCTGACACGCGTTGACGTGCTGGTGCATAACCCGGGCGTGGAAACGCCCCTGCGCATCGAGGACGTGCCGTTCAATCCCTCAACCGGCGAAATCGTGCTGATGCCGCAGTCTGCCGAGCTGCGAAGCCGCGGCAACAGCGTCCAGCAGCTGCAGCTGGTGGCCGTCGAGGACACCGGCGAACGCACGCTGGGCACCTACACGTTCAGGCACAGTCCGGGCGATCACTGACCCGATCGACCGGACATACCGGTTTCGCTGCTGGCAAAATAACCTCTTTATACGCACCATCCGCTGCGTTTCCTGTCGTCATGCTACCGCTGTCATGGCTGCTGGCGATGACGCTGGGCCGGGACAGGAGTCAGCCATGAGCAGCATAGAGTCATCCCCGTATCCGCTTGCGTTTCGCCTGACGCAAGCCCCCGCGCGGCTGGAGTTGCGCACGCGTGCCCGGGCACTTTCCGGCATGCAGAAGGAAGCCGTCGTGAGCTGCACGCCGGGCGGGCCACAGTGGCGCATGGTGTGCGATGAGGGTCCGTATCTGAACGGCACGGATCTGGCTCCGTTCCCGCTGGCTTACTTTTCCACGGGCCTGGTCAACGCATTCATGGCGGAAATCCTCGCCCTGGCCCGCGAACGCGGCCTGCGCGTGACTGCGCTGCAGGTAACCGGTGACAGCCGCTACACCATGCAGGGTTCGGCCGTGCGCGGTGACATGCTCGGCGGCGCCCTGCCGGTGGAACTTGCAGTGGATATCACGCTGCAGCAAAGCGATGCGGACGCACGCATCCTCGTGACGCAGGCCACACAACGCTCGCCAGTACAGGCGCTGTTGAGCGGCGTGCAAGCGAGCCGGTTTGCGTTGCAGCTGAACGGACGGACGGTGACGGTGGATGGCGTGCTGCCCTGGGAGAACCCTGAGACCGTCTATCTGTCCGATGACTGGTTCGACAGTCTTCACCCGGACGGCAGTCGCAGCGTACCGGACGACCTGATCGCAAAACTGCCCGGCTCCGCCAGCGTGTTCGATGGTGCTGGCGGCGCCGGCTCCAGTCTGGCGGCCGAACAAAAGCGCACGCTGCACGTGCGCGCCATCGCGACGCTGCGCGAGGATGCACTCAGCGACACTCAGGTGCAGCTGTTCAAGCCGACCGGCAGCAACTTTCGCTTCCTGTGCGACGTGACGCACGCCCTGTCCGGCGGCGAGCGCGCACCGGCACCGCTGGTCTATCTCTCGGCCGGCATCGCGTTCTGTTATCTGACGCAGATCGGCCGCTACGTGACGATTCTGAAACTGCCGCTGGACCGCTATGC
>JBJHBW010000002.1:0-231052 GCA_050485685.1 Gammaproteobacteria bacterium
AAGATCATCGTCACCGGCGTCGCCGATCACTGCCCGGCGCCAAAACGGCAGCTGGTGCATTTCGTGGTCCGCTATATCAAGCGCATGGTGCCGGGCTGGGACATACCCGATGCAGTGGACTATCGGGATCTGCTGTCCGCCGGCCGCGACCTTCAGTACCGGCGACCGGAGCTCACCGGCGACGACATCGCGTTCCTGCAGTACACGGGTGGCACCACGGGGCTTGCCAAGGGCGCCGTGCTGACACACCGCAATATGGTCGCGAACGTGCTGCAGGCGGCCGCCTGGGCAAAGCCGTTCTTTGATCGCAAGGATGGCAGCGTGATCTCGCCGCTTCCGCTCTACCATATCTTTTCGCTGACCGTGAACCTGTTTGCGTTCATTGAACTGGGCGGTCACAACGTGCTGATCACCAACCCGCGTGATCTGCCGGCTTTCATCCGCGAACTCAGGCACACTCGCGCGGCCGCGATGACTGGCGTCAACACACTGTTCAATGCCCTGCTGCATACGAAAGGCTTCGATCAGATCGACTTCAGCGGACTGAAGATCGTGCTGGGGGGCGGCATGGCTGTGCAGCGCTCGGTAGCCGAACGATGGCAGAAGGCCACCGGCGTGATCATCAGCCAGGGCTACGGCCTCACTGAGACTTCACCGATAGTGTCGGCAAACCCGCTGGACATGACGACGTTCAATGGCGCTGTCGGCCTGCCTGTACCGTCCACGGAAGTCGCGATTTTCGATGACGACGGTAACCGACTGGGCATTGAAGAGAACGGCGAGATCTGCGTACGCGGCCCCCAGGTCATGCGCGAATACTGGAATCAGCCCGAGGAAACGAAGAACGCCTTCCTTGCCGACGGCTGGTTCCGCACCGGCGATGTCGGGCGCATGGATGAAAAGGGTTTCATCTATATCGAAGACCGCAAGAAGGACATGATCAACGTGTCCGGCTTCAATGTGTATCCGAACGAGATCGAAGACGTGGTGGGCGGTCATCCGGGTGTGCTGGAAGCCGCGGCAATCGGCATGCCCAGCGAGGACAGCGGCGAAGCCGTCAAACTGTACGTGGTGAAGAAAGACAACAGCCTCGACGAAGCATCGCTGATCAGCTGGTGCCGGGAAAATCTCACCGGCTACAAGGTGCCCCGGGCCGTGGAGTTTGTGGACGAACTGCCGAAAACCAACGTGGGCAAGATCCTGCGCCGCGAGTTGCGGGATCGGGACGAGGCTAACGGCAGTGCGGCGAAAACTGGCGGAAGCTGAAGGAGGCGTGCCGGCCCGCCGCTAGCCGGCAGGCTTCTGATTCCGCTGTGCAATGCTTTCGTGCGCCTGCAGCGCAAAGCGGTCGGTCATGCCGGCAATGTAGTCCGCGACGACCCGCGCCGCACCGGCATCGTCGCCCTCGTCCATGCGCGCCGCTACACGACGCGCATAACCTTCCGGCATCAGCCGGTACTCGGCCCGGAACGCGGCGAACAGGCAGGTGATGGTCTCATGCGCCTGCTCGGTCATCGCATGCACATGCGGATGACGGTACAGGTGCTCGCGCAGAAACCGCTTCAGGGTTGCCTGGGCTTCCACGAAGGGCTCACTGAACCGGATCAGCGGCGCCTTCTGTGCGCGCACATCGTCTATCGTTTCTATGCCGGCTTCACCGATCGCCGCCTCGCTGCTTTCGCGCAGATCGGTCACCAGCGCGCCTATCATGCGGCGCACGACCTCATTGGCAAGCCTGCGCGGCGAGGTATTCGCGTAGCGTTTGCGAACCGCGTCCAGCTGGGCAGCAAAGAAAGGTACGTCGCCGAGCTGATCCAGCGTAATCAATCCGGAGCGCAGGCCGTCGTCCACGTCGTGATTGTTATAGGCGATCTCGTCGGCGATGTTGGCCAGCTGCGCCTCCAGCCCCGCCTGGCGTTTGTCCAGAAAGCGCTGTCCCAGTTCACCCAGGAGGCGGGCGTTACGCACTGAACAGTGCTTGAGAATTCCCTCGCGTGCCTCGAACGTCAGATTAAGGCCCGGAAAGTCCGCGTAACGCTCTTCCAGTTCATCCACAACCCGCAGTGACTGCAGGTTGTGCTCGAATCCGCCGAAGTCGCGCATGCACGCATTCAGAGCATCCTGCCCGGCATGTCCGAAAGGCGTGTGCCCGAGGTCATGAGCCAGACTGATGGCCTCGACCAGATCCTCGTTCAGGCGCATGGACCGCGCCACGGAGCGGGCGATCTGGGCAACCTCCAGCGAATGGGTCAGGCGCGTGCGGTAGTGATCGCCCTCGTGATTGACGAAGACCTGGGTCTTGTATTCAAGGCGACGGAACGCCGTGGAATGAATGATCCGGTCGCGATCACGCTGAAACTCGGTGCGCGAGGAGGGCGGTGGCTCCGGGTACTGCCGCCCTCGTGTGCGGGCACTGTGGGCGGCATAGCCGGCCAGCTGCAGGGGTGTATCGTCAGGCAGTCCGGCTGGTACTTTCACGACCGGGCCCGACGCTCCGTGTCCGGATCGCGGTCCGCTTCGATCACAGCTCGCAGCAGGGATTGCTCCGGTGCAGGAGTCACTATGGCGTGACCTATGCGTTCCAGCAGCACCAGCCTGACGCCATGACGATCAGCTTTCTTGTCCAGTTTCATGCGCGCGAGTATGTCATCTGCCGGGATATCCGGTGCGCGCACCGGCAGCCGCGCCGCCTGGATCAGGGCATCCACGCGATCGCAATCCGCTGCGGAGATCCAGTCCAGCTGCGCCGATGTGCGCGCAGCCAGGTGCATGCCGATTGCGACGGCCTCGCCATGCAACCAGCGCTGGTAGCCGGTGACCGCCTCCAGCGCATGGCCGAAGGTGTGCCCCAGGTTCAGCAGGGCGCGGCGACCTCGTTCGTGCTCGTCTTCGGCAACGATCTCCGCCTTGATCTCGCAGCTTCGTCTTATTGCGCGAGTCAACGCTGCCGAATTCAGCGCCAGCAGGTCTGCCATCGCATGCTCCAGCCAGGCGAACAGCGACTCATCGAGAATGAGTCCGTACTTGATCACTTCGGCAAGACCGGCCGACAGTTCGCGTGACGGCAGCGTTTTCAGGGTATCGGTGTCGGCCAGCACCGCTGAGGGCTGGTGAAACGCGCCAATCATGTTCTTGGCCTGGGGATGATTCACGGCCGTCTTGCCGCCGACCGAGGAGTCAACCTGCGCGAGCAGCGTGGTCGGCACCTGCACAAAGCGGATTCCGCGCTGGTAGCAAGCTGCGGCAAACCCGGCAATGTCGCCTACCACACCGCCACCCAGCGCCAGCAGACAGGCGTCGCGGTGGAAGCGTGCCCCGACCAGGCAGTCCAGTATGGTCGACAGGGTCGCAAGCGTCTTGTGCTGTTCGCCGTCCGGCAGCACCATGGTCTGCACTTCCCGGCCTTTCAGTGCCTGCTGCACGCTGTCCAGGTACAAAGGCGCAACGACATCGTTCGTGACGATGAGCACCTGTGCAGCATCGACGGACGAGCGCAACAGTTCGGCATCCCGCAGCAGGCCGGGCCCGATGCAGATCGGGTAGCTGCGCGCACCCAGTGAGACTTCCAGCGTTTCCACGGCGCGAAGGTTCGCAGGGCCTTACGGCTTTTGCAATGGGGCCACGCCTCTGGCCACGAGTTCATCACGCGCCGTCGCAGCCACCGCACGCACCCGCTTGCCGGTCGTCTCCAGCGTGATGTCGGCAAGTTCTTCATACAGCGGCGCGCGCACGGCCATCAGCTTCTCCAGCACCTCGCGACGATTGCCGCCGGCCAGCAGCGGACGGTGGCGCGTGCGACGGGTGCGATCGAGCTGTTCATCAACGCTGGTACGCAGATAGATCACCGTGCCGCTGTCTCGCAGGCGTATTCGATTATCAGGATCCAGCACGGCACCGCCCCCGGTTGCGATTACCATGTCGTGAAGTTCGGAAAGCGCGGCGACCGTTTCCTTCTCTCGCTCACGGAAGCCGGCCTCGCCTTCCCTGTCAAAGATATAGGGAATATCCACACCGGTGCGCCTTTCGATCTCGGCATCGCAGTCGAGAAACCGTGCGCCCAGCATGCGCGCGAGCTGGCGGCCGACTGCGGTCTTGCCGGCACCCATGGGACCAATCAGATAGATGTTGCCTGCCACTTTGGAAGTATTGCTACGGGGAAATGCCCACCGGGGCAAGAGTTTGGCAAAGCAAACGGGCCGGTGCGAGACCGGCCCGTGAATTTCTTCGAGATATTGCGGATACCTGCTGCCGGCACCGCCCCCTGGCGGCGCCGGCAGCGGCGCGATCAGCGGACTGATGCGCCGTCGCGGAGAATCTTCGGTGTCACGAACACCAGCAGCTCCGCCCTGTTGTTCACGGTCGAACGCGACCGGAACAGGTACCCCAGACCGGGTATGTCACCGAGTACCGGCACCTTGTTCACGGTGTTGCGTTCCTCGGTCTCGTAGATGCCGCCGAGCACAACCGTCTCGCCGTCATTGACCAGCACCTGGGTCTCCACCGAACGCGTGTCGATACTGGGCACGAATCCGCCGGTGGCGCTGGGCACTTCCTGGCCGACCGAATCCTTGGTCACCAGCAGATCCATGATGATGCGGTCATCAGGCGTAATCTGCGGTGTCACCGTAAGACTCAGTACGGCCTCTTTGAACTGGGTCGTGGTCGCGCCGCTGGAGGCCGCCTCCTGATAGGGAATCTCCACACCCTGGGAGATCGAGGCCTGACGCTGGTTTGCCGTCACGAGCCGAGGCGAGGAATGCACCTGGCCCTTGCCTTCCGCCTGCAGAGCAGACAGCTCCAGATCCACGAGCGTGTCGGACCCAAGAATGGCCATGGCCATGGATCCGGCCGGATTGGCGATCGGCAGGTTCACGTTGTAGCGCTGGTTGGCGGCTGCGACCAGCGGCGAAGGTGTGCCCGCACGCACGATCTGGTCGGCGCCGGCACCGGTACCGGTCATGGAGACCAGACCGTCGCTGCCGCTCTCGCGCACCATACTCGCACCGAAGCGCACACCCACCTGACGCTGGAAGTCGTCGTTGACGATCACGATGCGTGACTCGATCAGCACCTGACGCACCGGAATATCCAGCGTGCTCACCAGGCGACGGATGTCGGCCAGGCGGTCGGAGGTTTCACTGACCAGCAGCGTGTTGGTGCGGGTATCCACAGTCACACTGCCGCGCTCGGAAATCAGGGCCGTCTGGCCACCGGCGCGAATCAGCTCCGCAAGGTCCGCCGCGCGGGCATAGTTCACCTGGATGAACTCCGACCGGATCGGCTCCAGCTGCTGCAGTGCACGGCGTGACTCCAGCTGCTGCTGTTCCCGGGCCGCGATATCGGCAGCCGGCGCAATGATGATCACGTTGCCATTGCGGCGCATGTCGAGGCCACGGGTGGTCATCACGATGTCCAGCGCCTGATCCCAGGGCACGTTCTGCAGGCGGAGCGTGACACTGCCGCTCACATTGTCACTGACAACGATGTTCAGGCCGCTGGTCTCGGCAAGCAGCTGCAACACGGCCCGCACTTCGATGTCCTGGAAGTTCAGGGTCAGGCGTTCGCCGGTGTACTCGCGCTGCGGATCGAAGATGCCCGGCATGGGCTCGTCTTCCGGAGGCGGCTTCAGTTCCAGCGTGAACTGGGTATCGGACTGGTAGGCCAGCTGCTCGTAGTCGGCCGACGCACTCACGATGAGCCGCGCATGGGGTTCGGCGCGCAGGGCATCCACGGTCGACACCGGGGTCGCGAAGTCGGTCACGTCCAGACGACGCATCAGCTGCGCCGGCAACGACGTGTTCTGGAAATCAACGACGATGCGGCCGCCTTCCTGACGAACATCCACGGTCGTGCGCGGATCGCTGAGCTCCACGACCACCTGTCCGGCGCCGTCCGGACCACGACGGAAGTCGATGTTGTTGATGGTGCGCTGACCGGTAGCAGCGACCGGCTGAACTCCGGGGGCCGGCGACGCGGGAGTCTGGAATGTCGCGGCGGTGGAGGCTCCGGCCTGCTGTCCCAGCGTCACATAGACACTGTCGCCGGCGACGCGGGTCTCATAGGGCACCATCGCGTTCAGATTGAGCACGATGCGCGTACGACCGCCGGCTTCGGCGGAGTTGATGCTGGCCAGCGGACCCAGATTCACGTCCTGACGCCGGGCATCCAGGCCAAGCGCCGTATCGGGCAGGTCCAGGGAGATGCGTGCGGGATCATCGATCGTGAAGCTCATGGGCTCGGGTGCCTGGCCATTGGTGCGCAGCCGAAGCTCCAGACGCTGTCCCGGCAGCGGTGACACCTCTATGGCCTCCAGCAGGCGTTCACCCTGCTGGGCGTTCGCAGTGCCGATCAGGCCGAAGGCGACCAGGGTCATGACAAGACCGGCCAGTCCCTGGCGCAGCCGTGGTGAGGTATGCCCGCGTCGAACGGGTGCTGTGATGAACATCTGATTCACTCCCTTTAAGCTCCCCTGCGCTTTCTGTTGCTGCTCAGTGGCTGCTACTCGATAACTGCTTTCAATGACGGCCGCTCGCATTTCGGCCGCTTCAGATACTGCTGAGGGCAATCGCGGCCTGCCGCTCCATGAATCCGCCGAGTCCATCCGGAATGATTTCCACCAGCTGGATCTGCGACTCCGATATGGACACGATGCGGCCATAGTTCTGCCCCAGGTGATTGCCCACCCGAACGCGATGTATCAGTCCGTCGTTAGTGCGGACCAGGCCGTAACGCACATCCTGCTGGACCAGCGTTCCCACCATTCGCAGCGTATCCAGCGAAAAGCCTTCCAGAAATTCGCGTGCGCGATTCGGATCAGGGCCTATGGTCGCATTGGGACTTGCGCTGACGCGGGCCTGCTGGCGATCCGGCATGAACGGCGAACGTCGCTGCGCCGGTTCGTACGCGAACGAAGGCGCCGGCTGTACCTGGGGCAACGGCTCGATGCGCCCGCCCGGTCTTGCCTTGACCTCGTCTATGTATGCCTGCAGGTCGGAGTTTCCGCCGCCGCAGGCTGAGACCATGGCAGCCGCACCGACCAGCGCCAGCATCCTGACACGCCGATTGAGAATCCAAGATGACTTGTGCCTGACCATCATCCCTCCGAACCGTCCTCTTCAAGGTAACGGTAGGTCTTGGCAGTAACATCCAGCGTGAGCCGATCGTAAACGTTCGGGTCAACGCGCCGGATAGAGATGTCGTGCAGTGTCACGATGCGCGGCAGCGCGGCGATACCACTGACGAAGTTGCCGAATTCATGGAAGCTGCCGGTGAGACGAATACGGATCGGCAGTTCGGCATAGAAGTCGCGCCGGATCTCCGCCTGCGGCTGAAACAGATTCTCTTCAAGTCCTGCAGCAAGGCCTGTCTGGGAGATGTCTACGAGCAGGTTGGGCACCTCGGTGCGACCGGGCAACTGGCGCAGCATGGTGCCGAACGACTCCTCCATTTCGGCCAGCTGAGCACGATAGGCATCGAAGTTGGCGGCACGCCGCTGACGCTGTTCGAAGGTTGCCCTCAGTGTCTGTTCATCGGCCTGGGCTCGCTCCAACAGAGGCATGTCGGTCTTGATGACCAACATCCAGACGCCGCCGGCTGTCAGAGCGACGAAGGTGATGATGACGGCCGCAATGCGAAATGGCAGCGGCCAGCGCCCGGGTTCGTTGACGTCCAGGGACTGCAGTTCCTGAATGATGCTCATCGCGGTGAACCTCCATCTGCCTGATCGGCCATCGGGATCTGCTGGGCAAACAGGGTGAAGTTCGCGGTGCGCTCGTTACCGGAGCTGACCGTCTCGACCACTTCCAGTCCCGGGCTGCGCAGCCACGGCGAGGAATCGATGTTGCGCATCAGCGCCGACACACGCGTACTGGACTGTGCCGAGCCGCGAAGTTCTATGCGGGTGTTAGCCTGGCGAACCTCGTTCAGGTGCACCCCTTCCGGCAGCGTATCCACGAGCTGATCGAACAGATGCACCACTTCCGGCCGTGAGCGCTGCAGTTGCTCGATGATTTCCATACGCGCCAGCAGCCGTTCCTTCTGATTCTCCAGACCGCGTATCTCCTCGATCTGCGCATCCAGTTGCGCGATCTCGGTGCGCAGGGTCTGATTGCGGTTCTGCTGATTGCTGATCCAGCCGTTGACGGTCAACTTGGCGGCGTAGACGGACAATCCCGCCAACAGCACCGCACCGACCAGACCGGTGAGGAAATCCTTCTTGCGTTTCTGCCTGAGCTCTTCGCGCCATGGCAGCAGATTGATTCTTGGCATCAGTCGAAGCTCCTCAAAGCGAGTCCACATGCCGTGAGCAGCGCGGTGGAATCCTTCTGTACACCCTGGGCCTTGGACCGGGACGACAGTTTCATCTGCCCCAGAGGATCACCGACTTCGGTCGGGATTCCCACCTGGCTGCCGATGACATCGGCCACACCCGGAATATTCGCGCAGCCGCCGCAGACGATGATCTGGTCAGGCTGTTCGCGGCCGCTTCCGGAAGCAAGGAAAAACTGCAGTGAGCGACTGACCTGCTGGGCCATATCGTCTATGAAGGCGTCCAGCACCTCGGGCTGATAGTTGCTCGGCAGACCGCCTTCCTTCTTTGCGCGACCGGCGTCTTCCAGGCTCAAACCATAGGTGCGCATGATCTCTTCGGTCAGCTGCTGGCCGCCGAACGCAAAGTCACGTGTATAGGTTACCTTGAGATCCCTGAGCACGCTGAAGGTCGTGGTGCTGGCGCCGAAATCCACGACAGCGATGTAGCGGTCCGCGCCGCCGTCAGGCATATGGTGAGTCAGCAGCTGGCAGGCATTCTCGACCGCAAACGCCTCCACATCCACGACCCGCGCCTTCAGGCCCGCGGCCTGGACGGCGAGTTGCCGCTGATCGACGTTCTCGGTGCGAGTGGCCACCAGCAGCACATCCATCATTTCCGGGTCGCGCTCGCTGTCGCCGACCACCTCGAAGTCGAAGCTGACTTCTTCCATCGGAAACGGGATGTACTGGTCGGCCTGCAGCTCGACCTGGCCCTCGAGTTCCGCCCCGCTCAGGCTCTTCGGCATCTGAATGACCTTGGTGATTGCCGCATCGCCACTGATAGCGATGGCGCAATCCCTGGCCTTGGTGCCCGAGCGCTTGACTGCACGGCGGATCGCTTCGCCCACGGTCTCGGCATCGACAATGGCCTTCTCGTTGATCGAGTTCGGCGGCGTGGGTTCGGCCGCATAGGATTCCACGCGATAGCCGCGTCCGGAAGCCACCAGCTCGATCAGCTTGATGGACGATGTCGTAATATCGAGGCCCAACAGGGACTTGTTGTTACCGCGTGAGAACACCGGTTTTCCTTTCCAACGCAAGTAGTTGGGTTAGAATCATATGCACGCGCATCCGAATTGAATTTAACTATATCTCAGCAGTCTTAGATACCGTTGTGAACGGTTTCACCAATCCGGCCCGGTTTTTGCGGCTCCGTCCACAAAAGCGGCATCGGATTCGCGCCCCCCGGGGCCGGATGGCGCCGGATACCACATCCGCCGGCGGGGCGGGCGGGACGCCGATGCCGTCTCGACTGAAAGAGAGTATGAGCGGCCACCAGCGCCGGAAATGTGCCCGGTGTCACAATGCGGGCTTTCGGCGCACCAGGCACTACTGCGACCTGGCAGGGAGACCCGCAGCATCGCATGAGCGTAGAATGCAGGTTCAGTCATGAAATCACTCATTCGCATTCCCGTTGCCATCTGCACCTGGCTGGCGGCAATGGTACTGACCGTCGCAGCGTTGTTTGTCGGCGCTTATTACTATGTGTCGCCGGGTCTGCCCAAGGCAGAAGAGCTGCGCGACGTACGCATGGAAGTGCCGCTCAGCGTCTACAGTCGCGACGGGCGGCTGATCGCCCAGTTCGGCGAAGCGATCCGTACCCCTGCAAGGCTGGAGAACATTCCTCCGGTCATGATCAACGCTGTACTGGCTGCTGAAGACGAATATTTCTTCGAGCACCCGGGCGTGGACTACCGCGGTATCACCCGCGCAGTACTGAACGTGCTGCGCACAATGGGCGACCGCAGCATTGGCGGCAGCACCATCACACAGCAGGTGGCACGCCAGTACTTTCTTTCACCGGAACGCCTGTACATACGCAAGTTCAAGGAATGGATACTGGCCCTGCGCCTGGAGCAGGAATTCACGAAGGAAGAAATTCTCGAGCTGTATCTGAACACGACGTTTTTCGGGCAACGATCCTACGGCGTCGTTACGGCTGCGCAGACCTATTTCGGCAAGTCGCTGGACGAGCTCACGGTGGCCGAGGCGGCGCTGATCGCCGGCATCGCACAGGGGCCTTCGATCCAGAACCCGGTACGCAGCCCGGAGCGGGCGGCGGCGCGGCGCGCCTACGTACTGCGCCGCATGAACGAACTCGGAATGATTTCCGACGAGGAGCATCGGACGGCGGTGGCAACGCCGGTTGTTTCCCGCCTGCACGCGCGACGCATAGAGCTGGAGGCACATTACATCGCCGAAATGGTGCGCCTGGAAATGACGGAGCGCTACGGCGATGCCGCAATGACTTCAGGCTTCCGGGTCACGACCACGATAGACAGCAGGCAGCAGCGCGCCGCGGCAGAATCGGTACGGCAGGCGCTGCTGAACTACGACGAGCGACACGGCTATCGTGGCCCGCTGCTGCAGCTGGAACTGCCGCCATGGGTGGCCGACACCGATGCGGCTGAACTGGCGGAAAGGCCCGAGCTGCTCGCCGATCTTGAGCTCATGCTGGCCGACTTCCCGAACCGGGTGGGCATGACCACGGCGCTGGTGTTGTCGGTCGAAGATTCTGAAGCGGCGGTCTACATGTCAGGCCGGGGCCCGCAGACCCTGCCCTTCGATGCGGTGTCATGGGCGGCGCGATACATAGATGACAATCGTGTCTCCAACCGCCCGCGCACCATGGGCGAGGTCCTGACACCGGGCGACGTGGTGCGCTTCCGCACGACGGACAACGGCAGCTTCCGCCTTGCGCAGATCCCCGATGTACAGGGCGCCCTCGTAGCCCTGGACCCCCAGGACGGCGGTATCACGGCGCTGATCGGCGGTTTCGATTACTTCATCAGCAACTACAACCGCGCCACGCAGTCTCGGCGCCAGCCGGGGTCGGCGTTCAAGCCATTCATCTATTCCGCGGCGCTGGAGAACGGCTTCACGCCTGCCACGATGATCAACGATGCACCGCTGAGCGAGCACAATCCCGCCACCGGTGCGACCTGGCGTCCACAGAACTATTCGGGATCGGTATACGGTGAGATTTCATTCCGCGATGCACTGGTACGCTCGCTGAACCTGGCCTCGGTGCGCATCGCGCGCGATACCGGCATCAGCAACACCACCCGGCACCTCAGGGCATTCGGCTTCGACGATGCCGCGGTCACGCCCGACCTCACCGTGTCGCTGGGTGCCGGCGGCATATCGCCGCTTGAACTGGCACGCGGCTATGCGATGCTCGCCAATGGCGGCTACCACATCGAGCCTTACGTCATCGACCGCATCGAGTCGGCGGAAGGCGAGGTTCTCTATCAGGCCTCTCCGGCGATCGTCTGCCCGGTCTGTGAAGATTCTCCTTTGTATGCAGGCGCGCTGCCACCGGACGATGAGTATTTCGTGGCGGCGGAGGAAACGACCAAGTTCCTGCCGCTGGCCCCGCGCGCCATCACCGCGCAGAACGCCTACCTGATCAACGACATCCTTCAGGATGTCATCAGGCGCGGCACTGGCACGCGTGCGCTGCAGCTGGGCCGCCGCGACCTCGCCGGAAAGACCGGCACGACCAACGGCTTCACCGACGCATGGTTCGGCGGTTACAACCGCGATGTGGTGGCCACCGTGTGGGTGGGCTTTGACGACTTCTCGCGCAGCCTGGGCCGCGCCGGCGGAGCCGCCGAGGAGGGCAGCCGTACCGCGCTGCCGATGTGGATCACGTTCATGGCCGAAGCGCTGGCCGGCGTGCCGGAGAATCCTTTCGTGCAGCCACCGGGTATCGTGGAAGCGCGCATCAACCCGCGTACTGGTCTGATTGCCAGCGATGCCGCCACCGATACGCGGCTTGAGAAGTTCCAGATCGGGCGGCTGCCGGATCGTGAGCGCGCACCGGCATTCACGCCGCCGGGCAGCACCGGAGGCAGTCAGCCACCGCCGCGGTCGGTCGATCCCCTGTTCTGACCCGGGCCTGCGCCCATATGTCCCGACGTCGCTCGCGACACCTGAAGCCCTCGGCAACCGGCCTTGCCGGCTTACGCGAACGCCTGGCGCAGGAGGCAGCGCGCCTGATCGTCGAGCACGGCATTGCCGACTACGGGCACGCGAAACGCAAGGCGGCCGAAAGACTGGGCGTCAGCGAGTCCGGGGCACTGCCCAGCAACGCGCATATCGAAGCCAGCGTTGCGGAAAGGCAGCGCATATTCGCACCGTCCGACCATGACAACCGTCTGGTACAGCTTCGGCAACTGGCCGCAGCCGTGATGGAAAGGCTGGAGCTGTTCCGCCCGCGCCTGGTCGGCGCGGTGCTGCAGGGCACCGCGACCATCAACTCTTCGGTGGAGCTGCACGTGTTCAGCGACACGCCGGAAGCGGTGGAGGCGGTACTGCGGCAGTACGGCCTCAATGTGCAGGACACCCAGCGTCGCCTGCGCTTCACTGCCGGTCAGGACCCTGCGCTGATCCCCGGCTACCGATTCGCCGCTGACGGCGAAGAGGTCATTGCGCTGGTATTCCCCGAGCAGGGCCTGCGCCAGGCGCCATTGAGCCCGGTGGACCGCAAACCCATGCGCCGCGCGGCACGCGCCGAGGTACTGGCTCTGCTGGGTTGACCACAATCCGGACAGGCCCGAAAGTGTCGCCATGAAACCGTTTCGCCACATCGCATTGACCTTGCTGTTGCCGCTGGCCGCACTGGCGGTCGGGGACGCGGCGCGTGCTCAGGCAGCTACGCTGTTTCCTGGACTCGCCACCGCCCCTGAAGAAGACTTCACCTGGGTCTGGGGTAATTTCGACAGGGCCCTGCAGGGCTTCTCCTCGGATCTGATGATGGAGGGCACGGATCAGGAGTTTGCGTGCCGCATGACGGTACGGCTTGCAACTTCGCACCGACTCACGGACACGGAGCGGGCACAGCTTGAGCGCGACGTGGAGCGCAGCAGCAGCTTCATCCGCGGTGCTTCAGATGCGATCAATTTCCTGCATCAGCGCCGCGATGTGGACTGGGCACGCCTGGATTGTGCCCGTGATGAAGCGGCCGACGCGCGTCAGCGCGATTCCATCATCGACCAGCGGCTGCAGCGCCGGGTCCGGCCGATACGTTAGCTGGACGCTGGCGACTGGCAGACGGGCGTATCGCCCGGGACCACCGGATGCTCTGGTGATCGTTACGCCAGCCCGCCATGCTTCTCACCAGCAACCATTGGCGCCCAGAGAGCCGGTAGCGCCGCGGGTGCCGTTCTGCGTCAGCGACAGCGTGCCGCATCGGGAGTCCCCGGCTTGTGGCCCCTGCGGCGTTGCCGTCAGTGTATAGGCGGTGGCAGTCTGCGCTGTGGCCGCAATGGCATAGAAACCATCGGGCGACGTGGCCGGGAACACACACCCCACATAGGTGTTGTTCTGCGTATAGCAGCGCTCCAGCCGTTGCGAAGCGTCGAGCAATGCGCTCTGACCGTCCGCACGCCGCGTACGTTCGACGTACTGCGTGTAGGACGGATAGGCGATCGCCGCCAGCAGCGCGATGATCACGACGACGATCATCAGCTCGATCAGCGTGATGCCACGCTGCCCCCGGTAGACCGTCCAGCCATCCGCCTGCTGCATCGGGCTGCCACCGCCGCTTGTCTGTAAGCGGCCAATCATTACTGGGGCACCAGATCGATCCACGACCGGCGTCCGGGCTGGTAGTTCGGGCCCAGCGACGGCAGCAGGTCGCGTTCGATGTCAATGACTTCAACCGGCGTACCGTCGACCAGCTCAGTTCCCACGCCACCGCGGTCGATTGCTATCAGGTGATGCTCCTGAAGCTGACGGGAATTCGGCACGTAATGACGCAACCGATGGTAGGTGGCGATATTGGGATGCTCCAGGAACATCGCGGCTAGTGCCTCAAGGGCAGCTTCGACGATTTCCATATTGTCCGAGCGCAACTCCTGTAGCAGGCGCACATACTCCTGCTGAAGTTCATCGGTAAAGTTCGATGTGAGCTGCTGGTAGGCGCCCGGAGTAAACCAATCGGTTTCAAACATCAAAGCGGGTCCGGTGTAGTTGCCGGCGCCATAACAGGCCGAAGTGACCGGGTTACCGCCACCCTGCTGCTGGAAGCGGGTCATGTCACCCCAATGCCAGAACATGCTCAGCTCGTACAACATCCCGCTCAGTGCTGTGGCCGGTTGCGTCAGCCCGTCATGCAGCGGTACCACGGTCTGATTATTGCCAGAACCTGTGATTGTAAAGGCACGGGCATACGCACCGCCCCAGCCCGGATCCTGTCCCTCAATGCCGCTGCCCCGAGGCAGCTGGGCTTCCGGCTGCAGCTCGAATGCCGGATCGTTGTTCGAATCGACAGCAAGAATCTGTACCGTCAAAGCGCCATTTCGCCATCGATAGCCCTGACCTTCACGGTTTCGCGTCACATGGGGATCAGTGGCGTAGAGACCCACCGGATTGCCGAGATTATTCTTGCGTGTGAGGTGCGCATTCGGCGGACCGGCCTGATAGCGATCGGTATTGTTGACGCAGCCGGGCAGCGTTGCCACGGTCGCGTCCAAGGTTCCGACACGCTCGGTCGGCGTGATCCTGATCGTGCTCGGCAGCCCGGAATCCGGACAGATCGACGATCCACTGGCCGGTCGGATCGGGTTGTAGCTGCCGTCCAGCGTAAAAATCAGCTGTTCGGCCTCCAATGCCGCTTTCGCCTGCGCGGGCGATTGACGCAGGATCTGCATCATCATGGTCTGGTATTCGTACACAGGCCAGCTGCGGCAGCCAATCTGTATGACGTTTTCGCGCGAGAGATCGGCATTGGTAAGCATGACGATAAAGCGCTGCCCGGAGCCGATTCCCACTTCCGTTACCCGATTCAGCTCCTGACGCGATTCCCAATCAACTGCAGGGCCTAGCTGCGGGTAGCTGTTGGCACCAGCCCTGTATACCGAGCCTATATCCAGTCGAAGGGCACCACGCTGCGGCTCCAGATCAATCAGATCGACGTAATTCACGCCATGATGATGGTTGTAAGCATACGAGTGGCCATCCACGCGATGGCCGAGGCCGTCCGCGCGTACCAGCGGTTTGGTCGGTCCACTGGCTTCTGGAAACTGGCGATTGCCAAACGGTTCCCGCCAGGGCTCATTCCAAGCCTCGCTGGCTGGTGATGCGTACGGCGTACCATACGAAGAACCGAAGGCGCTGTCTGTCATCACATCGATCGGTCCATGTGCAGGCTCCGAGGGCGGATCGATCAGCGGCAGCTGAAGGGCATTGATGTATACGCCATCGACAACCGAACGCAGCGCCTGCGTGAATCGCACGCGCGCAAATGCCGGCTGCGCGATATGAAACGCACCGAGATTGACGCCAATCGGAAACGTACCGGCAGGAATCGTATTGCCACCGACAATCAACTCGGCCGGCGCGCCATCGTTGTCGTCGAGGATGCAATTCCGGTTCATGTCAAACAAGGACACGGGCCTACTGGCATTCCCGCCGCTGGCCAGATCCAGCTGCAGAATCCAGCTACCGGCCTGAGGCTCCATGATGCGGTCAAGATCAGACATGTCATACGGATTCGTAGTCACGAACTGAACACGCCCGGCACGAACCTGTGGATGGCCGATCAGCCTCTCGCCCGCTCTCGGCAGATTGACACGCCAACCGAGATTTGGCGTGCTGCCGGACCAAACGGGTGTCTGCGGATCGGCGACGAAACGCACCGTGGATTCTGCCGTTTCTGACTCCACGGCGGCACAGTAATTGACGGCTTCCGGAGGAACGGGCCAGGACACGGTTGCCGACACCAGTGACTGAACCACCAGCCTGTCGTCGGTAATTGTGGCGCCGTCACCGCGATCCCACAGGCCGTATACGGCCTGTGTCGCCGTGTTCTGAATATCGGCACCGCTCAACAGACTCCCGGTGCCGAAAAAGACCATGAATCCCTGCTGCGTGTCCGGATGGCGGGCGACGTCGGGCTCGACGGTAATCGGGCGATTCGTGCCCGCCGAAAACAGTCTCGTGACGGAGTTGTCGCTGAGATTGAATCTCCAGAGGTTGCCTTGCAGGTCACCCGCGTAGGCGACATCGGCAACGCCATTCCCGGTGGTATCGACCAGTGATGGCGCTGAAAGTCCGTTTTCTGTAGTGCCATCGGTCGGAATAAATTGTGGTGCACTGCCGTCAAGCGGAATAACCACCAGCTGCGCGGTGCCGGCGTCGCTGGCGTAGCCATTGCCTGTGATCACGGCCCAACGTGAGTTATTCGTGCCGTCCGGAACACGAGCTATCGTCGGCCGTCCACGAATGTGGCCAATTCGAGAATCGTAGCTGCCGCCGATATAATCATCGTTGCTGCCCGCCAGCTCGCGCAACACGGATGGGTTGTCAGGCGTTGTGACGTCAAGCACGAACAGACCCTTGCCACCGGCACCCAATCCACCGGTGACGATGTGCTGCGGAGTTGACGTCGTACCGATATCACGATGTCGCAGTTCCCCATCCACAAAATGTGTGGGCTGATACGGAGAAATTCGCAGCAGCCCCACGCGCCCCATCAGCATGGACGGCACGTAGCCGAAGACTTCGGTGCCATCTGCCGCGCTGAAACCGTGCAGCATGCCGTCGTTGGCGCCCACGACAACGAGTCCGTCGGATCCGGCCGGCACATATACCGGCAGCGAATTCACGATCGCGCCGAGCACACTGAACCGCCAGCGATAGATGCCAGCGTTCTTGCAGCGCTCAAGACTTCGATCGCCGCGGATGAAGTTCAGGATCGGGCTATCCCATGCATCCGGGTCATCTTCGTCTGCCCACGGTGTTGCCGCGTCCAGCGTCTGACGCTGCGATTCGGATAGTTCATCCCACTGGAACGGTACCTTCTGCCCGCCGGACATCGTAAAGATATTGCGTCCCTGCCAGAAAAGCGGGTCCTCTTCTGTGCATTCCCAACCTTCCGCCATTTCCTCGGTCAGGTCGTACCATTGATAATCGGGAAACGAATACCGTGCGCTCCACAGGTCCTGACTTCCGCGCCAGTTTTCGCCGTCCCGAGGATACAGACCTATGTCACCGCGGGTCAGACGCACGCCGTCACTGGTTATCTCGTATTCGATCAGATCGCCGGTCCAGGACCCGCTTTCGAACCAGGGACGATAGGCACGTGTGCCACCCTGCTCGTTGCCGACCCGCGGCTCGAGGTTTGAACTCTGCAGCGTGTACGGGGCCAGCGTCATGAACGGCTCGGTGGTCGGGTTGACCGTGGCCTGGCCAAAAGCAACCGTGGTGAAGGCTGCCGCCGACAACACCGTCATGACACGGGTGCAGAGCGCGGAGTTTTTCATCTGAAAAGTTCTTTTCATCATTCACCTCCGGCCTACATGTCAGGCGCGGCCAGCGTCACATAAAGGGATTGCACGATGCGCAGCCCGCCACGGTCGTCATCGTCCCGCTCCTCGCGGGCAGACACGCGAAAAATGTGCATCAGGCTGTCTTCGAATCCGCCGCCCTCGGCAACCGACTCGCCCGGCACCAGAAACTCGCCCATGTACTCGATTACGAAAGCGTTCGGCCAGACCTGATCGAAGTCGGCGGCCGGAAACTCGTCATCGGGATCGGCATCCAGATTGAAGTAGTAGTTACGGGTGCCAACACCGCCAGCGACCAGTGCTTCGACGTCGAACTCTCCGGCCAGCAGCTGGTTCTCCGCCTCCGCAAGAATTGCGGTCTGCTGCTGATAGCTGGCCGACATCAGACCCTGCATGATCGAAGAATTCACGACGGTGACGCCGATCACGGTGAGCACCATGAGCAGAATCAGCGAAACCACCAGCACCATGCCACGCGAGCGGCGCGGGAGAGAGGGGCTGATATCGTAATGATTGCTCATGCGCGTTACCTGACAATGTTGTTACGCAGCATCACGGTGCTGACATACAGCTGACGGCGGAAATCCGGTGCGGCCGGCACGGTCACATCGCCCATCGTGTAAGTCGCATCGTTGCCGAGACCAAATTCCGGGCACTCGCCGCGCATGAGCAGCCAGACGCGCACCGCCGAGACGTTCGGCCAGTCCGCCGCAGCAACGGCATTGGCATCCACGTAGGTGTCGTTGAGCAGATAACGAACCTGCAACTGTTCTGCACCAGAGACCAGCTCCTCGGAGACCGGGTTGCCGGTATCGGGGTTGAGCCGGACCCTGAACAAGGCGGGGATTGCATCGCCGGACTGGCACACGCGCCCGCTGTCGCCTATGTAATAGGCATTGGAGACCAGCGGACGGACTACCGGTTGCAGATGATCGGCAGCGTTCAGTATCTCGGCAGGGGGCGTGTTACCGGGCTGGTTCTGCGCAGAGCCTGTCATCACCCAGCCGACGAACATGGTGCCGCGAAGATAGAGACCGCCGTTGTTCGGTACCGCGCCGGTCAGTGCCGGCCCCGAGTAGCGGACAGTGAGAATGTCTGAGCCCGCCTGATAGCCCGGTACGCAGGCCACGTATCCTGCATTGGTGTTGTTCAGGCCGGATACACGCCAGTCGATCATCCGTCCCCAGGTGTTGTTGTTGGCACAGTTCAGCGCAGGCACTGCCGGGCCCGGATCGCCAACGTGGGTCGCCAGATCCGCATTACCGCCCCAGTAGCCGGCACGGCGCAGATCCGTGGTGATGATGTCCATCGCGATCCGGCCGCCTTCCTGCATGCGCGCCAGCCTGTCCTGCGCGTCAAAGGACTGCTTGCTGCTCAGATACACCTGAATCACACCACCGAGCAGCAGCAGAGCAACGACAATCGCAACCATCAGTTCAATAAGCGAGAAACCGCCCGCTCGGGCGGCGTCTGCAATGTTGCGCCGTGTTGTTGTGCGTCCGGTCATCAGATCTCTATGTTGAGCACGAAGGTCCAGGGGTCGTCAGGGTCCGCGGTCTGCGTATCCAGCCATTCGATCGTGATCGTGTAACGCTCCACCGCACCGTTGACGACGCGTGCAATGCGACCGACGCCACCGGGCAGCAGGGTCTCGATCGAACACGACCATTCTCCGAGATCCGCATCCTCCAGCGGCGTGGTGGGAACAGGGTCCGGGCAGTCGGTAACGAATCCCGCATACGTGGCACCGGCATCCGGATTCGCTCGGATTCGGTCCGCCATGTCATACGCGAGCATGCTGGCCTGTGACGTCAGCGATGCGCCATGCGTGCTGCGCAGTCCTATGCTCTGCAGACCCGCCAACCCAAGCAGACCGATGGACAGCACGAGCAGCGCGATCAACACCTCCAGCAGCGTGAAACCGCGCTGCAGATGCTGACGTAGGCTATGTGACTGAATGTTCCGAGGCATGGTGCAATCCGCGCGACTCAGGCGCAGGCCTCGCGTGTGGTAACTACCTGACCGGCGGCAGTCACCTGCACTCGGCGACGCTGTGTCCCCGTGCAGTTTGAATAAGGCTGCAGATCGAATGTCGCAACGCCAGCTGGCGCGCCGTTCGCACCGAACGTCACCGTGACATCATCCATCAGCGTGACGTTGCTGGCCGGTCGCTGTATCACGCGCAACTCGTTACCGCCCACCGTCACCGTGGCAGCCCAGCCGTTACCGGACTCCGTCACCGCAACAGCAACATTACGGCCACGCTTTATGGCTTCGGATCGCGCGAGGTTGATCGCGGTGACGAGTTCATTGGTCTGCGCCGTGACGCGATTGTTACGGACGATCTCGGTAAACCCGGGAACGCCGACCGTGACCAGCACACCGGCCACCGCCAGCGTCACCATCAGCTCGAGTACGGTGAAGCCGCGGTTCGAACGGCTGTCGAGACGGTTGATGGTGTTGCGGGGAATCAAAGTCGTCTGCCTCAGCGTAAGCCCGTGCCACAGCGAAATCCGCAGGGCGCACGCTTGTTACTTTAAGCCCCTGCGGCTCAATGTACAGAGGCTAGGCTTCGCTCAGACCCAGGTCGTTGAACTGGATCACAGATTCCTCGCGCTCAAGCGGTTATGGAAAACTGTCAGGCCTTCCCGGCCGCGCCGGAACGCCCATCTATGCTTACATAATCCCGCTTGCCCGGGCCCACATAGAGCTGCCGCGGACGGCCGATGCGTGAAGAGGGATCGGCGACCATTTCTCGCCAGTGCGTGACCCAGCCGACACAGCGCGCGATCGCGAACATCACCGTGAACATGGATTTCGGAATCCCCAGCGCGCGATAGATGATGCCGGAATAGAAATCGACATTGGGATAGAGATTCTTCTCAATGAAGTATTCGTCCTTGAGTGCGAACTCTTCGAGCCTCAACGCGAGCTCAAACAACGGCGAGTCGTTGGCGTGGCCCAGACTCTCCAGCACTTCATGACACGTCTTGCGGATGATGGTCGCGCGCGGATCGTAGCTCTTGTAAACGCGATGCCCGAAACCCATCAGCCGGAACGGGTCGTTCTTGTCCTTGGCCCGCGCCACGAACTTGCCGATATTCTCCGGCTTGCCTATGGCTTCCAGCATGTTGATCACCGCCTCGTTGGCACCGCCGTGTGCGGGACCCCAGAGCGCCGACATGCCGGCCGCAATGGCCGAATACGGGTTGGTGCCGGAACTGCCGGCCAGCCGTACCGTGGAGGTGCTGCAGTTCTGTTCGTGGTCGGCATGCAGGATGAACAGCAGATCCAGCGCGCGCGCCGCTACAGGCTCGACCACATACGGGTCGGACGGAACCGCGAAGAACATGTGCAGCAGGTTGCTGCAGTAATCCAGACGGTTACGCGGATAGACGAACGGCTGTCCCAGTGAATGCTTGTAGGCGGCCGCGGCGATCGTCGGCAACTTGGCAATGATGCGATGCGCGAAAATGTCACGATCTTCAGGATCGCGGATGTCGGTGCTGTCGTGATAAAACGCCGACATCGATGCCACGACACCGCACACCATCGCCATCGGGTGAGCGTTGTGGTGAAAACCGTTGAAAAAACGCAGCAACGATTCGTTGATCATCGTATGCGTGCGTATGGAATGGTCGAAGCTGTCCAGCTGCTCGCTGTTCGGCAGTTCGCCATGCAGCAGCAGATAGGCCACCTCGATGAAGCTGGACTGCTCGGCCAGCTGTTCTATCGGATAACCGCGATACAGCAGCACACCGGATTCACCATCGATATAGGTGATCGTGCTCGAGCAGCTGGCCGTGGCCGCAAATCCGGGATCGAAGGTGAATACGCCTTTGCCGGCATACAGTCCGGTGACATCGACAACGCCTGGACCCAGTGTGGGCTCCCGCAGTGGCAGCTCCATTGATTCGCCCGATTGCGAATCCATCAAGGTATAGCGCTTGTCAGTCATGCATCGCACCTGGCATCTGAAGTCACTCGTTCTTGGCTCCGCCCGCGGACACGAACGGAACGTGGGTACGGCGTGGCGCCCGACCGCGACGTTCAGTCGACGGAAAAGACGCAAGTCACGGCATTATAGCAACGCGCTGGAGCCGTCCAAGCCTTCAGATCAGCGCGCGGGCGATCGGACCCGCGCCAACCGCCACAATGACTGTAACCAGGGTTACTTGGCGGCCGACATACCGTAACGGCGGCGGAACTTGTCCACCCGGCCACCAGTGTCGACGATCTTCTGTTTGCCCGTATAGAACGGGTGGCAGGAAGAACAGACTTCAACCTGCAGGTCCTCGCCCAGCGTCGAGCGCGTGGAAAACTCGTTCCCGCAGCTGCACGAGATCTTGATTTCGCTGTATGTGGGGTGAATCTCGGGTTTCATGGTTCTTGCCGCCAGATCGGCGCGTGAATCGGCGCGTGAGGATAATCGCGCGGCCGGTCAAACACAAGCCGGTGACGGAGTTACCACGCCGCAGGGTGGCCGCATCGTCACTGAACCTGTGGATAACTCTGTGGAAAGCCTCACGCTGCGCAAAGAACGCGCGGACCGTTTACGCAGCCTCGCGGATGCGCGCAGGCACGCCGATTCTCAAATAATTTTTTATAAAACAATCGCTTGTTATTTCTTCTTGAACTGAGAGAACAGAAAAGGTCATCAACCGGGTCAATTATCAGCCGTGCGGCCGTGCTGTGCATAATCGGGCTGCGGTTCAGCGCGCCGTCACCCGCCCCCCGGCAGCCGCGAACCGCGGCCAGGCCTCGGCCAGGCTGGCGCTGGCTGCGGCGCGATGACTGACGCGATTCTTCTGCTCAGATGTCAGCTCTGCCGCGGTCATGCCCAGCACAGGATCCAGGAACACCGGGTCGTAACCGAACCCGCCCTGTCCGCGGGGTGCCGTCGCAATGCGCCCATGCCAGCGCCCTTCGACGATAAGCGGCGCCGGATCGTCTGCCGTATGCAGTGCGACGATTACGCAATGGAAAGCCGCCGCCCTTTCGGTTTCGGGCACGCCGTCCATTGTCGCCAGCAGCTTCGCGATATTGTCAGCGTCGCTGGCTCGGTCACCGGCATAGCGGGCCGAGCGCACACCGGGCGCGCCGTCCAGCCTGGCCACACATAAACCGGAATCGTCGGCGAGAGCCGGCAGCCCGGTCTCGCGTGCCGCGTGGCGGGCTTTCAGCAGCGCATTCTCGACGAATGTGACTGCATCCTCGGGCGGCCCGCTGACGCCAAGTTCGCCCTGCGGTATCAGCTCGCAGCCGGTGGTGCCCAGCAATCGGCCAAGTTCGGCAAGCTTGCCGGCGTTGCCACTGGCCAGCACCCAGCGTCCGGTCACGGGGCGATCGCCGCCGCCTGGGCTGCAACCAGTTCACGTATGCCGCCGGCGGCCAGATCCAGAAGCCGATCCAGTTCGCCACGCTGGAAAGCGTGACCTTCCGCCGTGCCCTGAACCTCGACGAAGCCGCCGCCGTCATTCATGACCACGTTCATATCGGTTTCCGCTTCCGCATCCTCGGCGTAGTCCAGATCCAGCACCGGCAGGCCCTGATAGATGCCTACCGACACCGCGGCGACCTGCCCGTGCAGCGGGTTGCGGCTGAAAGTCCGCCGTCGCGCCAGCCGTTCTATCGCCAGCGCCATCGCGACATATCCGCCGGAAATGGCCGCCGTGCGGGTGCCGCCGTCGGCCTGAAGCACGTCGCAGTCCACGGTGATCGTGTGTTCACCCAGCGCCACCCTGTCCACGACCGCGCGCAGGCTGCGCCCGATCAGGCGCTGGATCTCGACGGTGCGGCCGGTCTGTTTGCCACGCGCGGCCTCCCGCGACGTGCGGGTATGCGTGGCGCCGGGCAGCATGCCGTACTCCGCCGTCACCCATCCCTCCTGCCGGCCCTTGAGAAAAGGCGGCACCCTGGCTTCCACGGATGCGGTGCAGAGCACGCGGGTATCGCCAACGCTGACCAGCACGGAGCCGTCCGCATGTCGTGTGTAGCCGGTCTGGAAACTCACCGGCCGCATCTGGTCGGCATTACGTCCACTGGGGCGCATAGGGCAACTCCTGGTCTGTCGGGCGGGTGGGTTCAGGGCGCCAGCCAGCGCACCGCCGCGTACGAGGTATTGTCGCTGTGCGGCGCGTTGCGCGCGACCGCCTTGCGGGCAAGATCGAGCAGCGCCTGTCCGAGTTCGCCGCGGTCGCTTGCCGTAACGCCGGCGATCTCTGCATCCTGAAGACCCGACCAGAATCCGTCCGTGCAGGCGAGCAGCACATCGCCCGGCTGCACGGGGAAACTGCCGCTGACGGTCATGTCCGGCAGTATGTCGTCACCGCCCAGACAGCACTCGACGAAATTGCGCATGGGATGCGTGCGCATCTCGTGTTCGCGAATCACGCCTTCACGCAACAGCAGTTCCACATGGCTGTGATCCCGCGTTCGCGCCTGAATGGCCTGATTGCGCAGCTGATAGATTCTGCTGTCACCGACATGCGCAAAGAACGCCATGGATTCCTGCACCAGGCATACCGCGCCCGTAGCCCTGGGCTTGTGATCCAGCGCCAGAGCGTCACCCAGCGCCACGACACGATCGTGTGCAAGCGCCAGTGTCATGGTCAGGAATCCCTGCGGATCCAGCACCGGATGACGCAGTTCATGAAAACGCTCGCGCAGCGCATCCACGGTCACCTGCGCCGCCTGCGCACCTTCGGCGTGACCGCCCATGCCGTCCACGACGATGATCAGTGCCGCCGACTCGGAACACGCGACATGCACCCTGTCCTGATTCTCGTGACGGTTACCGGAAAGACTGAGCTCTTCGCACTCCACTAGCACGGCATACAACTCGTGTCGCTGACTGGCATAACTTAGACTTGTGGCCCGAACGCCCGCGCATTCTACAGACGGATACAAGCAGATGCCTTACAGCATGACAGGTTTCTCATCGGCGACAGCCGAATCCGGCCCGTTCAGCCTGGTCTGGGAACTGCGCAGCGTCAATCACCGCTTCCTGGACACCAGCTTCCGGCTGCCCGATGAACTGAAGTCGCTGGAAGCACGCTGTCGTGAAGCCGTCAGTGCACGACTTGCGCGCGGCAAGGTGGATTGCACACTGCGCATCACGCGACTGGCCGCGGCCGACTCCGGCGGTGAAGTGGTAGCGGAGAAACTGGCGGCGCTGCGCACGCTCGCGGACCGCGTCAGTGCCGAATTCCCTGATGCAAGCCCGCTGACTCTATCGGAAATCCTGCGCTGGCCGGGCGTGCTGCAGGAAGCGCGTGAGTCGGCAGAGTCGCTGGCGGAACCTGTGACAGCAACGCTGAACGAGGCACTTCAGGGGCTGCAGGACGCAAGGCGCCGCGAAGGCGAGCGCACGGCGGCGCTGCTCACGCAGCGTACCGATGCGATAGATGCACTGGTGAACGCAATCAGGCCGCGGCTGCCGGGCCTGGAGCAATCCTACCGGGCGAAGCTGCACGAGCGCCTGCAGAAACTGGACATCACAGCCAATCCGGAAAGGCTGGAGCAGGAGCTGGTGCTGATCGCGCAGCGACTGGATATCAGCGAGGAAGTCGACCGCCTGACGGGCCATGTCGCCGAGGTGCGTGACGTGCTGCAGCGTGATGAACCGGTGGGCAGACGCCTGGATTTTCTGATCCAGGAACTCAACCGCGAAGCCAACACTCTGGCGTCCAAATCTCAGGACGAGGAACTCACTCGCGCTGCGGTGGACATCAAGGTGCTGATCGAGCAGATGCGCGAACAGGTACAGAACCTGGAGTGAACGCACACAGCCACAAGCCATCGCGAGGTCGGCTGATCGTGCTGTCGGCACCATCCGGCGCCGGCAAGACCACGATCGCGCACAATCTGATGGCGCGTGATCCTGCGGTACGGTTCTCGATTTCGTATACGACGCGTCCGCCGCGCGGCGCCGAGCGGCACGGCCGCGATTACTTCTTTGTCGAACCGGACCAGTTCGACCGCATGGTCGCCGACGATGCGTTCCTCGAGCATGCCGAGGTTTTCGGCCACCGTTACGGCACCGGGCGCGACCATGTGGAATCCATGCTCGCAGCCGGCAATTCGGTGCTGCTGGATATCGACTGGCAGGGCGCACGCCAGGTTGCGGCCCGGGCGCCGGACGCCATCACTGTATTCGTGTTCCCGCCATCCATGAAGGAACTGGAACGACGGCTGCGCGAACGCGGCACCGATGCGGCCGACGAGATCGCCCGGCGCATGCACGCCGCGCGCGCGGAAATGAGTCACTGGGACGAATTCGCCTATCTGCTGGTCAATGACGATGTGGACATGGCCACCGACCGCCTGGCGGATATCGTCGCCGGGCGCGGCGCCGAGTGGCGCGGCAGTGCGCAGGCCACCGTGGCACGGGCCATACTGGCCTCCTGAATCGCCGGGATTTGCCGGCACCCGGCGTTGCAGTACACTGGCAAGGCCTGCCGCGGCTGATGATTGGCATGGCAGCGGAAAGCCTGTGCACATCAGCCCCGGATATGCAGTGCCTGGTCATCCAGTGCATCTGTTCCAGCAACCGTTTTGCGCAAGGAGGCCGGACCATGGCCAGAATTACTGTCGAAGACTGTACTGACAAGATCCCGAACATGTTCCAGCTGGTGCTGGTGGCATCGCGGCGTGCGCGCCAGCTCGCGAACGGCGCCGAAGCCATGGTCGACTGGGAGAACGACAAGCCCACCGTGGTCGCGCTGCGGGAGATCGCCGAAGGCTATATAGACGAGAGCATTCTCCTGGAGCGGGAGCGGCCCGCAGACGAGCTGCTGGACTTTGACACAGGCGCCGCGTCGCTGCCGGACGATCTGCTGGCGGTACGCCCCGGCGCACTGGACGAGTGACCGTCCGGCGTCGGCGATAAGCCGGCGCACGGTCAGACGACATGGATTACGGGGCAGCCATTCGCGAACGACGGCTGCCCGCCGTCTGGCGGACCGACGCGTTCGCCCAGCTGCTGTCGCGACTGCAGACCTACCTGCCGCCGGAAGATCTGGCATCCATCGCCCAGGCCTACGAATTCGGGGCCGAGATGCATCGCGGCCAGAAGCGACGCACCGGTGACCCCTACATCACCCACCCGGTAGCCGTCGCCGAAATCCTCGCGGGCCTGCACCTGGACGCCGGCTCCATCAAGGCGGCACTGCTGCACGACGTGCTCGAGGATACGCCGGCCACCCGCGAGCAGATTCGCGATCTGTTCGGCGAGGATGTGGCGTTGCTGGTGGATGGCGTCAGCAAGCTGGACCAGCTGCACTTCGACAGCGCCGCGGAGGCGCAGGCCGAGAGCTTCCGCAAGATGCTGCTGGCCATGGTTCAGGATCTGCGCGTGATTCTGGTCAAACTGGCCGACCGCACGCACAACATGCGCACCATAGACGCACTGCCGGCGGAAAAACGCCGCCGCATCGCCCGTGAAACGCTGGACATCTACGCGCCTATCGCAAACCGGCTCGGCATCTACAGCATCAAGATAGAGCTCGAGGATCTCGGCTTTCGCACATTCCATCCGTTCCGCTACCGGGTGCTGGAGCGGGCGCTGCGCCGCGCCAAGGGCAATCAGCGGCACTTCCTGCGCAAGATAGAAGCACGGTTCCGCCAGGGGCTGGAAAACGCCGGAGTTCTCGCACGCGTCAACGCGCGCGAGAAGCACCTGTACAGCATCTATATGAAGATGCTGCGCAAGAACCTGCATCTGTCCGAAATCGTGGACGTGTATGGCGTGCGCATCATCGTGCCGGATGTCGACACCTGCTACCGCGTGATCGGCCTTGCGCATCAGCTGTTCAAGCCCATGCCCGGGCGCTTCAAGGACTACATCGCCATCCCGCGCGTGAACGGCTACCAGTCGCTGCACACCACACTGTTCGGCCCCAACGGTCTGCCGCTGGAAGTTCAGATCCGCACCGAGGAGATGGACAAGGTCGCCGAGCGCGGCATCGCCGCGCACTGGCAGTACAAGGCGATAGACAAGCAGACCTATTCGACCGAGGAACGCGTGCGGCAATGGCTGTCCGGCCTGATGGAGATGCAGCATGCGGCAAACTCCGAGGAGTTCCTCGAGACCGTCAAGGTCGATCTTTTCCCGGACAAGGTCTACGTATTCACCCCCAAGGGCGAGATCCTGCGACTGCCGCGCGGGGCGACCGCCGTGGACTTCGCCTATTCGGTACATACCGACGTCGGCAATCACTGCGTGGCGGCCAAGATCGATCGCAAGCCGGTGCCGCTGAAAACGGTGCTGCACAACGGCGAAACCGTGGAGATCATCACCGCGCGAAACGCCAGACCCAATCCCAACTGGATGAACTTCGTCGTCACCGCCAAGGCACGCAATGCGGTGCGCGCCTACCTGCGCAATCTGCAACGCGACGAAGCGCGCGAGTTCGGCAGACGACTGCTGGCCCAGGCGCTGCGGCCGTACTCGATCAATCCGCGCCGACTGTCCAAACCGCAGGTGGAATCGCTGCTGAAGGAACTGGAGATCGAGGACATGGACACGCTGCATGAGCAGCTTGGCCTGGGTGAGCGACTGGCGCCAGTGGTCGCGGGCCTGCTCGCACAACAGGGCAGCGGCGAAGATTCCGACGCGGCCGCCAGACGTGCGCCGCTGGATATCGCCGGCACCGAGGGCATGGTGGTCAGCTATGCGCGCTGCTGCTACCCGATACCCGGTGACGAGATCGTCGGCTTCATGTCCAGCGGACGCGGCATCGTGATCCACCGTACCCAGTGCCGCAACATCGCCGAGTATCGCAAACAGCCGTCGAAATGGATTCCGGTCAACTGGAAACGCAACGTCAAGGGCGAGTTTCTGACCGAGATTCAGGTGCGCACATTCGATAGGGTAGGATTGCTCGCCGAAGTTGCCGGGCGCATATCCGCATCCGGCAGCAACATCGCGCAGGTGCGCGTTGAAACGGAAGGCGACGCGTCCACGCTGTTGTTCGGAATCAAGGTGCGCAGCCGCTCTCAGCTCGCGCATGTGATTCGCAGCCTGCGTACGATTCCCGGCGTGGTACGCGTCAGTCGCAGCACCGGTTGAACACCGGCTCCAGACAATCAGCAGGAGTATTCGTGAGCACAAAGTTCGAGGCGATTCACTCGTCGGCCGCACCGGCCGCGATCGGCACCTACAGTCAGGCCATCAGGGCCGGCAACACGGTCTACCTTTCGGGCCAGATTCCGCTCGATCCGGAGCGCATGGAGCTCGTGGGCGGCGGTGCAAGGGAGCAGATCCGGCAGGTGCTGGACAACCTGTCCGAAGTCGCAAAGGCGGCCGGCGGTTCGCTCGCGAATATCGCCAAACTCAATGTCTTCCTGACGGACCTCACCGATTTTCCGCTGGTCAACGAAGTGATGTCAGAGTACTTCAGCGAGCCCTATCCGGCTCGCGCTGCGATCGGTGTGGCTGCACTGCCCAAGAACGCCACCGTGGAAATGGACGCGATCCTCGTGCTCTAGAGGCCACCGTGCCCGTATCCGAGCAGCCCGCAGGCAACTCGCAGCGCGCCCGCCGGCGTCCGGATTCCAGCCGGCCGGCAGCGCCCGTAGCGCGGCTCGATGCTTCTGTCGCCGGCCTGCGCGGCGTGGGCGCAGCCGTCGGTGGACGGCTCGCACGACTGGGCGTTGAGCGCATCGCCGATCTGTTGTGGCTGCTGCCGGTACGCTACGAAAACCGCACCGAGCTGCGCGCTCTGGGTTCGCTGCGTGCCGGGGAAAAGGCGCTGGTGCAGGGTCGACTGGAACTGGTCGAAGTCACGATGCGGCGGCGCCGTTCCCTGCTGTGCCGGATAGCGGACGGCACCGGCGCCATCACGTTGCGCTTCTTTCATTTTTCCGCCGCACAGCACGACGCATTGCAGCGCGGCATTCATCTGCGCTGCTACGGCGAGGTCCGCGCCGGTCCCACCGGCCTTGAGATGGTACACCCGGAATACCGCAGCGTGAGCGGCGACGAGCCGCCCGAACGCACGCTGACGCCGGTGTATCCGTCCACCGAAGGGCTGCATCAGCAGCGCATACGCGCACTGGTTCATCAGGCGCTGGAACTGCTCAGCGAACAGCCACTGGATGACTTTGTTGCCCCGTGGCTGCCGCGCGACTGGCCAGGACTGACGGCCGCACTGCTGCACATTCATCGCCCACCCGCGGGCACGGAGCCTGATGCGCTGATCACCGGACGCGACCGTCACCTGAAGCGCCTGGCGCTGGAGGAGCTGGTCGCGCACCGGCTCAGCCTCAAGCGCAACAGCATGCTGGCCACCGGTTCTTCGGCGCTGGCACTGGTGCCGGAAGATGACGCCATCGACCGCCTGCGTGCATCGCTGCCGTTCACGATGACCGGCGCGCAGCAGCGGGCTATTGCCGAGGTGATCGCGGATCTCGCCTCCACGACGCCGATGCAGCGACTGCTGCAGGGCGATGTGGGATCCGGCAAGACCGTGGTCGCTGCTGCCGCCGCCGTCGCCACTGCAGCGGCCGGTGCCCAGACCGCGGTGATGGCGCCGACGGAACTGCTTGCCGAGCAGCACCTGGCGAACCTGTCGCAGTGGCTTGAACCGCTGGGCATCACCGTCGCGGGTCTGACCGGATCCACGACTGCCAAGGCGCGAGCCAGAATAGAGTCTGAAGTGGCGGAAGGCCGCATAGCGGTCGTGACCGGCACCCATGCCCTGTTCCAGAGCAGAATGCGCTTTCAGCGTCTGGGACTCGTGATCGTGGATGAACAGCATCGCTTTGGCGTGGAGCAGCGGCTGGAACTCACGCGCAAGAGCGGGTCCGCCCACGCACCGCATCAGCTGATCATGACCGCGACACCGATTCCGCGCACACTGGCCATGACCGCCTATGCCGACCTTGCCTGCTCGGTCATGGACGAGCTGCCACCCGGCCGGGAACCGGTGCGCACGGTGGTCATCCCGGAAGCCCGCCGCCCGGAGCTGGTGCAGCGGGTGGCCGTGCATTGTCGCAGCGGGCAACAGGCCTACTGGGTGTGTCCGTTGATCGAGGAGTCCGAGCAGCTCGATTCCAGCGCCGCCGAACAGCTGCTGCGCGACCTTGAGGCCGCGCTGCCCGACCTGTCGCTGGGCCTTGTGCACGGTCGCATGAAAGCCGCGGCGAAAGATGCCGCGATGCGCGCATTCAAATCCGGCGCCACGCAACTGCTGGTCGCCACCACGGTGATAGAGGTCGGCGTGGACGTACCGAATGCCACGCTGATGATCATAGAGAATGCCGAACGCATGGGACTGGCTCAGCTGCATCAGTTGCGCGGTCGCGTGGGGCGCGGAGCAAAGGCTTCATCCTGTGTGCTGATCTACAAGCCGCCGCTGTCGCAGGTGGCCCGCGAACGGTTGCGTGTGCTGCGCGAGACCACCGACGGGTTTGTCGTCGCCGAGCAGGATCTCAAGCTTCGTGGCCCCGGGGAGGTGCTGGGCACACGACAGACCGGCGTGATGGCGCTGCGCATTGCGGACCTCATCCGTGACGCTGCCCTGCTGCCGCAGGTGGTGCGCGTGTCGGAAGCGCTGGCAGCGGAGAATCCCGCCGCCGTTCCGCCACTGCTCAAGCGCTGGATACATGGCGCAACCGAATACGCCAGGGTATGAAGCGGGGTTCATCCATGCCGGGCAGAAAGAAGGCATCCGACACCAGCACGCGCCTGAAGCTTGCGCGCTACCGCACGCGCGTGCGGCTGGCACAGCTGTCCGAGCAGGTCGTCGCGTTGCTGCAGCGCTGTTCGGGCTATGCGCGACTGATGCGACTGGACAGACCTGTGGGCATCTGGCTGCTGCTGTGGCCAACGCTATGGGCATTATGGATCGCCGGCGATGGTCGACCGGATCCGCAGGTGTTCATCGTATTCGTGGTCGGCACGGTGCTGCTGCGTTCCGCCGGCTGCGTGTTCAACGACTTCGCGGATCGCAACATCGACCCCCATGTCCGACGTACGCGTGACAGGCCGCTGGCGACCGGCGAAGTCAGCGTGCCCGAAGCGCTGGCGCTGGCGGGGGGACTGATGCTGATCGCGCTCGGTCTGGTGCTGACCATGAACCGCCTGACCATACAGCTGGCATTGATCGGCGCCGTGCTGGCTGTCGCCTATCCGTTTGCCAAACGCGTGATCGCGACGCCGCAGCTGGTGCTGGGCCTTGCATTCGCCTGGGGCGTGCCGATGGCATTCGCCGCACAGCTGGGCGAGATACCGCGGCTGGGCTGGCTGCTGTTCCTGGTGGCGCTGGTCTGGGTCGTGGTCTACGACACGCAGTACGCGATGGTGGATCGCGACGACGATGTCGAACTGGGCGTGAAATCCACCGCAATCTTCTTTGGCGAGATGGACCGCATGGTGATCGGTGGTCTGCAGCTGGTGGTGCTGGCTGGGCTTGCGCTGGTCGGACACGGCGCGGGGCTGGGCCTTTGGTTCGGCGCCGGGCTGGTGGCCGCAGCGGTGTTCTTTGCATGGCAGACCTGGCTGATCCGCGACCGCGCACCGCAGCCATGCTTGCGCGCGTTCCTGAACAACGCCTGGTTCGGTGCGGCGGTATTCGCGGGCATTGTGCTCGACTACATCTTCCGCGCCGGAACCTGATTCCGCGCCGGCGGCCGATCGCGGTCTCCGGGCAAAGTGCGCGCCACCGCCCATGCGACCACGGTAGTCGCACCGGCCGCGCGCAGGGCCGCCGCGGCCGCATTGACCGTTGCGCCGGTGGTGATGACGTCATCCACCAGCGCCAGACGCCGGCCCGCCTGTGCCGTTGCGCACGCGAAGGCACCGGTCATGTTGTCGAGTCGCCCCGCGCCGCGCAGACCGGTCTGCGGCGTCGTCGCGTAGCGTCGTGTCAGGCCTGCACCTGACACGGGCAGACGCAGGGCGCCGGCCGTCGCCCGCGCAATCTCGAACGCCTGGTTGTAGCCACGCTCGATCAGTCGTCGGCGATGCAGGGGCACGGCCACCACCGTATCGATGTTCTGCTGTGCACCGCCCGCCGCCACCGCATCGGCCAGCAGCAGACCCAGCGCCCGTCCCAGCCGCCGTGCGCCCCCGAACTTCAGGGCGAGCAGATAATCTGCCGCGGGCCTTGCGTACCGCAGCGGCGCAACAATGCCATCCAGCTGCCAGCCTTCCGGATCCGCCGGACACCGGACAACCGGCTTCGGCAATGCGCAGCCGGGACAGGGTGCGGCCACTCTCAGCAGTTCCTCTCCGCATCCCTGACACAGCCCGCGCAAGCTGTTCCCGGTACACACCGGACAGCGTTCCGGCGGCAGAAGATAACGCAGCCAATGTCCGATCATGCTCACCGCTCCGCGTTGACACTGCGACAACGCCTACTGATACTGCGGACCGCGCTGCCTGACATCACCCCGCGCCAGCGTCCCGTACTGGCCCCGAATCAGCGAGCGGAGAATCTGCACAGTGACAGTTGAATTGCAGTTGGACGGTCTGAGAATCACCTCCGAACCGCGCCGGGACTGGACGTCCGACGAAGTGGAACGGCTTCTGGATCTGCCGCTGGCCGATCTGCTGTTCGCTGCGCAGAACGTGCACAGGGCGCACTTCGACCCGAACAGCGTGCAGGTCTCCACGCTGCTGTCCATCAAGACCGGCGCGTGCCCGGAGGACTGCGCCTACTGCCCGCAGAGCGTGCGTTTCGACACGGGTCTGGAACGCCAGGAACTGATGTCACTGGACGAAGTGAAGGCAGCGGCGAAACGGGCGCGGGACGCCGGTGCCACCCGATTCTGCATGGGCGCCGCGTATCGCAGCCCCAAGGACCGCCACCTCGTGCCGATTGCCGAGATGATTCGCGAGGTCAAGAGTCTGGGACTTGAGACCTGCGCAACGCTGGGCATGCTCACCGAAGAGCAGGCCGCGACGCTCGCCGAGGCCGGTCTGGATTACTACAACCACAATCTCGACACATCGGAAGCGTATTACCCGAAGATCATTTCCACCCGCACCTACGACGACCGTCTGCGCACGCTGGCGAACGTACGCACCGCGGGCCTGAAGGTCTGCTGCGGCGGCATCCTGGGCATGGGCGAAACGCGTACAGACCGCGCTGCGATGCTGGCCACGCTGGCGGGTCTTGATCCGCAGCCGGAAAGCGTACCGGTGAATCGTCTCGTCGCCGTGCCCGGCACCCCGCTGGCGGACGCCGCGCCGCTGGATGACTTCGAGTTCGTGCGCACGATCGCCGCCACGCGCATACTGATGCCGCGCGCGCATGTGCGCCTGTCGGCAGGGCGCACCGATTTCAGCGATGCCATGCAGGCGCTGTGCTTTCTGGCCGGTGCCAACTCCATTTTCTACGGCGATCGCCTGCTGACCACCGACAATCCCGACGAGCAGGACGATCACGCGCTGTTTGCGCGCCTCGGGCTGAAGCCGGAGCCCGCCACCGCCGCCTGAACCGGCTGGGGCACCTGGGGGTCCCGGGCACATGGCCACATCGCATTCCCTGAATGCCGTGCTGCCGGATCGCGCCGGCATGCTGCACGCATTCGCCAGAGCCAGTCGCACCTTCGACAAGGCCAGCGTGATTCATGACGAAGCCCGCGAGCGCCTGCTGGAACGACTGGACTTCATGCGTCTGTCCGCAGACCGGGTACTGGATCTGGGATGCGGCACCGGGCGCGGCAGTGTCGCACTGCATGAACGCTATCCGCATGCCAGGGTGATCGCAGCGGACACGCATCCGTCGATGCTGGCGACAACAGCCCGGCTGACCGCCAACCTTGCGCAATGCGCTTCGCCGGGCCGTATCGAGGTCCTCGGCACCGACGCCGGCCGGCTGCCGCTGCCTGACGGCAGCGTGGATGTCATCTTCGCCAATCTGCTGCTGCCGTGGTGTGATCCCGCCAGTGTGTTCACCGAGGCGGCCCGCACCCTGCGCGAGGGCGGCGTATTCGCATTCTCAAGTTTCGGCCCCGATACGCTGGCGGAACTGCGCTCCGCATGGGCGCGGGTCGACGACCGCATTCACGTGCACGCCTTTGTGGACATGCACGATCTGGGGGATCTGGCTGTTCGGTCAGGGCTGGCCGAGCCGGTCATGAACGTGGAGCGACTGCAGGTGACCTACCGGGATGTGAAGTCGCTGGTGGAGGATCTGCGCGCCTGCGGGGCGGTCAATGTGGCCGGAGGACGGCGACGCACCCTGACCGGACGCGCCCGCTGGGCCGGCTTCGAGCAGCAGCTGCTGGCGCGGCGCAGCGATGATCGCTTCGCGGTCACGGTGGAACTGATCTTCGGTCATGCCTGGTGCCGTCGCGCTGCCGGCACCGCTGGCGACGGGCCTGCTCGCAGCACAGGCAGCGAAGCAGTGATCGCGGCGGATCAGATTCCGGTACGCAGGCGGCGCGGCCCGCCAGATGGCAACTGACACGCTGACTGATCGCAGCGCCATGCCGGGCCAGGCACAATTGCGGGATACCGTAGGCCCGATCCGGCCAAGCTCTGCTAGAATTGCGCACCTGCCTGCCTCCGCGCCGGCGGGTGCAAGAGGCTCACTACCCGGGATTCCTGATGAACAGACTTGCGAGCGGTTTGAAAGCCGCATTCACCTTGCTGGCCACTGTACTGATTGCGCCGGCCGCCCTGGCCAACAACTGGCAGCTGAACATGCCGGTAGGCGTGACCACCAGCAGCGTGGAAATCTACGAGCTGCACATGCGCATCCTGTGGATCTGCGTCGTGATCGGCGTGGGTGTCTACGGCGCGATGATCTACGCGATGGTCAAGTTCCGTAAGTCCAAGGGCGCGGTGGCTGCGAAGTTTTCGCATAACACCAAGGCCGAAGTGCTGTGGACCGTTATTCCGGCGGTGATTCTGATCGCCATGGCGATTCCGGCCACCGAGACCATGATCCGCCTCGAAGACACCCGCGACTCGGACGTCACGATCGTCGTAACCGGCTATCAGTGGCGCTGGCATTACGAGTACATGGATGAAAACGTTCAGTTTTTCAGCTCCCTGGACCGCGCCAGCAATGAAGCAAGACGCATTGGCTCCACGCTGAGTCCGCGTGAGGTTGAGAACTACCTGCTCGAGGTCGACGAACCCGTGGTCGTGCCGGTCAATGCCAAGGTGCGCCTGCTGATCACCGCCGCCGACGTGCTGCACGCGTGGTGGGTGCCCGACTTCGGCGTGAAGCGCGACGCGATTCCCGGATTCATCAACGAAACCTGGTTCCGTGCCACCGAAGAAGGCATTTTCCGCGGCCAGTGTGCGGAACTGTGCGGCATGGATCACGGATTCATGCCCATTGTCGTCGAGGTCAGGAGCCAGGCCGAGTATGAGCGCTGGCTGACCGAGAGGGCGGCCGCGACCGTAACCCAGGCCAACTGAACTTCGCACCGATCCCGAACGGCGCCAGACAGAACGCTGAACCCAGACAGCTGAGCCTAGATAGCTGAACAGATAGCGAGCAACCGTACATGAGCACTGTAGTAGACACTCACGCCGACTCCCACGATCACCATCACGGTCCGGCGCGTACCGGCATCATGCGCTGGATCACGACGACCAATCACAAGGACATCGGCACGCTGTACCTGATTTTTGGTCTGGCGATGTTCTTCATCGGCGGCGCGATGGCGCTCATCATCCGCCTGGAGCTGTTCCAGCCCGGCCTGCAGTTCGTCAATCCGCATTTCTTCAATCAGATGACGACCATGCATGCGCTGATCATGGTATTCGGCATGATCATGCCGGTGTTCGCCGGGTTCGCGAACTGGCTGATCCCGCTGCAGATCGGCGCGCCGGACATGGCGTTCCCGCGCATGAACAACTGGTCGTTCTGGATCCTGCCGTTCGCCGGCGGCATGCTGCTGCTGACGCTGTTCATGCCCGGCGGCGCGCCCGCTTCGGGCTGGACCATGTATCCGCCGCTGGTGCTGCAGACCGGCGATGCGTTGCCCTTCCTGATTTTCTCGGTCCACCTGCTCGGCATCTCGTCGATCCTGGCGTCCATCAACATCATCGTCACGATCCTGAACATGCGCGCACCCGGCATGACGCTGCTGAAGATGCCGATGTTCACGTGGAGCTGGCTGATCACCGCCTACCTGCTGCTGCTGGCCATGCCGGTGCTGGCCGGTGCCGTGACCATGCTGCTGACCGACCAGTTCTTCGGCACCAGCTTCTTCGATGCGGCCGGCGGCGGTGACCCGGTGCTGTTCCAGCACATCTTCTGGTTCTTCGGGCACCCTGAGGTCTACATCATCATCCTGCCGGCTTTCGGCATCATTTCGCAGGTGATTCCGACGTTTTCGCGCAAGCCGCTGTTCGGCTACGCGGCCATGGTCTACGCCACGGCCAGCATCGCGTTCCTGTCGCTGATCGTCTGGGCCCACCACATGTTCACGGTCGGTATGCCGCTGGCCGGCCAGCTGTTCTTCATGCTGACGACGATGATCATCGCCGTGCCCACCGGCGTGAAGATCTTCAACTGGACGGCCACGATGTGGCGCGGCTCGCTGACGTTCGAGACGCCGATGCTGTTTGCGATCGCGTTCCTGTTCCTGTTCACGATGGGCGGCTTCTCCGGGCTGATGCTCGCGATCGCGCCGGCTGACATCCAGTATCACGACAGCTATTTCGTCGTCGCCCACTTCCATTACGTGCTGGTGCCGGGCGCCGTGTTCGGCGCAATGGCCGGCGCCTACTACTGGCTGCCGAAGATGACCGGCGTCATGTACGACGAGAAGCTCGGCAAGCTGCACTTCTGGCTGACGACGATCTTCGTCAACGTCACGTTCTTCCCGCAGCACTTCCTGGGTCTGGCCGGCATGCCACGCCGTATCCCGGACTACGCGCTGCAGTTCACGAACTTCAACATGATCTCCAGCATAGGCGCATTCGGCTTCGGCATGGCCCAGCTGATCTTCCTGTGGGTGATCATCAAGGCCATTCGCGGCCAGGGTGTGAAAGCCACCGACAAGGTCTGGGATGAACCCGAGGGCCTCGAGTGGACGGTCGCATCGCCAGCGCCGCATCACACGTTCTCGACGCCACCGGTAGTCAAATGACAGCCATGTCAGACGACAAGCGATCCGAACGCCGGGCGCGGTCCATACGGATCGCGCTCGCGCACGTCGCTGTCATCCTGCTGATCTATTTCGGCTTCATTCTGAAGAACATCTTCTTCGGGGGTGATTGACGGATGGAACACCGTTCGCTGGCATTCAAACTTGCGATTGGCGCCGTGGCCATGTTCGGCTTCGGCTTCGCAATGGTGCCGCTGTATGACGTGTTCTGCGAGATTACGGGCCTTGGCGGGCGCACCGCGGATGGCCCCCAGGTCGTTGCCGAAGCCGTGGATCCCGACCGCAAGGTGCGTGTCGAGTTCGTGGCCACCCGCGGCCGACTCGCCAACTGGGAGTTCGGGCCCGAGACCAGCCACATGTATGTGCACCCCGGGCAGCTCTACCAGACCAGCTACATCGCCCGTAATGCCACATCACTGGAGCGTTCGGCGCATGCGGTACCGAGCGTGACGCCGGGCAGTGCCGCACAGCACATGAAGAAGACGCAGTGTTTCTGCTTCGAGACGCAGCATTTCGAACCCAATGAGACGAAGGAAATGCCGGTGGTGTTCATGATTGCACCGGACCTGCCGGCGCATATCGAGACGCTGACGCTGGCATACTCGTTTTTCGACACCACCAACTAGAACACACACTCAGCCGAACGGATAACTGGCGATGGATCACGCAAGTCAAGCAAGCCCCTTCCCTGAACTACCGCATTCCACGCACTGGCCCATCGTCGGGGCGATCGCGCTGTTTGCGATGACCTTCGGCTTCGCGCTGTGGCTGAACGCGACCGCGGGCGGCGGACTGCTGATGCTGATCGGCTTTGCGGCGCTGATGGTGATGCTGTTCGGCTGGTTCGGTGAAGTGATCGTCGAAAACATGAACCGCCCGTTCCACGGCACGATAGACCGTTCCTATCGGCAGGGCATGGCCTGGTTCATCTTCACCGAGGTGATGTTCTTTGCCGTGTTCTTCGGCGTGCTGCTGTATACGCGCACTCTGACCATTCCGTGGCTTTCCGGCGAGGGTAACAACGCCTACACCCACCTGCTGCTGTGGCCAGGCTTCGAGGCCACGTGGCCCACTGCCGGCCCCGCCGCGACCCAGGCACTTGAAGTCATTGGCGCCTGGGGCATACCGGCGCTGAACACCGCGATCCTGCTGCTCAGCGGCGTGACACTGACGATCGCCCATCATGCCCTGCTCTCCAATCACCGCCGTACGGTTGTGATCTGGCTGGGCATCACCATCGTGCTGGGCTTCATCTTCCTGGGCTTCCAGGCGTATGAGTACGTGCATGCCTACCGGGATCTGGATCTGCGCTTCGACTCCGGCATCTACGGCAACATTTTCTTCATGCTGACCGGTTTCCACGGTCTGCATGTGACCCTGGGTGCGATCATGCTGCTGGTGATCTGGCTGCGGGTCGTGCGCGGGCATTTCAGTTCGGACCGCCACTTCGCGTTCGAGGCGGTCGCCTGGTACTGGCACTTTGTCGACGTGGTGTGGCTGGGCCTGTTCATTTTCGTGTACTGGTTGTAAAGGTCGGCAGCGATCTGAGCCGGGGAACGAGCCTTAACGGCGTTCCCCGGTAATTCGGACCTCGGGAACGCTCAGGGCAGGATTCCGTGAGGTTCCAGCAGGCCGGCGGCCCAGCCGGCCAGCAGCAGCACGAACAGCAGGACGGACAGCGAAATCCGGACGGTGAGCGCGCGCGCCATGCGCTTCGGATCGCCATCGCGGCGCACCAGGGCAAGGGCTGCGGACACCATACTCGCGATGATGCCGATGAACAGCAGCAGGATGACAAGTCTCAACTGGGGACTCCGGAAGGGGCGTTCGACCCCTATTGTAACGTGGACCCGGTAACCCCCCGCACCCGTGGCATACCGCATGGGGATCAGATCGCGGCGGCGGGCCTGCTGATTCTCGCCGCGATATTCTTCGGATTGTCTTCCTGGCAGTGGCAGCGCGCCGGCGAGGCGCGTGCCGTGCATGAGCGATACGAAGGCGCGGGCGACATGCCCGTACTCACTGCCCTGCCGCGCGAATTCGACATCGAGCAGTTCCGCGACCAGACGCTGCAGCTGAGCGGGCGCTATCGGCCAGGGGTGCAGTTCCTGATCGACAACATGACCCGTCAGGGCGCCGTTGGCTACCATGTGCTGACACCCTTCGTGCCTGACGGCGGCGTGGATACGGTCATCGTGAACCGGGGCTGGGTGGCCGGACATGTCGATCGCACGATACTGCCCGACGTGCAGATCGCGGATAATGCGCGCACCGTGCGGGGCCGGATCTCGACGCTGCCGCGACCCGGCCTGCGACTTACGGCACCGCCATCGGTAACCGACGGCACCGCGGTTCAGGTGGTGTCGTTTCCGACCATGCCCGAACTCGAGGACCGGCTGGATACACCGCTGGCGTCGTTCCAGCTGCTGCTGGATCCGGACGACACGGACGGGTTCGTCCGCGACTGGCGGCCCGCCGCGCTGCCGCCGGAACGGCACATAGGCTACGCGGTGCAATGGTTCGGGCTGGCACTTCTGGTGGGCGGTGCGGGCACCGTAGTCGTGGTTCGCAATTTCATGGAGCGAAAGAAATGAGTCTGCTGCGAAAGCCCGAACCGTGGCTGATCACGCTGCTGTTTGCGGTGCCGTTCTCGCTCGCCATCCTGGCCTATTTCGGCGACTGGGCCCCATCCATGCTGGGCCAGACCGAAAACCCCGAACGCACCCTGGTCGATCCGGCCGTGCCGCTGAATCTCAACGCCCTGGGCGCGGACGGCGAACGCCTGTACAACCGCTGGGCCCTCGTCTATGCGCGCACCGGCGCGTGCGATCAGGCCTGTGCCAGCCACCTGATCCGCCTGCTCGCCGTACACATCTCGCTGGGGCGTCACGGTGAACGCGTGAAATGGGTTTACCTGAACGTACCGCCTGCCGGGGCTTCCGTCGCAGGCCCCGCGAACGTGCCTGAACTGCCCGATGACAGGGAACTCATCGTGCTGCCCGCCGGCGCCTCGCAACGCGATGTGCTGCACAATCTTGTCGAGCCCGAATCGCTGCGGGGAGGTCGCGTGCTGTTCATCGATCCGCGCGGCAATCTGGTCGCGATCTACCCGGCCGAACCCACGCAGCGCTCGCTGCTGCGCGACATGCGACGGCTGCTGGACACCTCCAGGAGCGGCTGACATGCGCCGGACTTTCCTCAGACTGGCGCGACTCGCGACCATCCTGACCTTCATCGTCGTGGTGGCCGGCGCCTGGGTGCGTCTGACCGATGCGGGTCTTGGTTGCCCGGACTGGCCGGGCTGCTACGGACGTCTGATTCCGTCGGAAACCCGGATCGGTGAAGACGTCGCTGAAGCTTTCGGTCGCCCGCTGGACGTGGGCGCGGCCTGGCGGGAGATGATCCACCGCTACCTGGCCAGCACGCTGGGCCTGATCATCATCGCGATGGCGGTGCTGGGCTGGATGAACCGCCGCGATCCGGAGCAGCCCGTGATTCTGCCGTTCGTGCTGCTGGGTGTCGTGATTTTTCAGGGCATTCTCGGCATGTGGACGGTCACGCTGCTGCTCAAACCGCTGGTCGTCGTTGCCCATCTGTTCGGCGGATTCACGACCCTGGCGCTGCTGTTCTGGCTGAGTCGCTGGCGCGTGAGTCCAGTGGCGGCCACCACGCGCCTGAAAGTGCTGGGTATCGCCGCAGCCTTCATGCTGATCGCGCAGATCGGCCTTGGCGGCTGGACCAGCGCGAACTATGCGGCGCTGGCCTGCCCGGACTTTCCGACCTGTCAGACCCAGTGGTGGCCGGAGATCGCCGATTTCTCCGAAGGCTTCATCCTGTGGCGCGGGCTGGGCGTGGACTATGAATTCGGTGTGCTCGATCACCCGGCGCGCGTCGCGATTCACTTCGCGCACCGTCTGGGCGCGATATTCGCGTCGCTGCTGCTGATCGCGTTTGCGATCGCGCTGCTGCGCACCCGGGGACTCACCGCCAACGGCACCGCCGTGCTCGCGGTGCTGGCAGCGCAAGTTGTCATTGGTATCAGTATCATACTGTTCGGCGTGCCGCTGTCGGTGGCCGTCGCCCACAACGGTTTTGCCGCCCTTCTGCTGCTAACGGTGCTGCATGCTCACCAAAGAATTTGGTAACGCCGCGGCACGCCAGCGTCCAGTCTGGCGTGACTACTACCAGCTCACCAAGCCGGGCGTGGTGCAGTTGCTGGTGTTCACGGCCATCGTCGGCATGTTCCTGTCCACGCCCGGCATGGTGCCGCTGGGTGCGCTGATTTTTGGCAGTCTGGGTATCGGCCTTGCTGCCGCGAGCGCCGCGGTCGTCAATCAGCTGCTGGATCAGCGCATAGACGCGCAGATGGCGCGCACCCGCCAGCGCCCGCTGCCCACCGGTCGCATCAGCGAACGCGATGCGCTGACGTTCGCGCTGGGGCTGGGGCTTGCGGGGCTGGGCATACTCGCGCTGCTGGTCAATCCGCTGACCGCCGTGCTCACCTTCTTCTCGCTGATCGGTTATGCGGTGATCTATACCGTGTACCTGAAGCGCGCGACCCCGCAGAACATCGTCATCGGCGGTGCCGCCGGCGCCGCTCCGCCGGTGCTGGGCTGGACCGCGGTCACCAATGAAGTCAGCGGCTATGCGCTGCTGCTGTTCCTGATCATCTTCACCTGGACGCCGCCGCACTTCTGGGCGCTGGCGATTGCACGTCGCGCCGACTACGAGCAGGCGAAGATCCCGATGCTGCCGGTCACGCATGGCGTGGAGTTCACGAAGAACTTCGTGCTCTACTACACGATCCTGCTGTTCATCATCACGCTGCTGCCCTACCTGACCGGCATGAGCGGCCCGCTGTACCTGATCAGCGCCGTGCTGCTGGGCGGCGGCTTTCTGTACTATGCGCTGCTGCTGAAGATCGATGGCGATCGCGACACGGCGATGAAGACATTCTCGTATTCGATCAGCTACCTGGTCGCGTTGTTCAGTTTCCTGCTGGTCGACCACTACCTGCCGCTGTTCTGGCCCTGACAGCGCGCGGATTCAAGTCCCCAATCCGTGCGCATCCATCCTGAATCGGCCTGATCGAACGTCAACCGAACTGCCAGACTGGAAGGCGCAAGTGGACGTTACCGACATCATCAACCCGCTCAACGACGCACAGCGCGAGGCGGTCACCGCCGAGGACCACCCGATGCTGGTGCTGGCCGGCGCCGGCAGCGGCAAGACGCGCGTGCTGGTGCACCGTATCGCCTGGCTGATTCGTGTCGGGGGACTGGCGCCACAACAGATACTTGCGGTCACGTTCACGAACAAGGCGGCCGCGGAGATGCGCCACCGCATCGAAGCGCTGCTCGGCCTGCCCACCCGCCATCTGTGGATAGGCACCTTCCACGGCCTCGCGCACCGGCTGCTGCGCGTGCACGCGCGCGAGGCGGGACTGAGCGAAACCTTCCAGATCATGGACTCGGAGGATCAGCTGCGCAGCATACGCCGGCTGCTGAAATCCATGGAACTGGATGAGAACGAATGGGTGCCGCGCGAGGTGCAGTGGTTCATCAACGCGCAGAAGGACGAAGGCCTGCGGCCGGCGCATCTGAAGGATGAAGGCAATGCCGGCCGGCGCATGATGATAGAGCTTTACGCACGCTATCAGCGTGCCTGCGATGAGGCCTCGGTCGTCGACTTCGGCGAACTGCTGCTGCGTGTGCTGGAGCTGTTCCGCGACATCCCGGCGATCGTGTCGCAGTACCGCGAGCGCTTCCGCCATCTGCTCGTGGACGAATTTCAGGACACCAACGCGATCCAGTACCGCTGGCTGACCATGCTGGGCAGCGGCGGTGGCACACCGTTCGTGGTCGGCGATGACGATCAGTCCATCTATCGCTGGCGCGGTGCGCGGGTGGAGAACCTGCAACGCTTCCAGCGCGATTTCCCCGGCACACGCATCGTGCGGCTGGAACAGAATTATCGATCCACCGAAACCATTCTGAACGCCGCCAACGCCATCATTGCGAACAACAGCGGGCGGCTGGGCAAGAACCTGTGGACCGAAGGCGGGCGCGGCGAACTGCTGCGGCTTTATGGCGCCTTCAACGAGCGCGACGAAGCCGATTTCGTCGTGGCCAGGATAGAGGACTACATCGCGCGCGGACACCAGCGCTCCGAGGTTGCGGTGCTGTACCGTTCCAACGCGCAGTCGCGCGTGTTTGAAGAAGCGCTGCTGGCCGCCGGCGTTCCGTACCGTGTCTATGGCGGCCTGCGCTTTTTCGAGCGCGCTGAAATCAAGGATGCGCTCGCCTACCTGCGCCTGATCGCCAACCGTGACGACGACCCCTCCTTCGAACGTGTCGTGAACACGCCCACACGCGGCATCGGTGCACGCACCATGGACGTGGTGCGCGCACGTGCGCGCGACGCCGGCACCAGCCTGTGGCGCGCCGCCGCCGCCGTGATCGCCGAGGAGGCGCTGGCGGCCAGGGCAGCGAAAGCGCTGTGGGCCTTCCTGCAGCTGATCGAGACACTGGACCGTGAAACCGCAGGTCTCGCGCTGCACGAGCAGGTGGATCGCGTCATCAAGGCCAGCGGTCTGATCGCGCACTACAGCAAGGACACGGGCATCGGACCCGACGCCGAGAACCCGCGCGTGGAAAACCTCGAGGAACTGGTCAACGCGGCGCGCGACGTGTTCAGCAGGGACATGATCGGCGGCAGCGAGGAAGAGGAACTGCCACCGCTGGCCGAGTTCCTGTCCTATGCGGTGCTGGAGTCCGGCGACGCCCAGGCGGATGAATACCAGGACAGCGTGCAGCTGATGACGCTGCACTCGGCCAAGGGACTGGAGTTCCCGGTCGTGTTTCTTTGCGGTCTGGAGGACGGGCTGTTTCCGCATCAGCGCTCGCTGCGCGACCCGGATGGCCTGGAAGAGGAACGACGGCTCTGCTACGTGGGTCTGACGCGGGCGATGAAGGATCTGTACCTGACCTATGCCGAGCAGCGCCGCCTGCACGGTCAGGACAATTACGGCACGCCATCGCGATTCCTGCGCGAGATTCCGCCGGAACTGATCGAGGAGGTGCGTCCGGCGCTGTCGGTATCGCGCCCCGTGTACCGCCCTTCCACGCCATCCCCGGCGAGTCGCGCGACGGGCATGGGGATGCCGGCCGGAATACGTCTGGGACAGCGCGTGCGGCACGGCAAGTTCGGCGAAGGCGTGGTCCTGAACTGCGAGGGCAGCGGCGCCCACGCCCGCGTGCAGGTGAATTTCGAGAACGCCGGCCCCAAATGGCTGGTGCTGGCCTATGCCAGACTCGAACTCATGTAAAATGGCGGCCGGTTTCAGGCGTACCCGGCTATGAAGATTCTGATTCTCGGCGCAGGGCAGGTGGGCTCAACGGCCGCCTACAGCCTGGCGCGTGAGGAAGCCAACGACGTCACCATCGTCGACCGCAATGCCGACGTGCTGCGTGAACTGCAGGACCGGCTGGACGTGCGTACCGTGGTCGGCAACGCCGCGTACCCCAGCGTACTCGAACGCGCCGGTGCCAACGATGCCGACATGATCATCGCGCTGACCAACAGCGACGAAATCAACATGGTCGCATGCCAGATCGCCTACACGCTGTTCCGCACACCGACCAAGATCGCCCGCATACGCGCCGGCGAGTACACCAAGTACGAAAACCTGTTCGGCCAGCAGGCGCTGCCAGTGGACGTGATGATCAGCCCCGAAGAACTGGTCACCGAACATATAGAACAGCTGATTCACCTGCCCGGTGCCCTGCAGGTGCTGGAATTCGCCGACGACCGCATACGCATGGTCGCCGCGCGTGCGCACCGCGGTGGGGCGCTGCTGGGCCAGCCGCTGAGCGAACTGCCGCACCACATTCCCAATGTTGAGTGCCGAGTCGTTGCGATCTATCGCGGCGGCCGCAACATCAATTCCGATGGCAACACGATCGTGGAAGAAGGCGACGAAGTGTTCTTCATCGCCGCGCGCAACGACGTGCGCTCGGTGCTCAGCGAGATGCGCAAACTCGACGAACCGGTACGCCGGGTCGTGATCGCCGGTGGCGGCAACATCGGCTTCCGCCTGGCACGCGCGCTGGAAGCGACGAACAACGTCAAGATCATAGAACGCGGCTACGAGCGCGCCCGGGAAATCTCGGAGCGTCTCGACAAGGCCATCGTGCTGCACGGCGATGCGGCTGATGAGGAGATGCTGCTGGAGGAAAACATAGACAGCACCGATGTCTTCGTTGCCGTCACCAATGCCGAAGAGGCCAATATCCTCTCGGCCATGCTCGCCAAACGGCTGGGAGCGCACAAGGTCATGGCGCTGATCAACAAACCCGCCTATGCGGAACTGGTCGAAGCCGGCACCATAGACGTCGCGATATCGCCGCAGCAGATCACACTGGGTTCGCTGCTCGCGCACGTGCGACGCGGCGATGTAGTCAAGGTTCATGCGTTGCGCCGCGGTGCCGCCGAGGCGATAGAGGCGATAGCGCATGGCGATGCACGCGAGTCACGCGTGGTCGGCCGCACCGTGGACCAGATCCGGCTGCCGCGCGGCGCGACCATCAGCGCCATCGTCAGGGGCGAGGAAGTGCTGATGGCGCATCACGACACTGTCATCCAGGCCGACGATCATGTGATCCTGTTCCTCGCAGACAGACGTCAGATCGACGAGGTTGAGCGCCTGTTCGAAGTGGGTGTCACCTTCGTCTGATCGGCGACCGGTGGCGCTTCCGAAAGTTGGTCCCTGACGTCGCTCCCTGAGGATAGTTCCGGACAGTGTTCCCTGAAGGTACTTCATGAACATGACGGCAAACCTGGAGGCCATGCTGGCGCGCGGGCAGGACAACCCGGCGCTGCGACTTGCGCTGGCAGCACGGTATTTCGATCAGGGTGACATGACGCGTGCCTGCGAGCACGCCGCCGCCGCGACCAAACAGGACGCCGACTACTCGGCCGCATGGAAACTGCTGGGGCGGGCCCAGGCCGCGGCCGGGCAGACGGAGGCCGCTGCCGCCACATTCAGACAGGGCATGGCGGTGGCATCACGGCGCGGCGACCAGCAGGCGGCGCGCGAGATGCAGGTATTTCTGAAGCGCCTTGAGAAGAGCAGTTCATGATCGGTCTGCTGCAGCGCGTCACCCGCGCCGACGTGACCGTGGACGGCGAGACCATCGCACAGATCGGGCACGGCCTGCTGGTGCTGGTCGGCGTGGAACGGGGCGACACGCCTGCCGTCGCCGACCGGCTGGCGGAAAGGCTGCTGAACTACCGTGTGTTCGCCGACTCTGAGGGACGCATGAACCTGAACGTCGCGGATGCCGGCGGCAGCGTGCTGGCGGTCCCGCAGTTCACCCTGGCGGCGGACACCACGCGTGGCAATCGGCCCGGTTTTTCCGGTGCCGCGGAGCCGGATTCCGGCCAGCGCCTGTTCCAGCGCCTGCTGGAGAGCCTGTCGACCGGCCCCGTGCCGGTGGCCAGCGGCCGTTTCGGCGCCGATATGCAGGTGGGGCTGGTCAACAGCGGGCCGGTCACGTTCTGGCTGCGGGTCGCGCCGGCCGGCGAGTCCGACAGGTGACCCCTGCTTTTCGCGTATCATGTGTTTTTTGACCCTTCTGGAGAGTTGACATGGGACTGGGCGGCATCAGCATCTGGCAGCTGCTAATCGTGCTGCTGATCGTCGTGCTGATCTTCGGGACCAAGCGTCTGAAGACCATCGGGGGTGACCTGGGCGGAGCATTGAAGAGCTTCCGCAAGGCCATGAACCACGATGACGACGACAAGGACAAGGAAGACGGGAACAACGAAACCAAGCGGCTGGAGAGCGAGAAGCCCGACGCCGAGTTCGCTGAACACAAAGACAAGGCCGGCCACGGCTGAAGAGCGAGTGACGGACCACTACGATGTTCGACGTCGGATTTGTGGAGCTGCTGGTCATTTTCGTGCTCGGGCTGCTGATTCTGGGCCCGGAGCGGCTTCCGCGCGTGGTCTCGAAACTCGGCCGCTGGATAGGCAAGGCACGTCGCACAGCCTCTGACCTGCGACGCCAGCTGGAGCGCGAGATAGAGCTCGAGGAATTCTCGAAGTCCAACCGCAAACCACCACGGCCGCCACAGCGACCGTCACCATTTCCGCCACCGGATGAAGCACAGGCACAGGGAACCGAAAACGCCGATTCATCTGACTCATATGATTCATCCGAGCCGTCCGCCGGCAGCATCTGGCCTCCGCAGGATGCACCCTCGGCCGAGAGTCCGGCTTCGACTGCCGATGGCGATACCAAGCCAGACATGAACACTGGCAGCGACGCCGGCCACAGTGACGGCATGGACAGCGACCAGCGTGCCGACAACGCCGCAGCCGGGCGATGAACACACACGATCCACATCACGAGCCTGAGCAGCTGGCTGAGGGAACGCTGGTCTCTCACCTCGTTGAGCTGCGCTCCCGACTGATGAAATGCATGCTGGCGGTGGCGGTGATCTTCGTAGCCCTCGTGCCGTTCGCGCAGCAGACCTACACCGCAATAGCCAATCCGCTGCAGGCGCGGCTGGAAGATGCCGGCTGGTCCATGATCACGATCGACCCGGCGGCACCGTTTCTCGTGCCATTCAAGACAACGCTTTTCGTGGCACTGTTTCTGGCCATGCCGGTGGTGCTCTATCAGATCTGGCAGTTCGTTGCTCCCGGCCTGTACCGCAACGAACGGCGCTTCGCGTTTCCTCTGCTGGTATCCAGCATTCTGCTGTTCTACGCCGGCATGGCATTCGCCTATTACGTGGTTTTTCCGCTGATGTTCGCTTTCTTCATCGCCTTCACGCCGGAAGGCGTGATGATGTACACGGACATCAATTCCTACCTGAGTTTCGTGCTGACAATCTTCTTCGCTTTCGGTATCGCGTTTGAGGTGCCGATTGCCACCGTGATCCTGGTATGGAGCGGTCTGACCACCGTGAAAGCCATGTCGCGCGCCAGGCCCTACGTGTTTCTGGGCGCCTTCGTGATCGGCATGTTCCTCACGCCGCCGGACATGATCTCGCAGACCCTGCTCGCGGTTCCTATCTACATCCTCTACGAGAGCGGCCTGCTGCTGTGTCGGATCATGCTGCCGGAGAAGGTGGCTGCGGAAACGGCGGAACAGTCGCCTGGCGAGACCTGAACCCGCGCCGGCAGCGCAATGCCGACGGCAATCAGCGGTCTGGCAATCAGCACCACAGGTTACTTATCCTGATGCAGATGGACAGCAAGCTGCCCGGTGTCGGGACAACGATCTTCTCCGTGATGAGCGCGCTTGCCGAACAGCACGGAGCGATCAACCTTTCGCAGGGGTTCCCCGACTTTCAACCGCCGCCGGAGCTGGTCGAGCGTCTGCACCATCACACGCAACGCGGACGCAACCAGTATGCGCCGATGGCCGGGGTGCCGGCACTTCGCGAGGCCATTGCCGGGCACCTGAGCGAAACCTGTGAAGTCGCCGCCGATCCGGAGGCCGAGATCACGGTGACGGCCGGCGCCACGGAGGCGCTGTTCTGCGCGATACAGGCCGTCGTACATCCCGGCGACGAAGTCATCGTGTTCGATCCGGCCTACGATTCCTATGAACCGGCAGTGACGCTGGCCAGCGGACACACCGTGCATGTACCGCTGACGCTGCCGGAATTCGCCGTGGACTGGGACCGTGTTGCAGCTGCAATCAGCGAGCGTACACGGCTGCTGATCATCAACTCACCGCATAATCCCACCGGCGCACTGCTGACGCGTGAGGATCTGGACAGCCTGGCACGCCTGCTGGCGCCGACGAACTGCATGGTGCTCAGCGATGAAGTCTATGACGGCATGGTCTTCGATGGTCGCCGGCACGCCAGTGTGCTGGCGCATGCGGAGCTGCGTAAGCGCAGTCTTGCAGTGTTCTCTTTCGGAAAGTCCTGTCATGCCACCGGCTGGAAGACCGGCTACGCGGTGGCACCTGCGCAACTGACCACGGAGCTGCGCAGGGTGCATCAGTATGTGACGTTCGCGGTCAACACGCCGGTGCAGCATGCGCTGGCCGACCACCTGCGTGAGCATCGTGAGCACTATCGCACGCTCTCCACGTTCTATCAGGCCAGGCGCGACGAGTTTCGCCGCCTGCTGGCCGGCAGCCGGCTCAGGCTGCTGCCCTCGCATGGCACCTACTTTCAGCTCGCCGATTACAGTGCGATATCGGATCTCGCCGATACGGAATTTGCGCGCTGGCTCACAGTGGAACACGGTGTGGCGACCATCCCGATCTCGGTCTTTTTCGCTTCGCCACCGGATACGCGGCTGGTCCGCTTCTGCTTTGCAAAGACGTCAGCAACTCTGAAGCAGGCTGCCGAACGGCTCTGCGCGGTCTGAACAGCCGCCTGCTGCGTCAGTTACGCAGCGATTCGCGCGTGAACAGCTCGGCCACCAGCTGCGCCGTCGCCTCCCGGCCCCCGGCCATGTCCACCGTAGTGACGTAACGTCCATTCACGACCACGGCCGGCGCAGACGACACCCGATAGCGACGCGCCAGATCCGCGGCCCGGCGAACGTCCGCCGTGATGCGCGTGGAGTGGAACAGTTCGTCGAAGGCCTGGGCGGTGACACCGGTTCGGGTGAACAGGGCGCGCAGTTCATCTTCGCTGTCCAGCGCGCGACCGGCGTCCAGCACCTCGCGGTACATGGCAGCGTGCAGTTCGTCGACCCGGCCCAGCGCGACTGCCGTGTACCAGGCCCGAGCCCACAGCACGCCGGTATCCCCAGCCACCAGCGGAATACGCACCAGGCTGTGGCGGGCAGTGCGCCCGGCCGGCGGGTAACTTCGCGCCAGATCGGCCTCCAGTGTTCGACAGGGTGTGCAGCCATACGAGAACAGCATCGCGACCTCGACCTGATCCGGTCCGGACGAGGTGGGCTGGGTCGGCGACAGGCGTCGATAGTGGCGGCTCTGTTGAAACTGCGATGACGCAAGTTCCGCTACATCTGCCGGGAGTGGCTCTACCTCCTCGGACAGAGGTTCCGCCGGGAATCCGACGGCGTTGCCGGCGTCGGGATCAAGGAACAGATCGGACTCAAGGGCAGGATCCGATTCCTCGGCCGGCATGCACGCAGCCACCAGGAGCAGCGCTGCCACCGTCATCAGGTAGCGCGTGAATCGCTTCATGGCAATGCCTCCGAGTCAGGTTCGCAAGGCATCGCGCCTGACGCCCGACTATTGCAGTCCCTGCATGTAACTGGCGACGGCGCGCATTTCGTCTTCGCGCAGCGCTGCAGCGATGTCGCGCATGACCTGGCCCAGGGCCTGGTCGGAACGTCGCTCACCGGCCGCGTACTGACGCAGCGTGTTGAACGCATAGGTGGCATGCTGGCCGCTGATCACCGGATACGGCGTCAGCGGATTGCCCTGACCGGAAGGGCCATGGCAGGCGATACAGGCAGCGACACCGCGCTCGGCAATGCCGCCACGGTAGATGCGCTCACCGAGGGAGACGAGTTCCGGATCCGCACCGCGGGGAACCGGAGTCTGCGCCTCGTAGAAGGCGGCGAGATCGGCAATGTCCTGCTCGGAAAGGCCCACGGCAAACGGCGTCATCGTCACTTCTTCGCGTTCACCGGTCTGGAATGCGCGCAGCTGTTGGGCGATATAGCGCGCGTGCTGGCCGGCCAGGCTGGGCCATTCGGCGGCCGGGCTGTTGCCGTCCGCACCGTGACAGGCCGCGCAGGTGGCGGACTTGTCGCGCCCGGCTTCGACGGAACCGGTGACCGTCGTGGTCTGGGCGAAGAGGTTTGAGGACACCAGCATGCAGCCGAATACGGCAAGCATGCCGGCAGCGAACCGTATGGCAGGGCGGCTGCTCGCGCCCGCGTAATCAGTCGTTCCGTGCACCGATGCGAATCCCTGTGTACCTTGGCCAGTCAGCGGGCGCCGATTGTACACTAATCGACCCCGCCCCAGCAGTGGACACGCCCCCGCCATGCCCGCCGAATTCATGAAAAGCGCCACCCGCCGGCGAGAGTTTCCGCCCGACAGCGGCCGGGAAGTAGCCTTCGCCGGACGCTCCAATTCCGGCAAGTCCAGCGCCATCAACGCGATCCTTGGCACACGCAAGCTGGCCCGCACCAGCAAGACGCCCGGTCGCACGCAGCTGATCAATTTCTTCGCGGTCGGACCGGCACAGCACGAGCAGGAACAGCGGGTCGTGGATCTGCCCGGTTACGGCTTCGCCCGCGTGCCGCCGGAGGTACAGCGAACCTGGCAGCGCATGCTGGAGGACTACTTTCAATCGCGAGCCTCGCTGGCCGGGGTGCTGATCACGGTGGACATACGCCGCGGCCTGACGCCGCTGGACCGTGACATGCTGGGCTGGACCCTGCCGCTGGGTGTGCCGGTGGGCCTGCTGCTGACGAAGGCCGACAAGCTCAGCCGCGGCGCGGCACTCGCCCAGCGCCGTGCCATCGCGGCCGAGGCCGGTGACGAGGTGGCCTCGCTGACGCTGTTTTCAGCGCTCAAGGGGCAGGGCGTGCCCGAGGTGCGGGATCAGCTGCAGGCGTGGCTGGGGGGCGTTCAGGCATAAAGAAACCCCGGGTGCGGGATTCAGGGGACACACCCGGGGTTGAGTATCCCGGTTGGGGTTACCGGGAACAGCCCGCTTAGGGAGGATAGCGGGAGGGCATTCGCAAACGCCCTGATCACTTAGGCTAAGACCCTGTCTAAAAGTTCCGCGTCGAGGTGCCGGCCAGGGCCACCGTTTCGAACCCGCAGCCGGAGCCTGGCACCATTAGACATAATATTACGATTCGGGCTGGCAGGGGGCCAGTCCGACAGGAACTTACTGAACCTGCGTCAGACTGAACGTGCTTCAGACTGATCGGTTCAGTGCGCCTCGTCCCAGTTCGCGCCGATTCCGGTATCGACCTGCAGCGGCACGGAAAGCTCCGCGGCCTGCTCCATGAGCTCGCTCGCGCGGGCCGCCAGCGCCTGGGCCTGATCGGCACGCACCTCGAACACCAGCTCGTCATGCACCTGCATCAGCAGCCGTGCATCGAAGTCGCTGTCGTACAGCCAGGCGTCCACGCGAATCATCGCGCGCTTGATGATGTCGGCCGCGGTGCCCTGCATGGGCGCGTTGATTGCACTGCGCTCAGCATACTGGCGTCGCTGTGCATTCGGTGCGTTGATTTCCGGCAGATACAGGCGCCGGCCGAACACGGTCTCCACATAGCCCTGCTCGTGCGCCAGCGCACGGGTCTGATCCATGTAACGCTTCACGCCCGGATAGCGTTCGAAATACAGATCCACATAGGCCTGCGCCTGGCCCCGCTCTATGCCCAGCTGGCGACCCAGACCAAACGCCGACATGCCGTAGATGAGTCCGAAGTTTATGGCTTTGGCGGAGCGACGCTGCTCGTCGGTCACGGTCTCGGGTGTCGCGCCGAACACTTCGGCGGCCGTTGCGCGATGAATGTCCTGACCGGCCGCAAACGCCTTGAGCAACCCGTCATCGCCGGACAGATGCGCCATGATGCGCAGCTCGATCTGCGAGTAGTCGGCCGCAACCAGCAGGTGGTCCGGCGGTGCGATGAACGCCTGGCGTATGCGCCGGCCTTCGGCGCGACGGATCGGAATGTTCTGCAGGTTCGGTTCGGTGGACGACAAACGACCTGTCGCCGCAACGGCCTGATGGTAGGACGTGTGTATGCGCCCGGTGCGCTCGTTGATATCGCGCGGCAGCCGGTCGGTATAGGTGGACTTCAGCTTGCTCAGTGCACGGTGCTCCAGTACCAGCTTGGGCAGTTCGTAATCAGCAGCCAGTTCCTGCAGCACACTCTCGGCCGTGGACGGCTGACCCTTGGGCGTCTTGCCCAGCACCGGCAGTCCGAGCCGGTCGTAGAGAATTTCCTGCAGCTGCTTGGGCGAACCGAGGTTGAAAGGTCCGCCGGCCTCGCTGTAGGCGGCCTCCTCGGTGCGCGCCATCTGCTCGGCCAGCTCCTGACTCTGGCGGCGCAGCAGCTTCGCGTCGACCAGCACGCCGTTGCGTTCCATGCGCTGCAGCACCGGCACCAGCGGCTGCTCGATCTCGCGATACAGCTTCGCGAGCGCAGGCACCGCCTCGAGCTTCGGCCACAGCGCCTGATGCAGGCGCAGCGTGATGTCCGCATCCTCGGCGGCGTAGTGCGCCGCGGTTGGAATGTCGACTTCGTCGAAGCCGATCTGCTTCGCGCCCTTGCCGGCCACTTGCTCGTACTTGATCGGCTGCATGCCCAGATACCGGAACGCCACCGAATCCATGTCATGCCGCGTCGCGGTGGAGTTCAGCACGTAGGATTCGAGCATGGAATCGAACGCGATGCCGGCCAGCCGCACACCGTGGTTCTCGAAGATATGCGCATCGAATTTCAGATGATGACCGAGCTTGGGTGCATCCGACTCCAGCCAGGGGCGCAGACGTTCCAGCACCGCATCGCGGTCCAGCTGGTCGGGGCCGCCCGGGTGACGATGCGCGAGCGGAATGTAGGCCGCGTGCATGGGCTCGACTGCGAGCGAGATGCCGACGATCTGCGCTTCCATGTAGTTCAGGCCGGTGGTCTCGGTGTCCAGTGCGACGAGGTCGGCGTTTTCAATACGCGCCAGCCATGCGTCGAGCTGCTCGTCGGTAAGGATGGTTTCGTAGCTGGCATCGCCTGATGGATCGCCGGCCTGGTTGCCCGTGGCCACGGCACCACCCGTGGCACTGCCAGGCACCTTGCCGAGCGATCCGGTTGCGTCCTTCGCCGCTTCGCCTTTGCCTCCGGCCGCTGTCGACGCGGCTTCGTCAGTCGATCGGCCGTCCGCGTCAGCGCCTGACCCGGATCCGGCACCGTTTCCGGAATCGGAGCCGGAGGCATTCGCTGCATCACGCGACAATGCCGTGCCGAGACGGCGCTTCATCAGCGAGCCGAACTCCAGCCGTTGATACAGCGCGCGCAGTTGATCGGTGTCCGGCTCCGCGGGCTTCAGATCGTCGAGCGAAACCGGCAGAGCCACGTCGCGCACGATCGTGACCAGCTGTTTGTACAGCGGCAAGTCTTCTATCGTCTCGCGCAACCGTTCACCGGCCTTGCCCTTGATGTCAGCGGCCGCGGCGATCAGGCCATCGAGATCGCCGTGCTCTTCCAGCCACTTCACCGCGGTCTTCGGACCGACACCGGCGACACCGGGCACATTGTCGGACTTGTCGCCGATCAGCGTGAGATAGTCGACGATGCGTTCCGGCGGCACACCGAACTTGGCCTTCACGCCGTCAGCGTCCAGCGTCGTGCTGTCCATGGTGTTGACCAGCGTGACGTGCTCGCCGACCAGCTGCGCCATGTCCTTGTCGGAGGTCGAGATCACGGTCTCCATGCCGGCCTCGGCCGCCTGCGACGCCAGTGTGCCGATCACATCGTCGGCCTCAACGTCGGCGATGCGCAGCAGCGGCAGACCCATGGCTTTCACGGCCTCGTGCAACGGCTCTATCTGCGCGCGCAGGTCATCGGGCATGGGCGGACGATTGGCCTTGTACTCGGTGTACAGGTCGTCGCGGAATGTCTTGCCCGGCGCATCGAACACCACGGCAACACGCTCCGGGCCGTACTCGTCCAGCAGCCGGTACAGCATGTTCAGCACGCCAAGGATTGCACCGGTGGGTTCGCCGCTGGCCGTCGTCAGCTGCGGCAGCGCGTGATACGCGCGGTACAGATAGGAGGAACCGTCAACGAGTACGAGCGGTTTACCGCTCATCTGCGCTCCCGGATTGCGTGCTCCCGAATTGCGAAGGGCGATTGTTGTCGCCTTCGTCATCGTCGTTGTCTTCACTGGCCGGCTGCTGTGTCTGAGCCTGTCCCTGTGCAGCGGGCGACGTGGCGCCGGGTTCGCCCGGCAGCATCAGCGGACCCTTCTGGCCGCAACCGGCCAGCAGCAGGGCGGCGATCATGATCGGCAGCGTGGCCGCCAACCCGGCCGTCGAAGGTGCAGGGCGTGCAACCCGACCCGGTTGCCGCGAGGCACTCGGCTGAGTCGCCGTCGCTGCGGGGGCCGCGCGCGGCACGAGCACGCTGTTACTTTCGTTCACGATGTCACTTCTTTCCGGCCAGTTCCGCCGCGACGCGACGGTAGGCCTCGCGAAACGAGATGCCTTCATTCAATACCAGTTCGTTGGCGCGCTCGGCTGCACGCAGCGAATCGGGCAGATGAATGTTCTCGGGCCTGAACTTCACGCCGGCCAGCGCGTGGGCGGCAATGGCCAGGCAGTCGGCGGCGAGATCCAGCGTGCGGAACAGCGGCGCCTTGATGCGCTGCAGATCGCGGTGATAGCCCGACGTGAGCTTGCCGGTAATCGCCAGCAATTCCACCAGCGCGCCGTTCGCAGTCGCGTGCGCGCCGCGCAACAGTTCGAACACATCCGGATTGCGTTTCTGCGGCATGATCGAGCTACCCGTGGTCATCTCATCGGGCAGCGCGACGAATGCGAACTCTTCCGTGTAGAACAGCAGCAGATCGGCCGCGAGACGTCCGAGATCGCCAAGCAGCAGTGCGACCTCGAACACAATGGTCGCCTCGGCCTTGCCACGGCTGAGCTGCACCGCGGTGACCGGTTCGTGATTGCGCGCAAAGCCGAGCGCCTCGCGTGTTGCGTTGCGATCCAGCGGCAGATTGGCCACGCCGTAACCGGCCGCCGAACCCAGCGGGTTGGCATCCGCACGGCGACGCGCGGCCAGCAACCCTTCGCGATCATCGGCAATCTCGGTCGCGAATCCCCCGGCCCACAACGCGACGGAACTCGGCATCGCCGGCTGCATGTGTGTGTAGCCGGGCAGCGCAATCTCACCCTGCTCGATCGCCAGGCGGTTCAGCGACGCAACGACTTCGTCGGCGCCGGCCGCGAGCTGTTCGACCGCATCTTTCATGTAAAGGCGCAGCGCCACCAGCACCTGATCGTTGCGCGAGCGCCCTAGATGCACGCGCGCGCCGGCCTCGCCTATGCGTGCGGTGAGGTGGCGCTCCAGCGCGCTGTGTACGTCCTCGTCCTCAAGCGTGATGGCCCATTCGCCGGCCACATGCGATGCGGCCAGCGCATCCAGACCGTCGCAGATCGCATCGGCATCGGCGCCGGACAGCAGGCCCTGTGCGGCGAGCATGCGTGCATGGGCTTTCGACGCCTGCACGTCATACGGCACCAGGCGCGCATCCAGCAGGTGATCCTCACCGGCCGTGAAGCGCAGGATGCGCTGATCCAGCGGCTGCCCTTTCTCCCAGAGTCTGGCCATCAGTAATCCGTCGTCAGTAATCCGAAATCAGTCCTGGGAGGACTGCTCTTCCGGCGTCAGCTGCTTGATGTCGTTGACGACCAGCGTGCCGCCGCCCTCGTTCGTGAAGATCTCCAGCAGCAGGCTGTCGGACAGCGCATAGGAAATCACGTGCACACGCGGCACACCGCCGGCCAGTGCCTTCTCGATCGCCGCAACCTTGGGCAGCATGCCGTCCTGCAGGCGACCTTCATCGCGCAGACGCTGCAGCCCGGCGCGATCTATATATGAGATCAGCGAGCGCGGATCTTCCAGCGACTCCAGAATGCCCGGCGCGCCGGTGGCCAGCATCAGTTTTTCCGCGCCCAGCGAACAGGCGATTGCGGCCGCCACCGTATCGGCATTGATGTTCAGCAGCGTGCCGGATTCATCTGCCGACAGCGGGCTGACCACCGGCACCAGGCCGTTGTCCAGCTGCGTCAGCAGCACGGCCGGATCCACCGACTGGATATCGCCGACGAATCCGTAGTCCACCGAGCCGCGCTTGCCTTCGCGTGTCACGGGCGGGCGCTTGCGCGCGCGGATCAGGCCCGCATCCACACCGCTGATGCCGACGGCCGGCACATCCAGATCGCGGCACGCGGCGAGGATGCGTGTATTGATGTCACCGTTCAGCACCATCGTCGCAACTTCCAGCGCGCGCTCGTCGGTGACGCGACGACCATCGACGAACTCGGTCTGAAGGCCCAGCTTCTCGGCCAGCGCCGTCGACTGCGGGCCACCGCCGTGCACGAGCACGACGCGTATGCCCACCTGATGCAGGATGCCGATCTGCTCGACGAACTGCCGCGTGCGCTCGGGCGTCGCGAACGCCTCGCCGCCGGCCTTCAGCACGAAGACCTTGCGCTTGTACATGCGGATGTAAGGCACCGCGTGCCGGAGCGCGGTCACGACGATCGCGCGTTCACTACCTGTCAGTCGGGTCATTGCCATCAGCCTTTCAACATTCTGTAGAGCACGGCCATCTGCACCAGCATGCGGTTGCGTGCTTCCTGTATCACGACACTGCGCGGGCCGTCGAGAATCCGGTCCGCAACCACCACGCCACGACGCACCGGCAGGCAGTGCATGAAGCGTGCATCGGGGCGCGCGTTCTCAAACCAGGGTTCGTCCACGCACCAGGGCACCAGCGGTTCGCGCAGCGCCTGGTCGGCGAGGCGGTCACCATAGTGACGCGTCGACGACCATGACTTCGCGTAGATCACATGCGCGCCTTCCATCGCCTCGCGCCTATCGGTGGTCTCGGTGATCGTCCCGCCACTGACCGCGGCGGCGGCGCGCGCCTTGTCCATGATCGGATCGGGCAGTTCGAAGCCTTCCGGACGCAACACCGTGACATCCATGCCACGCATGGCCGCCATCTGCAGCGTGGAAGCCGGCACGGCCAGCGGCAGCGCCTTCGGGTGATAGGCCCAGGACAGGACGAAACGCCCGCCGTTGGCAGGAATGCCGAGTTCATCCAGCGTCTTCCAGTCGGCCAGGCTCTGGCACGGATGATGAATTGCCGATTCCATGTTGATGAACGGCTTGTCGACCAGTGCCGCGAGCTGGTTGAACTCGTTGTCGGCGATGTCATCGGCCAGGCTGCGGCGACCTGCGAACGCGCGTATGCCCACTGCATCGCCGTAGGAGGCGATCACCGGCACCGCTTCGCTGATGTGTTCGGCGGCCGCACCATCCATGACGATGCCATGGCGGGTTTCCAGTCCGTGTATGGACATGTCCGGAGAAATCACGAACGCACCGCCGCCGAGACGGATCATCGCCGCCTGAAACGACGACATGGTGCGCAGCGAGGGACTGAGGAAAAGCAGCGACAGCACCTTGCCTGCCAGCGCCTGCGGCTCCGGATGCTCATCCAGCCGTGCCGCCAGTTCGATCAGATCGGCAATCTGGTCGGCAGTGAAATCGGCAAGGTCGTTAAAGCGATTCATCGGCGAGGTCCTCCAGTGCCGTGGCGAGCAGGTCAATGTGTTCGGGTTGCAGAATCAGCGGCGGCAGCAGACGCACGATGTGCGGATCGGCGCTGGTGCCGGTCAGTATGTCACGCGCGAGCAGCGCATCGCGCACCGCGGCAGCACGCGGCCCGGTACGCAGGCCCAGCAGCAGGCCTTCGCCCTGAATCGCCGTGACGGGGCCTTTCACGCACCGCTCGCGGATCAGTGCCGACATCGCTCGTGCGTTGGCGACAAGATCATCTTCGATCATGGCTTCCAGCGTGGCCTTGATCGCAGCACTCGCGAGCGGGCCGCCGCCGAAAGTCGTGCCCAGCTGACCGGGACCGAGCTCGGCCGCGATGGCCTGGGTCATGATCGTCGCGCCGCACGGAAAGCCGGCCGCCAACGCCTTGGCCACGGTGAGAATATCGGGCGTGACTTCATACAGCGTGGCACCGAAGTTCGCGCCCAGCCGGCCCACGCCGGTCTGCACTTCATCGAGAATCAGCAGCGCGCCGGCACGGTCACAGGCCTCGCGCGCGGCCTGCAGGAAATCACGGCCCACCTCATACGCGCCGGCCTGACCCTGCACCGGCTCGGCAATCACCGCCGCGGTGCGCTGATCCACGGCCGCCTGCAGTGCCGCCACATCGCCGCGCGGCACGAACTGCACTTCCATGGGCGTGGTCGGAAAACCATACCAGCTCTTGCGTGCCCCCCAGGTCACCGCCGCGGCAGCTGCCGTGCGGCCGTGGAACGAATTCTCCAGCGCGACAACCTTGGGTCGCCCGGTGAGCGCCAGCGCCAGCTTCAATGCGTTCTCGTTGGCTTCGGCGCCGCTGTTCACAAAGAACACACGCGACAGACCTTCGGGCGCGAACGCGGCCACGGCCTCGGCTGCCTCGTCACGAATCTTCATCGGCACGACATTGCTCTGGAAATGCAGCTGCTGTGCCTGCGCGGCGATCGCCGCGGTCAGTTTCGGGTGCGCATAGCCCAGCGAGGCGACCGCATGGCCGCCATAGAAATCAAGAACGCGACGACCTGCCTCATCGAACAGGAACACGCCTTCGCCACGCAGCGGTTCGAACGGCAGCATCGGATACACCTCGGTGAGATTCGCGGGGGGACGCTTGCCCGCAGCGGTGCTCGCGGCGCCGGGTGCAGTCGGGCTGTTGTCGGTTGATGTCGTCATGGTTTCCCGTCGCCTCTAGATCCAGGCCGCGGCCGGCTGCAACAGGCCCGCGTTCTCAGGCAGGTCCAGCAGGCGGTTCGCCCACTGCACGGATCCGCCGGCGGCGCCCTTGAGCAGGTTGTCGATCACGGACAGCATCACGATGCTGTCAGCGTCCATCTTGGCATTGAGCGCGGCGAAGTTGCTGGCCGCGACGTCTTTCACGCGCGGCGGTGCATCCAGCACCTGCACGAACGGGGAAGCGCGGTAGTACTCACGCGTCGCATCCAGCACATCGCTGAGCTTCACACCGGCACGCGGACGCGCGAACACGGTCGCGTGAATGCCGCGCGCGAAGGAACCCGAGTGCGGTACGAAATGCAGATTGATGTCGCGGCCGGTGGCCTCGCCGGCCAGCGCCGTGACTTCCGGCGCATGCCGGTGCACCAGTGCCTGATACGCGAACAGGTTGCTCTGACGCACCGGGTGGTGGGTGGTCTCGCGCGGCGTGCGGCCGGCGCCGGTGCTGCCAGTCACAGCGCTGACGAAGAACTCCGGCTCTGCAAGATCGGCGGCGACCAGCGGCACGATGGCCAGCAGCATCGCGGTGGCAAAGCAGCCCGGATGGGCCGCGTGCGGCCGGACCGTTTCGGGTGCTGCCTGCTCCGGCACCGCGCACGCGAACTCGGCATTCAGCGCCGGTTCCGGATGCGCATGACCATACACTTTCGCGTACAGATCCAGATCACGGAAGCGGTAGTCGGCGGAGGCATCGACGACCGTGAGTTGCACACCGGCCTGGGAGGCCGCGGCCAGCAGCGTGGCCACCAGCGAGGCCGATGCGCCATGCGGCGCCGCGGACAGCACCAGCCAGTGTGGGGCCTGACCGATCTTTTCCAGTGTGGTTTCCAGCGTCACGAAGGTCGTGTTGCCATACACCGGCGCCAGGTGCGCGAACACGGACGCGATGGTCTCACCGCCCTGACTGGTGGACACCGCCGCGCCCAGTGTCAGGTTCGGATGTGCCGCCACCAGACGCAGCATCTCGCCGGCCACATAGCCGGAGCCGCCGAGTACGATGACCGGATAGGTGGTGTTGTCGCTCATGCCGACTCCGTCGCCGGTGCGATCCGATCACCCAGGCCTATCGCTTTCTGCAGCAGGTCCGCGAGATCGGCACCCGACGTGATCGCGTTCAGTGCCGGCACGTTGGAGCGATCACGGATGATCTCCACGCCGACCTTGTTGTCGGTGGCAGGTCCCGTTACGACGGTGGGTTCCACGCCGAACTCCTCGCGCAGCAGTCGCACGCCGCCCCAGGCCGCAACCGGATCGTTCGCACACAGCACCAGCGCCGAGAGCTGATCGCGTATCACTGCATCGCGCAGGATCGCTTCCACGCCATACGCGCCCAGCAGTCCGTCGCCGAGCTCGAACACGATCACATCGGCGCGCTGCTGGCCGAGCAGCGACATCAGCTTGCGTGTCAGTGCCGGCGCATTGCGGGACGTGGTTGCGACCACGCCAAGATCAGTGAAAATCGCCGTCGCGCGCGCGCCGGCATCTTCCATTGCGAGAATGTCGCGGCGCAGCGCAACGCCGGTGGACTTGAACGCATCGACGGTGAGGCCGTTGTGACGGAAGCGGCTGATGATCGCACTGGCCGCCGCGGTCTTGCCCGAATCCATACACGTACCGGCGATGGCGATCACCGGCGTGCCGTTCAGGTTGACCGGCTCATCGTCGCGCAGCGGCTCGCGGCCGATCCTGGCCGGAACGCCAACACGTTCGCCCAGATACGGAAACTGCAGCACCACGCCGAGCACGCGACAGTCGTACGGCGCCCCATGTTCGGGGTTGATGGAATCGCAGATGCCCATCACGCCGCCCAGGTTCAGCAGCTGAATGACGTCGCCGGGTTTGAGCGCCGTGGGCAGATGACCGGAATAGCCGAACAGCGCCTTGCGATGACCCAGCGCGCCGACGATCACGTCGCCGCGGCGCACCTTGGCCATGCGGCCACTGGTCAGTTCCAGCGTGTTGTACGAGGACTTGTTGGTCAGCACCTCGACCGCGACCAGCACGCCTTCCTCGCAGGGAATGTCATCACTGACCCTGATCTCCCTGCCCAGATCCGCATCGATGGCCACGGACGCAATCTTGTCGACAATGACGGGACGCATCACTTTTTTCCTCCGGCACGGGTATGCAGCATGCCCGGCAAAGAAAGAATCCTCGAGAAACCGACCGCATCAGCCGGGGTCCACTCACCGGCAGCCTCGCCATACTTGCCACGACTGGCCGCCATCAGCGAGTGCGGCGACGTGACACCGACCACAAACGCGTGCCCGGGCCGCAGTGACAGGCGCACTTCGCCGGTCACCCGGGCCTGCGAGGACTCCAGCAGCGCTTCTATGTCGCGGCACACGGGATCGAGCACCTTGCCTTCATGCACGAAGTCGCCGTAAGCCAGCGAGACCTGTTCCTTGATGCGCATCTGCAGCTGCGTCAGCGTGAGCTTTTCCAGTTCACGATGCGCGGTCAGCAGCAGTTCGGCGGACGGGGCCTCGAACGCAACGCGACCCTTGGTGCCGAGAATCGTGTCGCCAAGATGAATGCCGCGGCCGATTGCGTACTCGGCGCCGATCTGCTCCAGCCGCTCGATCAGCGAGACCGGATCCAGCGCCTCACCGTCCACACTGACCGGCACGCCGCGCTGGAAACCTATGCTCAGCTCACGCGGTGCGCGATTGGCTTCGAAGGCGCCGCTGGAAAGCACCCATGCGGACTCGGGAATCGTGCCGGCCGAATCCAGCGTCTCGGTGCCGCCTATGGTCACGCCCCACAGACCGCGATTGATCGAATAGGCCGAACCACGCGACGGCACCGGCATGCTGCGCTGCTCCAGGAACGCGACCTGATCGGCACGCGGCCAGGCATGATCGCGCACCGGTGCGAGCACGGTGAGGTCCGGCGCAAGCGCCTTGAGGATGACCTCGAAACGGATCTGGTCGTTGCCCGCTGCCGTGCAGCCATGGGCGACAACAGAAGCGCCCATCTGCCGCGCCGTCGTGGCCAGATGCCTGGCCTGCACGCCGCGCTCGGCGCCGACGCACAGCGGATACAGCGCTCCGCGCTTCACGTTGCCGATGATCAGGTACTTCAGCACCTGATCGAAGAACTCACCGCGCGCTTCGACCAGCACGTGATCGGCAGCGCCGAGCTTGCGCGCATGGGCATCAAGGTGCGCCTCGGCGGCCGCATCCAGACCACCGGTGTTCACGGTCACGGTCACGACCGGGCGGTTGTAGGTTTCGGCCAGCCACGGCACGCAGAATGAGGTATCCAGCCCGCCGGAGTAGGCAAGGACAATGGGACTGTTCGCGTCCCCGGGCAGGGGCTGTGTGGCGGCGGCGTCGGATTGGCGCCCTGTAGTCGTGGTCATGGTACTTCGATTCCCAGGCTTTCCCTTAAACGCGCTCGCAGACGACGCTGCTGGGCAGCGCCTGCGGTCGCAACAAAAATCGTGTCGTCGCCGGACAGCGTGCCGACGATCTCCGGCCATTGCGTGCGGTCCAGCGTCACGGCCACGCGCTGTGCGGCGCCGATCGCGGTCGTCACCACCAGCAGGTGCGGACCCGCGGTGCGCAGCTCGCGCACGAGCTCGGCCACATTGGCCAGTGCCCCGTCCTCGCCGGTCGCGCTCGCCTCCGGCAGGCTGTAGCCTTCACCCAGCTTGGCGGCGCCCAGATGCCTGAGGTCACGGCTGACGCTGGACTGCGTGGCCGGATACCCTTGCGCACGCAGCAGCTCCACCAGCTCGGACTGACGGCGAATGGTTCTGGAGCGGATCAGCTGCGCGAGAACGCGCCGCCGCTCCTGCTGCTGTGCGGTGGCAACGGGCATGGGGGCTCTGCAAAAGGGCTGTTGGACGCGTGCGTGAACGGGCTATGTGAATAAATTTGCGCATAGGATATGGATTATGTGCAAAAATGCAAGCCCCTTTTCCGACAGCGGCGCGGACGGACGAACGGACGCGGCAGCGTGACGGGGGACGTCGACCATGCCATAAGCGGCAGTCGGACGGAATCGACACAATGACCGCGAACCAGGGAAGATAGAAGGAGCACCATGACGGGGACGAATACTGCCGGGCCGTTGTTACAGACGGTGGAGATCAACACCGGCGACTCGCCGGAGCTTTGCGTGATCTGGCTGCACGGCCTGGGCGCGGACGGCCACGATTTCGAACCGCTGGTCCCCGAACTGCGGCTGCCCTTTCCGGCCCGCTTCGTGTTTCCGCATGCGCCGGTACGCGCGGTCACGATCAATGGCGGCATGCGCATGCGCGCGTGGTTCGACATCACGGCGCTGGAAGTAGGCGCCGATGAGGATGAGGCCGGGCTACGCGAAAGCGCCGCGGCCGTGGAGGCGCTGATCGCACGTGAGATCGAGGCCGGCGTACCGCCCGAGCGCATCGTGCTGGCCGGCTTCTCGCAGGGTGGCGCGGTCGCGCTGCACGTCGCGCTGCGCTACCCGCACAGGCTCGCCGGCGTACTGGCGCTGTCCACATTCCTGATGGCGGCGGACACGCTGGAACGGGAGCGTTCGGAAGCGAATGCCGCGATTCCGATCTTTCTCGCACACGGCAGTTACGATCCGATCGTCGCGCCGGCCTATGGCGAGTGGTCCAGACAATTGCTCGACGAAGCAGGGTACCGCCCGGACTGGCGGCTATATCCCATGCAGCATTCGGTGTGTGCGCAGGAAGTGGTGGACATAAGTCAGTGGCTGAAGAAAATCGCCACCGCGCAGGGCATCTGCAGATGAGCCGTAGCGCATTGTTGAGCCACCCGTATCTGACTGCTACGCTCCGACGTCACAATGTCGCGAATCTGTTCGCGCCATAACAAGAACTCGCCGCGACAGTAAGTTACGGCAAAAAAACACCACTGGCGCCGGGACCGCACCCTGTTCGGTCCGTCCACAGGAAGTGTCCTCATGGGGGATGTCACTGTTCTGCTTGGCAATGCCGCGAGCGATCCGGCCGCGCAGTCGGCGCTGTTCGAGGCGATCTATCCCGAGCTGACCGCCATCGCCACACGCCACCTCGCGCGCGAGTCCCACGAGATCGAACTGGAACCCCATGCACTGGTGCATGAGGCGTACCTGCGCATGCTGGAACTGGAGCGCATCACCTGGCAGGACCGGTCGCATTTTCTGGCGGCAGCGGCCGGTACGATGCGCCGCGTGCTGATCGACTCGGCGCGACGGCGCGGCTCGCACAAGCGTGATGGCGGCCTGCGTATCACGCTCACCGGTCTGTCCCTGCGCGGCAACACACAAACCACGGACATGCAGTCGCTGCATGAGGCACTGGGAAGACTCGCCGAGGTGCACCCCGAACATGCAAGGCTGGTCGAGCTGCGCTACTTCGGTGGCCTGTCGCTGGAGGAACTGGCCGACGTGCTGGACAAGTCGCCGGCAACCGTGAAGCGCAGCTGGAGCGTGGCCCGTGCGTGGTTGTATCGCGCGCTGCTGGAACCGGAATCGCAAGACAGCACGACGCCGGACCAGGGGTCATGCGATGGGAATGCCCGTCACACCCGAACGGGTGAACCTGACAGACAGGCCGGACCGTGAACACCGCGGACACCGAGCGGCGCGCGCTGGAACTGTGCGAAGCCGCGCTGACGCTTGGCTCCGAAGCACGCACGCATTTCCTGGCCGCACAGTGCGGCGATGATGCTGCGCTGCTGGATTGCGTACAAGCACTGCTGCGGGCGGTAGACGACAGCGAGGGGTTTCTCGAACCTGAACCGCCGCATGGATTCGACGCGTTCGGGGCCGGCGCAACGCAAGGCTACGAACCCTGGGTCGACATCCCCGGCACGAACCCGGCCCGGGCCCGTGCCCCGCGCATGGGCACACGCATCGGGCGCTATACCGTCATCGAACCGCTGGGCGACGGCGGCATGGGTTCCGTGTATCTGGCCGAGCACCGTGATGGCGACTACCTGCAGCGCGTCGCGATCAAGGTGCTGCGCGCCGCGCTCAATACCCGCGAGGGACTGGAACGCTTCGAAGCCGAAAGACGCGTGCTGGCGCGACTCAATCATCCCTACATCGCGGGCCTCATCGATTCGGGCACCACCGACGACGGCCTGCCGTATCTGGTCATGGAGTATGTGCAGGGCCTGCCCATAGATCGCTTCTGTGACGAGCAGGGTCTGGACCTGCGCGCGCGCATACGGCTGCTGGTCAAGGTCATGCTCGCAGTGCAGGCCGCGCATCAGAACCTCGTCATTCATCGCGACCTCAAGCCCTCCAACGTGCTGATCACGCCCGACGGCCTGCCCAAGCTGCTGGACTTCGGCATCGCCAAGCTCCTGGTCGCGGCCGACGAGGCGGGCGCGGCCGGGGAACTGACGCAGGTGTGGGGCCAGGCATTGACGCCGAACTACGCCAGCCCCGAACAGATACTGGAAGGGCGCGCGACCACCGTCAGCGATGTGTATTCACTGGGCGTGCTCGCGTATCAGCTGCTGTGCGGCGAACTGCCCTATCGCATCGATGGCCACGCGCAGCGTGCACTGGTGAGCCGATTCGAGACACTCACCGTGCCGCGGCCCAGCACGCGCCTGGCGCGCATGAACGATGCAGCGCTGGCCGACGCGCTGGCACGACGGCGCGGCCTGAACGTGCGCCGGCACGCGGCGGCACTGCGCGGCGATCTCGACAACATCCTGCTGATGGCGCTGCGCCTGGAACCGGAACGACGCTACGGCTCCGTCGCGCAGTTCGCCGAGGACCTGCAACGCTTTCTCGACGGCCATCCGGTAGCCGCGCGACACGATACGCTGGCCTACCGTTGCGGCAAGTTCCTGCGCCGCCACTGGCTGCCGGCTGCCGCGACCGGCGTGCTGCTGCTGTCGCTGGTCGGCGGCGTGCTCGGCTTCGCGTGGCAGGCCGAACAGGCGCGTGCCGAGCGCGATCGCACGCTGCTCGTCAATGACTTCCTGCAGAGCATCCTGATCGAGGCCGACCCGTACGAAGCCGGCGCCGATGCGACGATACGCGACGTGCTCGCGCGCGCCGACGGCATGATCGCCGAGCGCTTCACCGACATGCCGGATCTTGAAGCCTCGCTGCGCCGCACCGTGGGCTACACACAGCTGGGCCTGCTGGAACTGGATGCCGCCGCTGCGAACCTCGGTCGCGCACACGAGCTGAACGTGCGCCTGTATGGCGAGGCCGATCAACGCAGCCTGCAGACATGGACGGATCTGGCGTGGACAGAGTTTCGCCGCGGCGATCTGGAGGCAGCCAAGTCCGGCTATCGCCAGGCGATTGCGATGATGACAGACACCCTGGCGGAGCCGTTCCGCATGAAACTGCTGAACGACTTCGCGGTGGTGCTGATGGACACCGGCGATCCGGAAGACCTCGAGGAAGCGGTGACGCTGCTGGAGCAGGTAAGCACGCTGCAGGCCAATGTGGAAACCGACCCGAGCGAAGATGCGACGATGTTGAACAACCTCGCCGCCGCGCTGCACGATCTCGGCGAACTGGATGAGGCCGAGACACGTTACCGGGAGAGCATCGCGATCGGGCAGAGCCAGCCCAACGCGCACATGGATCCGAACCTTGCGATCCATATGAACAATCTCGCCGTGCTGCTGCTGCAGCTAGAACGGCCCGACGAGGCGCTGACCTGGCTGCGCGAGTCGCTGGACATCCGCCTCACCGCACTGGGCCCGGAACACGGGTTCACCGGACTTGCGCATCTTCAGGTGGGCCGCGTGCTGTTCGACGGCGGCGACATCGAGGCGGCCAGACCGCACATAGTCAGCGCGCTCGCAATCTCCACCGCGGTGCTGCCGGAGGGCAACGCCCAGCTGCTGCTGGCCAGGGCACTGGCGGCGCGTCTGCAGTCCACTGACGGTGATCCCCACGGCGGAGCAGCCGCACTGGCCGCGATCGCCAATGACATGGATGAACTGGGCATGGTCGACCTCAAGGGCCTGGTCGATCGCTGGCTTGCCGACGCAGAAAGCCAGCTGGACTCTCAACCGGCTGCTGAGCCGTTTTCCGCCGTGATTGCGCCTAACCAGTAACCACCACGTTACTGGCAAGGACAACGACATGAAGGCGATTGCGGGATCCGGCCTGGGGCTGCTCGGGGCATTGTTCATTCTGGCTGGCTGCAGCAGCGGCAGCAGCGGCGGGTCGTCGCCGCAACCCACGCCGCCTCCTCCGCCACCGCCTCCGCCGCCGCCACCACCCCCTGCGCCCACGTTCCAGGTCGGCGGCGAAGTGGACGGCCTTGCCGGCACCGGGCTGGTGCTGCAGATCAATGGCGGCAACGACCTGGCGATCGCAGCCGACGGCGATTTCACATTCCCGGTCGAACTCGATGATGGAGACAGCTACACGGTCACCGTGCTCACGCAGCCGGTCGCACCCGCGCAGGTGTGTACCGCGCAGAACGGTGCGGCAAGCGTGGCCGGCGCCGACGTCACCGATGTGCAGATCACCTGCGACACGGTGCCGGTGCTCAGCGCCACACCCGACATCATGCAGCTGCATCTGACCTGGGCCGGTCAGGACACCGTGGACGTGCTCTATTCCTCCGACGCTTACTGCGACTGGAACAACGTGCTCACCTGCGACGGTTCCGGCGTGCTGCCCGGTGTGAGCGGCGGTGCGCTGACGCTGGGTGCCATAGAGCACGGACTGGACTCCGATCACGGCTGGTACTTCGTCGTGGAGTCCGGCGCACTGCGCTCCAACCAGGCGGGCGCGCGCGCGTTGCCACCGGCGTTCAACAACAATGTGCTGGCGTCGGCTATCGGCGGCGATCGGCTGTACCTGGGCGGCCCGTTCACACGTGTCACGACGCGCACCGGCGGCGGTGTGACGCTGTCCCTGAACGACGCGGCACTGACAGGGGCCGTACCGGTGGTTGAAGGCGACGTGAATGCGGTGGTCGCCGATGGCGTCGGCGGCTGGTACATAGGCGGAGCGTTCACGAGCGTCGGCGGCGTGGCGAAGCAGAACCTGGCGCGCATCCGCGCCGATGGCAGCGTCGATACCGAGTGGACACCGGATACCCCCAGCGGCGCGGTGTGGGCGCTGGCCCTGGCCGGCGATCGCGTGATTGCCGGCGGTACCTTTGTTGCGATCGGCGCGCAGTCGCGTGAGCGCATAGCCGCATTCGACGCCACGACCGGCGAGCTGGATCCTGACTGGAACCCGGGCGCGAATAATGAGGTTCGCGCGCTGGCAGTGCTGGGCGACACGATATACGCAGGCGGTGGATTCACCGAAGCCGGCGGCGAGGCGCGCGGCTATGTTGCTGCCTTCGATGCCGGCACCGGCACGATCGATCCGGACTGGGATCCTTCGCTGAACGGCTGGGTCATGGCCATGACCGCGGCAGACGACACCATATATATAGGCGGCTACTTCACGACCGTTGGCGGCGAGATGCATGGCGGTCGGCTGATCGCCGTGGACACCGACGGCGGCTACGACCTTGCCTGGAATCCGGCACTCAATGGCGAAGTGCTGAGCCTGACACTGGCTGGCAACCGGCTGTATGCCGGCGGCGCCTTCACCGCGGCAGGTGTTGAACCGCGCCTGCATCTGGCGGCGTTCGACAGGGTCACCGGCGCGCTGGACGACGACTGGACGCCGGTCGTGAGCCCTTTGCTGGGCAACGACCCCGTCGTACGCAGCCTGGGTACCGCCAACGGCAACGTCTATGCCGGCGGCTTCTACTTCCTGCATTCGTTCGATGCACAGACCGGCGACACGGATACCGCCTGGACACCGTATCTCGACGGCACGGTTCGCACCTTGGCCATTGCCGACGAACGCATGTTTGCCGGCGGTCTGTTTCCGACCGCCGGAGGCATGTTGCGCACACGGCTGGCGGCGTTCGATATGCACACCGGAATCCCGGTAGCCGACTGGAACCCGGGTGCGAATGCGCCGGTGACCGCGATTGCCGTCGCCGGTGACACCGTGTACGCCGGCGGCCAGTTCACCGAAGCTGGCGGCGAGGCGCGCTCGCGTCTTGCGGCATTCAATGCCGACAGCGGCGCGCTGGATGCGATCTGGAACCCCGGCGCCGACGCCCAGGTGGAAGCGCTGGCTGTTGCCAACGGCCGCGTGTATGCCGGCGGTCAGTTCTCGGAGGCGGGTGGTCAGGCGCGTTCGCGGCTGGCAGCGTTCGATGCCGTCAGCGGGCTGCTGGACAGCGTGCCGACACCCGGCGCGTCCGGCGATCCTGCGCCGGGGTCAGGTCTGCCGGAATCGATGGTGACCTCGCTGCAGGTGGCCAACGGTCGCGTGTATGTGGGCGGACGCTTCACAGACTTCGGTGGCGAGGCACGTACCAGCGTGGCGGCGTTCTTCGCAGACACCGGGGCCGTGGACACGGACTTCGATGCCACCCTGGCCGGCTTCTCGGTAACGGTGTGGACGCTGCTGGCGGCTGACGACAGCGTATACATCGGCGGCGCATTCGCAACCGTGGACGGCGAAGCACTGGCGAGTCTGGCAGCGCTGGATGCGACCACAGGCACCGTCGATACCGGCTGGAATCCGGGCGGCACCAACAACTCGGTGTACACGCTGGGCGTGATCGGCAACCGGCTGTATGCCGGCGGCGCGTTCTCGACGATTGCGGGTGAGCCCCGCGCCGCGCTGGCGGCACTCGACCGCGTCACTGCTGCGCTGGATGAAGACTGGTTGCCGGTCAGCGCCACCTCGGTGTTCTCGATGTCCGCCAGTGACAACACTGTGTACACCGGATCGGGCAGTTTCACTGGTGCGATCAACACGCTCACGGACACCGCCAACAACCGGCGCGTGGGTTTCGGGGCGCTGGATTCGGAAACGGGTGCGTTCGTCTGGTAAGCGTTGCTCAGGTGATCGTTCGCATTGCGAGCGGTCACCTGGTCAGCATGGGTGTGTGGTGAGTGGGGCGCCGGCTGTTGGTCGTCGTATACGGCTGGCGCCGGCGCTTCCACTTTGCCTGAGGTCCAGGCTACAGCCAGAGCCCGGGTTACTGCCGGAACTTCTCCAGTTCCTCCAGCCACAGCCCTTCGGTGCAGGCGTACTCGGCCGTGGCGGTATCGGACATGCGCTGATAGTAGGCGATGCGCCGTTGCGGTCCGTCGTAGTAGAAAGGATCGGTGATCGTGATGTCGAACACGAGCACGTCGTCGTTGATCGGCGCCTCGACGGTGGCGATGAAACCCGTGGGTCGCGCCGTGATGTCGTCGAGTTTGGTGAGATAGACACGCTCGACGATGCGCGTGTCTTCAGTGCGTGGCCAGGTGCGCAGCGGCCACTCCTGAAGCAGTGCCGTCTCGATGACCAGCGTGTCGCCGTCCCAGCTGCCGACGGAGTGACCGGTATGGGCGGGCAGGTAATCATCCGGATGATCACGGCCGTCGAGAAACACGCGACGGCGCTGCATCTCCAGTTCCGCCAGCATCGCCAGACGTGATTCCGTCTGCACGATCTCGATCGGATAGGACACGGTGGACAGCATCACGCTCGGCATGCCGGTGCCGAAGCAGAACGCGCCCATGTCCGGAATCTCGCTGAACTGCGCGCGGTAGGCGTCGAGCGCCGCCAGACCCTGCTCGGAATAGCGAGGCTGATTGCCACCGCCGTCCGGGTTTTGAACCGCGAACGCCATCCACACGCCCGAGAGGTCGGGCACATCGGGTGTCGCGGCGGCAACAGCTTCGCCGGGCGCCGGGGAATCACTGCATGCACCGACCAGCAGGCCAAGTGCGAGGCAGGCGGGTATCAATGCAGCTGAGTGTTTCATGGCCCAACTGTAGCAGCGTTGCGGGGTGGAGGGGAGTGGGGAGGAATCCGGGCCGGTCCTTCGACTGTGTGACACCCGTCTCTCGATGCACTGGCGAAGGCGTCATACACTACCTGCATATTGAAGACGCTCGCTGCGTCTACATCCTGCCCGCGATTCACTGGAGTCGTCTTTGCTGTCGACATTGTCCCGACGCCTGCGACCGCGCTACGTATCGATCCCGCTGATCTATGCGTCACTGTCGTTTGCCTACATCGTCCTGTCCAGCCTCTGGTTCGGCGATCTGCTCGAGTACACCCCCGAGATCATGCGGGTGGAGATCAGCAAGGGGCTGGCGTTCGTTGCGATCACGACGGCGATCCTGTGGTTCGCGCTGTATCGCGAGTACCGCGCCGGCCGCGTCGGTGAAACGACCTTCCGCGGACTGGTCGAGCATCTGCCGGACGCGGTGTTTCTGGTGAGACTGCCCGAGCGCACGGTCTTCTATGTGAACCCGGCGGCCGAGCGGATATTCGGCTATCCCGCCTCACAGCTGATCGGTTCGAACATCGAAAAGCTGCATGCCAGTGCCGCGCATTTCGAGGAATTCCATCAGCGCAGCAAGAGCGTAGCGGCCGATCAGCCGTACCTGGGCGAGTTCGAGATGCGCCGCAGCAACGGCGAGGTTTTCCCCACCAGTCACCTGGTCGAGCTTTTCAGCGATGAGCGTGGCCGGCAGTTCGTGGTCAGCGTCGTGCGTGACGAGTCCGAGAGCAGGCGCATGGAGCGCGAACTGCGCGAGAGCGAGACGCGGCTGCGGCAGATCGCGGAGAACCTGCGCGAGGTGCTGTGGATCACGGATGCGGAAAAGAAGACGATGCTCTACGTCAGCCCCGCCTATGAGCAGGTGTGGGGCCGGCCGGTCAGCGAGCTTTATCAGTCTCCGGATTCGTTCCTGGATTCGGTGCACCCTGACGACCGGTCGCAGGTCGCGGCGAAGGTGGCGCGTCAGGCGGTGGACGAATACGACGTGCAGTACCGCATCGTGCGCCCGGATGGCCAGGAGCGGTGGATCTGGGATCGCGCCGTGCCGCTGCGCGATGCTGAGGGCCAGGTCACGCGCATCGTCGGCATCGCCGACGACATCACCGTGTTGAGGCAGCGCGAGGAAGAGTTGCGGCAGGCGCAGAAAATGGACGCGATAGGTCAGCTCACCGGCGGGATTGCGCACGACTTCAACAATCTGCTCACGGTGATACTCGGCCGCGCCGAGATGCTCGCGAGTGAGGTCGGTGAAGAATCTCCGCTGCATGAGGAACTGGAGGCTATCGTTCAGGCCAGCGAGCGTGCCGCGCTGCTGACCCGGCGTCTGCTTGCGTTCTCGCGGCGACAGCGCCTGCACAGCGAACGCGTGGATCTCAACACACTGATCGGCGACACGGTTCAGCTGCTGGCACGCACGCTCGGCAACCACGTGGCGATCAGCAAGCACCCTGCCGAGAACCTTTGGCCGGTGGAGCTCGATCGCGAACAGTTCGAAACCAGTCTGCTGAACCTCGCCATCAATGCACGCGATGCAATGCCGGATGGCGGGGAGCTTCGTTTTACCACGGCGAACGTTCGTATAGACGCGGACTCTGCACTACCGGCGGCGGATCTGGAGCCGGGCGACTATGTGCGGCTGACGGTCGAAGACACGGGATCGGGTATGCCCGGCGAAGTCGCCGCGCGTGCGTTCGAGCCGTTCTTCACGACCAAGGAACAGGGCAAGGGCACGGGCCTCGGGCTCAGCATGGTTTACGGGTTCGTGAAGCAGTCCGGCGGGGTGATTCAGCTGGATACCGCGCCGGGGAAAGGGACGCGGTTCGGGATTTATCTGCCGCGGGCGGGGGATTGAGGGTTTCGGCGGGGGGTTCTGAACCCCCGGGCAAAGGGAGGCACGACAGCTGGCCGAGCCGTGCCCTGTGCTGCCGGCTCGCAGAAATACCAGGTGAGAGCTTGCTCCATATTATTTGCAGGCAATAATTTGCGTCCCATTTCCTCGCATGTAATCGACAACCGATCATATGAGGCCAGGAACAGCTGCAACTGCCGGACGGGCCGGCCGCTGATCACATTTCTGCTCGCTGAGCGCGGCGTGCTGCACAAGCCCGTGCTTTACCTGTCGCATTATCTGAAGTGCAATCGGCAGGAGTACTACGACCGTCTACAGTCGATACGCGACGACGGCGATTGGGAAGGCTGGCTCGGGTTCTTCCTGCGTGGCGTTGTTGAAGTGAGTACGGAGGCCACCGACACCACACGCCGCGTGCTGATGCTGCGCGAGCAGCATCGTATGGACATCACCGCGGGTCTCGGACGTGCGGCTGTTTACGGACGAGCCGGAGGAAGAGGCGTAGACGACGGGGAGAGGCGGCTCATCTCTCGCAGCTTTCGTCGGCGAGAAACCGCATCGATGCCGAGTGCGGCTAGACGCGGCGCTCGCGGGGTGGCATTTGCTCTTCGGCTACCGTATTGGCGGCATAGGCGATGGCCGCCCTGATGTCCTCGGAAACGAGATGCGGATAGGCATCGATCAGCTCGGCTTGTGTCATGCCTTCTGCCAGCTTGCGCAGAAGCAGCTCGACCGTGATACGCGTGCCTCGTATCACCGGCTTCCCGAGCATCACGTCCAGGTCGATCTCGATGCGATCATGTACGGTCTTATTCATCCTGGCTCCAGTATATCGCTGCGTCTGGTTGTGGGCACGGCGCAGGGGCATCGACCTTGGGCCGGGCGCGATTGAGCGGGCCGTGGCGCTGCAGACGGGGCCAGTGTTGGCGAGAATCAGCGTGGCTCGGTGGCACCTGCCGACAGGCCCGGATGTTTGCGAAGAATGTCGTCGAGCAGGTCCTGCGCGCCGGCGATTGCGGCCTCGACCTGGCTCGCCGGTACCTCCACTACGTCGCCGTAGTCGAAACGATTACGAAATCGATGCAGGTCGTCCAGCCTGCGCCATCGGCTGGCGTCCCACTCCAGCGTCATTGCCAATGTCTGGAAGAGGATCGTGCGATGGCCTTCGGATCCTGCCATACGATACCCGCTGGCTTCGAGGGCCACGCGGGCGAGCCAGAAGGCCGCACTGTACGCAGCCGCAAATCGAGTTATCAGGCTGTTCCTTGTCGAGCGAGCGTCACTGAGAGCGTCCCTCGCACGCTGCACCAGCCCGAGCAGCACATCCGTGTCGGGATCTGCGGCGTGCAGCACTGGCCGCACGCCTCTGGTCAGATTGTCGAGGTTTTCCGTTTTCAAACGTTGTCGCCATCTATCGGACGCTCGCTTTCAGCATGGTCTCGTCGCCGATCACGAAGATTTTCGGGCCTCGCATGATCGGCCTCATCGCCGGTTTGCGCAGCGATGACCGATCCTCCCCGGAATTCAGGTCGAAGTAGAGAACCTGCACGTGGCGTCCAAGGCGATCTTCCACCGCGCGGGTGCGCTCCGTCACGACCGAATATCCGGCTGAACCGACAACAAACAGATCCAGATCGCTGTGCTCACGTTCGGTGCCTTTGGCCACCGAGCCGAAGATGAAGGCGACCGGAATCGCGTCCTCGATGTCCTGCAGCGCCTCGCGTAGCACGAAGCCTGCCCCGGAGCATTTGGAGATCAGCGATTTGATGTCCCCGTAGAGTGGCGAGTCCTGGTCGGCCGCGAGAAAGCGCTGGTTTCCCTCCCGCGCCTCGGTTACGAGCCCGGCTTCGATCAGCACCTTGAGCTCGCGGGAGACGGCGCCCGCACCTGAGCGCACACGGCGAACCAGCTCGTTGAAGGAGACCCGGCGATCGACGTTGAGGAGTAGCTCGCGCAGTATCGCGGCGCGAGTCTTTCCGAGGAGAATGGTGTCCAGCAACGGGTGCTCCCAATCCAAGAGTGATCACTCCCATTCTGGGAGTGACTATGGGATTGTCAAGATCCGAAGCTGAATTCCTGCGGCTCTGCGAGCGTGGCGTTCGGCCGCGCGCGAGACGGCGGTCACCTCACCCCAACACCCTCCGCCACCGATAATCACAAGCCTCGAACTCCCGCTCCCGCACCCACAACTGCGCGTTCGACGCCAGCCCCTGTTCGTACGCCCAGCGCGCGACCATCACCGTGCGGCCGCGATCGCTCGCAAGGCCGGCATCGATCAGCCGCTCGCCGAGACCTGCGCCGTCGTCGACGTTCATCGCATGCCAGCGCTCCAGATGCCGCACCGCCGCGAGGAAATCGCGCTTCGCGTTGTTGCAGCCGCGGTGCGCGAACACGAAGTTCTCGCCGACGTCTACGGGATAGCGGGCCCACGGCACGAAGTGATCGAGCTCGCCGGCATCGCCGACACGCTTCTCGCAGTAGAAGCAGCGGCCGGCCTGATGCTCACGCAGCACGTTGCGGTAGAGCGCGAGCGTGCCGCGTTCGGTGCCGAACAGGAAGGTGGCGAGATCGCCAGTCTCGCCGATGATCTCGCCGTTGGCGCGGATGCGCTGGATCTGCGTGACCCACGCGCCGCGGATCAGGTGCGTGATCAGGCCGTGAAAATTGCGGAACGCGCGCGCGACGCCGGGCAGCAGCAGTATATGGTCGTCGGCGAAGTCTGCCTGACGATACAGGAACTCGTGCGGTCCGCCGCCGAGGGTCTGAAGGCGCCACAGCGGCATCTCGCGGATCACGGCCGCGACGCGGCGGCGCAGCGATCGCCAGCCGGCGACATCCGACATCGCCTGGCCGAGCCGCCCTTCATAGCGGCCGTGCGCGTCCTGGATGTGACGGATCACGGCGGCCTGGCCCATCGTGTTCTGCTGCAGCACGTGGCCGCGCCGGAACGGCATCGCCTGACGCCAGTAGTACTCGATGAACTTGCCGGCGATGTCGACAACCGGGAGGCGCAGCCGGTCATCGTCGTCGGCCTCGCGCTCGACGGAGAGATCGGCGAGCGCGTGCAGCAGCGCGAACTTGTACGTCGCGGTGAACAGACTCTCGTCGAGCAGTCGCTGGAGATTGCGCAGGAACTTCAGATCCGCCGCGGCCGTCATGCGTCGCGTTTCCAGTATGGCGCGTGCTGCGGCAGCACCCAGCGCACGCCGCCGCGCGGATCGGCGACGTCGCCGCGGTAGCGCGGGATCACGTGGACGTGAAGATGGGCGACGGTCTGGCCCGCGGCTTCGCCGACGTTGATGCCGATGTTGTAGCCGTCGGGTTTGTGGTCGACGGTGATTGCGCGCATCGCGTCGGAGATTGCGGCGGTGAGTGCCTGCTGCTCGGCCGGGGTTGCGTCGGGCCAGGCGGCGATGTGGCGGCGTGGCACGAGCAACGCGTGGCCGGGGGAGACGGGGTAGTTGTCCCAGAGGCCGAGGATGAGGTCGGACTCGTGGAAGACGCTGTGGGGGTTCGGGGTGCAGAAGGGGCAGGCGTTCACGGGGGAGAGACTAGCATCTGGCTCCGGGAGACGAATGTGCCAGTGGTGCGGTGATCATCCCTCGCAGCTTTCGTGCACGATGATGACGCGATCGGGCGAAATTGCCTTCAGCAGCTCCTCGAGTTTGACCACGGTGGGCACGGAGGCGCCGCGCTCGTAGCGGGCATAGGCGTTGCGTGATCGCGCGCCAAGACGTTCCGCCGCCTCGGCCAGGCTGAGGCCGCTTCGCTGGCGCTGCCTGCGCAGCAGCAGGCTGATCATCGCGGCGGTATCGTCGCCGGAAATCTGAAACTCCGAGCGCTTTGCGTCGTGGATGCGCACGCGCAAGCCGGGCCGATCCACCATGGTCGTGAACCAGTCCGAAATCATCTCCAGCGCCTCACGACGAGTCTCACCCTGAGAGAGGGCGTCGAACATCGGAACCTCCGCCAGCCACTGGCGGCCGTGCTTGTATACGAGTCCTTCAAATCTCATCTGATTGGCTCCGCTGCGCTCTCGACAGGATGACGCGCGCGAAGCAACGACCATCCCAAGTCGCGCAATCTGCGTTCCAGTTCGCGGCGCTTCACGGGAAGCGTACACCTATATGTGGACATTCTCAAACGACAGCGTGGCGCTGTCAGCGGGAGACGCGCGACCACCCTTGCACCCGAGATTCGGCAATCAGGTGGCATCGATATCTGAACTGCTCAGTCGGTCAACGCGCGACACTTGAATCGCGAGAAAGGAGTCAGATACTGGCTTCGGTTCGGCGCTTGCCGGCGATGTCGACGACCGGGAGGCGCAGCCGGTCATCGTCGTCGGATTCGCGCACGACAGAGAGGCCGGTGAGCGCGCTCATTGCGTCGTAGACCACGGCTGTGAATGCCTGTCGGCAGCATCGCTGGTGACCGCCACTGTTTCCCGACGGTTATAGGTAGCGGCCGTAGTCCATGCTCTGGTGCAGCACCCGAACGATCAACACACCGTGCTCATCCACCGTATAAAACACCATGTGTGACTTATAGGGGTATCGCTTCAAACCAGACGCAAGTTCTTCAGCGCTCTGCCCAAGCTCCGGGTTTTCCGTAAACCTCCGAAAGCATTCCTCCAGGCCCTTCTTATAGCGATAGGCCTGCTCGATGCCGAAGGACTCAATCGTAAACTCCGCGATCTCGGCGAGATCGGCAGCCGCCCGGGATGAGAGTCTAGCGCCGGGCACGGCCCGCTCGATCGCGTTGCTCCGCCTCCCTCCAGATCTCCCCCAGCGTTTTCTCGCTCACGCCGCTTGTCAGCCCGTCCTGAATCGCGTCACGCAGCGCATCAAGCTTCGTGTGCCGCTCCTGATCACGGCGGATCAGATCGCGAATGTATTCGCTGTCGTTGGTGAAGTCGCCACGGGCGATCTGGGCCTTGACCCATTCGTCCTGCTGATCAGTCAGTGTGATGGTCTTTCGCACAGTAGCCATATTCAACTCCCCATTGGGTAGCGTAGAAAATCATACTATCTATGCTTTTATGGGGGAAATTGGTGCGGTTGTGCGATAGCCACGCCCTGCGGCGGGCTTCAGGCGCCGCGTTGCTTCGGCGTCTGATGAAGGACGTAGGGGACGACGCGCGACGAAATCGAGGCTGTGGCGTGCCCTACGCTGCCCGACCGCCCAGCGTCTGCAGCCGTTTCAACGTATCAGGATACTCTCGCACCAGGAGGATGAGAGCTGCCGCCTGAGCATTCGGTTGGGCGCGCCCCTGTTCCCAGTTCTCGAGGGTACGCGTGGAGACTCGGAGCCGGCGAGCGAAAACCGCGCGAGAGACGTGCAGGCGTTCACGAGTATCGCGGATGGTCTCAGCGTCTATCTGCAAGGGTGGCTGATCGTCGACGGCGTGCGTTTTCAGTGTGATCTTGCCCTGGCGCTGGCGACGCATTGCGTCGACGCCCTCCATCAGCTCGTCAAGTAACTTTCGTTTAGTGCTCATTTTCGTTTCTGTCTATAGGACAATTCCGAGCGCATCGCCCGCTTCAGGATCCGTTTCTCTTCTGGCGTAAGATCGGTCACTTCATCCTTGCCGTAGATCGTGAAGAACCAGAGCTGCTGATCGTCCTTCAGATAGAAGTAGATCAGCCGCAATCCACCGCGAGTTCCCTTGCCCCTCCGTGTGTCGTGCCAACGTATTTTGCGGAAACCGCCGGTTCCAGGAATGACGTTGCCCGACTCCGGGTGCACGAGCAGCGCCTGCTGCAACGTGCGGTACGCTTCGTCGTCCAGATAGTCTGGTAGCAGCCGGGAGAACAGTGGCGTTTCGATAAAGGTTAACTGCACTATTGTCTATACGCAAGTTGCGTATACTAGGAAGAGTAGACCGGTGGTTACGCTACTCTGTAGTGCGGTTGCTACGAACGGGCTTTTCTGGAGTCCCCGGACAGAAATTCGGGGCGACGCGTGTTTCCAGGTCCTTCAGGGAAGTGACGGATCGCGCATGGCGCCGAGCCGCGCGAGCATTGCGCTCAAGTCCTCGGGGCTGATGTAGAAGTGCTCGCAGACGCGGCCCCAGAGCATTGCCGTGGGAACGTTTCGGTCGCCGCGTTCCTTCTGCGTCTGATGAAGGACGTAGAGCACGACGCGCTCCTCGCGGGTCAGTCCGTCGCGAACGTCGGGCAGTCTGACTATTGACACAGCAAGACGACAGGCGTGCCAGCCAGGAACGGACTACGCCGCGACACCCAGCCTGCTCCGCAGGAACTCCGGCGCGAAATCCGCGCCGTTCGGCCATACCAGGGTACGCAGCTCCGGATGCAGCTCGAATTGCCGGAAGTACTCCATGTCGTGCAGCGGTTGAAAAATCGGCCCTTGCAGCTCCCGAGCAAGGTCAACTTCGCCCTGCAAACCGTCGTCAAACCGCAGCCATATTGTGAAACCGGCAACGTACCTGGCATCTACGATTCTCGGCAGCATATCGCTCACTCCAGTGGTGCGATCTTCGGCAAGGGGCGGTGACTGCGCGCCAGCTCCCAGGCAGATAGTAACTCGTCCCGATGCGCTCGGCGCCAGCGCTGCACCCGTTCCAGCATTCTTGCCGGCAGATATCCCTCGGCCTTGCCGGACTCGATTTCGAAGTGGCAGGTGTCCACGACGGGAGAGACCGTCATCGCGGCCATGAATGACGCATCTGTCAGCTGCGAACGGGGCAGTCGGTGCTACCATCCCTGCGTCTGCTGCAGGTGATCCCCGATGGACTTCAACGACCTCAAAGCCAGGCTGCGCGCATTCGCCGACGAGCGTGACTGGGACCAGTTCCACTCGCCGAAGAATCTGGCCATGGCGCTGAGCGTGGAAGCCGCCGAGCTGCTCGAGCATTTCCAGTGGCTGACGGAGCAACAGTCACACGATCTCCCGCCGGACGTGGCGAGCAAGGTGGCCGAGGAGATCGCCGACGTGCAGATCTACCTGGTGCGGCTGGCCGACAAGCTGGGGGTGGACATCGAGGCAGCCGTGGCCGACAAGCTCGCCAGTAACCACAACAAGTATCCCGCCGACCGCGTGCGCGGCAGCGCGGCGAAGTACACGCAGTACGACCCTGATCCGGAGCGATGATCGTCTACTCCGCCACGCGCGCCGAGTTCACGGCGGACGTCTACGCGAACGAGATCGAACGCAAGATCCTGGATGCCTTCCGCCAGCGCACCGGGCGCCTGACGCCGCGCGCCGAGATCGAGGCGTGGCGCAACTCGATGCAGTACATGAACAACGTGCTGGTCAGCGGCAACGTGCCCGACGACGCGGGCGTTGCGATCGAGTACGGCATTCCGCTCACCGCCAAGCGCGTTGACTTCATTCTGACCGGGCAGGACGACAGCGACCGGGACGTCGCGCTGATCGTCGAGCTCAAGCAGTGGACCGAAGTGGAGCCGACCGATAAGGATGCCATCGTGCGGCCGTCTGGCCAGTCGAACTGGAGCGCTCGTATCCGAACGAAATCGACTGAGACTGCAGCGGCAGCACGCTGCACGTAGCCCCGCAGTTCTCGGAAGGGCCGCGGGGCAATGCGCGTCCCGGCATCACGCTCGCAGGCTGCACGGGATAGCTGTGTGCGACTGGACCCTCCTACGATCTCGCCCGTTATTGGGAGCACAAACTGCCCATTGGGTCACGGCGTTGAGACGGTGACTGAGGCTATTGTCTTGACATCCAAGCCACCTGCAAGGAGATGTCGATGGCGGCACGATCTCCACTCAAGAGTAAGCCACTCAGGAATCCCGGCCAATCGGTCGATGCGTATATCCAAGGCTTGATGGACGACAAGGCTCTCTCCTACTTCATGCTGCCCATGTTCCTGTGGGTCTTGGCTGGGGTGGAATGGTATGCAGCCATACAGGAGCTTCCTCGCCAGCCTATGGCCTATCTCACGTTCGCCGCAGCATTCACCATTTTCGGTGGCATCAGAATCTGGCAGCTGCGTCGCAGAATCCGGGCGCTGAAGCTGGGTCGTGATGGAGAAATGGTTGTGGGACAGTTTCTGGAAAAGCTTCGTGAGGGAGGCGCCGAGGTTTTTCACGACATCCCCGGAGACAGGGGCAATATTGACCATATCATCGTCTCAGAACGAGGTGTGTTCGTGGTCGAAACCAAAACGCTTTCGAAGCCTTCACCAGACGCCACGATCTCGGTGCAGAATGAAACAGTCTTCGCCGGTCCCCACGAGCTGGATCGTAATCCCATCGTCCAGCTCCGCGCTCAGATCGCCGAATTGCGTCGGGTGTTAGAAGACTCAACCGGATTGAAGCTTACGGTGCGCGGCGCCATCGTATTTCCAGGGTGGTTTGTCGAACCTGTTCCAAAGTCTCTGAAGAAGGACCTCTGGCTTCTTGAGCCCAAGGCATTGCCCGCATTCCTGCGTCAGGAACCGATGCGGTTAAGGGCCGAGCAAGTCACAATGATTGCTCATCATCTGTCGAGACATATCCAGATTGCGACTTCCTGACGCCAACTTTGGATCTGGAAAGCACCGATGTGGCTCATGAAATGTGAGGCGCGAAGTGCTGCATCGAAATTGATAGTACATTGGCGCCTGTGACGTGCCAGTCTGGTGGCGCACGCGACAACCTACCTTTCGCTGCACACAGAATTAACGAGAACTGCTTGATGCCCCAATCTTCGATCCCCCTTGGTCAGCTCGAGAGCCACCTCTGGGAATCCGCTAACATCCTGCGCGGCCCCGTGGACGCGGCCGACTTCAAGACCTATATCTTCCCGCTGCTCTTTTTCAAGCGCATCTGCGATGTTTGGGATGAGGAGTACGACGAAATCGTCGATGAAACCGGTGACGCCGAACTCGCCCTGTTCCCGGAGTCGCACCGCTTCCAGATCCCTGATGACTGCCACTGGAACGACGTCCGTGCGGTGGCGACCAACGTCGGCAACGCCCTGCAGCGCGCCATGCGCGAGATCGAGAAGGCCAACCCGGACACCCTGTACGGGGTCTTTGGCGACGCCCAGTGGACCAACAAGGATCGGCTCTCCGACGCGCTGCTCAAGGACCTGATCGAGCATTTCTCGCGCATCTCCTTCGGCAACAAGAACATCACCTCCGATGTGCTGGGCGATGCCTACGAATACCTGATCAAGAAGTTCGCCGATGCCACGAACAAGAAGGCTGGCGAGTTCTATACCCCGCGCAGCGTGGTGCGGCTGATGATCGAGATCCTCGACCCCAAAGAGGGCGAGACCATCTACGACCCCGCCTGCGGTACCGGTGGCATGTTGCTTGCCGCGGTCCAGCACGTGCAGGAGCAGCATGGCGACGTAAAGCGCCTGTGGGGCAAGCTTTACGGGCAGGAGAAGAACCTCACCACCTCGTCCATTGCCCGCATGAACCTGTTTCTGCACGGCATCGAGGACTTCCAGATCGTGCGTGGCGACACCCTGCGTAACCCGGCCTTCTTCGAGGGCGATCACCTGGCGAGCTTCGACTGCGTGATCGCCAATCCGCCTTTCTCTCTGGAGAAGTGGGGCGAGGAACTGTGGGTGAACGATCCGTTCGGGCGTAACTTCGCAGGACTGCCCCCGTCCAGCAGTGGTGACTTCGCTTGGGTGCAGCACATGGTCAAGTCGATGGCCGAGGTCACCGGGCGCATGGCGGTGGTGCTGCCGCAGGGCGCGCTGTTCCGAAAGGGTGCGGAGGGCAGCATTCGGCAGAAGCTGTTGGAGATGGATCTGGTCGAGGCGGTCATCGGCCTGGCCCCGAACCTCTTCTACGGCACCGGTTTGGCAGCGTGCATCCTGGTGCTGCGCAAGAAGAAACCTGCAACCAGACGCCAGAAGGTCATGATTGCCGACGCCTCGCGGCTGTTCCGACGTGGTCGGGCGCAGAACTATCTGGAGCCGGCACACGCCCTCGAAATCCAGGGCTGGTTCGAGAAGTTCGAGGACGTGCAGGACGCGGTGCGCATCGTCGGCCTGGACGAGATCAAGGTCGAGGACTGGACGCTCAATATCTCCCGGTACGTTCTCCCGCCGCTGCAAGAGGATATCCCGCCGTTGCCGGAGGCCATCGAGGCCTTCAAGGGGGCGCTGGCGCGTTGCCGTGAGGCGGAAGGCCGGCTGGCCAAGGTCATGGTCGAGGGAGGCTGGCTGCAATGAGTGCCCACATCACCCAACAAGAGCTCGAATCCTACCTGTGGGGCGCGGCCGTTTTGCTGCGCGGCCTGATCGACGCTGGCGACTACAAGCAGTTCATCTTCCCGTTGCTTTTTTTCAAGCGCATCTCGGATGTCTGGGACGAGGAATATCAGGCGGCGCTCAGGGAGTCAGGTGGCGACCTGTCTTATGCCGAGTTCGCCGAAAACCATCGCTTCCAGATCCCCGACGGGGCGCACTGGAAGGACGTGCGCCAGGTTCCGAAGAACGTCGGCACGGCGATCCAGACCGCGCTGCGGCAGATCGAGGCAGCCAACCCGGACATGCTCGCCGGCATCTTCGGCGACGCGCCCTGGACCAATCGCGAGCGTTTGCCGGACGAAACCCTCAAGAACCTCATCGAGCATTTCTCCACCCAAACGCTTTCGGTCGCCAACGTGCCCGAGGACGAGCTCGGCAATGCTTATGAATTCCTGATCAAGAAGTTCGCCGACGACTCGGGCCACACGGCGGCCGAGTTCTACACCAACCGCACCGTCGTGCACCTGATGACCGCCTTGCTGGCGCCGCAGGCGGGCGAGTCGATCTACGACCCCACCTGCGGCACCGGCGGCATGCTCATTTCCGCGCTGGCCGAGGTCAAGCGCCGCGGTGGCGAGTACCGCACCCTCAAGCTCTACGGGCAAGAGCGCAACCTGATCACCTCCGGTATCGCCCGGATGAACCTGTTCCTGCACGGCGTCGAGGACTTCCAGATCATCCGGGGCGACACCCTGGCCGATCCCAAGCACATCGAAGGCGACCGGCTGCGCAAGTTCGACGTGATTCTTGCCAACCCGCCGTATTCCATCAAGCAATGGGATCGTGAGGCTTGGAGCCAGGACAAATGGGGGCGCAACTTCCTCGGGACCCCGCCGCAGGGACGGGCGGACTACGCCTTCCAGCAGCACATCCTGGCCAGCCTCAGTGACAGGGGCCGGTGCGCCATCCTCTGGCCCCACGGAGTGCTGTTCCGCACCGAAGAACAGACCATGCGCGCCAAGATGGTCGAGCAGGACTGGGTCGAGGCGGTAATCGGCCTCGGGCCGAACCTGTTCTACAACTCGCCGATGGAATCGTGCATCGTCATCTGCAACCGGCGAAAACCGGCCGCGCGCAAGGGCAAGGTGCTGTTCATCGACGCCCTGAATGAAGTCACACGCGAGCGGGCGCAGAGCTTCCTCAAACCGGAACACCAGCAGCGCATCCTGCAGGCGTTCCAGTCCTTCGAGCCGATCGAGGGCTTTGCGGAGGTAGCGGCGCTCGACCAGATCGCCCTCATGGGCGCCAATCTCTCCATTCCGCAGTTTGTGAGGCGAGCGGGGAGCGCGGCGAACGGGCATGGCGACAATCAGGCCGTAAGCTTCAGAGATGCTTGGGAGATGTGGCAAAGCGACGGGCGCGCCTTCTGGCAGCGGATGGACGCCTTGGTAGATACGCTCGATGGCTTGAGAGAGAGCAGATAGAATTTACCAATTTGGTAAAGAGTGATAGGATGGGGTCGGCTTGGATATCCAGTACCGGAGCAAAAAAATCCGCGAGCTGTGTGAGAAGCAGGCCGCCGCCGAAAGGAAGCTCGGGGCGGCCTGCGCGCGAAAGCTGCTGTTGCGCCTCCAACAACTAGAAGCCGCCGCTCGGGTCTCCGAGCTGGTCGCTGGCAATCCGCACCCACTCAAAGGTGACCGCAATGGCCAGTTCGCGCTTGATCTTGCCGGCGGCTGGCGGCTGGTGTTTGCGCCGGCAAACGATCCCCTCCCAACCCGGCCGGATGGCGGTATTGACTGGACCCAAGTCACCATAGTGAGTATTGAATTCATAGGGGACTACCATGACTGAACTGAGTGCTCCTTTCGCGCCAGACCGGGTCTTGCCCCCTGGTGAAACCGTTTTGGATGTCGCTGAAGAGCGGGGCTGGACGCAAGCCGAACTGGCCCAGCGCCTTGGCTACAGCGAAAAACACATCAGCCAGCTGATTAACGGCAAAGTGCCTGTTACCTTGGACGCTGCGCAGCGTCTGGAGCGGGTGCTGGGCAGCACCCTGGACTTCTGGCTGGCCCTGGAAGCCAACTACCAGAAGCATCTGGCTCGTTTGGAGGCCGAGCAGCGCCACGCCGATTGGGTTCCCTGGCTGGAGGAGTTGCCGCTCAAGGATCTGATGGCCAGCGGCGCCATAGAGAAGCAGCGACTGGTGGCCAGTAACAAGCCAGGTCTGGTGCAAGCCTGCCTGCGCTTTTTTGGTGTGGCCTCGCCAGACGACTGGCGCGCCCACTATGGCGGCATGGAAGTGGCCTTCCGCCGCAGCCGCGAGGAACAATGCGACGTGGGCGCCATATCCGCCTGGTTGCGTCTGGGCGAGCAGCACGCCGAGCAGCTGGACGGGCCTAAGTACCCCAAGTACAACAGGGCGCGCTTCCAGCAGGCGCTGCAAAATATTCGCGGCCTGACCTGCTTACCCCCGCAAGAATTCGAGCCGCAAATGCGCAAACTGCTGCATGACGCAGGTGTGCTTCTGGTTCTGGTGCCGGCGATCCCCCGCGCCCACGTCAGTGGCGTGGCCCGCTGGCTGGGCGCATCCCGCCCGTTGATCCAGCTTTCCCTGTACGGTAAGACCAACGATAAATTCTGGTTCACCTTCTTCCATGAGGCGGCGCATATTCTTTTGCACGCAAACAGCAAGGAAGAAAAAAAGTCCATTTTTCTCGATGACCCCAATGCCGCGCACACCGAAGACCTGCGTGAGCACGAGGCAAATCAGTGGGCAGGGAATCTTCTGATCCCAGAAGAATATGCCGAGAGGCTGCCGACGCTGGCCTCCCAGGCCGCAATTCTCGCATTCGCCCAGGAAATCGATGTTCACCCCGGCATTGTCGTAGGCCGCTTGCAGCATGATGGGACCCTGCCGTTTGCCACGGTATTAAACCGACTGAAGCAAAGCTTCCAGTTAAGGACGGCCGAGAATTCCTGATATGGCGGCACTAAAGCCCGGTTGGCGTCGTGTGAAGTTCGGCGACGTGGTGCGCCTGTCCAAGGCGCGTTGTGCCGACCCGCTGGCGCAAGGCTTCGAGCGCTTCGTCGGTCTGGAGCATGTTGAGCCGGGCGACCTGCGTATCCGGAGATGGGGCAACGTGGCCGACGGCACCACCTTCACCAACGTGTTCCTGCCTGGGCAGGTGCTGTTCGGCAAGCGCCGCGCCTACCAGCGCAAGGTGGCGGTGGCCGATTTCGCGGGGGTCTGTTCCGGCGATATCTACGTGCTGGAAAGCAAGGATGCAGGCGTGCTGTTGCCCCATCTGCTGCCGTTAATCTGCCAAACTGAAGCGTTTTTCGAGCATGCGGTCGGGACGTCAGCTGGGAGCCTGAGCCCGCGTACCAACTGGACCAATTTGGCGCGATTTGAGTTCGCGTTGCCACCACCGGAGGAGCAGGAGCGAGTTTTCGGCATATTGAGTGCGACCAATGCTGTAAGTGAAAAATTTGACGAACTTCTCGCTGCTACAACAGTGCTCTTTATGTCCTCGCTGGAAGCAGCGCAAGGAGAAGGCAGTTTCCCGCGTAAGCCTATTGGCGAGTTGTGCGAGCTGATTATGGATTTTAGGGGGCGCACGCCCAAGAAGCTCGGGATGGAATGGAGCGGGGGAGATATACCCGCGCTATCTGCAAACAATGTGCTTCATCGCAGAATCGACCTTCAGAGAGAAACCAATTACGGGTCGTCGGCACTCTACGAGAGATGGATGACCCGCGGCGGGTTAGTAGAGGGGGATATTCTATTTACAACTGAAGCACCACTTGGGAATGTTGTCCGGCTTCAAGAAAGTCGGCGCTACATATTGAGTCAACGCGTGATCGCCATGCGCGCGAAATCTGAGCAGATTAGACCGGACTACTTAGAAGCTGTCCTTTGCAGCAACTTTTTCCGAAGAGAGCTTGAGCGACTAGCCACGGGAACTACGGCTAAGGGAATTCGGGTGGGGAGCTTGGTAACGATCAAAATTCCTGTCCCGCCTCTCGCGCATCAGACTGAATGGGCTTCAAGGACTTCCGAGATATCTCAGATCGAGCGCGATGTAGAAGAGCGACGCAAAGAAGCGAAATTGCTGTTGAGCAAGTTGTTGAATGAAACGTTGAGCGGGGCTTCGTGATGTTCACTGAGTCAAACACCGTCGAAGCCTACCTCTACGACCTGCTTTCCGGTCCGGAAAAGTCCACTCCAGACAATGGCGTGCGGGAACCGAATCCTACTTACGGCCGCAGGCACAAGGGCCTCGGCTGGCACCGCATTTCCAGCGCCGAGATCTCCCGTCAACACCAGGACGTACTGGTTGAATCTTGGGTGCGCGAGGCGCTGATCCGCCTCAATCCGGAGCTTGCAGCCCAGCCGGACCGCGCCGATGAGGTGCTCTACAAGCTGCGAGCGATCGTGCTGTCGGTGCGCTTCGACGGCTTGGTGCGCGCCAATGAGGAATTCACGGCCTGGCTCAGGGGAGAGCGTTCCATGCCCTTCGGCCAAAACAACGAGCATGTGCCGGTTCGCCTGATTGACTTCGACAACCTCGATCAGAATCAGTACGTCGTCACCCAGCAGTTCACGTTTCGCGCCGGCAGCGCCGAGCGTCGCGCCGACATGATCCTCCTTATCAACGGCCTGCCGCTGGTGCTGATCGAGGCCAAGACGCCGACGCGCTCGGCGGTGAGCTGGGTGGATGGCGCGCTGCAGGTGCATGACGACTATGAGAAGCATGTGCCCGAGCTGTTCGTCTGCAATGTGTTCTCGGTGGCCACCGAAGGCAAGGAGTATCGCTACGGTTCTCTCGGCCTGCCCATCAAGGATTGGGGGCCGTGGAATCTGGAGGACGATGGTGACGCGCTCAAGCATCCACTGAAAGGCTTGAAACTGGCTGCCGAGAGCATGCTGCGGCCGCATGTGGTGCTCGACATACTGGCCAACTTCACCCTGTTCGCCACGGACAAGAGGAAGCGCCGCATTAAGATCATCTGCCGCTATCAGCAGTACGAAGCCGCCAACAAGATCGTCGAGCGGGTGCTGGCCGGTTACCCCAGGAAGGGCCTGATCTGGCATTTTCAGGGTTCCGGAAAGTCGCTCCTGATGGTGTTTGCGGCGCAGAAGCTGCGCCTGCATCCGCGCTTGAAGAACCCCACGGTGCTGATCGTGGTCGACCGTGTCGATCTCGACACCCAGATCACCGGCACCTTTACTGGGGCCGATATTCCCAACCTCGAGAAGGCCGACTCCCGCGACAAGCTACGCCAACTGCTGGCGCAGGACGTGCGCAAGATCATCATCACGACGATCTTCAAGTTCGGCGAGGCCCCGAACAGTGAAAATGGGGGCGTGCTGAACGATCGCAGCAATATCATCACCCTGGTGGACGAGGCGCATCGCACCCAGGAGGGCGATCTCGGCCGCAAGATGCGCGATTCCCTGCCTAATGCCTTCCTGTTCGGCCTGACCGGTACGCCGATCAATCGCTTCGATCGAAACACGTTCTACGCCTTCGGGGCGGAGGAGGATGACCAAGGCTACCTGAGCCGCTACGGCTTCGAGGAGTCGATCCGCGACGGGGCGACGCTGAAGCTGCACTTCGAACCGCGCCTCCTGGAGCTGCACATCGACAAGGCCGCCATCGACGCCGCCTTCAAGGAGATGACCGGCGGCCTCTCCGACCTCGACCGCGACAACCTCGGCAAGACCGCCGCCAAGATGGCGGTGCTGGTCAAGACGCCCGAGCGCATCCGGCGCGTGTGCGAGGACATCGTCCAGCACTTCCAGAGCAAGGTGGAGCCGAACGGCTTCAAGGGCCAGATCGTCACTTTTGACCGCGAATCCTGCCTGCTCTACAAGCAGGAGCTGGACAAGCTGCTGCCGCCCGAATCCTGCGACATCGTCATGACGGTTAACGCCAACGAGCCGCAGTACAAGGCCTACGCGCGCTCGCGGGATGAGGAAGAGCGGTTGCTTGACCGCTTCCGCGACCCAAACGACCCGCTCAAACTGATTATCGTCACCTCGAAGCTGCTGACCGGCTTCGATGCGCCCATTTTGCAGGCGATGTACCTGGACAAGCCGCTGCGCGACCACACGCTGCTCCAGGCCATCTGCCGGGTGAACCGCACCTACTCCGATCAGAAGACCCACGGCCTGATCGTGGATTACCTCGGCATCTTCGACGACGTGGCCAAGGCGCTGGAGTTCGACGACAAGAGCGTCACGGCGGTGGTATCGAACATCCAGGAGCTCAAGGATCGGCTGCCGGAGGCGATGCAGAAGTGCCTGGCTTTCTTTGCCGGCGTGGATCGCACGGTCGAGGGCTATGAGGGCCTGATCGCCGCTCAGCAGTGCCTCCCCAACAACGACGTGCGCGACAACTTCGCCGCCGAGTACAGCCTGCTCAACAAGCTGTGGGAGGCCATCTCGCCCGACTCGATCCTCGGCGAACACGAGAAGGACTACAAGTGGCTGTCGCAGGTGTACCAGTCGGTGCAGCCCTCCAGCGGCCACGGCAAGCTGATCTGGCACTCCCTCGGAGCCAAGACCATCGAGCTGATCCACGAGAACGTGCACGTCGATGCCGTGCGCGACGATCTCGACACACTAGTGCTGGACGCCGATCTGCTGGAGGCGGTGCTTTCGAATCCCGACCCGAAGAAGGCGAAGGAGATCGAAATCAAGGTGGCCCGGCGGCTACGCAAGCACCTCGGCGACCCCAGGTTCAAGGCGCTCTCGGAACGCCTGGATGCGCTGCGCGACCGCTTCGAGTCCGGCGTGCTCAACAGCGTCGAGTTCCTGAAGCAACTGCTGCAACTGGCCAAGGAAGTCCTGCAGGCGGAGAAGGAAGTACCGCCGGAAGAGGACGAAGACCGTGGCAAGGCCGCGCTGACCGAGCTGTTTAATGAGGTCAAGACCGCCGAGACGCCGATCATGGTCGAGCGCGTAGTGGCGGACATCGACGAGATCGTGCGCTTGGTGCGTTTCCCGGGGTGGCAGGACACTCAGGCCGGAGAACGGGAGATCAAGAAGGCGTTGAGGAGATCTTTATTCAAGTACAAACTGCATGCAGATGAAGAGCTGTTTGAGAAGGCGTACGGGTATATCCGGCAATACTACTGACTGAAACGGATTCGCAAGCCCTTATCGGTTCACGGAAACGGAATTCGGGCAAGAGTTGGACTCGCAAAAAACAGCCTGCAAACAATCGACCACTGCCCGTTACGTCTCCATCTCGTTCTCGACGGCAGGCAGTTGGACATAGTCGCTGCCCATCATCATCTTGTAATGCCCGTCATGTTCAGACTGCTCAAATATTCTCTGAAAGACAGAAAGATAGCGGTTGACCTGTCCCGCATCACAGGACATGTAGAGATCATCGTTCGCGAAATGCGAGCCGTCATTGATCCATGAGAAGAGGGAGCCACATATCACTTTATCCTGCCCATCAAACTTTTCTATGATGCTCTCCGGTGTGACACCGCCGAAAAATTTGAAGTATTGCTCCAGTATGCGACGCATGGCGTTCTGGATAGCGGTGTCAGATGGCGGTTTCTGTTTCACTTCTCGCCACAATAGTTCATAGCTCGACCTGATGGGGTTTTCCTGCGACGGCATGAGATCGGAACGGTCAGCGGACTTGCGGATGATCCAAAAGGTTTCGTCATGGAGCGCGTAGGCACCGTTGCGCTTCTTGTTGAAGGTGATTTCCTTGTGAAAGTAGATGTTGTGGGTCAGTACGAATACCTGCTTTATGGCGCTGCGCGCCTCGCGCATCTCATTCACGATACCTTTGATAAGATTGCAGACTATGAACAAGATATCTGCATCAAGGCTCGATACCGGATCATCGAACACGACAATCCGGTCAGCTGTTGCACCGCTTGCCGAAAACGATCCCCCTATCAGGTGATAGAAATACAGGAAGGTGATGAAGGATTTTTCGCCTTCACTCAATGTGTCTTTCGCATCTTCCCCGCCGGGACGCTTAACCTCATAGAATCCTTCTTCCTCGTTTTCTACAAGATGGAAATTTACAAACCCGAAAGACTTTAGAAGTTTGTTGATTGCGTCGATCGTAGGTTTGATGCTCGTAATCCTGCGCTCGTTCTCCTCGATTTCGGCGTTCTTTGTTTCCCATTCACGTGAGCGCTGTTCGATCTGCGCGTTGAGACTGACCATTGCCGCGTCCAGATCGCTCCTCGCCTGCATATATTTGCCGTAGAGCGATTTCGTGTCTTCGACCAAGCGTCGCCAAATTTGCGCGGATAGCTCCTTCTTGCGGGCACCGAGATTGCTAAGAGTCTCGTTATTCACCTTCACCTTGCGATTCGCAGCCTCGATGTGCGCCTCAACCGCCGAGAAAAGTGGTTTGGTATCGCTAAGCGTGATCGTCGTACTAGGTTCCCTTTTCTTGACTCTTATGCGTTCTATGTTTCCGTTCAACGCTAGACGCAACGTGGCGAGCTCTCTGTCATAGGCATCGCGGTCTAGGAACGTGGAATCCACGATCGAAGAAGCGCCATAACTTTCCAGCACAGTCTTCGTCAAGCTCTCATAGGTATCCAAGAGCCGGTCGATTGCAGCGAGATCAGAGACATAGGTTTCGTCGAAATAGTCTTCGAGGCTCTGACGAAACGCGGCGCCGGTCTTTTGTTGGCAAAAGGGACATTGATTGTCCAACTGGTCAAAGTACTCCCGTCCTTGCTGGACCCAGTCGCTGCTGTCGAGTTTCTCGATGAGCGCTGCTATATCGACGTCTTCCTTGCCGATGATCTTCTTGGTCAGAATGTCGGCGGCTTCGAGTGCGACGAAGGCCGGCCGGTTCGGCCGCGGAAGGGTTGATGCTTCGGTCAGTGTACCGTCAAATACTGTCGACGCAGCTTCGCGCAACGCACCTATACTCAGTAGTTCTGCATGATTACTCTCCGCTTCGCGTACATAGCGAGCGCAAAAGTTTCTCCTGTTATTGTTCAGGCCGGAAAAGGCGTCACTCAAATCATCAAGGTTGCTCTTGGCATTCCAGACATCCTCGACCAGCTTGCTTTCCAGATCGTCGCGTAGTTTCTGTTTTCCCCCGTTCCCATCTTCACCAGAGAGTGTCCTTTTCAAGCTGGCCAGCTTGTCGCTGATCTCATCGGTATCCGCTTTCAACGATCTGATCGTTTCGGCCACTTCGATATTTCCGCCAAAGGTATAGATACCCTTAATGGTGCTCGCCGCATCGAAATGCCGTTTGACAAAATCTCGGTTGTAGACGCGCGTTTCTAGAGGATTGCCCGCTTTCCACGTCACCGTGCACTGAGGATAGTTCTCCGTTTTATCAATTACGCGGGAAATCGTTGTCTTGCCGGAGCCGTTCGGGCCGTAGACAAAATTGAGTGCCTTAAGGCCTTTGAGGCAGGTGCCCTCAGCGTGGTAAGCCCCTTCATTGGACAGATGAATTTCTTCGATCATGTCATTTGCCCCCGCGACGTATTGTTACCGTGCCATCATTCCGCAAGACATTGCAATAGGTGAGATATGGTTACTGGTGGATCAAGACGCGGTGGAGATCCGCGAACGCCTCGCGGCGCTGATCGGCGAGGACGCCCGACGCATCACCGTGCTCACCTGCCATGCGATGGCGATGCGCCTGACCGGACATTGCTTCACCGGCAAGCGTCTCGCGCTTGACGAGGAATCCTTCCGCGACATCATCCGCCAGGCCGCCGCGCTGGTGCGCGGTGAAGGCCTCGCGCCCGACGAAGCCGACGCGCAGCGCGAGCGCCTGCTCGAAGGCTACCGCTGGATACTCGTGGACGAGTATCAGGACATCGAGGCCGAGCAGTACGAACTGATCGCCGCGCTCGCCGGCCGCACGCGCGCCGACGAGGACGGGCGACTCAGCCTGTTCGCGGTCGGCGACGACGATCAGAACATCTATTCGTTCGCCGGCGCGTCGGTGGCGTACATCCGCCGCTTCGAAGAGGACTACACCGCGAAACCCGCCTGGCTCACGGACAACTACCGCTCCACGCGCCACATCATCGACACCGCGAACCGCATCATCGAGCCCGCGCACAACCGGATGAAGGAACGCCATCCGATCCGGATCGACCGGCGACGCGAGGCGGATCCGCCCGGCGCTGTGCTCGCGAAGCTCGATCCGGTGGCGGCGCAGCCGGACGGGATCCACTGGGCCGTGCTGCGCGATGCGCTCGAGGACTACGCGCTCGAGACCGGCGGCACCGAACAGCCGCGCGAGCGATTCATCGAGTGGCTCGTGGAATGGTGCCGCGACGCGCGCCGCCGCCAGCGCGGCCTGCTGCTCGTGACCGCGCACAGCGCGAAGGGGCTTCAGTTCGATCACGTCGGGGTACTCGACGGCGACTGGATGCGGTATGGCAAGGGGGAGGATCCGGATGCACCGCGGCGGCTTTACTACGTGGCGATGACGCGTGCGCGGCAGTCGCTGTTGCTGGCGCGCGGGCATGGCCGTGACGGGGATCTGCGCGGCGGCAGCAGGCGAGGCAACGTGCGGCGGCATCTGCTCGATGAGCTTCAGCCGGGGCCGGCGGTGGTGTTCAGGGAGGCGGTGGAGGTCGGTGAGGTTGCGCCGGAGCTTCGGCGCGTGCGGCGGCGGTTGGGGCAGGGCTTAGTGGACCTCGGGTTTGCCGGGCGCTACGGGCAGAGCCGGCCGGTGCATGCGGATATCGCTGGTCTGGCTACGGGCGACGGGCTCACGCTGCGTGATGAAGATGGTCGGTGGGAACTGCATGATGCTGCGGGCAATCTCGTTGGTCGGCTCGCGAAGGCGTTCGCGATGCCCGCCGGGATGCGGTGTATCGAGGCGAGTGTCGCGGCCGTGATCGTGAGGTCGGGGGAGGATTCGCCGCCGGAGTATCGCGAGCAGGTTCGGTGCGCGCGATGGGAAGTGGTGATGCCGGAGCTGTTGCTGGAGCCGGTGCAGGGGGCGGTCGACTATGAGCGGCGGCGTGGGGTGTCGCGCGCGGTGCATGGGGAGCGGTGGGTGGCGGATCGGTAGCTGATTAACCAGTCGGTCACGAGCTTCGAACGGCTGCTCGTTCCCGGAACCACCTTTCGCCGTATCTCGTCGATTCGATGAGTTTCCGCGGCTGCGTGAGCAGGGCTTCGCACGTTACGTTGGCTGGCAGAAGGTAGTCGCAACGGAATGCCGCCACCTGCCGATGAGTCATGACCAGAACTTCAAGAACCTGATTCTGGACTATCCGCGCGAGGCGCTGGCCTTCTTCGCAGCCGAAGAAGCGGCGGACTTCGGCGAGGATGTCCGCATCACACCGCTGCGGCAGGAGCAGCTGAAGGAGCGACTGGGTGAGCGCTTCCGCGAGCTCGACGTGCCCTTGCTCGTGGAGTGGCCGGACGGCCGGCGAGAAGCGTTGCTGTTCGTGATCGAGCACGAGTCGCAGACGCGCAGGTTCGAGATTCAACGGCTTGTGCACTACTGCGTCGATCTGGCTGTGTTGTGCAACACGGATCGCGTTGTGCCGGTGGTGATATTCCTCGATCGGGGATCCGCGCCGACGTCATGGTCCCTGGGCGGCGACCGGCACACGTTTCTGCAGTTCGAGTACCTGGCCTGCCGCCTGGCTGACATTCCGTATCGGTTGCATCGCGACAGCGAGAATCTGGTAGCGCGGGTCAACCTTCCGAACATGGCCTGGCAAGGCGTCGAGGAGAAGGTCGACGCCTACGCGCAGGCCGTTCGGGGACTACTCGCACTCGAACCAGACTTCGAACGCCGCGCCAAGTACGTGGAGTTCGTCGACATCTACGGAGGGCTTGATGATAATGAACGCAGGCTCTTCGAGCGGCAGTATCCGCAGGAGGATGAGCAGATGGCAGGGGTGGTAGAACGCGCTCGGCAGGAGGGGCGGCAGGAAGGCCGACTGGAAGGGCGCCATGAAGGCCGTCAGGAGGGTGTGCGTGACGGTGAGGCCCTTCTGCTGCATCGTCAATTGCGCCAGCGCTTCGGCAATCTGCCCGACTGGGTATGGCCGCGTCTCCAGCAGGCCGATACGGCGCAGCTCGAGCAATGGGGTGAGCGGGTTCTGAGCGCCGACAGTCTGGCGGCGGTGTTCGGCTGAGGAGTAGTCGCCATGAGATGCTTTGTCTACCCCGCCCGCCTCACACGCGATCGAACCGACGGCGGCTACGTCGTCACGTTTCGCGACATCCCGGAAGCCATCACCCAAAGCGAAACCCGAAAGCAGGGGATCGTCGAAGCTGCCGGCGCCGTACAGGCAGCGATCGAAGGACGCATCATGGACGATCTGGACATACCGCCAGCATCCGCCCCCCGCAGAGGCGAGTGCTTGATTGCCGTGCCCATACAGACGGCTCTGAAGGCCGCCCTGTATCTGGAACTGAAGGAATCCGGCGTGAGCCGGACGGAGCTCGCACGCCGGCTCGCGATCGACGAGAAGGAAGCACGCCGAATGCTGGATCCTCGTCACCCGAGCAAAGCTGACAGGCTCGAGCGCGCGCTCGCAGCGCTTGGCCGGCAGGCGGAGGTGCGGGTGAGTTAGCGCGGCGCTTCTCGCCGCGATCGTTCGTAAGTTGGTCCCCACGGGCCTGCCCGACTGCCTGTAGCACGGTATCTTGGCGATCCGGTGAGATTCCGCGGCTGCGTGACCAGAGTCTGTTCCGTTACGTTGGCAGTCAGAAGGTAGTCGCAACGGAATGCCGCCACCCTGCCGATGAGCCATGACCAGAACTTCAAGAACCTGATTCTGGATTACCCGCGCCAGGCGCTGGCCTTCTTCGCAGCCGAGGAGGCGGCGGAACTCGGGGAGGACGTCCGCATCACACCGCTGCGGCAGGAGCAGCTGAAGGAGCGACTGGGTGATCGCTTCCGCGAGCTCGACGTGCCTTTGCTCGTGGAGTGGCCGGACGGTCGGCGTGAAGCGTTGCTGTTCGTGATCGAGCACGAGACGCAGGCGCGTCGATTCGAGATTCATCGGCTTGTGCACTACTGCGTCGATCTGGCTGCGCTGTGCGATACCGATCGCGTCGTGCCGGTGGTGATTTTTCTGGATCGTGGTTCCGCTCCTACAACGTGGTCGCTGGGTGGGGACCGGCACACGTTTCTGCAGTTCGAGTATCTCGCCTGCCGCCTGGCCGACATTCCTTATCGCCAGCATCGCGACAGTGAGAATCTCGTCGCGCGGGTCAACCTCCCAAACATGGCCTGGCAAGGCGTCGAGGAGAAGGTCGACGCCTACGCCCAGGCGGTTCGGGGACTACTTGCACTCGAGCCGAACTTCGAACGCCGCGCCAAGTACGTGGAGTTCGTCGACATCTACGGAGGGCTTGATGATAATGAACGCAGGCTCTTCGAGCAGCGGTATCCGCAGGAGGACGAGCAGATGGTGGGTTACTTTGAGCGCGCTCGGCAGGAAGGCCGTCAGGAAGGGCGCCATGAAGGCCGTCAGGAGGGGGTGCGTGAAGGTGAGGCTCTTCTGCTCCATCGCCTGTTGCGCCGCCGCTTCGGCGAACTGCCCGACTGGGTCTGGCCGCGTCTCCAGCAGGCCAACACCGCGCAGCTGGAGCAATGGGGTGAACGGGTTCTCAGCGCTGACAGTCTGGCGGCGGTGTTCGGTGAGGAGGCCTCACCGGGAGATTAGTGCAGCCTTACCGGGCCTTCCGCCAGCCCGTTGCTGGCTCCGCGAAACCGCTAATCGGCTTACTGTTGCTCGGCCAGTTTCTCAAGACGCGGCCGAAACACATTAATGAAGCGGTTTACCCTGTCTCCGAGATCTTGATAGAGCTCTTCCTTGTTGTCTTCGATAAGGGAGCCCGAATACCGATCCGCAGCAATGATGGTGTGCTTCAATCCATCGCTGTCCCAGCGTACCGGGATTCCCAGTTCCCGATTTATCTCCTCCTCGTCGTCCCGAAGGGCGGCATACATCCGGTCACCAACTGGGCCTTTGTAGAAGGTGAGATAGACGCCAGCCCTGTTTGTGGACGGCGCCACATAGGCACTGACCCAGGCATCTGTTTCCTTGGGCATCGTGAAGTATTGATTCTGAGAACGGGCCGGCTTCCACACTGACTGCCTCTTGTCATCCAGTTCCAGGCGCGCCAGAAACTCCGACCAGAACTGCTCGAACTTCGCTCGCGTGGCAAGCACTTCAGGACTGACTCCCTGTTCTTGCTCTAAAAAGTCCTCGGTATCATCTTCGCTGGCTGTAATCGCGTCGTTACGAATGTCCACGACTATTCGCTTCAGGATCGTCGACTGGGCAAGCACACGAGGTTGAACCAGCTGTGTACCGTCTTTCATCCGAAAGATGGCCATCTCCACAAGCCCGAATGTGAAGTGAAGTGATGCGTGGCCATCGAGGAAATCGGTGATAGCACCAACACCCTCACGGATTCCATCCCCGACAATCAATAGCAGAAAATCACCACGACGAAGACTCTGCGTAACGGAGTCGAAGAACCGGGCTTCTTCGACGGAATCAGGCTCGTATCCGACGACCTGGGCGAGCCCCGTGGCTTTACCACAATCCTCAGCTCGGCGCGCTCTACGGACGGCAGCATCCAGGGTCTCGTAGTTCCAGCGGGAGAGTTCCTTGGCATAGTCCAGGATCTGTCCAATGACTTTCCGCCTGGCCTCCGGGTTACGCCACAGTTTCGCTTCGACGATCACGAGCCGGCCGCCAGGCGTGACATAGAGAACATCCAAGGGGCCAGCAGTAGTCTCCATCTCCCGGCATACCGGCACCATTCCGGAGAACGCATCATCGATCTCCGAGACTGGCAACGCATCCGGGTGGGAGTACAGCAAGTTCTGCAGCCAATCCTCGGTATACGCGTCAATCGACTCGGCGCCTGTAAGCGCTATTCTCTCCAGCTTCCAGGAGGTACCGTCCTTGCCAACGATCAGAGGCGATGAAAATGCTGATGCCATCACGAGGCTCCTTGTCTCACTTTGCGACGATACCTTTGCAGCTTGGATAGTCGCTACACCCCCAGAATTGCTTGCCTGCGTTGCGTCCGCGCCTTGCCGTTCTTGACACCATAGCCAAGCCACAATCTGGGCAGTCGGGAGTGCTCGAAAGTGTCTGTCCTGGCTCGTGCGACGTTTGCCGCTCGACAGCCGGCTCGGGCTTGTCGAGCTTAGCCGCAAGTTTGCCGAGCGCTGCGCCGTCAATCAGCTCAACGCCTGCCTGCATCGCGAAGCGTTTCGCATCCAGCGTAAACGTCCCCGACGTTACGACAACGCCACCCTGCACGCCTTCCGCGCTCATCACCCCCACAAGCTCCCGAACGACTTTGACGCCGACCTGCCGTGCGTTCCAGTGTTTGCATTGAATGAGCAACCGCTCATCGTCTCGTGCAGCCACCAGATCTACGCCGCCATCGGCACCAGACGGCGTAGGATGTACCGCATACCCTCTGCGGCGGAACACCTCCTCGACCATCAGCTCGAAGTCCCGCCAATGCATGCGGCCGGATTCGCCGGGGCGCGCATACTCAGTCACGAGCCGACCGGCTTTACGGCGACGGAAGATAGAGAAGGCCGCGCCAATCACAAAGATAACGGGCAGAGCGATCTTGCCAATCTGCGCGAAGGTGTATATCAGCTGCGGACCTATTGACCCGATGTCTGCGAGCTCGGCGGGCGCAGTCCTCTCCGGCACCGCAATCAGTCCCAATCCGACATAGGACGCGCCTGCAAGCACAAGGTTTACCCACCAGGGCAATACCGTGGCGATCCTTAAGAGGTCTTCTACCGGTTTTTCGCGGCGGCGAGGCATAGTTCCCGGTCACTCCCCGTTTACGACTGCTTTGAAGTCTATGCAAAGTAATTTCCTGATGACGGAAGCAAGTCACAGGTTCGTCCCTGGTACGACTCGAGAACAGCCGCACGCCCGCGGACGTGCTTCGCATCGTCAGTACGCTCGCTGAGTGGCTGAAAGCGCCGGAACAGGCGAGCCTGCGGCGCGCGTTCGTCGTCTGGATCAACAGGGTTATACTGGCCCGCAAGCCCGGTGGCCCTGTCATGGGCATAGAGGAGCTGGAAGAGATGAGCACCTTGCTGGAAGTGCGGATGCGAGAGTGGGATGAAGCATCCAGGGAGAAGGGTCGGGCGGAAGGACTCCAGGAAGGGCTGCGAGATGGCGAGGCCTTCCTGCTGCACCGTCAATTGCGCCGGCGCTTCGGCGAACTGCCCGACTGGGTGTGGCCGCGTCTGCAGCAGGCCAACACGGCGCAGCTGGAGCAATGGGGTGAACGGGTTCTGAGCGCCGACCGTCTGGCGGCGGTGATTGGCGAGGAGTAGCCGCCGCACCATGCCCGTTTCGGGCACGCGTCCCGCCGACTTCCGCTGCACAACTGCCAGTGCACGGATACAACGGATATACTCAAGACCTGCCTGGGAGAAAAGCGTGAACAAGATCCTCTGTGCCCTTGTCGGGGCCGTCATAATCGCCGCCCCCGCCTTTGCGGAACCCGAATACGTCACGATCGAGATGGAGATCGAGATCGCGAAATCGGCCGAGGAGGTCTGGGCCGCGGTCGGCGGCTATTGCGACATCGGCGAATGGGCCAATATCGACTGCGAGATCACGTCCGGAAACGGCGGCATGGGCACCGTGCGCGCACTCGCAGGCGGCCGCATCATCGAGGTCCTGGTCGCGCAGACCGAACTCTCCTACGGCTATGCGCAACCTGCGGTTGAAGGGCAGTTTTACGACCTCTATCACGGCTTCATGGAAGCGAAGCCGATCAGCGCCGACACGTCGAAAATCGTATACACGCTTGTCTATGACATCTCTGACAGACCGGACCAGGCGGCGAAGGACGCCGACATTGAACGCCGCCGCACCATGTTCGAAAATGCGCTTTCGAACATGAAGCGCATCGCCGAGGCGAATTAGGCCCGGGCGATCGCTCGCCGCGACAGGTCCGGCCCTGTATTCTGGAGAGACCATGTCCTTTCGCCGATTACCACCCATCCGACTGTTCGCACTGGCCGCCCTGCTGGCCACGGTTGACGCGTACGCCGGAGGCGTCGAGGGCAATGCCGCCAACGGCAGGCAGCTGTTCAGGACCAGTGGCTGCCCCGCCTGCCATGGGGTGACGAAGGAAGCCACTTCGATGGTGGGACCCAGCCTCTTCGGCGTCGTAGGGCGCAAGGCCGGCACCGCGCCAAGCCTCCTGGGCGCCAGTGAGAACCTGAGAGCTTACGGAGTGACCTGGAGCGCCGAGACCCTGGATGAATTTCTGACCGACCCGAAAGCCAGGGTACCGGGCACACCGATGACTGGCGTGCTGGCCGATCCACAGCAGCGCGCTGACGTGATCGCCTACCTCTACACGCTGACCGATTAACACGTCTGGCAGCTGTTCGTGCAAAGAAAAAGGCCCCGGCGGTTTCCCGCCGGGGCCTTTTTTCATTCAGCAGGCGTGAAGTCTACCGGCTGACCTGCACACTGGTTCCACCACCACCACCGAAGCCGCCGCCGAAGCCGCCGCCACCAGCGCCGGTCGAGACGACCTTGACCCACAGTGCATCATCGCCCCTGAAGTACGAGGTGTCGGTGGCCGCGCGCAGCGCATCAAGACTGCTCAGCTCCGTACCGGAAGCCGCGGTTGTGAATCCCGGCAGCTCGAAGATCACCCAGGAGCCGCTGTCCAGCTGACTCAGAGTGATGGACAGCTCCTCCCTTTCGGTGCTCACCTTGACCTCTGTGCCGGCCATCACCGAGGTCTGCCCTGTCGCGGTGAACTCAACGCCATTGCGGCTGAGAACGACCGGCGGTTGAGCAGGCGCTCCACCGGCGCCACCTCCGGGCTGACCGCCGCCAAAGCCGCCGCCAGCACCGGGGCCTCCCGGTCCACCGCCACCGAAGCCGGCGCCACCGGGGCCGCCGGGCCCTCCGGGACCGCCCGGGCCACCGCCTCCGAAGCCCCCGCCACCCGGGCCGCCGCCGGGACCGCCGGGGCCAAAGCCGCCACCGCCGAATCCGCCACCGCCAGGGCCGCCAAAGCTCATGCGCCCGAGGTCGCCCGCGCACACGACGGCGTTCCAGGTGGGCTGGAGCTCGCAGCCTTCGACAGCGCTCAGGATGCCGATATTGTTCACGACGTAGGCATTGGGCTGACCGGTGAGTGAGCCGTCGATGTCCTTGATCGCCGCAGTCCTCCAGCCGGCACTGCTGGCATTGTCGTTACCCCACTCACGCACCATCTCCGGGAAATGCACCGGCTTGGCGTTGACGAAGCTCACCCGTTCCACCGCGTTGTCGGAGCTGGTCGGGAAGCTGGTGAACAGCAGATAGGAAAGCGCTCCGGCGTCGCGAGTGTCGTTGTCCACGTAATTGACGAACGTCGTGTCCTCGACGAAGTGCAGGAAATCGTAGTACTCGTAGCCGCGGATCGGGAAATCCGGAATTTCGGGGTAAGGCAGGCTGCGGCCGTAGGCAATCTCCTCCGGTGTCCTCGGGTTACCGATGTTCGCGGTCTCGCCGACGAACAGCGAATCCACGACCTTGGAGGTGAAGTCGCCGCCACCGGGCTCGATGCCGGGAAAGGCATGCGTATAGCCTATGGCGTTGTCGGCCAGCCTCAGGTTCCTGAATACGTGCAACTCACCGCGGGCCCAGATGCCACCATTGTTGTTCTTGTACGCAGTGAAATCTTCAATGAAGGATTCCTGCGGACCTTCCCTGTTGGCCGGATCGGCATAGGCCATATGCGGGTTGCCGCCGACATTGAATCGGCCCTCCGGATTGGGACCGCGATCGAGCATCAGACCATCGAAGTTCGAGTGGGCGACGTTGCCGCTGAACTCGCGGATCTGCATGCGACGCGGCCAGGTATTCCGGCTGATCTCGGTACCTTCGAACTCACCGATGGGGTGCTGCGGAAATGCCATCCAGAAGCCGATCTGGTCGGAACCTGCGGCCACGTTGTCCCGGTAGACGTTGTCCGGGTTGGTGATCCAGAAGGTCGACACCGTGTTGTCAGAAGGAATCAGGACATCCTCGGAGAGCTGGCCATTGCCTCGCTCCTGGGACGAGCCGGCTGCGGCGAGGTTGGTCGGCACGCACGGCAGGGTCATATGACACTTGGTCTGGATACCCAGGTTCCTGACGAACTCGTTGCTGTGCTCGATGCCGTCTTCGAGGAAATAGCAGTGACCGACGTTGTCGTAGGCCACGTTGTTTTCAACCTGCAGGTAGTTGGTGCCATGCACCGTCACGCAGCGGTTGTAGGTGCGGTGGACGGATGAGTTTCTGATGTACTGGCCGTGCGCGTCGCCGACCAGATGCCAGTGAATCGGATAGCGGGCCAGTGTCAGGTTCTGACCCATGCGAGTGAACTCGACGCCGTCGATATACATCTGGCTCGTCGGCATGGCCATGATATGCCCGCCGAAGTATGTCTCTTCCGCGTCAGCCGATGCCTGGATCCTGATATTGCGCGTCAGCAGACCGACTTCGCCACGCTGATCCACGCCGTAGGTGATCTCGCCGTAATGCATGTATTCAAGCGGTTCATCCAGCGTGATCGTGTTGCCGTTGATGGCGGCAATGGTGCGCTGCTCGGCCTGTCTGGGATCGAAATCCGTCGACGCGAGGACGATCTGATCGCCCACCCGCCACTCAGCGGCATTCAGGACTTCGATGGAGCGGCTGCCTGCTTCGGCTGTCCTGGCCAGCTTCGTCCACGAATTGGACCGGTCGCCGTGCAGATTCAGGGTGCCGCCGGAGATCATGATCCCGCGGTCACCCATGCCGGCCATGATGTCTTCACCCGGGACTTCGTCGGTAAAGGTGATCGTCGCGTTGCGCGTATGGGGATTGGCTTCGGTGCCGATGGTCAGATCCCCGTGCAGGACGATCCACTCGGTGATCAGTTCCAGGTCCACATCGTTCGAGAACGTGAGACTGCCGTCGATAGTCAGACTGCGCAGACCCGGTGGACTGACGTCGAGAACAACGTCCATACCTTCGCTGATGACGACGGCGTCCCATGCGCCGGGCACCTGACCACCCGGCCAGGTGGCAGGATCGGACCAGTTCTGCTGGGCCCGCACTTCGGCGACTCCAGCGAGAGCAAGCGCTGGCAACGCCAACACGAGAAACAAACGAGATCTTGCAGACATGGCTCGGTAACCCCCTGGCAGAGCAAACGCTCTTTTATTATTGGGGGCAGAATAGATCACTTCCCGAGTACCAGCAATCAATTACCTGCGCTGCCGCCCCTGACCGACTGCCCGCCGCGGCGCGAACATCAGCAGCAGTCCCGCAACGCCGGCCACCCAACCCAGCCACACGGGCTCCGCATCGAGGCCCAGCCACAGCACACCGGCGATCAGCAGCGCGGCGCCGCTGAACAGCCTTTCGGAGCGCCCGCGGCGTCTTTCGGAATGCCGCTCGGCATCTTCCGCGGCCTCGCGCACGGCGCCTTCATTCTCCGCGCGGCGAATCGCGCGATGCACGATCTTCGGCAGCAGCATCATGTCTTCGCTGATCTCGGGCCACGCTTCGATCATGCGCATGATCTGCCGGCGCGGGTCGCGGCGTTCGCGCATCCATTGTTCCAGGATGGGCTGCGCGGTGCGCCACAGGTCGAGATCCGGATAAAGCTGACGGCCCAGGCCCTCGATCGCGAGCAGCGTTTTCTGCAGCAGCACCAGCTGCGGCTGCACCTCCATGTGAAAAGCCCGCGCGGTCTCGAACAGTCGCAACAGCACGATGCCGAACGATATGTCCTTCAGCGGCTTGTTGAAGATCGGTTCGCACACGGCGCGGATCGCCGATTCCAGTTCATCCACGCGCGTATCCGGCGGCACCCAGCCCGAATCCACGTGCAGCAGCGCCACGCGGCGATAGTCGCGCTTGAAGAACGCGAGGAAGTTCTCGGCAAGATAGTGCTGGTCGCGCGGGCTGAGACTGCCAACGATGCCGAAGTCCACGGCCAGGTAACGCGGGTTCTCGGGATCGCCGGCATCGACGAAGATGTTGCCCGGATGCATGTCGGCGTGAAAGAAGTTGTGCTTGAACACCTGCGTGAAAAAGATATCCACGCCGATCTCGGCGAGCTTTGCGAAGTTCGTGCCGCGTGAGCGCAGCGCTTCGATGTCGCCCACCGGGATGCCGTGTATGCGCTCCATCACCAGCACGTTGGTGCGGCAGTAATCCCAGTACACCTCGGGCACGTAGAGCTGATCGGAGCCGGCGAAGTTGCGTTTCAGCTGCGCGGCATTGGCCGCTTCGCGCATCAGGTCCAGTTCGTTGTGCAGCGTCTTCTCGAACTCGGCGACCACATCCACCGGATGCAGGCGGCGGCCTTCATGCCAGTAGGTCTCGGCCAGCTCGGCCAGCGCATACAGCACTTCCAGATCGCGCTGAATCATCGCGCGCACATTGGGCCTGAGCAGTTTCAGGATCACACGCTCGCCGCTGTGCAGTCGGGCGGTGTGCACCTGGGCGATGGATGCCGCGGCCAGCGGCAGCGGCTCGAACTCGTCGAACACTTCCGTGGCATCGCGATGATAGGCGGCCTTGAGGATCGCCAGCGCCTGCTCGGACGCGAACGGCGGCACCTGGTCCTGCAGTTTCGCCAGTTCGTCAGCAATGGCCGGCGGCAGCAGATCGCGACGCACCGAGATCGCCTGGCCGAACTTCACGAAGATGGGGCCGAGTTCCTCCAGTGCATGGCGCAGACGTTCGCCCAGCGGCATGCGCCGCAATCGCTTTCTCGGCAGCAGCACCTGGATGAACGCCAGCGGCCGGAACAGGTGCGTGCGCCAGACGATCTCCTCGAGCCCGTGACGCACCAGCGTGCGCTGGATTGCGATCATGCGCAGCAGCAGGCGCAGTCGAAGCATCAGCGCCGTGTCCCGTTCCGGTCGGTGCGGGAGGCCAGTCGCTCCATGCGCGCTGCCAGACGCTCAACGTCATCGCGAAGATCCTGCACGTCTTCGGCGAACGCGCGCACTTCCACCGACGTCGGCAGCGTGCCGCTTTCCTCCTGCAGGTATTCGGCGGTGTTCTGTTCCAGCGCGCGGCCGGTGTCGATCGTCCAGTTCGCGACGCGGCGCGCGGTGGTTGCAAGCCCGTGTGCCGGGACATCGCCTATCCAGCGCGACAGTTCCTCTTCCAGATCCGGGCGTGCCAGCCGAATCATCTCCGCGAAACGTTCAGCAACGTCTATGCTGCCGGTGAGTTCGGCGCCGGATTCGCGAAACTGGCCGGCCAGCGGACGGTCACGATCACGGCGCATCAGCGTGAGCAGTGCGCCGGGTGTGCCGCGCAGCGTGACCGAAGCACCCTCCACGCGCTGCTCCACGCGCAACTGCCCGTCGCTGGCGATCAGGCACAGCGAAAGCCCCATGCCCTCGACATGCAAGGCCATGGAGCGCCCGTCCAGCGCTCGCAGTTCAGCCTGCGCCGCCGTGGATTCGGCAACCTGGCGGTTCAGCCAGCGTTCGCCGGTTTGCAGAAGAAATCGGTTCATAAAGCGCAGTGCCCGATCAGATACGAAAGCCCACATGCAGCGCGACGATGCCGCCGCACAGATTGTAGACCTCGCACCGTTCAAACCCCGTCGCTTCCATCATGCCGCGCAGCGTCTCCTGATCCGGATGCATGCGTATGGATTCGGCGAGATAGCGGTAGCTGTCGGCATCGCCGACCAGCAGCTGACCCAGGCGCGGCAGCACGTGGAAGGAGTAAAGATCGTAAACGGGCGCGATGGCCGGCACCTGCGGCGTCGAAAATTCCAGCACCAGCAAACGGCCGCCGGGTTTGAGCACGCGATACATGGAAGCAAGCGCCGCGCTCTTGTCCGTGACGTTGCGCAGCCCGAAGCCTATGGTCACGCAGTGGAAGGCTGCGGACGGAAACGGCAGCTGCTCCGCATCGGCCTGCACGTAGTGGATGTTGCCGGCAAAGCCGTCGTCGATGAGCCGATCGCGGCCGCGCGCCAGCATCGCCGCGTTCACATCCGATACGACGACGGTGCCGCTCTGGCCCACGCGGCGCGCAAGCCCGGCGCTGAGATCGCCGCTGCCGGCCGCCACGTCCAGCGCGCGCTGGCCCGGCTTCAGGCCCGTACGGGCCACCGTGAACGCCTTCCAGTAGCGGTGCAGCCCGAACGACATCACATCGTTCATCAGGTCGTAGCGCTCGGCCACGGAGTCGAACACGCCGCGCACGCGCGCCTTTTTCTCGCCGCGCGGCACCTGCTGGTAGCCGAAGTCGGCGTACGGGTCGCCCGGTTCCGGCGCCGGCCCCCCTCTCGGCTCCTCTGTCGGTTCCTGTCCTGACGAATTCATGCTGGCTGGCCCTGCCCGGCGTCCACTGACATGGGAACCCCCAAGTATAGGTCAGCGGCCCGCGCACGTGAGCCGAAGTACTGCTTCATCGCCCGTACCCGCGACAGATAGGCCTGCAGATCGTGGGAACCGCAGCGGCCCTGCGCCTGAAAGCCGGCCTGGGCGAAGCGCGCACCGCCGGTGGCACCACACAGATGGATGGCGGCCGCCAGATCCTGCTTCTGCGCCAGCGTCACCGTGCGCTGCGGATGGCGCGCGACGATGCGCTCTACCTGCACGTGCAGGTAGGCCGACGTCATCTCGATCGCGTGCGACGGAATCACGCGCGTGTACAGACTGTTGAACCAGCAGGATCGCCACGCGTACCACGGCCCCTGCTCCACGACTTCGTTGCGATGGATGCAGTAGCGCCGTGCCTCGGCAAACGTGCCGTTGGTGATCTGATACATCCCCACGGAGCTGGAAGCCGGGCGATAGATCCGGAAGGGCTGAATGGTCCAGGACCAGCGCCAGTAGGTGCGCGCCACCGGGTTGCCCATGGATTCCACCTGTGCGAGCGCGGCGAGCAGCTCCGGTGAGATCACGTCCGTCGCGTGGCGGCGGAACAGCGGCTCGTAGGTGGACCAGGTCTGCGACGGCAGCTTGTTCAGCCGTCCGCTCACCGGGAAGAACAGTTCCGACGGCTTGCGTATGACCTGGTAGGTCCAGTTCAGGCTCAGCCACAATGTCAGCAGCAGCGCGGTGCCGACCGTGAGCTGCACGAACAGCGGCGTACGGCGCAGGGCTCTGAAGAAGCGCCCGACGCCGCGCGATGCGGCGACCACATGACGCACGACGGGCAGCCGCGACCGGCGGGCGCGGTGAGCAGGCCTTGAACGGCGGCGTTTGGCTCGGCGCGGCATGGGGCGCACTGTAGCAGAAGCCCTGTGCCCGGCTGCGGCAGGTGCGCACGGGCGACCGTGGCCGCGCGTTCGACCTGCGCTTCGCGGTAAACTGGGCATCCCGCCACGGCCCGGTCCCCACGGACCGCCACTACAACCAGCAACGGTCCAACACGTGTATTTCAGCTATTCCGCGCTAGTGCTGCTCGTCGTGGGCATCGTCGCTTTCGGCATCTGGCATGACAGCATGCAGGTGCGCGAGGTCGCGAACCAGATTGCGCACGATGCGTGCAAGCGTCAGTCACTGCAGTTTCTGGACGGCACCGTCGCGCTGGCAGCCACGAAGGTTCGGCTGCGCGGCGGCCTGTGCATAGAGCGCACGTATGTGTTCGATTACACCGTGGACGGCACCGGGCGACTGCGCGGCTTCCTGATCATGCGCGGCCACGTGCTGGAGCATCTGGGTCTGGATGCACGCCACTCAGCCGGCTGAGGACTGAGACCGTATCGTTGACCTCGATGCGCCCGCTTCGCACGACCTTCGCATTGATGCCGCGCAGGTTCAGCGCCCGGCCCTGCCCGGAGTTCACGAACTGCAGCGCGTCCGGGCCGAAACGGTCGCGAAACTTGCGGCACCCGGTGTGCGGCATGGCCGTCACCTCCAGCACCGCCTCGCCGATCGCCAGCCGCGTGCCCGGCGGCAGGTTGGCATCGCTGAGATCCAGGTCCACATAGAGCTGGTCACCCGCCAGCGGCCAGCGTTCACGCTCACCGGCCACCAGCGCCGCGACGCGCGCGTTCATGATATTGATCTGCATGTCCGGGTGTGCCGAACGGTCGGGCGTTATCGACGAACCGCGGACTTTCCAGTTGTCGCCGATCAGGCCCTCATTCACGTCGAGCTCGGCGGATGGCGTGACTTCGCGTGCGTCGACGTCGGGCCGGCGCACGATCAGCTTCAGGACGCCGGCATCGCGCGGTGAATCGAGCACATCGACCAGCCCGGCTTCCAGCTGCTGAATGTTCACTGCATGCCCCTCTGAGAAACAACGATTCGGATGCTACTTCGAAACCTCTCCGGACGCCGCCGCGACGCGTTCCTGATAGCGCTGCCACTTGCGCTCGTGATCCAGCGCAAGCTCATACAGCAGCGTCCAGGTGTAGAGTCCGGTGTCATGACCGTCGTCGAACACCAGCCGCACCGCATAGCGGCCCACCGGTTCCACGCGGTCGATCAGCACCTGTTCCTTGCCAGTCACGAGTATGCCCTCGCCGGCGCCATGCCCCTTCACTTCCGCGGACGGTGAATGCACACGCAGAAACTCGGCAGACAGATTGCGGTGCAGGCCGTCTGAAAAGGTGACCTCGAGCACACCGGAGCGCCGGTGCAGCTTGATGTCCACCGGATACGGTGTGGTACGTGTGTTTGAGGTCATGTCGTAACGCCGTCTCAGAGTATGTAGCGGCTCAGGTCCTCATCCTGCACAAGCTCACCGAGGTGGCGGTCCACGTAATCCGCATCCACGACCACGGTGTCGCCGTGACGATCCGCGGCCTCGAACGACACCGTTTCGAGTAGTCGTTCAAGCACGGTGTGCAGGCGCCTGGCGCCAATGTTCTCGCTGCGGTCGTTGACCTGGAATGCGACTTCGGCGATGCGGCGTATACCGCTGTCGTCGAACTTCAGTGCAACCTGTTCTGTGCCGAGCAGTGCGCGGTACTGCTCGGTCAGTGAGCCGCTGGGTTCGGTCAGAATACGCACGAAGTCCTCGGCGTTCAGTGCCGACAGCTCCACGCGGATCGGAAACCGGCCCTGCAGTTCGGGAATGAGATCGGACGGCTTGGCGACGCTGAACGCACCCGAAGCGATGAACAGCACGTGGTCGGTGCGCACCATGCCGTAGCGCGTGCTCACGGTGCAGCCTTCGACCAGCGGCAGCAGATCGCGCTGCACGCCCTCGCGCGAGACGTCGGCGCCGGTGGTTTCCGCGCGCCGCGCCACCTTGTCGATCTCATCCAGGAACACGATGCCGTTCTGTTCCACGGCGCGCACGGCTTCGAGCTTGATGTCTTCCTCGTTGACCAGCTTCGCGGCCTCTTCGTCGCGCAGCAGCTTCAGCGCGTCCTTCACCTTGAGCTTGCGGCGGCGGCGCTTGTTGCTGCCGAGGTTCTGAAACATGCTCTGCAGCTGGCTGGTCATTTCCTCCATGCCCGGCGGCGCCATGATTTCCACGCCCACCGGCATGGCCTGCACGTCGATCTCCACCTCGCGGTCATCGAGCGTGCCTTCGCGCAGCATCTTGCGAAAGCGCTGGCGCGTGTCGCGCTCACCTTCGGTCGCGGCCGACCCCGGCAGCAGCACATCGAGCAGGCGGTCTTCGGCAGCGTCATCGGCCTGGTGCCCGACTCGATCCAGTGCCATCTCGCGCTGCATCTTCACGGCCATGTCGACCAGGTCGCGAATGATGGAATCGACCTCGCGGCCCACGTAGCCGACTTCGGTGAACTTCGTCGCCTCGACCTTGATGAACGGCGCCTGCGCCAGCCTTGCCAGCCGCCGCGCGATTTCGGTCTTGCCGACGCCAGTGGGGCCAATCATCAGAATGTTCTTCGGCGTGATTTCGGCGCGCAGCGGTTCGCTTACCTGTGCACGGCGCCAGCGATTGCGCAGCGCGATTGCCACGGCGCGCTTGGCGTCCTGCTGGCCGACGATGTGGCGGTCCAGTTCCTGGACGATTTCCCTGGGTGTCATGGACATGTCATTCAAACTCTTTTCCGATGCTTCGCGTTCACAGCTCTTCGATGGTGATGGAGCGGTTCGTGTAGATGCAGATGTCGCCGGCGATATCCAGCGCCTTCTCGACGATGGCGCGTGCCGGCAGGTCGGTGTTCTGAAGCAGCGCCTGCGCCGCGGCCTGGGCATACGCGCCTCCGGAGCCGATCGCGATCAGATCATGCTCGGGCTCGATCACGTCGCCGTTGCCGGAGATCAGCAGCGAGTTCTCTTCATCGGCCACGCACAGCAGCGCTTCCAGACGCCTGAGCATGCGGTCGGTGCGCCAGTCCTTGGCGAGTTCTATCGCCGCGCGCGTGAGATTGTTGTGCTTCTCGAGCTTGCGCTCGAAATACTCGAACAGCGTGAACGCATCGGCCGTGCCGCCGGCGAATCCGGCCAGCACCTTGCCCGACGACAGCCGCCGCACCTTGCGGGCGTTGCCCTTCATGACCTTGTCGCCCAGCGTGACCTGACCGTCGCCGCCCATCGCGACTCGGCCGTCGCGGCGCACGCACAGTATCGTCGTTCCGTGAAACATGTTCTGTCCTTGTCGGTGTCCTGTGCCGGCGGTGGAGAGGAACGACGCGGAACCCTCAGGCCCCTTCGGGGTTCGGTTCACGTGCAGCCTGACTCGCGCCGGAAGCGGAACGGGTTAGCGGTCCCGGCGGCGCGCGCGCGGGTGTGCCTTGTCGTATATGCTGGCCAGATGCTGGAAATCAAGGTGTGTATAGACCTGCGTGGTCGAGATACTCGCATGCCCCAGCAGTTCCTGCACCGCACGCAGGTCGCCGCTGGATTCCAGCATATGGCTGGCGAAACAGTGCCGGAGCATGTGCGGATGCACGCGCAGCGGCGCGCCGGCACGCCGTGACCACTGCTCAAGCCGCAGCTGAACCGATCGCGGCGTGAGCCGCCGGCCGCGGCGCCCGACCAGCAATGCACGTTCGTCACTCGCAGCCAGCACACCGCGGCGCGCAAGCCAGGCTTCCAGCGCTTCGCGCGCCTTGCGGCCCACCGGCACCACGCGCGTTCTCTGGCCCTTGCCGAGCACACGCACGGTGGCATCGGGCAGATCCAGATCTTCGAGATTGAGGTTCACGAGTTCTGCCAGGCGCAGGCCCGATGAATACAGCAGTTCAACAATGGCGCGATCACGCACGGTGAGAATATCGTCGCCATCCGGACGCATCAGACTTGCGACCTGATCGGTGTCCAGCGTCGCCGGCAGCCGGCGCGGCGCCTTAGGCGCCTGCACGTGGACGGCCGCATTGGAAGACACTTCGCCCTGCTCCTGCAGATAGCTCAGGAAGCCGCGCACTGCCGACAATCGGCGCGCGATGCTGCGGGCGCCAAGTCCGCGGCGATGGCATTCGGCCGCGAAGCGACGTACCGTGTAGCTGTCCACATCCGTCGCCTGCGCGAGGCCTTCGCGCTCGCAGAATTCGAACAGCGCCGTCAGATCACGCCGGTAGGCACTGACGGTGTGCGTGGACAGTCTGCGTTCGGTGGCCAGCCGGCGCAGGAAAGGCTCGAGGTGTTCAGGCAGCTGCATCGCCGACGCGCGCACCGGTCAGCGCCGCGGTGATCAGCTCGCCCAGGCGGGTCAGAAAATCCAGACGCTGTCCGGGGTGGAAGTGATCGACGTCGTGACTGCCGATGGCCAGAAAGCCGAGCTCGGCGCGCTCGCCAAGCGGAATCATCGCCGCCGACTGGATTGAATCGGCTTCATGCTCGAACAGCACTTCGCGCTGGCGTTCACGGATCAGCCCGCAACGCGGCCTGGCGGCACGCAGGAAGCTCGCGAACGGCTTGGCCGCTTCAGCATCGCGATCGATGATGCGCACGAAGCTGCGCGCGGGTGCGTCTACTCCCTGATCGGAAAACAGCAGCAGCACCGCGCGTTCGGCGGCGAAATCCTCGCGCAGGCTGGTCTCCATGACGTCAATGCGTTCAGCCAGCGAGCTCGTGGTCATCAGGCGTATGGCCAGGCGATGACTCTTCTCGACCAGCTGATCGTTCATTTTCGCGACCGCGATCAGATCCTTGAGCTGACGTTCCAGCTGCGAGGCGCGCTGCCGGAGCACGCTGACCTGTCGCTCCACCAGCGACACGGTCGCGCCTGTGGTGCGGTGCGGCAGTTTCAGCGCCAGCAGCAGCGTCGGGTGGCGCTCGAAAAAATCCGGGTGACTGCGCAGATAGCTCGCGAGCTGTTCCTCGCTGATCTCTTCGGTGACGATCGCTTCGCTTTTCGGTTGGCTCATAGCTCGATCTGTCCCTCGTATACCGTCTCGGCCGGTCCGGTCTGCCACAGTTCGGCGCCCGGACCCGGCCATCTGACCGTCAGAACGCCGCCTGGCAGTTCCACATCGACCTGTTCATCCAGTTCGCCGCGCAGGCGTCCGATCGCTACCGCGGCGGCGGCGCCCGTGCCGCAGGCCGGCGTCTCACCGACACCGCGCTCGAAAACCCGCAGTCGGATGCGGTCACGACTGCAGATCTGCATGAAGCCGACATTCACGCTGCGCGGAAAATCGGCGTGTGCAGCTAGCGCCGGCCCCAGTATACCGACCGGCGCCGCATCTACCGAATCGACAACGATGACCGCATGCGGATTGCCCATGGATACGGCACCGAACTCCACCTCCGCAGCCGTCGGGTGCGCTGCGGGATCCGGCGGTGCGCCTGCGTCGCTTTCGCCGCGCCAGGCCGATGACTCGTTGCCTTTCGCCGAGCGTCCGCCGCTGTTGGCGAGCGCGACCGTGCGCCGATAGCTTTGCGCCGCCCGCTCAGCGCTGAAAGGCAACGCCGTCGGCGCGAAATCCGGTTCGCCTAGACTCACGCTGACGCGGCCTTCATGATCCACGCGCGCACTGACCGGTCCGCCGCCGCTTTGCAGGCGCAGCTCGGGTGCCCCACGCCGGTCCGCGACGAACCGCGCAATGCAGCGCGCACCGTTGCCGCACTGTTCGACTTCCCCGCCATCGGCGTTGAAGACGCGGTATACGGCGTCAGCGCCGACCGGCGCGGCGGACTCCAGCAGCAGCAGCTGATCGAATCCTATGCCGCGGCGACGGTCGGCCAGGCGGCGGATCTGGTCCGGCGTGGGCCCGGGCGCATCGGCCGGCCACTGGAGCACGACGAAGTCGTTGCCCAGACCCTGCATCTTGGTGAAATTCAATCGCATCGAATCGATCGCCCGGACTGGCATTGCGGCCGCGCCCGCGTTAGCGTGCCCGCAACCTGTGGAATGGTGACTGACGGAATTATAAATGGAATCACTGTGGCTGAAGTCCCAGCGAGTGTACTCGGATCTGCGCGAGTTTCTCGCCCACCTGGAACAGCAGGGCGACCTGCTGCGGATCGACACCCCCGTCAGCCCGAAGCTTGAGCTGACGGAACTGTCGCGGCGCGCACTGGCCGAGGACGGGCCGGCACTGTGGCTGAGCAACGTCGGCGGCACCGGAGTGCCGGTGCTCAGCAATCTGTTCGGCAGCGCGCGGCGCGTGGCCGCGGCGCTGGGCGCCGATGACACGTCGGTGTTCGCCGAGCTCGGCCAGCTGCTGGCCTCGCTGAAGGCGCCGGAGCCGCCGCGCGGCGTCGCCGAAGCCTGGCGCAAGCTGCCGCTGCTGAAGGAGATCCTGAAAATGGCGCCGCGCACGCTGCGCTCGGCGCCGGTGCAGGAAGTGATCCTGGAAGGCAGCGACGTGGATCTGTCGAAATGGCCGATCCAGACCTGCTGGCCGGAGGATGCCGGCCCGCTGATCACCTGGGGCATGACCACGACGCGCGGGCCGGAGCAGCCGCGGCAGAATCTCGGCGTCTACCGCCAGCAGGTCATCGACCGCAACAAGGTGATCATGCGCTGGCTGGCCCATCGCGGCGGCGCGACCGACTACCGCGCCTGGTGCCAGCGTCATCCCGGCGAGCGTTTCCCGCTGGCCGTGAGCCTGGGCGCCGATCCCGGCACGATACTGGCGGCCGTCACGCCGGTGCCGGATACGCTGTCCGAGTATTCATTCGCCGGCCTGCTGCGCGGCAAGCGCACGGAGCTGGTGAAGGCGCGCGGCTCCGACCTGCTGGTGCCGGCGAACGCCGAGATCACGCTGGAGGGCTACATAGAACCGGGCGAAACCGCGCCGGAAGGACCTTTCGGCGACCACACCGGCTATTACAACGAGGTGGAGACGTTTCCGGTCATGACCGTGGAGCGCATCACGCACCGCCGCGATCCGGTCTATCACACCACGTACACGGGCCGCCCGCCGGATGAGCCGGCGGTGCTGGGCCTGGCGCTGAACGACGTGTTCGTGCCCATCCTGCGCACGCAGTTCCCGGAAATCGTCGACTTCTACCTGCCCAGCGAGGCGTGTTCCTACCGCGTCGCCGTGATCAGCATACGCAAGCAGTATCCCGGGCACGCCAAGCGCATCATGTTCGGCATCTGGTCGTTCCTGCGCCAGTTCATGTACACGAAGTGGGTCATCGTCGTCGACGATGACATCGATGCGCGCTCATGGCAGGACGTGATCTGGGCGATCTCCACGCGCACCGACCCCGCGCGTGACTGCGTGATGGTGGAATCCACGCCCATCGATTACCTGGACTTCGCATCGCCGGTGGCAGGCCTGGGCTCGAAGCTGGGCATGGATGCGACGTCCAAGTGGCCCGGTGAAACCACGCGCGAATGGGGCCGCCCGATCAGCATGACGGCGGACGTGGAACAGCGCATGGGCGCGCTCTGGAACGAACTGGTCGCGACGCGCCGGAACGATGCATGAGCTGCCGTAAGCTGTCAGTTGCCAGCCATTGGACATTTGTCATAAGGCTGGCTACCTTAGCGCCAGAGCCTGACGCGAGACATAGCGTCTGAACAATAACAAACGCGAACCAACGCTCCGGGAGTGGCTATGCGACACATTCTCGTCACCAACGCAAAGGGCGGCTGCGGCAAGAGCACGCTGGCCACGAATCTGGCAGCCTACCTGGCATCCGAGGGCTTCGAGACCGCGCTCGCGGATTTCGACCCGCAGGGATCATCCATGGACTGGCTGGCACAACGACCTGACGACTACGCGAAGATCACCGGCGTCGCCGGTTTCGACGATGGACTACGCCATGTGCCGCGGTCGGCGGAGTTTCTCGTCATAGACGCACCGGCCCGCTCGCACGGCAAGGAACTGAACGAACTGGTGAAGCGTGCCGAAACCATCCTCGTGCCGGTGCTGCCATCCCCGATCGACATGAACGCAGCCAACCGCTTCGTCGACGAGCTGCTGCATATCCAGAAGGTGGCGGACAAGAAGGCCAAGGTGGCCGTGGTCGCCAATCGCGTGAAGGAAAATACGCTGATCTTCGATGAGCTGGATGAGTATCTGTCCAAGCTCAAGGTGCCGTATATCGCCACGCTGCGCGAGGCGCAGAACTACATACGCGCATACCAGCGCGGCCTTGGCATACACGAGCTGCCGCCGTATCTGGCCTGGCCCGACTGGGAGCAGTGGGATCCGATCCTGGAGTGGCTGGACTCCAAGCGCTCGATGCCGAGCTGAGCAGCGTCAATCGCCTTCGCGCGGTGTCAGATCCTGCCCGGCGGGTGACGAAGCCAGCGCGATGGGCGCCGGCAGCGCGTTGCGGCCGGTGACCAGACCCAGCCCCGAGCGCCAGGCCTGGGCGGCACCGTCCGGCTCGCCAAGCTTCTCCAGCAGCCCCGCGTACAAGGCATAGGACTCCGGGCGCGGCGCGATGGCCAGGCTCGATTCCAGATAGCTTCGCGCCTTGCCCCACAGCTCGTTGGCAATGCAAAGGCGCGCCGCGGCGAGCAGCAGCACCGGGTCGTCGGCATGGTGGTCCAGCCATTTCTCGGCGCGGCGCAGCTGCTCACGCGGATTCGACGAAATGACTTCGCCATAGGTGGCCACGAGATCGGCGTGCCACTCGCGGCGCAGGTAGCCGCGCAGTTCCGTCTCTGCCTGATCGGCATGATCGAGGCGCTGCAGCACCAGTGCGCGCACCCGCAGCAGCGATGGCGCTCGACGCAATGCGGACGGCAGGCCGGACCAGGTCTTCTCGAACGCCTCGTGAGTGATGTCGGCGTCGCGGCTGTAGCGTTCCAGCGCCTCGCCGGCCAGTTTCTCGAGCACGGCGGGTTCAAGGTTCGTGTACTTCAGGCGCGGCAGCAGTTCGAGCACCGCCGCCCAGTCGGCTAGCGCCGCATGCGTGCGCGCCAGCAGCCCCAGCGCCACGGCATTGTCGGGCTGGCTCTCCATCAGGTGCCGCAGCGTTGCCAGCGCGCTGTTGAATTCACCGGCCTCGAACTGCAGTTCCGCCCGCGTCAGCAGTATCGTGGCCGCCGCGTCCGGCCGCTCTTCCAGCGCCTTCTGCAGCCACTGGTCACGCCTGTCGCCCGCTCCCTGCAGCTGCGCGGCACGCGCCGCCATCAGGTAATTCAGCAACGCGGCTTCGTTGCGGCGCGCACCGCCGGCCAGCAGTTTCTCGGCCTTGTTCCAGCGGCCTTCCGCCAGCTGCATCACACCTTCGGTCAGGCGCCGGGTGGCCCGTCGCGCACGGTGTTCGGCCAGCTGTTCACCCAGCGCGCGCGGGGCACGCCATACCGCCAGCAGCACGCGAACGCCGGCGTACAGCAACAGCAGCAGCACGATGAGTCCGGGCACGGACATCTGCAGCAGGTAACCGCGAAACTCGATCAGTACGTAGCCACGATCCTGCAGAAGAAAGTGGGTGGCGAGCGCACCGAGAATGAGTGCTGTCAGCGCCCACAGGCTGAAACGCATCAACGGTCTCCGCTGTTCAGGCGCCTGAGCATGGTGAGTGAGCCGCTGATATCGGGCCGCTCGGCTGCGACCCGGGCGTCGCGAAGTTCGCGCAGGGTCGCCAGCGCGCCGTCCACGGCCGCGTTGCCCGTCTCGAACTCCTGCTCCAGCAGCGTCATCGCGGTGCGCAGGGCTTCCTGATACGCCGCTTCCATTTCCTGCAGCACGGCCAGCTTTGCGACCTCCAGCGCCACCTCCAGCTGACGGCGCACCAGCACGCGCTCGTCCGCGGACAGCGTGCGCTCCACCGGCGTGTCGCGCCGCTCGACGGACACGATGCTGCGCAGCGCCATCTGCATGCTGCGCCACAGGCGGGTAAGGCCGGGTTCGACGTCGTCGAGATCGGGCGTGCCGGGCCGCGCCGGTGCCACGCCGCTGCGCAGCGGAAGTGACGCTGCCCGTGCCGACACACTGCCGAGACTGCGCACCAGGCTTTCAGCATCGGCACGCTCCGTGCCGCGCAGGATGAGCAGATCCTCGGCAACGCGATCACGCACCGGTCCGTAGGCGGGATTGCCGAGCTGCCGCAGGCGGTCATCGGCCAGTTCCAGTGCGCGTATCGCGCTGTCCCAGCGACCGGCCAGCTGCAGCTCGTCATTCGCGAGCGCGAGATAATGTTCGGCTTCTATGCGCAGCCAGCGCGCCCTGGCGTCCAGCGATCCGCCCTGCATCGCATCGATGCGCGTTTCAAGATCGGCAAGACGCCCGGGCAGGGCATCGAGCCGCGCGCCGGTCTGTTCGGTCTGTCGCTGCTGTTCGGCCAGCGCGCGATTGGCCGTCTCTATCTGCTCGGCCAGACGCGCTTCCGTTTCCCGCAGGCGCGTATCGGTATCGCGCAGGCGCTCGACGGCCACCGCGGCATCCACGTCGGACTGGTGCACAAGATGCTCCAGCTGACGCTGCTGAAACCACAGGCCTGCGATCAGCACGAGCAGAACCAGCGCCATCAGTGCCGCGGCGATCGCGACTGCCGCCGACCCGGCGCGCGATTCCCGGGCAGCCGATCGCGGTGCGCGGGTTGTCGATGAAGTTGATGATTCCGTCGCCGCACGTGAATCGGCCGGTGGCCCGGGCCGGTCGTCGGCATTGGTGCCGGCTTGTGCGGATGAGTGCTCGTTAGCGCTTTCGCCGCTCATGTTGGTCCCACGGTCCCGTCACGAAAATCAGGCTCAGCGGGAGCATAACGCAGGTAGGGCGAGACTGTGTGCCCTGGCGATCGAACGGGCGAACAAGGGCGCCGGCCTGCGGTGAGGCTGTCGCGTCAGCAGGACAGTGGCGGGGAAACGGGTTGTGTTGCGTTCAGCTTCTCGGCGCCGGTCGGCTGCCGACCAGTCGGCTGCGGGCGTTCAGTCGCACCAGGCCTGGACATCGCGGGCTGCCGTGTCACGCGCCTGGGCCATCTCGTCTTCGCTCAGGTATTCCCGCTCACCGTCAGGCAGGGTGCGGAACAGGCGTCGCGACATCGAATACAGCTGCTGGCGCTCGCGGGCGATCTCGCAGTTATGAGCACGCAGCTCGCGCTCTTCCTCGGCCGTGGGGCCGGTGACGATCTCCGCGCCAAAAGGTTGGGAGTCTTCGGGTGCCGGCGGCTGCGGACGCGCGTCGGCACCGGTGCCGGATGCGGCCACGACGGGTGTCGGAGCGATGACACGAATGGGCTCGGCGTCGGGCGAGTCCGGACGGTCGCTGTAGACCACGTTGCCGTCAGCGTCGAACGAACGGTACACCTCGGACGCCACCAGCGGAGTCGCGATCAGAATCAGTGCTGCCAGCCACAGGTATCGCACGATGTTGTTCTCCGGCGGAAGTGCGATCGAGTCTAGCAGAGGCCCCCCGGGGAGCCATGCACCGCAATGCCGTTCTGTGACACGGGTCAAATAACCGCCGGCGCTGCACTGGCCGGCCGTGCCCTGACACTCGCCCCCCTGAAAACTGCGCGGCGCTCGCGACTGCCGGTATCATCGGGAGAAACACGGCGAAATCACCGGAAAGGTATCTCGCCCGCATTCGCGATGGAGAGTGAAATGAACGACGACTCGAAACGGCCCGGTCTGGATGATCTGGCCAGGCAACTGGCCGACGCCGTCCCGCAGAACATCAAGGCGCTGGGCCAGGACATGGAACGCAACTTCCGGGCGCTGCTGCACTCGGGCTTCGAGCGCATGGATCTGGTGACGCGTGAGGAATTTGATCTGCAGGCTGCGGTGCTTCAACGCACGCGCGAGAAACTCGAAGCGCTGGAAGCCCGGGTTGCGGAACTGGAGCGCATCAACCAGCCAGGACCTTAATGCCATCTGGAGCGCTCATGGCAGCTGGAACGCCAATGCCAGCAAGGGCAATCCGGCGCCGACATTTCTGCCGGTGCACTGATGGCGCTGGCGACCCTGAGCAGCCGCGGTCAGCATGGCCTGGGTGCCTACGCCGTCACGGTGGAGGTGCATCTGGCCGGCGGCCTGCCGGGGTTCACGATCACCGGGATGCCGGCCACCGCCGTCCGTGAGAGCCGGGAGCGGGTCAGGGCGGCGCTGCAGGGCAACGGACTTTCATGGCCCGGCCGCCGCATCACTGCGCATCTGGGCCCCGCGGATGTCCCCAAGGACGGCGGGCGCTTCGATCTGCCCATTGCACTGGGCGTCGTGCAGGCCGAGACCGGGCGCGAGTGGCGTACGCGCGAGCTCGAGTTCATAGGCGAGCTGGCCCTCAGCGGTGCGCTGCGGCCGGTGACCGGCGCCCTGCCGGCGGTGCTGGCGGCACGCGATGCAGGCCGCACGCTGATCCTGCCCGACGACAATGCGGCAGAGGCTGCCCTGGTGCCGGATGCGAGGGTCTATCGCGCCGGTCATCTGATGGACGTGATTCGTCATCTGGATGGCGGCACGCGGCTGGCGCAGGTCTCTGCCGCGCCGCAGGGAGTGCCCGCCTCGACGGCAGCGCTGCCCGAACTCGGCGATGTGAGCGGCCAGCAAACCGCCAAGCGTGCGCTGGAGATCGCCGCGGCCGGCGGGCACAACATGCTGATGATGGGGCCGCCGGGCAGCGGCAAGAGCATGCTCGCGGAAAGACTGCCGGGCCTTCTGCCGCCACTGGATGTGGACGACATGCTGTGTGTGGCCAGCATCGCCTCCGTCGCCGGACTGGTGGAGCTGATCGGGCAGCGCACCGCACCGTTTCGCGCGCCTCACCACACCGCTTCCGCGAACGCGCTGGTGGGCGGCGGCAACCGGCCGCGCCCCGGCGAGATTTCGCTGGCTCACAAGGGCGTGCTGTTTCTCGACGAACTGCCGGAATTCTCTCGCCATGCACTGGAAGCCCTGCGCGAACCCATGGAGACCGGCGTGGTGCGGATCGCGCGGGTGCAGCGCTCGGTGAGTTTTCCGGCCGAGTTTCAGCTGCTCGCAGCGATGAATCCCTGCCCCTGCGGTTATCTGGGCGACGGCACCGATCGCTGCCGCTGCCCGGAGGAGCGGGTGCGGTCCTACCGCGGCCGCCTGTCCGGACCGCTGCTGGACCGTGTCGACCTGCACATTGAAGTACCGCGCAGCGCGTGGCGTGGACACGGCAACAGCGGCGCGGCCGATGCCGGCGGCGGTCACAGCGAGACCGCGCAGGTGCGTGAACGCGTGCTGTCTGCGCGCCAGCAGCAGCGCGCACGCGGGCACGGACCGAACGCCAGGCTGAACGACGCGGAACTGAAGCGCGTCACGCAACCGGACGGGGAAACCCGCAGGCTGCTGGAACATGCAGCCGATCGCTGGCACCTCAGTGCGCGGGCGATCAACCGGGTGCTGAAGGTGGGACGCACGATCGCCGATCTGGCGGGTGCTGCCGCGGTGTCACGTGATCATGTGGCCGAAGCCCTGCAGCTTCGCTGCCTGGACCGTCCTCTGTAGAGAATGCCGCGGCTGGTGGTAGCGACCAGCAGCGACCTGCTATTGCGCCGCAGCCGCGTGCTCTGCGACTGCGGATTCCGCCAGTGCCTGTTCAAGCAAGGCCGCCGCCGCGGCACGCCCTGCCGCCAGACGCTCCTGCGCCGCGGGCTGGAGATTCTCCGCCGGCGGTATGCGGGCCACGTCCAGGGCCGACAGCCCTTCAGCATCGCGCACGGTCGGGTCCGCACCGCGCGCCAGCAGGTGCCCGACAATCTGGTCCGACCCGCGGTCGACCGCGCCGATCAGGGCGGTCCGGCCTTCCTGATCGCGTCCCTCTACATAGGAATGGAGCACGGCGGTGCGGGTGCGGCTGTTGGTGATCCGGGCGTTGATGTCGGCTCCAGCGTCCAGCAGCAGGTCCAGGGTCCGGATCGCACGCGCCTGCGCCGCCGGAGTCGCGCCGCCAGCGCCCCCGCCACCACCGCCGCCGGCTGTGCCGGTCATTCCCGCAGCCAGCATCAGCGGCGTCATCCGGAACGCGTTCGGCAGATCCACTTCGGCGCCGTGCGCCAGCAGCGCTTCGATGGCCTCGTGGTCGTGCCGGATCGCCGCCAGCATCAGCGGACCGGTACCGCCGCGCAGGTCGTAATCCTGGAAGCGGCCGCGGCCGGCGCCATAGGGGCGCTTGCGTGTGAGCTGATGGTTGGTGTCCACGCCCATGAAGAGCAGGCGATGAACGACATCCATCGCGCCTATCCTGATGGCGCCGCCGGCATCTGCGCCTGCACGCCCCGGCGCGCCACCCGGGCCGCCTGGGCCACTCTGGCCCCCCTGGCCACCGGGGCCGCCGCCGAATCCGCCACCGCCGCCCTGGGAGGAGTTCATGTCCACCGCGACGTAGAGCGGGGTGCGGCCGCTCATGTCCCAGGTGTGTGGATTGGCGCCCTGATCGAGCAGGTACATGGCGATGTCGAACTGACGGTTATCCAGTGCATTGATCAGCGGGGTGACACCGTCCGGATTGGGCCGCTCCACATCGGCGCCGGCCTCGACCAGCGCGACGGCGCAGCGGTAGCAGCCGGCCCGGGTCGCATACAGGAGCGCGGTGAGGCCGCCGGTATAGCGGAATGAGAACTGGGCGCGCGGCTCGGAGGTCATCTGACGCTCCCAGTCGTCGTACGTGGCGCGAAAATCAACCTGCTCACCGGCCCCGGCCGCCAGCAGCAGCTCGAGAACGTCCGGCTGATTGAACCCGGCCGCATACATCAGCGCGGTCTGGTTGCGGAACGTCTCGATCGCCCGGACATCCGCCCCGCGCTCTATCAGCAGCGCGGCAATGTCCGCGGCGCCATGGCTGATGGCGAGCATCAGCGCGGTCTGGTTGTCGAGGTTCGGCGAGTCGGGATCGGCACCGGCATCCAGCAGCGTGCGCACCAGCGCGATGTCCCGAAGCGCGACGGCTTCGCCCAGTGCCGTGGCGCCGTAGTTGTTGGTGACGTCGGCTCGCGCGCCGGCCTTCAGCAGCGCCTCGACCAGCTCATGGTCGACATGAAACGTCGCCCACATCAGCGCGGTGGATCCGTCCGGGGACTGCACGTTCACGTCCACGTCCGGGGAGGTGATCGCGGCCAGCACCGATTCGCGATAACCCTCACGAACGAGTTCGACCAGCGTGCGTGGCTGCGCGACGGCTGTGGACATCACGGCCACCGCAATCAGCAGCAGTCCGGCGGCGGCCCGGGTCAAGGCGCTACGGCGGTTGAGTTCAGACAACGTTCACTCCGACGTTGGTGTAATTCGCTTGGTAACCCTTGGCGACATCATAGAGAAAGCGGTACGGGTCCTGGAAAGTGCGGCTCACTTCGGCCAGCACGCCGAGGTTCAGCATGTCGCGGGCGCTGTGGCCGTTGGCGGTCAGATAGGCGGTGCGGTCGTAGATGTGCCGCATCATGTCGCGCTCGGCCGCCAGCTCCGCGCGCGTCATCACCGCGCCGTAGGCGGGCACGATCATGGTCTCGTCACCGGCGAGTTCGAGCAGTGCGTCCAGCGCGTCGACACGGCCACCCAGCCAGCCGCCGGCAAACCAGTCGTGCACCGGATCGACCAGCGGCGAGGCGACATCGCCAACGGCCAGGACGTTGGCGTCGCGGAAGTAGACGTAGATGTCGCCGAACGTGTGCGCCGCAAACAGATAGCCGAGCTCGATGCGCTCGCCGCCTGCCGTGATCTCGTCGTACTCGCGGAAGGTGACGGCCGGTACGGCGGCAACGGGCGGGGCCTTCACCCAGCGGTCCTCGGACGGCACGTAGTAGTCGGCAGCCAGCCATTGTCGCGTGATCGCATGGGCGCGGATCTCGGCACCGGCATTGGCGAGCAGCGCGTTGCCGCCGGTCTGGTCAGCGTGGTAGTGCGTATTGATCAGCATGCGCACGGTCTCGCCCGCAAGCTTCTCCAGCACCGCGGCGGCCCGTTCCGGTGATCCGCTGTCCACCATCACGAGACCTTCGCCTGTGTTGAGGACGACAAGGTTGCCGGGCGCCCCGGTGATCAGGCTGATGCGATCGGTCAGCCGCTGCACCGCCAGCGCGCCGGAAGCGGGCACCGAGTGGCCGGCGGCGCCGTGCCGGGTGTCCGCCCATGCGCCGGCGAACGGCAGCGAGGCGATCCCGGCCAGGCCCGCGAGCACGCGTCTGCGATCGGTCATCCCGTTCACACCTCGGACAGCGGGCCGGTGCTGTTGCCGAACTCGACTTCGGGTATGCCCAGCTTTTCCAGGATGGTCAGGTGCAGGTTCGCCAGCGGTGTTCGCGGTGCAAGCGCGACGTTCTTGCCGCCGACATGCTGACCGTTGGCACCACCGATCAGCAGCTCCGGCATCGGGTAGTTGTCGTGCGCGTTGCTGTTGCTCATATTGGAGCCGTACAGGAACAGCGAGTGGTCGAGGATGGTGCCGTCGCCCTCAGGCGTGTTGGCCAGCCTCGCAATGAAATCCGCGAAACGCCGCGTGTGGTAGTGCTGAATCCTGGTGAGTTCCTCGATGCGCACGCGCGTGTTCGAGTGATGGCTCACGGGATGGAAGCCGCCCGACACGTCGACGACCGGATACGGACGATCGGTGCCTTCGGCCGCCATCGCGAAAGTGACGACCCGCGTCAGGTCGGCCTGGTAGGCCAGTGCGATCAGATCGAACATCGTCGTCAGTTGCTCGTCGAAGTCCTCGAACACGCCTACCGGCGCGTCCGGCACCTCCAGATCACCCATATCCCGCTCCCCGGCCCGGCTCACACGCCGCTCCAGCTCGCGAACGGTGTCCAGATAATCCGACAGCACGCGCCGGTCGCTCGCGCCCAGCTCGTTGCTGAGCGTGTTCGCCCGCTCCCTGACCATGTCGAGTACGCTCGCGTTCTTGGCGAGCAGAGCTTCGCGCTCGGCCGCCGTATCCCCTTCGCCCAGCAACCGGATGTAAAGGTTGCGCGGGTTGTACTCCATCGGCAGCGGCCGGTTCGGCGACGCGAATGACAGCGTGATGGAGTAGGGGTTGCCGCCGCCCGCGGCGATCTGCACGGTGATCTCGGAGGCCACTTCAAGCGATGGCAGCGTCGTTTCCTGCCCCAGCCGCTGGGCGATGAACTGATCCAGCGTGATGGCCATGCTGGCGCCGCGCACTGAAGTGTCCGGGTGCACGCAGGAGAGCCACGTGGCCGGGTTGAGCGTGTGCACGGAGAGGCGCGGCGCGGTGTTCTCGATGTTCTCGAAGGTGGTCAGATAGCGCTTGAAAGGCTCCAGCGGCGAGACGATATGGCCGAGTTCGAAATTCTCTCCGCTGCCGGAGGAGGTCCAGGCATCGACCTCCCTGCCGAACGGCGTGTTATTCATGATCGCGCCGTGCGGCAGGTAGAAAAAGCCCGCGCGGGTCTTCGGCTTCGCGGCCGTATTCGCCAGCGCTGTGGCGGCAGGCACCATGGCGTCCAGGAACGGCAATCCCAGCGCCACGCCGCTGCCGCGCAGGAATGTGCGCCGCGACAGATGTTTCTTGGTCAGGAATCGTGCCATTGCTTCGTCTCCCCTATGGCTGCCGTGCCTGAAACGCCCCGGAACTACGGGACGCCACGGCCTGCTGGTGTTCGTCCGGCCCCTGGTGCCTGAAGGCATCGCTGTGCACGATGCCCTTGATCAGCGCACTCAGCGTGTAGTCGCTCGCAGCCGCGTCGCGCACGATCTGCCGCACCTGCGGCATGTCAAAGTATTCGATCTCGCGGTTGAGCGCGTACATCATCAGGCGCTTGGTTACGGACATCGGGAACTGGTCGGGCCGGCTGGTCAGGTAGCGGCGCAGCTCCACCGGCCCGGTCAGCGTGATGCCGCTGGACAGCGTCGTGCTGGCATCAATGGTCGCCTGCGCTTCGCGGTCGAAGTCGCGCCAGCGGCCGATGCTGTCGAAGTTCTCGAGTGCGAGGCCGGGCGGATCGATCACGCCGTGACAGCCCTGGCAGGACGGGTTGTCGCGATGCTCCTCAAGTCGCTCACGGATCGTGGTGATCACATCACCTTCCTCGACGATGGACAGATCCGTCTCCACGCCCGGCGGCGGCGGCGCCGGCGGCGTGCCCAGGATGCGCTCCAGAATCCAGGTGCCGCGCAACACCGGGGAGGTGCGGTCGGCGAACGAGGTGTGCATCAGCACAGCGCCCTTGCCCAGCAGGCCGAAACGGTTCTCGTCCTCCAGCGTCACGCGCCGGAACTGACCGCCGTAGACGCCGGAAATCCCGTAGTGCCGTGCGAGCGCCTCGTTGACATAGGTCCAGTCGGCATCGATGAGGTCGACGATGCTGCGATCCTCGAGCAGAACGCTGGCAAGAAACCGGCGGATCTCGGTCTCGAAATTGACGCGCAGTGCGGTATTGAACGCCGGGTCCGTGGGTTCCACCCGATCCAGCTCGTCCAGGTTCAGCCACGCCAGCGCGAAGTTCTCCACCAGCGCATTGGCGCGCGGATCGGCGAGCATGCGGTCGACCTGCGCACTCATCACGGCCGGGTCGGACAGTCGCCTGTCGGCCGCCAGTTCAAGCAGCACCTCGTCCGGACCGGTGCTCCACAGGAAATACGACAGCCGCGTGGCCAGTTCCAGATCGGTCAGCAGGCGAGTCTCGTTCGGATCCGGCGAGGCCGGGATTGCGCGGTACAGGAAGTCCGGGCTGGACAGGATCGCGGTCACCAGCTCGGTCACACCCGCGTCGAACCCGCCGGCCTCGGCGCGGCCCATCTCGTAGAACCGCATCAACGGCTCCAGATCATCGTCCGTCACCGGCCGACGAAATGCCTGGGTGGCCATGTGCCGCGCAATGCTCAGCGCACAGGCGCTTTCTTCTGCCACCGTGGACGGCTCGCAGACGAAGATCCGGTCACGACTGTCGCTGGCCGACAGCCCTCTGGGCTGGTGCGGTCCCTCGATTTCTATTGCGGTCTGCAGGATGGGCACGTCCGTGACCATCCCGCCGCCGGTGGCCGCATTGCTCAGTGCACGGGAGCGCTGGATGAAGGTCATGACCACGTCGCGACGGCCCGCCCTGACGAACGCCGAGCTCGCCACCATGTCCAGCAGCGCCAGCTTGCCGGCCGGGCCGTCCCGGTCGGCGATGTCGAGAAACTCCGGACCGCCCACCTGCCGGCGCACGACCTCCTCGCCGTCGATCAGCAGGACGAGTGTGGCCTCGGTCTGCACGCCGCGCGGATACAGGCCCCAATCGAGAAAGTTCTCGTCCGGGATGAGAAAGTGATACTCGCCGTCGGCCGGAAACACATGCGTGAAACGAATGCCGCCGCGCGCCGTGCCACCACGCGTGCCGAGCGGAAAATCGGCCGCGGACGCGGGCGTGACCGGAATGGTCACCCGCTGCAGCCTGGGCACCGGTTCGCCCACCGCGAGGCGGACGGCGCGGCGTACGGCCGAGAGGTACTGTTCCATGAATGATGGCGACATGGACAGGGCTTCGGCGATGTTGCTGAACCCCTCCACCTGGACCTCGGTGGGCAGCGTCGTCCTGGCGCCGATGTCCACACCGATCAGCGACTCCAGCGTTGCCGACAGCTCCGTACGGGAAAGCCTGTGTATGGGTACATGGCCCACGCGGGCACGTTCACCGGAGACCCGGTCCAGCGTGGTTTCCAGGAAATCGATCAGCGTATCGACATCGTCCTGCGCCGGCTGCGGCGATCCGGCCGGCGGCATGAGCCGGCCGCGCATCTTGTGCACGACACTTTCCCAGGCGTGCGCATCCTCCGCCGCGTGTGTGATGTCCAGGATGTCCAGAGCCAGGCCGCCGGCCCAGTCGACCACATTGTGGCAATTCATGCAGTGCGTATCGACGAGCTGCGCGAGCGCGCGGGCCGTATCGCCGTTGGCTGCGTCCTGCGCCTGAGTGCCGCCGCCCCACAGGGCGAACACAGTGAGCCCCGCCAGCCTCAGCGAATGTGCGACAGATGTCCCGGCCTTGCGCATGTGCTCCCCCGTCTTTCGGGCATCCTGCTTCGGCACGGGCGCCTCAGGGAGCCTTCAGAAGCAGCAAGGCGCCAGCATAGAAGCACTTGCGCCTTCAAGTCCAATCCGGATGTTGAACGACCTGGACCGGCTGCAGACCATGCATCCGCAAGACCGGGGCGTTGGCATCACGTTCCAGGTGGCAGCACGGGGCGGTACCACCGCGCGGATCTGGGCTATAATCGCCCGCCGCACCCCTAGCGAGGCAGCATCGTTGCGTAATCACGACGAACAATTCTTTGACAGCTTCGTGCTTGTTATCGGCATTCTTGTCGGCATCACGGTTGGCGTGTTCTTCCTCACCCGCTATATCTCGGACCACACACAGGCCGTGTTCGTAAAGGAAGATCCGCGCATCATTGCCGCCATCGACGAACGCACGCGCCCGCTGGGACGCGTTGTGCTGATGGGCGACGAAGAGCTGTCCGCGGCGCCCGCGATTGCAGAAGCGCCGGCACCGGCCGCAGCGCCGATGACGGGGCCCCAGGTCTATAACTCCGCCTGCACGATCTGCCACGGCACGGGAGTCGGCGGCGCGCCGGTCACCGGCGACGTGGCGGCCTGGGCACCGCGTCTGGAGCAGGGCATGGAAGTGCTGATCCGGCATTCCATCGAGGGCTTTACCGGAGACGCCGGCTTCATGCCTCCCAAGGGCGGCCGTGTGGACCTGTCGGACGAAGAGGTCATCGGCGCCACCGAATATATGATCGAACAGTCGCGCTGACCCCGATCACCAGCACCTGGGGTCGATCAACGCCCGAGCCGCTGCTGCCAGCGCACCGCCGTCTCGACGATCTCGTCTAACCCCGTGAACCTCGCGCGCCAGCCCAGCTGTTGCGCGGCGAGGCTCACGTCGGCGATCAGCACCGGCGGGTCGCCGGGCCGTCGCGGACTGGCGATGACGGGAACGTCCCTGCCGGTCACGCGCGCAACCGAGTCGATGACTTCGCGCACGCTGAAGCCGCCTCCGGTGCCGAGATTCAGCGCGCCCGAGTCGCCTCCGGAACGCAGATGCCGAAGCGCACGCACGTGCGCTTCGGCGAGATCCGTCACATGCACGTAGTCGCGCACAGCGGTGCCGTCGGGGGTGGGGTAATCGGTGCCGAAGATCCTGACGTCGGGCTGGAAACCGAGCGCCGCGCTGATCACCAGCGGAATCAGATGCGTCTCCGGATCATGGTCCTCGCCAATCTCGGCGTCCGGATCGGCGCCCGCCGCATTGAAATATCGCAGTGCCATCCACTGATAGTCGTGGCATTCGCCGAACCAGCGCAGGATACGCTCACCGAGGAGCTTGGACTCACCATAGGGATTGATCGGCGCCTGCGGCGTTGCCTCCGAAATTGGCAGCTGCTCGGGGATCCCATAGGTCGCGCAGCTTGATGAGAACACGATCGTGCGGACGTCGCAGGCCTGCATCGCCTCGAGCAGGCTGAGTGTGCCGGCCACGTTGTTGCGAAAGTACTTCGCCGGATTGCTCATCGACTCGCCAACATAGGCGTGCGCCGCGAAATGAATCACCGCGTCGATACCATGCGTGCGCAGCACGCTCTCCAGTGCAGCACGATCGCCGATGCTTCCTTGAACGAATGGCCCCCAGCGCACCGCTTCGCGATGTCCGGCGCTGAGGTCGTCGAGAACGACAGGCCGGTGTCCGGCGGCTGCGAGCGCTTTCGCAGTGTGCGAGCCGATGTAACCGGCTCCGCCGGTCACGAGCACATTGAGCTGATCCATAGCGATACCGGCAACCTGCGTCATCTGCCTGCGAGGCCGCGCTTCAGCAAGCTGTCAAAATACGCGATGGTCTTCTCAAGGCCTTCGCGCAGCGGGATTTTCGGCTCCCAGCCCAGTGTCTCGCGAGCGCGACGGATGTCGGGCTGACGCCGCAGCGGATCGTCCTGCGGAAGCGGGCGATAGACGAGTTCCGACTTCGAGTCGGTGAGCTCCAGGACCAGTTCAGCAAGCTCGCGGATCGTGAACTCGGTCGGGTTGCCGAGGTTGATCGGGCCGGTCAGTGCCGCGTCACTGTTCATCAGGCGGATCAGCCCGTCGACCAGCTCGTCTACGTAACAGAAGGAGCGCGTCTGTTCCCCGTCGCCGAACAGCGTGATCGGTTCGTTACGCAGCGCCTGCATGATGAAGCTGCTGACAACGCGGCCATCGTTCGGATGCATGTTCGGGCCGTAGGTGTTGAAGATTCTGGCCACCTTGATCTCGAGCCCGTGCTGGCGATGGTAGTCGAAGAACAGTGTTTCGGCGCATCGCTTGCCTTCGTCATAGCAGGCGCGCACGCCGAGTGGATTTACGTTGCCCCAGTACGCTTCGGGCTGCGGATGCACGGTCGGGTCGCCATAAACCTCGCTGGTCGAGGCCTGAAGGATCCGGGCACGCACGCGCTTGGCGAGCCCGAGCATGTTGATCGCGCCGTGCACACTGGTTTTCGTGGTCTGCACCGGATCGAACTGATAATGGATCGGTGACGCCGGGCAGGCGAGATTGTAGATCTGATCGACTTCGACGTAGAGCGGAAACGTGATGTCGTGCCGCATCAGCTCGAAGGACTCCGCATGCAGCAGACCGGCCAGGTTTTCCTTGCTGCCGGTAAAAAAATTGTCGGCGCACAGCACATCGTCGCCGCGCTCGAGGAGCCGCTGGCACAGGTGCGAGCCGATGAAGCCGGCGCCGCCGGTCACCAGGACTCGATTTCTGAGACTATAGGTTCGTGCTGCCATGCCGTGTCGCCGGTGACGTTTCGGCGTTGCACTTTACAGCGCGAGGCCGGTTATCGCGAGCTTCCCATTCAGATCGCGAATCCGGCAAAACTCCTGATGCAGATTGGCGCGCCCGACAGGATTCGAACCTGTGACCTTCGGCTCCGGAGGCCGACACTCTATCCAGCTGAGCTACGGGCGCGGATTGGATTCAGGCTTGCATGCCCGGCAACCCCTGAGTGGCCCGGCATGCCACACCTCAATGACGTGGAGCGGATTCTACCTCACGCCGAGGCCAGTCCGCCCGGTCCCGGCAGCGAGCATGGCGGCACTCAGACCCTGGAATCGGTTCCGTCGCCTGAACCTTTCAGCCGTCTCTACTGCTGCCACGCATACCAGAGCGATTCGAACTCGGCACGCGTCACGTTGCTTTCGAGCATGGCAGCCGAGAGCCGGGCCAGACCGAACCAGCCGGGGCTGTCATGGCTGGGCACCAGCTGGTGCAGGATCGAACCGTCGGCATCCACACCGACCTCCCTGCACACGAAGCCGTCTTCGTCGACTTCCGTATACAGCGCCCACATATCGAGCGTCGCCAGTTCCGTTGGTGTCCACCTGAGATAAAACATCCCTGTACACCCTGAGTGCAAGGTGCCATACGCAACCGACAGGCGGTCACGCCCCGTTATACTTTGCATCGCGGCGAGCGTCGCCGGATGCGGTCGCGCTGCGGCCGCTTCTAGCGGCGTTCGCGCGGGCGGGCTTCGTTGATGCGCAGTGCCCTGCCGCCCACTTCCTTGCCGTTAAGCTGCGCTATCGCTTCTTCAGCTTCGCGCTGGTTGGGCATTTCCACGAACCCGAAACCCCGGGATCGCCCGGTCTCACGATCGGAAAGAATCTTTACCGACGCGACTTCACCGTAGGCACTGAATGCCTCGTGAAGTTCGGACTCGGTCATGCCATAGGAAAGATTACCAACATAGATATTCATCAAAGGCGCTCTCACGCCGTTTGGAACAGCTAGCGACTCAACCAACGGCGTGAAATCGAGCGCTAATCGGTCAGCAGACCAACGACTGGCTGAAGTGTGTTTGGCTGATAGTCAGGTAAAAGTGTTATTTGAATACCGACTGCTAGACCGCCCGACACCCGCATTGCCAAAGGCAACAGCCAGACTCTACGACCGGCAGGATTGTCGGTCAATCCCGAGTTCGTCAGGGAATCCGCTGCTTTCAGCGATGGCCGCCGTGACGGTCGCGGGCGCCCGGGCGGATACCGAACACAGCCATGCTGCTGTAGAGCAGGGTCAGCAGCGGCACGGCCAGCCAGATGAAGAAGCCCGGATGGAACGTCAGCCCGCTAACCGGCAATCCTCCGGCGCGGGCAAGATCCCCGGCGTTGAGACTCGTCAGCCCGAGAATCAGGCTCACAGCCGAGATGATCACGGCCGTGCGCACATACCCCACTGCCAACGTAACCAGTGCCACGAGCATCGCCGGATTCGCGTACCAGCTGTAGATGCCGTATTCGCCGGCTTCCCATCCACGGCGCAACAGGGTGAGGCCGGACAGACGCGGGCCACTGCCAACGGTCACTGCCGGCATCGTCAGTGCAATCAGGTAGAGCACCGCGAGCAGCATGGCTGCTGCCAGCTGGCCCTGCCGGGTGAACAGCCGGTCCAAGCTCACGCCACCATCCCTGACCCTGGACGCGGACCGGCACGGCCTGGCGGGCGGTCTATGCCGTCAGGGACTGCCCGGCTCCAGGCGCGAGATGCGTAGGTCGGTTTCATCGACGGGCTGATCCGGACCGTAGTCAATGAAGATCTCCAGCGGATATCCCAGCTCCTCGTGATAGCGCACACGTACGGTGGCGGCGCGCGCGAGACCGCTTTCGACCAGCGCGAACAGATCCGGCACGGTCCGATACCACTGGAAATTGTCTTCGGCCACCGTGACATCGAAGTCCGCACCATGCGGCCTGTGACGCACATCGGTGACGACACCGTCGCGCACCGTCACCAGGGTTTCCGGCGGGGTTTCCGGGTTGCATTCGCAGAACCTGCGATAGCCGTAGCGATAGTCGCTGATTCCTGCTGCCGTCCAGCGCGCCTTGCTGGCTTCAAGCGCCTGCCGATCCGCAATGGCGGTGCCGGCGCTGAGCAGCAAGGTCAGGCCAAGCACGATGCTCAGCAGCCATGCTGTGCAAAAACCCATAGCGCGCATCTTGCGAAATTCTCTCACCACCCTGGTTCTCCCCGGATTCAGTCAAGCACGCAGTGACGAGCATATTCCATCGCATCGTTGGCGCTCCAGTCACCGGCCGGTCGTTCATCCATGCGCTCGCACCATCGATCACTACCGACTTCCGGTTCACAACCGGCAAGGCCGAAGACGAACAGCAGCAACAGCGTAACAGGCAGAATACGGACTTTGTTCATGATTCTTACTCCGCAATCGGATTCGTGGTTCTAATCCTGCACCAGCCCGGCGTCGAGAAACAGCTGCACTTCAGAGAACAGCTGCTGTCGGTTCGGCTCCAGCAACAGGGTGTGGGTGCCGCCACCGATCACCACCAGCCGCTTCTCGGGCGCATTGTGAAGTTGCGCGAGCAACGCGACGGACATGCTGATCGGCGTATCCACATCCCATTCGCCCACCGCGAGCAGCACCGGCACCTGAATATCGGCCGGGCTGTAGAACGGGATGCCTCGTGACCAGTACCTCGCGCTGTCCTCGAGCACGCCGTTCGGCGCGCGTACCACCGGATCGGTCAGGGCCGCACCGACCGGATCTGCGGCGAGGTTCTCCCGCCACCACGCATCGAACCAGCCGTCGGGCAGGAAGGTCTCGCGCTGTGCCGCCGGCACGCCCGCCAGCCAGCGGGTTCTCGCCGCATCGCGGTTAACGGTCCTGTACGCTCCGATCCCCGAGCTGCCGGCGTCGGCAGCTGAACCTGCCAGCGGTGAGGGGCCGTCGCGCAGCCAGATCGGCGCGAACAGCACCAGCCGCTGCACGCGATCGGGATTCGCAGCCGTATAGGCGGATGTGGTCACCGTGCCCCAGGACCAGCCCATCACATTCAGCGCGTCTATGTTCCGGCGTGCGAGCACGAAGTCCACTGCCGTGCCGAAATCACGTACGGCGACATCCGTGGTGACGATGGGCGGACTGGCCTGCGGCGGCTGCTCCATCTCCGGCGGCCGCGTCGACCGGCCATAGCCGCGAAGGTCCAGCATCCACACGTCGTAACCATGCGAGGCGATGTAGTCCATCCACGACCAGCCGTCCAGCCGCAGATCGAAAGTGACCTCGGCCGGATAGGTCGCACCGTGCACGAACAACAGCGTGCGTTCGGGGCTGAACTGCGTCATCCCGGCCGGGTGCCGGTTGCGCATGTACAGATACACATCGGGCGTATCGGCCGGCACGCGGAACGATTCACCGACCAGTTCCGCGTCACGCGGCTGCGCGAACACCGATGCGGCGACAAACGTCATGATCAGTACCGCGAGGAACCGAATCGTCATCATCCGACGCAGGGCGCGGTCTTGCAGGATGTGATGTCGCCGGGCGAGATCACGGGGTTCCTGATTCAGCATGCTTTCATCCTCCGGTCATTCGTCACGGTTCACGCCGGTGAATGACGAGCTTTCCCTTGGGCCGCTTGTGGCCTTCCTTATCCTTATACATGGCGCGATCGGCAGCATTCAGTATCTCTTCCGGTGTTTTCCCGTCGTTCGGGTACACCGCGACACCGGCACTGACCTGCACGCGCAGGATCGTGGTATCGAGCTCCAGTGTGGTCGCGAACACGACGTTACGTATGCGCTGAGCAACCTCGCTGGCGATGATACGGTCCGCGTTCTTGAGCAGCAGCACAAATTCATCGCCCGCAAAGCGGGCGCAGATATCGGCGCTGCGTGTCAGACGGCTCAGCGCACCGGCCACCAGCTTCAGCGCACGATTACCTGCTTCGTGACCGAAACGGTCGTTGATGGACTTCAGATTGTCCACGTCTATCATCAGCACCGCATACGGCAGCTGGCCGTGCGCCGCGAGGTCGTGTTCGCGCTTTGCCAGGCGGGTGAATGCGCGCAGGTTGTAGAGAGAAGTGAGCTCGTCACGCTCGGCGAGTTCGCGTATGCGCTCCTTGGCCGTATGCATGTTGTCGGCCAGCAGACTGGCAAGAAACGCCACGAGCACGAAAGGCGCCATCACACCGATGGCCTGATGGCGCAGCAGCGCAGCGAACTCGCCTTCGCCTGCAACCAGCGCCAGCAGTGCGATGTGGCAGGCGAAGACCAGCAGAATGACCAGCACCGTCGCACGCTTGCCCAGCGCCAGTGCGGCCGTGATGATGGGCAACAGGAAGAGATTGGTCATTGCGCCGGTCTGCGCGCCGGACAGGCCCAGCACGCCGGTCAGGAACGCAACCATCACGACGATCTCGGCGCCGATCTTGATACGCGGGCGTGCCGTCAGCAGCTTGCCGTACTGGAACACGATGACGAACGCGGCAAACGCAATCACCATCGCTATCAGCAGAGGTGTCTGCGCCAGCGCCGGCTGGGTGGTGATCAGATAGAGCATCACGAGCAGCAGCAGAAGCCACTCCACTTCCGCCAGACTGCGCGCGAAACCGCGCAGCTGCGCCTGCTCTATCTCCTGTTCTCGGCGCGCCGGATCGGCGCTCATCACCGCGCGCGGGCGAAGGCGTTGTAACCGAGCAGACTGAGTGCCTCCTGCAGCTGCAGGTCCTGCTCCAGGGTTACGTCGCCGGATGAACCACGAAACTGTCGCCGCGGATCGCTGTTGCGCACGGTCACGTCCGGCTCTATGCCGGTCTCGTTGATGTCATGACCTGAGGGCGTGAGGTAACGCGAAGTGGTCAGCTTCACGGCACCGCCGCTGGCCAGCGGCGTGACGGTCTGTATCGATGCCTTGCCGTAGCTGCGTTCCCCGACCAGCCGGGCGCGGCCGTGGTCCTGCAACGCGCCGGCGACGATCTCCGAAGCCGACGCCGAACCGCGATTGATCAGCACGGTGATGGGCACACCGGCGACGATGTCGCTGCCCGTGGCACGATGTTCGAAACGCACATCGTCGTAGCAGCCTGCGCCCATGACGATGACGCCCTGATCCAGAAACAGGTCAGCGACTTGAATGGCCGCCTCGAGTACGCCGCCCGGATTGTTGCGCAGGTCCAGGATCAGGCCGCGCGGTCTGGTGTCGCGCGTCATGCGCCGCAGCGCGGCACGCAGATCGCCGGCGGTCTGGTCCGTAAAGGCCGTGAGGCGGACATACGCATAGTCATCCGCCAGCATCTCGCTCTGCACGGTGTGCAACTGGATCTCGGCTCTGACCAGCGCAAACTTCAGCGGATCCTCGGCACCTTCGCGTTCGACGCCCAGGGTCACGAACGTGCCCGGCCGTCCGCGCATCAGGCTGACGGTGCGCTCAAGGCTGTCGCCATTGATCGCGACATCGTCTATGGATACCAGCACGTCACCCGGCAGAATGCCGGCCCTGGCCGCGGGCGTGCCATCCAGCGGTGTCACGACCCGGATCCTGCCGTCTTCGACACGCACATCCAGGCCCACGCCGGAGTAATTGCCGGAAGTATTGATGCGGATGTTTTCGAACTCGTCGCGATCCAGATAACGCGAATGCGGATCGAGCTCTGAAATGAGGCCGCGAATCGCGCTTTCGACCAGGCGACGCTCATCGACCGGATCCACGTATTCGCTGCGGACCCGCTGTATGACCTCGGTGAGCAGCCGTAATGAATCGTCGGCACCGGCATTGGAACGCAGCTGGGGGCCATGCAGGGGACGTTCCGAAAGCAATGCCGCGCCGACCGAAACGGTCAGCCCCAGCACGGTACCGACGACCAGTACCAGAACGCTTCTTACCCTGATAGACGTCACGCGATTCCCACCCCGGAACGGACATCCGAAGATATCACAGCCTTTTCGTCAACGCGCGCCCGGACGCCCCGCAAACCATGGGTTGGGATTGACCGGCGTGCCGTTGTGACGGATCTCGAAATACAGTGACGGACGGGCCAGTCCGCCCGTATCCCCGGCCTGCGCGATGACTTCGCCGGGAGACGCCCAGTCGCCGGACTCCTTGAGCAGAGCCTCATTATGTCCATACAAGCTCATGTAGCCGTCGCCGTGGTCGAGTATGACCAGCAGCCCCAGGCCCGGCAGCCAGTCGGAGAACACCACCCGACCGTGATAGACGGCGCGCACCGGTGCGCCTTCGGCGGTCTCCAGCAGCACGCCGTTCCATTGCATGGGCCCGCCGTTACGGGGTCGGCCGAAGTCGCCGGCCACCTCTCCGGCCACCGGCCAGGCCAGCCGCCCGCGCATGCCGCTGAACGGATCGTCCACGTTGACCGGAAAATCCGCGACCAGCTCGCTGAGTTCCTCGATCAGATCGACGAGGCGTGCCTCTTCGGCGCGCAGGCGCTGCACCTCGGCATCGCCCTCGGCAATGGAAGCTTCCAGACGCGAAAGCACCGCCTGACGGTCGGACCGTGCCGCTGCCAGCGTCGCCACCTCCGCCGCCTGCGCTGATTCCAGCGTTTCCAGCGACTGCCTGACGGCGGCGGTCTCGGCCGCCAGTTCCACCAGCGTGCCCAGCTCCTCACGTGCGCGCTGCAGGCGTTCGCCGCGTGCCTGCAGCAGGTACTCGTAGTAGATGACCATACGGCCGATATCGGCCGGATCTTCCTGACTGAGCAGCAGACGGAACACCTCGGCATCGCCGGTCATGTAGCTGGCGCGGACCTGGCGGGCCAGCGCCTCGCGCTCGCCGCCCAGCCGGGCGCGGGCATCCGCGGTCCGGGTCTGCAGGCTGGCGGCCTGCCGTTGCTGCTCGGCGAGACGTGCCCGCAGCTGTTCGAGCTCGCGGTTCGCAGCCGCGACCCGCAGCTCGACTTCGCGCAGTTCCTCGCTGTGGCGGTCGCGCTCGGTCTGCTCACCGGCAAGGCGCCGCTCCAGTGCCTGGATACGGTCGCGAACGGCCTGCAGGTCAGCCTCCTGCTGCTGTTGCGCGACCGCCATCACGGCAGCGAACGTCGCAACGCAGGCGACCGCGCAGACTGACCACGAGCGGAGCTTTTCCATCGGGAGAGGAAGTCTAGCTATAATGCCGCGCCCCGGATACTGCGCCACGCGGAGTTCACTTGCATCATGGGTCAACTGGCTGAATTCGCCAGCAATCACCCGTTCCTGGTCATGGGCCTTCTGGCCACCTGGGGCGCGGTGATGTTCTACGAACTCAGGCTGAAAAGCCTGGGGCTGGTACAGGTATCGGTGCCCGATGCGGTCAAACTGATCAATCGCGGCGCCATGGTCGTGGATGTGCGTGAACCGGATGCGTTCCGCAACGGCCATATCGTGAGCGCGAAAAACATCCCGCTGGCCAAGGTAAACGATGACAAGGGACCGCTGAAGAAGCAGAAGAACAAGGTCGTGCTTACCGTCTGCGACAACGGCGCGGTGTCCCGTCGCGCGGTGCAGATACTGCGCGGCGCGGGCCACGACAAGGTGTTCAGCATCAAGGGAGGACTGGCCGGCTGGCGGGCCGAGAACCAGCCGCTGGTCAAATGAGCACCACGGCATCCGGCGTGCTCATATACTCTTCGCCCCTGTGCGGCTATTGCACCGCCGCCAGGCGCCTGTTGCGCACCAAGGGGGTAACGTTCACGGAAATCGACGTTCTGGCCGAACCGGAACGTCGCATGGAGATGATGGAGCGCAGCGGCGGCCGACGTACCGTGCCGCAGGTCTTCATTCACGGCACCCACGCAGGCGGGTACGACGATCTGGTGCAGCTGGACCGCGAGGGCAGACTCGATGCCCTGCTGGCAGGCTCGGCTGAACCCGATTCACTTTCAACGCAAACTTAAGAGAATTGACGATGGCAGACGAACAGGCGCAGAACACCCAGCAGAAGCAGCTCATCCTGCAGAAGATCTACATCAAGGATCTGTCTTTCGAATCGCCCCGCACCCCGGCGGCGTTCTCGATCCAGCAGACACCCCAGACGCAGCTCAGCCTGAAATCCAACGTCAAGGACATCGCCGAGCACACCTATGAAGTGACGCTCACCATCACCGTGGAAACCAAGGATCAGGACCAGACCGTGTTCCTGTGCGAGCTGTCACAGGCCGGCGTGTTCCGTCTGGAAGGCTACACGCCCGATGAAACGGACATGCTGCTGAACGCCTACTGCCCGAGCACGCTGTATCCGTTCGCCCGTGAGGCGATCGCAGACATCGTCGGCAAGGGCGGTTTTCCGCAGCTGCTGCTGCAGCCGATCAATTTCGACGCGCTGTACGCACAGGCCCAGCAACAGAAGGCGCAGCAGGGCTCGGGTATCTTTCAGAACGCCCCGGCGGCCGGCGACGTCGAGCAATCCGGCTCCGGCGAGCCCCATTGATCGGGCTTCGCACGCACTGACGAGGCGTGCGTGAGCGGCATCACTGATAACGATCAGGCACCGGACTCGCCGCTGCGCGGGCCGGTGGCCGTTCTCGGCGGTGGTTCCTGGGGCACGGCGCTGGCCGTACAGCTTGCACGCGCCGGGCGCGCACCGGTGCTGTGGGCCAGGGACGTCGCTCAGGCCAACGACATGCGCAGCGCCGGGCGCAATGCCCGCTATCTGCCCGATGTTGCGTTCCCTCCCGGTCTCGGCATCACCTCCGACCTGCGTGACGCGGTATGGGGCGCAAATGCGATCCTGATTGCCGTGCCCTCCACTGCGTTCCGGCGCACACTGGAGGCGTTACGCGATCTGGATCTGCCGCTGCAACAGCTGGCCTGGGCCACAAAGGGGTTTGAGCTCGACACCGGCATGCTGCCACATCAGGTCGTGAACTCGGTGCTCGGCGGAACGCCGGCGGTTGCCGTACTGTCCGGCCCGACCTTCGCCCGCGAAGTGGGACTCGGTCTGCCCAGCGCGATGACAGTCGCCGCGTCGAATCCGTCCTTCGCAGCCAGCTTCGCCGCGGCGATCTCCACCGACGTCTTCCGTGCCTATACGTCCGAAGACATGCTCGGGGTGGAGATCGGCGGCGCCACGAAGAACGTGTATGCGATAGGCGCCGGCATTTCCGACGGACTGGGCTTCGGCGCGAATTCGCGCATCGCGCTGGTGACCCGTGCGCTGTCGGAAATGACCCGCCTGGGCACCGCGCTGGGCGCCCGCACCGAAACGTTCATGGGACTGGCCGGCATGGGCGATCTGGTTCTGACCTGCACCGACGATCAGTCGCGAAACCGCCGCTTCGGGCTGGCGCTGGGCCGTGGTCAGGCCCCGGAAGCGGCGCTTCGCGACATCGGCCAGGTGGTCGAGGGCTATTACGCGGCGCGGGCCGTGCGCCAGGTCGCCGGGCGCCTTGGCGTGGAGATGCCCATCGTTGAACAGATCCACGGCGTGATCTACGACCGCATGGCGCCGCAGGACGCCGTGAACGCGCTGATGCGACGACCGCTGTCCGCGGAACTGGGCTGACTCTGCCGGCAAGTGCAGCGAACATGTCGGCAATGACTTTGTTCGTGCGATGATCGGCGTACTTGCGAACCGCACCTACCGTCACCTGTTTGCGGCGCAGGCGCTGTCGCTGATCGGCACCGGACTCACGACCGTGGCCCTGGCGCTGCTGGCCTGGGAGCTGGCCGGCGATCGCGCCGGCACGGTGCTGGGCACGGCGCTGGCCCTGAAGATGGTCGCGTATGTGGTGATAGCGCCGATCGCCGGCGCATTTGCCGCACAGTTTCCGCGACGCGCCCTGCTGGTGGTGCTGGACCTGTGTCGCGCAGCCCTGGTGCTGCTGTTGCCGTTCGTGACCGAGATCTGGCAGATCTACACGCTGGTGTTCGCATTTCAGGCCTTTTCGGCGGCCTTCACGCCGACATTCCAGGCCACCATTCCCGATGTGCTGCCGAACGATCGCGACTATACGAATGCCCTGTCGCTGTCGCGTCTGGCCTACGATCTGGAATCCCTGCTGAGTCCGCTGCTGGCCGGCGTGCTGCTGGCCTTTGTCAGCTTCCACTGGCTGTTCGCCGGCACCACGATCGGCTTCATCGCATCGGCGCTGCTGGTGCTCAGCGTGACGCTGCCGCCAGCGCGGCTGCTGACCTCGGCACGCAGCATCATGGCGCGCCTCAGCCACGGCACGCGGCTGTATCTGGCCACTCCGCGGCTGCGCGGCCTGCTGGCACTCAGTGTCGCGGTGGCGGCCGGCGGGTCCATGGTGATCGTCAATACGGTGGTCTATGTGCGCGAGGTGCTGGGCGGCTCGGAACAGGATGTCGCGCTGCTGTTCGCCGCTTACGGCTTCGGCTCCATGGTGACGGCGATATTGCTGCCCCGTCTGCTGGACAGGGTATCGGCGCGCACCGTCATGCTGCCGGGCGCGCTGGTGCTGACCGTCGGCCTGCTGGTCGGCGTCAGCGGACCCGGCTTCGTCGCGCTGGCGTTCCTGTGGGCACTGCTGGGCGTCGGCGCCTCGCTGATTCAGACACCGGCCGGCCTGCTGCTGCGACGCTCGTCGGCGGAAGCCGAACGTCCCGCCCTGTTCTCGGCGCAGTTCGCGTTGTCACACCTGTGCTGGCTGGCCTGCTATCCGCTGGCCGGCTGGGCCGGTGTCGCTTTCGGACTCGATGGCGCATTCGCACTGATGATGGTGCTGGCTGCCGCCGGCGGCGCGGCTGCGTGGGTGCTGTGGCACCGCGCCGGCGAGTGAATGCAGCAAGTGGCCAGAAGCGCGATTTATCTCTAGTATCCGTTGGTCCGGGCAGCCACGGAGCCTTCTGCGGGAATCGGCAATGACAGATAAGAAAAGACGCCCTGGGGGAACGGGATCCATCGCTGGCGGATCCATCGTTGCAGCATCAGCACTGTTTCTCGTCACGACGGCCTCCGCACAGCATGTCGCGGAAATCGGCTTTGAAAGCGTGGGCCGCGCGGCCCCGCTGGCCGCGGACCTGAACGAATATCATCGCACCGGCGCGACGCGACGTGTCGGGCGTAATGAGTTTCCCGATCCGCGGCGCGACGAGTCGGGCTTCATCGGCTCGGCACGCAACGGTGAATCGCCACCGGGCATAGAGCCGCTGGAAACGGATCTGTTCACGTCGACGGACTTCTATCAGGACCGCCACCTGTGGAGCGATCCGCGCTATTTCCGCTGCAACAGCCCGGCCGCTCTGGAAGACCTCTGGACCGGTGGCGCGAATTCACTGATAGGCGACGAACCGCCCGCCACAGCCGCCTGGGGCTACTGCGACCGCGACTATCCGCGCGAAGCCATTGTCAGTCCGTATCCGTTTACCACCGCACAGGAACACTACGAGGCGCTGCTTGCGGAAACGCATGAGCGCGGCGGGCCCATCGAGCACACCTATGCCACGGTGCCCGGCGAATGGAACGGCCGCTACCAGCACCCTGGCTTCACGCCCGGCAACCAGTACTGGTACCGCATGCGGCACGTGCAGGTGCCGACCATCCTGTCCCTGCTGACCGACGAGTACCAGACACGCATGGTTCAGGAGGCCTACCACCACGGCAACACCAATGCGCCACAGTGGCCCAGCCAGTACTGCTGGGCGGAAGGCTTCATGCGCCGCTGGCATGAAGCGGCACTGTGGGAGAACTACATTCTGGTGACGCCGTCGCTGGTGCAGATTCTGGCCGGCGTCGCGCGAAATTTCATCACCAACATTCATGTCGGCCGCGAGTTCGACATGAGCGGGCGCGTGCCGAGGCTGGGTGCCGACGTGCCGCGCTGGTACGGAGAGACCATAGGCTTCTGGGACGAGGATGCCCTGATCACATGGACATCGAACATCCAGGGGTGGATGGCACACGCCGCCTTCGAATGGTCGAATGCGATGCAGACCATCGAGATCTACACCGCGAACCGGGATGCCGACGGCAACTTCCTCGGCCTCAATCACGAAGCCATCTTCTATGACCCCGAGGCGCTGGTCGAACCGGTACGCATCATCCGCAACTATGTGAAGCTCAGCGATTTCGACGAGGGCGATCCCTACGTCTTCATCGAATGCGTGCAGACCATCTTTCCGATTGACGGTATCGGTACGCCGGTCACACCCGGTCAGGTCATCGAGTTTCAGGTGCCCGACATGTACGGGCGGCCCTGGGCACGGATATGGGAACAGTGGCACGAGCAGAACATGCAGCGTCCGGTGGACGAAGACATATTCAGCTTCGACTGACCGACGCGCTGCCGGCCGCATGCGCGGCGCTCGTGCGGGCACCTGTGCTGGCGCTGACGCTGACGCTGGCACTTTCCGTGGTGCTGGCCATCGAGCCGGCGCAGCGCGCCGCTGCCGGGGATCCTGACAGCCACGCCCTGACTGATCGCGCACAGCCCGGACGCGCCCCCGGCGTACTGCTGTCCGCTGTGCCTGACCATGAGCTGCACGACATCGTACAGGCTCATGTGGCGCGCGATGCGTTCATGGGTAATGTCCTCGTCGCGCATGGCGGACGCATCGTGTTCGAAGGCAGCTACGGCGATGCCGATCGCAGCACCGGAGAACGCAACACTCAGGACACGCGGTTTCCGATAGGTTCACTGAGCAAGCAGTTCACGGCGGCCGCGCTGCTGTTGCTGGCGGAGGATGGCCGCCTGGAGCTGTCCGATCCGCTGCGCGAACACCTTGCCGACGTGCCGCCGTCCTGGTCCGGCATCACGATCTTTCACCTGCTGACGCACACCTCCGGCATCCCCAACTTCACCGCGCTGCCCGAGTACCGGACCCTGCGTTATGCACCCGGTTCGCCCGACACGGCCATTGCTCTGGTGCGCGACCGTCCGGTCGAGTTCGTGCCGGGCATTCGCAAGAACTACAGCAACTCCGGTTACATGCTGCTGGGCCGTCTGATCGAGCAGATTGCAGGCATGACCTACGACGAGTTCGTGCGTGAACGCCTGCTGGACCCGCTGGGCATGACCGAGACACGCGGCGACACCGAAGCCGGGGCACGCGACAGACTGCCGACCGGGCACGCGCACTCCGCGCAGGGTGTGATGGTGGTGCCGCACAGTGACCTGGCCCTGCTGCGCGCGGCCGGATCACTGACATCCACGCCACGGGATCTGCTGCGCTGGGTGAACGCACTGTTCAGCGGTGAAGTGCTGACGCCGGCGTCGCTGCAGGCAATGATCACGCCGTTTCGTGACGACTATGCGCTGGGCGTCGCCGCCCACAGCCGCGATGGTGTGAAAGTCATAGAGCACTTCGGCGGCGTGAACGGCTTCAGTGCGCACTTCGCTCATTACCCTGAGATGGACCTGACGGTGATCGTGTTTGCGAACATCCGCAACCGCGTTCCGGCCGAGATAGCCCGCGATATCGGTCGGCGTTTTGCCGGCATCGCTACACCCTGAGTCCGTCGGTCCCGCCAGACGATCGAGATCGTCAGGGTCCCGCCGTCGTCAGGCACGGGATTTCAGCTTGCTGTCCCAGATTGCAGGTTCGCGGTGGTTCAGGTTGTCATCGAAATGCACCGGATCCTCGCGCGTGAAATCGCCGCCCCAGCGCAGCAGCGGATCGTCACGGACGAGGGCTATGAAGTCGCGTACCTGGTCCGGGAGATTCGAAATATTCGCGCGTCGCAATGCGCTTGAGTTGTAGAAGCCGTCGGCAGTCTTCACGTTCACGTCAATGGCATGACCGACCAGATGGTTGGAGCGGGTTGCCGGCGCTGCGATGGCGCCACGCACCGTGCGGCCGGGTTCACGCGTGGAGGACGTGACATACAGCGCTATGTCGCACTGCTCGGCGAATGCGTTCAGCCGGTCCAGACTCGGAAAAAAGTCGTGGTCGGCATGGATCTCCCTGCCGACGAAGCGCGTGTTGCGATAGGGACGGATATCGCACACCGGGGACAGCGCGGGTGGCGTGCCGGTCTCGTCATCCTGCGGCGGCTCTGCCGCCGTGAGTAAAGTCAGATCCTCTGCATCGATCTCGACGTGGTCGGAAAGCACCCAGCCTTCGCGCCCGTCCCGGGTACGCACACGCAACCAGGTTTCCCGGCCGAGGATCTCGAGTCTGGATCCGCGACGCAGTGCCTTCTGCACACGGCCGCTGCCGGGCTGTCTGCGCAGGTTCAGGCCGCCACGGGCAATCACGGTCCCGCCGCTCATGCGCACGCTCCTTTCATCGCTTCGCTCCTGCGGATGCCGGTCGATCGCAGAGTCTACCGGGCCGGGGAAGATTCAGCGGCAGTCAGTCGTAGCTCAGCGTCGACGCCTTGCCGCCGAAGATGCGGTAGGCAAACACCGTGTAGCCGATGATCATGGGCAGAACGATCGCCGTGCCGACGAAGATGATCAGCAGCGATTCGGCAGACGCCGCGGCGTCCCATATCGTGACCTGCTCCACGACCAGGTAGGGAAACAGACTGTAGGCCAGTCCGTAGAATGCGAGCAGGAAGATGCCTATGGTCGCACCGAAAGGCACCCACGCACCGTATTCGTTGTTCTCCTGCAGCCGTTTCGGCAGCCGCCTGAGGCTGCGCTCGACGATAAAGAACAGCGTGGCAGTCGCCAGCGGCACCGGAGCGAGCAGCACGATATAGGGCAGCGAGAACCACTTCGCGAAGATGCGTTCGGAAAGCAGTGGCGTCGCCAGTGAGATCGCGACCACACCAAGTGCGGTAAACCACAACGCAATGCGTGCCCAGCGCACGGCTTTGCGCTGCAGGTCACCCTCTGTCTTGATGATGAGCCAGCCGGCGCCAAGCAGCGCGTAGCCGGCCGCGAGGCAGGCTCCGATCAGCAGTGAGAACAGGTGTGCGCCCAGACTGTTGTCGAATCCCATGATCAGAAGGCCCAGCATGTGACCCTGGGCCAGCGACGCCATCAGCGAGCCGGCAAAGAACGCGCGGTTCCAGGCAACGCGGTGATGCGCGCGCGCCTTGACGCGAAAGTCGAACGCAACGCCGCGCAGGATCAGCCCCACCAGCATCACCACCACAGGCAGGTACAGCGCGCCCAGGATGATGCCGTGTGCCATCGGGAACGCGACCAGCAGCACGCCAACGCCCAGCACCAGCCAGGTTTCGTTGGCGTCCCAGAACGGGCCTATGGAGGCGATCATCATGTCCTTGTCGCGATCGTCCACGGCCGGAATCAGGAGGCCCACGCCGAGATCGAATCCGTCCAGAATCACGTAGGCCAGCATGGCCAGACCCATGACCGCAACGAATGCCAGCGGCAGCCAGCCTTCAGGTGTCGTCAGCTCAGGCATGGTGGCGCTCCTGCTCATCGTCCGGCGAGACGTAAGGCATCACTGGCGGCCCTTCGGCGGCGGCGCGACTGCGACTGCCGAAAGGCGGCGCGTGTCGCGCCTTGCCGGCCATGTGAAACAGCACGCTGATGTAGGCGGCGATCAGCACCGCATAGACGAACAGATAGATCGTGAGACTGAGCCCTATCATCGGCGCCGGTACATCGGAGGCCGCATCGGAAGTGGCCAGCACACCCTGCACCAGCCACGGCTGGCGACCGATCTCGGTGGTATACCAGCCGGCCAGTACGGCCACCCAGCCGGAGAAACTCATCCAGGCCAGCGTGCGCAGCATGCGGGGCGATGGCTCGCCGCCGCCTCTGGACTGCCACAGCGACCACCAGCTCACGACCAGCATGGCCAGGCCCACGGCGATCATGATGCGAAAAGCCCAGAACACCGCTGCGACCGGCGGATGCTCGCCCATGAACTCGTTGAGGCCCTGCACCTCGCCGTCGAGGTCGTGCGTCAGGATCAGTGACGCCATCTTTGGCAGCGTGACGGCAAAGCGGGTCGTGCGCTCACGTTCGTCCGGCAGGCCGACAATCGTGAACGGTGCGCCGCGCTGCGTCTCCCACAGGCCCTCCATTGCAGCCACTTTGGCTGGCTGGTGTTGCAGCGTGTTAAGGCCGTGCAGATCGCCGATGACGATCTGCGCTGGCATCAGAATCGCGCCCATGATCAGTCCGGTACGCAGGACGACCCGCACCGCAGCGCTTCGGTCGCCTCGCAGCCATCGCCACGCCGACAGGCCGGCCAGCAGGAACGCGACCGTCAGGAAGGAAGACAGCATCACGTGAACGAAGCGATACGGCATGGACGGATTCATCAGGATGGCCAGCCAGTCCGTGGCATGGGCTACGCCGTCGCGCATCTCGAACCCGGTGGGCGTGTGCATCCAGGAGTTGAGGACCAGTATCCAGAATGCCGACAGCGAGGTGCCGACCGCGACCAGCACCGTGGCCAGCGTGTGAATGCGATCGCTGACGCGCCGGTAACCGAACAGCATGATGCCGAGGAACGTGGCCTCGAGAAAGAACGCGGTGACGACTTCGTAGGCGAGCAGTGGACCTGCAATGTTGCCCACCGTGTTCATGAAGCCGGGCCAGTTGGTGCCGAACTGGAAGCTCATCGTGATACCGCTGACCACGCCGAGTGCAAAACTGAGTGCGAACACCTTGACCCAGAAGCCATAGGCTTCCATCCATTTCGGGTCGGCAGTCGCGTTGAAACGCAGCTTGAAGAACAGCAGCACCCAGGCCAGTGCGATCGTGATCGACGGGAACAGGATGTGGAAACTGATGTTGGCGGCGAACTGTATGCGCGCCAGCATCACGGGATCGAGTGAGGTCTCCATGACCTGAGGCTCCTTACAATGGCTCCGTGTCCTTACCCCCGTTCGGCAGCTCGACATTTTTTTCGGAGTTATTGTTCTTGCCGGTTACGCCGGGGCTTTCACCATCGCTGCCAACCTCGGCTTCGAGAAGCTTTCCCACCTTTCCGCCCAGCGCCATCAGGTGACTCAAGGTCTGCGGGGAAAGCTTGCGGATTTCGGCGAACCATCCGGTGATTTCTTCCATCAGCTGATACATCTCGCGCATGCGTGCCTGGGCATGACGCTCCTCCGGTGAATTCGTGTGCTCCAGCAGCGCGTCACGCAGCATGGACAGCGTGGGTTCGACCTCGCGACGCTGCCGCTCTTCCGCGAGCGTGCGGAAGATGGTCCAGATGTCCTCCGGTGCGCTGAACCATTCACGGCGATCGCCCGGACGGTGCTCCAGCCTGACCAGGCGCCAGGCCTGAAGCTCCTTCAGGCCCATTGACGTGTTGGAGCGGGAGATGCCCAGCCTGTCGGTGATCTCCTCGGCATTCAGCGGGCGGTCGGCGATGAACAGCAGCGCGTAGATCTGGCCGACCGTGCGATTGATGCCCCAGCGGCTGCCCATTTCTCCGAAGTGCAGCACGAAGGCCTGTGACAGTGGTGGAAGGTTCATGGCCGATCCCAGCGACAGGGGGCAGACAGGATTTCAGCTGATTCAGTCATTTCAGTGATTTCTGAAATGACTGCAGGATGGTAGCAGCCGGAGGCATGCTTTGCCAGCGCTGGAAGCGCGGCTTACGGGTGCGCAGGCACCAGGCGTCGCTGTCTTTCGCCGGACAGGCGCTAGCGGTCGATCAGCGCCTTCAGTTCCCGCGCCTGGGATGCGACGGCCTGACTGGCCTCGCGCAGCGCTTCGGCGGATGTCGAGTCGTGTGCCGCCGAATCCAGAAGCTCGGACAGGCGCTGCTGCTCGGCCGCGAAACGCTCCAGCAGCGCATGCATGCCGGCCGCATCCAGCAGGCCCGCGACCTGATCGGCCAGGCTGTGCACGCCGGCCGCTTCCGGGTCCGGTACCCGGGGCAGCAGATCACGCTCGCGTATCAGCTGTTCCAGTTCATCTCCGATCCTGTCGTGCCGATCCGCCTGCGCGGACAGGACATCACGCACCGCTTCGGTCTCGATCTGTCGCTGCACGGCATCGCGCAGGCGCTGTGCCAGCTCGCGGGACAGACTTGCCGCTTCCAGAAGATCGGCATCACTTGCGGACAGCAGACTCACGATGTTGCAACCCTCATTGCGCTATGGCGCGTATATGGTCAATGCACCCGGCCGCGACGAACACCTGACCGGCGTACGCGTCAGGAACTCGCCGTCTGCAGTCACTTCCAGCGGCGTATCGGTCTGGATGCTCAGTGTGCTGCAGCGCACGTGTGTAATCGTATCCGCGGCATAGGTGTCGCCGCTGCGCAGTCGCAGTGCATCACGCAACAGGCTGAGCCGTCCCTGCCGGCAGACCATGATCGCGTCCAGCAGCCCGTCGTCAAGCTTTGCGTCATAGGCGATCGTCATCCCGCCGCCGTAGTGAATGCCGTTGGCGACGGTGATCTGTATGCAGGCAAGCCTGTGCTCGATGTCGTCGGTACGCAGTACGGCATGGAAATGCTTCTCCCTGCGCAATGCCCGCAGCACGCCGATCAGATAGGCGAACACGCCATATGTCGCCTTGGTCTCACCGTCCATGTGACGGGTCATGCGCGGCCCCAACCCCATGCCTATCGCGTTGATGAAAGTGACATCGTTGGCCTGTCCCACGTCTATACGCCGCGTGCGGCCCGCAAGAATCACATCCAGCGCGCCATCGATGTCGGCGGGAATCTCAAGCGACCTCGCAAGATCATTGGCAGTCCCAAGCGGCAGGATGCCCAGCGGCAGGCCGCTCTCGAGCACCGCATCCAGGGCAAGATTGATAGTGCCGTCGCCGCCGCCCAGTACGATGCGGTCGGCATCGGCAGCGCACTCGCGAATCAGCGCCGGCAGCTCAGTCGGTTTCTCAGGCTGGCGGAACTGCACCGGACCTGATTCGCGCAAACGCTGCTTCAGCGCATCGAGCGTGTCATCGCCGGAGCGACTGCCGGGATTCGTGACCAGCAGCGTGCGCATGGTGTCAGGCATCCGCATTGCCTCCCGGAAATTTCTCTATACGACGGAACGCGGCGTTGAACAGACAGTAGATGCCGTAGGCGACCAGTCCGGAAGACAGAAGTCCCAGCAGCACGCTGCCGAACTCCTCGGTGCTGATGCGCCACAGGGCCGTTGCCAGATCCATGATCTCATCTTCCGAGCGGAACCAGCCGGCGCGCACCACCTGCCAGCCCAGCATCAGGAAGATCACGGCGCGCATGCCGATGCCATAGCTCGATATCAGGGCCATCAGCGGATGTCCGTATATCAGCGGGCCGGCATCGAACCACCTGGCGCGAAACGGCTGTGCCCAGGCGCGATACAGCTGATAGATCCCGGTCAGGATGATGCCTGTGCCCAGCATCATCAGCAGCAGATACCCGCCGGGAAGCGCCACGATCATGTCGGTTGCATCGTCCGCGGAGCGTCCGCTTCCCAGCAGCCCGGTCACGGCACTGATGATGCTGATCAGCACTGTCGTATAAAGACCCGCGCTTATCAGGAAACCGGCGCGCTGTATCACGGCCAGCGGGCCATAGCCCTTCTCGGCCGGATCGACCAGTGCCTGATAGATGCGCCAGCTCACGTGTGCGGCCAGTCCCGCCGCCATCAATCCGAAGAACACACGGCCGGGAAACGTCCTGCCCAGTGTGTGTATCGCGCCATTCGTGCCGGTGATCACACCGCCGGAGAAGCCGAACACGGCCAGCAGTGCCAGACCCCCGACGGCGAGAAACACACAGCCCTTGGCCACATAGCCTGTACGTGCCAGCAGCTCGATCAGGCCTCGACCGGCCAGCGCCATGGGGCGCATCATCCGCGGCGCAGCCAGGATGGCGCGAAGCGCTGTATACCCATCGCACACAGCATCAGCCAGGCGACACCGGCCAGCCAGCCGGCAACCACGTCGCTGGGCCAGTGCACGCCGAGATAAACGCGACTGATGCCGGCAACGAAACTCGCAACAATCGCCATGACCAGCCAGTAACGCCGCATGCGATGCGCCTTCACCTCACGCACCAGCGCGACGGCCAGCGCCAGATAGACGACCAGGGACGACATGGCATGGCTGCTCGGAAAGCTGCTCGTGAACACCTGCGGCGCGGTGCCGATCAGGTCCGGCCGCGGCTGACTGAATCCGAGCTTGAGCAGAAAACTGCACGCGACACCACCGGTTACGGTCACCGCGAGCAGCGTGGCATTGCGCCAGCGACCCTGAACCGCCAGCCAGCCGCAGATCGATACGGTGGCCAGCACCAGGGCACTGATGCTGCCGATCGCAGTCAGGTCGCGGGCCGCTTCGCGCATCCAGGCGGTCCCTGCCGGCTGCATTTCCTCGCCGGCGCTCTGCAGCAGCATCAGCAGATACCGATCTGCGCCCGCACCCATGCCGGTGCCGGACACCCAGGCCAGAGCGGCGAAGCAGACCATGCAGGCCAGCGCCACCGGCAGCGGATGACGGGGCAGCCAGGCGCCATCCGATCGGTCTGACGGTTCTGAATCAATCACGCTGGCAGGGTCGGTCTTGCACTAGCTGAGGCTGCACGGCGGCGTCGTTCCTGGCTGGTCATTCATGTTCCTGATGGTGTCATACCGACAGCACGCAACCCAGTCGCCGATCAACGACAGAGAGCATTCTTTGTGAAATCCGCAAGTTACGGAACCGCAAGACTCACTCCGTCGGCGCACTGCGACGTATCGCGACGGGAAAGCCGGCTGATTGGCCGGCAGGTGCACGGCTGCGATGGGCCACTGCCCAGAGGACACGGGGCCTGCCGAGGATCTGCGCCGGGGTGGCACAGGATCTGCATAGAGGTTGGTGAGGTCATGCCGTGTGTGCGGCTCTGACCTCAACGCTTCGGTCTCCGATGGACAGCGAAGCGTGTGGCATCACTTCCGCGATCTCGCCATGCGTTTTCCCCCCGCGCGTCCATCGGGGACCGTATTACTCCAGCGCCGTATTACTCTGTCACGATCAGATGCATGGCGACGTCGTGCGGCTGCGGATAGATCGTCGCCAGCGCGGCGCACGAATAGCCGACACCGATCACCATAGGCTCCTGATCACTGCGCACCAGCCTGCGAGCGGCCAGCGTACGATCGTAATAACCGCCCCCATAACCCAGCCGGTAGCGCGCGCGATCGAATCCGATCACTGGTGCAACCACGACGTCCGGCGTCACCGCTTCCCCCTGCGCCGGTACAGGAATATTCCAGACGCCGCGCGTCAGCGGTTCACCGGGCGCCCAGCCATGAAACTCCAGCGGCTCGCCCCGTGTGACAACGACCGGCAGCGCACAGCGCGTTCCGGTGGCGGAAAGCTCCGTGAGCAGCGGGCGCAGATCCGGTTCGCCGCGCATCGGCCAGTACAAGGCAATCACCCTGCCGCGCCCGCCGGCCAGCCTGGTGTGCAGCACTGCACGCAGCTTCGCGACGATGTCCTGCGTATATGCCGTCCGGGTCTCCTGACCCAGCGCCATGCGGGCCGCGAGCAGCCGTCGGCGCTGCTGTGCCCGCCAGCCACGCCAGTCCGGCGGCGCACCCTCGGCAGGCAGCCCGCCATAGGACGGATCGACTTCGTGCATGGAGCATGGCGAGGATGCGAACTGCCTCGGGGTGTCTTCGCTCATCGAATCCCGGACTCCTGAACCGGCCGTCTGAAACCGACTTTCGGCGCGACAGGCTATCACCCGACCGGGGTCCACGCATGGCCGGCATGCCTGGTGTGCCCGCAGCGGCACTGTGCGCAGGCTTTACTGCCCCGACGCCGTGCGGAAATTACCTATTGGGACACCGCTGCGACCGCCTCAGACTTCCGTGATGGAACAGTGTTCTGCCTGCAGACTTTCCTGTTGGACCGCAACGGATACATGATCATGAAGCGCCGGATTTCGATGGCCCTGCCGGCCCTGCTGGCTGCCCTGCTGCTGATGCATGGCGCAGCCGCGCAGCAGGATGCCGGTAGCGGCAGTGTCAGTGAGCAGGCCGGCTGGACCGGCGTCTCTCATCCTGACGATGTGATCAGCGCACGGCGCTGGCTGATGGACGAACTCGAACAGCTGATCCGCCCGATCGATGCGTTCGCGGCCGGTGACCCGGCAGATACCGACAGGCTGCGGGAAACGGCCACGTCCATCGCCGCGATGCTCGCCGTCGTACCGCATCTGTTCCCGCCGACCACGGATCGCTACGACCCGGACGCAGCGATACCCGACACCCTGGCCATGCCGGCGATCTGGGAGAACTTCGACGCGTTCTACCGGTTCGCAACGGTATCGACCGCGGCCGCCGAAGCACTGGCCGGCGCAGATTCGAACGCAATGCGTGCGGCGGCCGCCACCCTGCGCGCATCCTGCGATGCCTGCCATGCGCTGTATCTGAGGCCCTGGGAACCGGCCGGTGTCACCAGCGAGGATCTTCAGTTCGATTTCGACGCGATCTTTGCGCCTGACTGAGGCCTTCTGTGGGACCTTCTGTCTGACCATCTGTCTGACCATCTGTCGGATGTTCTTTGGGATTTTCCGCGGACTTTCAGCACTCAGACGATCTGGTATGCTCGGGGCAAATACACCGGTTTCGGGATGACATGCCAGGGCATGTCCGTTCGTGGCGGCACCCGCACCGGGACAAGAACAGGATCCTGAGGGGGACCGTACATGAACTACCGCAGGCTGGCAGTTCCCGCGCTGCTGGGCGTCTGTCTCCACTGCGCGCCGGTGGCCGCGCAACGTGTCGTCGATCCAGGTTTTGAAAGTGTCGGCCGTGGCGCGCCCATGCTTGCGGACCAGAACGACTTCGAGATCGTCGGCCCCTCCCGGCGCGGCAGTTTCGGCATGGGCGGACCGCCCGGTTTCGTCGGCTCAGCCCGCGACGGTGCGACGCCGGATGGCGTTGAACCCCTTCCGGTGGACTTGTTCACGTCCAAGGATTTCTACGCCGATCGCGGTCTGTGGACCGACCCGCGCTACTTCCGCTGCAACAGTCCGGTCGCACTGGAAGAGCAGTGGGGCGGTAACCGCGACGCGCTGATCGGCGACAACCCGCCCTACAGCGGCGCATGGGGACATTGTGATCGCGACTATCCGCGCGAGGCGATCGTCAGTCCGTACGGATTCGACACCGCGCAGGCGCATTACGAAGCGCTGCTGCAGGAAACCCGCGAGCGCGGCGGGCCCACCGAACACACCTATGCCACCGTGCCCGGCGAGTGGACCGGCCGCTACCGCCATCCTGGCTTCACACCGAACAACCAGTACTGGTTCCGCGGCCGGCATCTGCAGGTCCCGACGCTGCTGTCGGTGCTGACGCCTGAGTATCAGACCCGCATGGTGCAGGAGGCTTACCACCATGCGCACACGAACCGTCCTCACTGGCCGTCACAGTACTGCTGGCCGGAAGGCTTCATGCGACGCTGGCACGAGGCGGCGACCTGGGATCACAACATCATGGTGACGCCGTCGCTGGTACAGATACTGGCCGGCGTCGCACGCAACTTCATCACCAACATCCATATCGGTCGCGAATTCGTCATGGACGGCGGCGTGCCGCGTCTGGGCGCCGACGTGCCGCGCTGGTACGGCGAGACCATAGGCTTCTGGGATGGCGACGTGCTGATCACGTGGACATCGAACATCCAGGGCTGGATCACGCACGCGCTGTTCGAGCATTCCAGCCGGATGCAGTCCATAGAGATCTACGCGCCCATGCGCGATGAGGATGGCACCTTCCTTGGCCTGAATCACGAAGCCATTTTCTATGACCCTGAGGCGCTGGTGGAGCCGGTGCGCATCGTGCGCAACCTCGAGAAAACCAGCGGCTTCGAGGAAGGCGATCCGTACGTGTTCATCGAATGCGTGCAGACCATCTTCCCGATCCAGGGGGCATCCACGCCGGTTACGCCCGGGCAGGTCATCGAGTTCGAGGTGCCGGACATGTACGGGCGCCCGTGGGCGCAGATGTGGGAACGCTATAACGAGCAGGACATGCAGCGTCCGGTGAACGAGGATATCTTCAGTTTCGACTGATTACCGTGGCCCGGCGGTCAGCAGTCACGACTGATGCAATCACGATAGACGGAAGTACATGAGGAAACAGACCATGCGTATATCAACCACACTGACCGCAGCCTCCGCCGCTTTGCTTCTGGCAATGACCGGCGTATCTAGCGCGCTGGCACAATCCTCCAGCTATGCCGAAGACCGCGCGAAGATCGAGGATCTGGCGGCGCGCTATCTGTTTGCGCTCGATTTTCAGGACCCGGAAGCCTACGCGGCCACATTCACCGAAGACGGCATCCTAGACTATGGCGTCGGCCAGATTCGCGGCCGCGAGGCGATCGCCGCGATGGTCGCCAACATGCGCTCCAATGCCCAGGCACAGCGCGAAGCCGACACCTCCGGCATACGCCCGGCGGCCGGACGTCACAACATCACCAACATCGTGATCGAAATCAACGGCGAGCGTGCCTACAGCACGTCCTACTGGTTCCACGTCGGGAACAACAATCCCGATCGCAGCGCGCAGCTGAATTCCTTCGGGCATTACGAAGATGAACTCGTGAAGGTGAACGGCCAGTGGCTGTACAGCAAGCGCAAGATCTACAACGAGCAGGTCGCCGAGTGGGCGGCGGGCCTGGACAATCCGGTCTACAACCCGGGCGACGGTCCGCGGCAGCGGGCCAACTGAGCAGACCGCAACGGCTGCGCGTCACTCACCGGTGGCGCGCAGCCGTATCCACAGAGCACGTGCCCGTGCGCAGACCTTGCCATCCGCGCCAACCAGTGCCGTGCCGGCGCTGTACTTGCGGCCATCGACGGCCAGCCCCCAGCCCACGACGATGCACGGCTCGCCGATGGTCACGCGCCGGTCGGCTTCCGCGGTCAGTTCACCCAGCAGCATGGGCGTGAGGTCCGGCGCGACCGCGTAGCAGCCGGGACAGTCCAGTGCCGCCCAGATGAACTCGGACGCGACCTTGCCGTCTCCGGCATCGAGGGACGCGTCCGGCGTCCACGGCGCGGCCACGATGCCGGGTGCGATCTCGCCCGGAAATATGGAAAGGCCATCGGCCACCGGCCGCCGCGGACCGCAGACGAAGCAGTGTGGCGCCGGATGCAGGGCGGAAAAGCCCACGAAGTGTCGGGCTGCGTCGGCGGCCTCGTCCAGAGTCGGCATGCGCGGTGGTGCAAGCTCGCCTACCCGACCGGGCCTGGCGGCCGCCAGGATGTCGTGACCATGCAGCAGTTCCAGCCCGTCCGGTCGCAGCTCCTGCCTCAGCGGCGTATCCAGCGGCACCGGCTTCATCAGTCTCACCGTGGCGGCGAATGGCGCGCGCGCGGCGATCAGGCCGCAGATGTAACCACCGTTGGCCATGCCGTCAGGCCCGCAGAAGCGTTTCGCGACGATGAGGCTGCTCACGCGTGAATTCTAGCGCCGGTAAGGGTTATCGAGCACATCGTTTCCGCCCGGGACTCTCCCGCAGATTTCCCGCGAATATCGCGCGCCAGCGCCACCGGCCCCGGTCGGCGGCACGACGTCGCGATCATGGCGCCCCGCCCCTATAATGGGCCATTAACGAGCAATGGGCGCCGCATGCTGCGGACGTCCATCGGGGGTGCCATGCCTGATTCCCGCGACAGACGGGGTGGCCTTGCGCGCACACTGGCAGCCTTGCTGCTGGTGGCCGTGTCGCCGGGCGTTCATGCGGTCGACGGACTGGTCGCCGTCGCACTGACCGATCAGGTCGTGCAGGTGACGGGCGCGGGCACGAACGTTGTCGTGTTGCGCACCGACGATGGCCTGGTCATGGCCGGCGGTGGCGCGCCCGAGCACGCCGACGCACTGCTCGCTTTCCTTCACAGTCAGTTCGACGGCGCACCGGTGCGTGCGCTGTTCACGCTGCACTGGCGACCCCCGCATACCGGCGCCAATGAAGCCATAGGCGCGACCGGAGCAACGATCATTGCCCACGAGAACACCCGGCAGTGGATGGGCACCGAGTACTACGTGGAGTGGGAGAAAACGACTTACCGTCCGCAACCCGCTGCCGCGCACCCCACCGATACATTTCGTTCCCACCATCCACAGCCGCTGACCCTGACGGTCGGCGATCAGCGCATCGAGTACGGACATCTGGCCGAGGCCTATACCGACGGTGACATCTACGTCTATTTCCGCGATCAGAACGTCCTGGTTGTCGGCGAGGTGCTGAGCGTGGACGCGTGGCCGGTGCCGGACTATGCCACCGGCGGCTGGATCGGCGGGCTGCAGGATGCCACACGGCTGTTGATTGAACTGGCCGACGACAACACGCAGGTGGTCGCAGCGCAGGGACCGGTACGTACGCGCGGCGATCTGGTCGCTCAGGCCGAAATGCTCGATGAAATGCACGAGCGCATTCGCGTGCGCATGATTGACGCACGCAGCGCGGAAGAGATCGTGGCCGACAATGTTGCCAGCGGCTTCGAGTCCTATGGTGACCCGACCCGCTTCGTCAGCAATGTCTACCTGGGGCTCTGGTGGGGCGGACGTCTGCGCGGCGCGTACTGATGGATCACGGAAGGACAAACGCCGGCATGTCAGCCACACACAAACGCCTGACCTTCCGTATGGGCGCGGCGATCGCTGTGGCAGCCTGTGGCGCATGGCTGGCCGGCTGCGAGCGCGCGCCGGCGGAATCACTGGATCACGAGATCACAACGCTGGTCGGGCGCTACTGCACCGAATGTCACAACAACGTGGAGCGCGTGGCCGATCTTTCGCTGGAATCGGTATCCGCTGCTCACCTGGCGCAGCACCCGGACATCTGGGAAGAAGTGGTGCGCAAGCTGCGCGGCAACATCATGCCGCCACCGGGCGGGCCGCGACCGGATGCCGATCAGACCCGTCATTACGTTCGCGTGTTCGAAGCGGCGCTGGACCGGCAGGCGGCCGAACGGGGACCTGCACCCGGGCGCGTGGGCCTGCACCGGCTGAACCGCACAGAATACGCGCGCGTGATTCACGACCTGCTGGGCCTGCACATCGATGCGCGCGCACTGCTGCCGGCGGACACGTCCAGCGACGGTTTTGACAACATCGCCAGCGTGCTCGGCATGTCGCCCACGCACCTGGATCGTTACATCGCCGCGGCGCGTGACATCAGTCTGCTGGCGGTGGGCAATCCGCGCGCAGACACGGTGCGTTCGGATTACCGTTCCACGCTGCGCAACGGCACGCTGCATGTTGACGGGCTGCCGCTGGGCACCCGCGACGGCATGCTGATTCAGCATCACTTCCCGGCCGACGGCGAGTACATATTCAATATCAATGTGAATTCGGACTCCGGCACGCCGTTGCGCGCCTACCCGCAGGGCTGGATAGAGCATCGTCACCAGCTGATCATGACCCTGGATGGCGAAGTCGTATTCACCGCGGAACTGGGTGGCGAGGAGGATTCGCGCGCCATAGACCGGTATCAGATGCCCGCGGTGCAGCAGATACGCAATCGCTTTCGCGACATTCGTCTTCAGGTGCCGGCCGGTCGGCGCGAGGTGGGTGTCACGTTCATCGCGCGCAGCATGGCGCAGGATCATTATCTGCTGCAGTCGTTCGTTCCCGGACGCGGTGTACCCGATGTTCCGCGCATTTTCGGCACCGAGATACTCGGACCCTACGAGCCCAGCGGTATCAGCGGGCGCCTTGAAAGTCGTGAGCGGATTTTCATCTGCTACCCGGAGACCGCCGAAGAAGAGCGGCCCTGCGCGCAACGCATACTGACGAATCTCGCCAACCAGGCATTCCGCCGGCCGGTGGACGAGGCGGATATCGCGCCCCTGATGGCGTTCTACGATGAAGGGACCGCGGGCGATCGCGGCTTCGAGAGTGGCATACAGCGCGGCCTGTTCGGCATCCTGTCCAGCGTGGACTTCCTGTACCGCGCCGAGCCCGGCACCGCGCCGGCCGATGCTGCGCCCGGCAGCACCTATGCGATCTCCGACCTGGAGCTGGCCTGGCGACTGGCATTCTTCCTGTGGAGCCAGGGACCGGACGAGGAACTGCTGCAGCTGGCCGAGGCGGGACGGTTGAGCGACGACAGCGTGCTCGACGCGCAGGTTTCGCGCATGCTCGCGGACCCGCGCTCGGAGTCGCTGGTCACGAACTTCGCGTTCCAGTGGCTGGAAGTGCGGCGGCTGCGGCAGCTCGATCCGGATCCGCGCCTGTATCCGAACTTCGATGAAGACCTGCGCAACGCGTTCGAGCGTGAGATGCAGCTGTTCCTGGACAGCATCCTGCGTGCCGACGTCAGTGTCGTGGAACTGCTGACCGCCGACTACACGTTCGTCAATGACCGGCTTGCGCGCCATTACGGCATCCCGGATGTGCGTACCGAGCGATTCCGGCGTGTGGCGCTGGCCGACTCACGTCGCCACGGCCTGCTCGGCAAGGGCAGTGTGCTGATGGTCACGTCCTACCCCGACCGCACCTCGCCGGTGCTGCGTGGCGCGTGGATCATGGATCACCTGCTCGGTACGCCGGCCGCGTCGCCGCCGCCTGGCGTGGAAACCAATCTCACGGACGTGGAAGGCATGCAGCCGCGCTCGGTTCGCGAGCGGCTGGAGCAGCATCGTACGGATCCGTCCTGCAACCACTGCCATGGCGTGATCGATCCGCTGGGTCAGCCGCTGGAGACCTTCGACGTGATCGGCGAGCTGCGCTGGCGCGAGCGTGATACCGGCGTGGAGGTGGACCCAACCGGCGTGCTGGCAGGTACCGATATCCAGGTGAGCGGCCCCGACGATCTGCGCGAGGCCCTCGCTGCCGATCCCGAACAGTTCGTACGCGCGCTGACCGAGAAGCTGATGACCTACGCACTCGGCCGCTCCGTGCAGTATTACGACTTACCCACGGTGCGCGCGATCGTCGCCGACGCAGCTGTGGCCGGCTATCGTTTTGAATCCATCGTCCGCGGAATCGTGCACAGCGCACCGTTTCGGATGCGCAGCGTTCCGCAGACCCAGGCGCCGGACGGCGCCACCACCGCGATGACGGGCGGCGAATCTGCCACCGCCGCCGTTCATTAGCGCGCGATTCGGAGGAACCGCGATGTTCATCACGAAAAAGCATCTTTCACGACGCACTTTTCTTGCGGCCGGCGGCTATTCCATCAGCCTGCCATTCCTGAGCGCGATGGTGCCGGCAGCGACCGCGCTGGCGAACACCGCGGCGGCGCCTAAACCGCGCATGGGATTCTTCTACCTGCCGCACGGCGCAATCATGGACAACACCCGCCACGGTGCCGAGGTGAACGCGTGGACGCCGGACATCGAGGGGCGCGATTTTGACTTCAAGCGCATCCTCGAACCGCTGGAACCATTCCGCAGTTACCTGACCGTGGTCAGCGGCCTTGAGAACGCACATGCCTACGGGCCGGTGCACGCGATCACGCCGGCCACCTGGCTGAGCTGCGTGAAGCCGCGTCAGACTCACGCGCCGCTGATGGCCGAGACCATAGACCAGATGGCCGCGCGCTATCTGGGACAGGACACACCGCTGCCGTCGGTGGAACTGGCCACCGAGGAAAGCGGCGGCAGCGCGGCCTGCGAGGGCACGTATGGTTGCGCCTACGGCAACACGATCTCGTTCCGCACGCCGACCACGCCCCTGCCCATGGAATACGATCCGCGGCGCGCGTTCGAGACCATTTTCGGGCGCGGCAGCAGCGCCGAGGAGCGGGCCGAGATTTCGCATGCGTATCGCAGTGCGCTGGATCTGGTCTCCGAGCAGGCCGCGTCACTGCGACGTCGACTCGGTCCGGAAGACAGGGCGGCACTTGATGATTATCTGGCCAGCGTGCGTGAGATCGAGCGACGCGTTCAGCTCATGGAACAGAGCGATGTCACGCGCCTGGATCTGCCGGAGATTCCGGTGGAGATGCCGAGCTTCGACGAACACCTGCGCCTCAAGTTCGACCTGATCGCCGCCGCGTTCCAGGGCAACATGACGCGCGTGGTGTCGTTCATGATGGCGGCGGAAGTCAGCAACATGCCGTATACGCACATCGGCATTCCCGATGCGTTCCACCCGCTGTCGCATCACGCCGAGAACCGTGCAGACATTGAGAAGCTCACCGTGCTGCAGCGCTATCACAGTGAAGTGTTCGCCGAGTTCCTGACAAAGCTGTCCAACATTCCGGACGGTGATGCAGGCTCGGTGCTGGACAACTCGGTGTTCCTGTATGGCAGCAACATGAGCAACAGCAACAGCCACGATCACTCACCGCTGCCTACACTGATCGTCGGCAACAACGGCGGGCGCATCAAGGGCAACCAGCATCTGCGTTATCCGCATCGCACCCGTATGGCCAACCTGCTGGTGACGCTGCTGGATCGCGTCGATGTGCCGATAGAGCAGGTCGGTGACAGCACCGGACTGTTGTCGGAAGTCTGAGCGGTGACGCGTCGCCACAGCACGGCCGGCCTCACGGCGGCGAGAACAGGCGGAGCGAAAACCCATGCTGTGCTGGCCTGTGCGGCGGCGCTCGCCGTCACGGCGGCAGGGATGTTCGCCGCCCGGGACGCCAGCGCCGGTAGTACCGCGCATCTGAGCATGAGCAGCGCGGTCGTCGCCGCGACCGGCGCCGTGGCCGGGCTTATGCCGATCATGTCCGCGGCGCTGGTGGACGCAGCGCGGCGCGGCCATCGCGACCTGGCCCTGACCGAACTGGCTGATGGTGCCGACATCAACGCCACCAGCGCAGACGGCACGACAGCGCTGCACTGGGCGGCTTACCGCGAGGATCTGGAACTGGCGCGGGAACTGCTGGCGGCCGGCGCGGATCCGAATGCCGTCAACCATTACGGCGCGATGCCGCTGGCCGAGGCGGCCGCCACCGGCAATGCCGCGATGCTGGAACTGCTGCTGGAGGCCGGTGCGGATGTGTCGGCCACCAACGAGGACGGGCAGACCGCACTCATGGTGGTTGCGCGCACCAACAGTGTGGATGCGGCGCGCCTGCTGATCGCACACGGCGCAAACGTCAACCATGTGGAGCAGTGGCATGGCCAGACCGCACTGATGTGGGCAGCCGCGCACGGGCAGCCGGAAATGATTCGCGTGCTGATCGCGCACGGTGCCGAGACCGATATCCGCTCCCTCGAACACCAGTGGCCCCGCCAGGTGTCGGCCGAATCGCGGCGCATGTATCGCCCCGTGGGCGGGCTGACGCCGCTGATCTTTGCCGCCCGTCAGGGCTGTGCAGAGTGCGCGCGCGCACTGGTAGAGGGCGGCGCCGACCCGGATTTCTCCGATCCGCAGGGCGTGACGCCACTGTACGTCGCCATAGACAACATGCATCTGGACACCGCTGCCTACCTGATAGAAGCCGGCGCGGATGTGAACAAGTGGGACTGGTGGGGCCGCTCACCACTGTTCGGCGCAGCCGACATGGTCACGATTCCGGCCGGCGGTCGTGCCGACCGGATCAGCATGGACAGAACATCTGCACTGGACCTGATCGACATGCTGCTGGCGCGCGGTGCGGATCCGGATCTGCAGCTGAAGCTGTCGTTGCCGTTCCGTTCCATCGTCGACGATCGCGGCTGCGACAACATGCTGATCTCCGGCATGACGCCGCTGCTGCGGCTGGCCAAGACCTTCGACGCCGAGGCGATGAAACGCCTGCTCGATGCCGGCGCCGATTTCGATATCCCCAACCAGGACGGCATCCTGCCGATCATGGCGGCGGCGGGCCTGGGTTCCTCATCGTGCGATCCGCGCGGTTACGGCCCCGGCATTCCGCACTACGAAACACCCGATGTCCAGGAAGCCTCCATTGCCGCGCTGCAGGTGCTGCTGGACGCCGGTGCCGACGTCAACGCACAGGGCCCCGTGGTAACAGGTCCCGGCAGCCGCTTCGGCGGACGCCGCACAGGGCAGACCGCATTGCACGGCGCAGCCGGCTGGGGCTGGGACGATGTGGTCAGATTTCTTGCAGCCAGCGGCGCGCGCATCGATCTGCGTGACGCGCAGGGACGCACCGCCTACGACGTGGCCCAGGGCGCCGGCGGACGCGGTGGCGGCGCGCGTACCGCCACGGCCGAACTGCTGCTGGAACTGTGTGCCCAACAGGACGGCTGTGACGTCTCGCAGCTGACCGGTCTCTGACGCTACGCGCGCGGGCCATGACGAGCAGGCGCGTCGCGCGCGCCCGGGCTCAGTCAATCAGCGCGGAATAGACCAGCGTTCGCACGCGGTCGAAATCATCGACACCCGCGGCAGGGATCAGCTGAGTCAGGTGCACGACCAGCAGTTCCTCGACCGGATCCACCCAGTAGGTACTGTGGTACGCACCGCCCCAGCCGTATTCGCCCACCGAACCATACTGACCGCGCGCACCCACATCGGTGACGATGGAGAAACCAAGCCCCATGCGCTGACCGGCGTTGAACGGCATGTCGCCGATATGGTTCATCGTCATCAGCTGGATGGTTTTCGGTGACAACAGACGTGTTCCTTCGAGTTCGCCGCCGTTCAGCAGCATCTGCAGGAAGCGTGCATAGTCACCGGCTGTGGACACCAGGCCCGCACCGCCCGAGAAACTCATGCGCGGCCCGTCGATATAGGCACCCTGCGCGGCGGAGCCATCCTGCGGTGCCCGCGTGAGTCGTCCGTCCTGCCGCCCGTACACGACCGCGACGCGATCGCGCTTGTGCTCCGGCACGAAGAAGTGGGTGTCGTTCATGCGAAGCGGCGCGAAGATTCGAGTAGCCAGAAATTGATCGAGTGACTGGCCACTGACGCGCTCGATCAGCACACCGAGGATGTCGGTGCTGTAGCCATACACCCAGCGTTCGCCCGGATGGGCAGCGGCCGGCAATGCCCCCATGCGCGCCACGGTCGCGCCGATCGGCTCATCGCGATCCGCGAAATACCAGTTCTGGATACCTGCTTCGCGCCACCGGTCGGCGGCAGGTCCGGTGCCGTAATCGAAACCGGAAGTATGGGTGAGCAGATCGCGCACCGTGATCGCACGGCGTGCGGGCACGACGTCATAGCCGCCGCCTTCGCGTGATACGGCCACCGTGGTCTCTCCAAATTCGGGCAGCCAGCGGTCGATGCGCTCATTCAGCAGCAGTCTGCCTTCCTCGACCAGCATCATCGCGGCCACGCTGACCACCGCCTTGGTCTGTGAGGCGATACGGAACATCGTGTCGGATTGCATTGCGGCCCCGGCTTCACGGTCGCGATAACCGGCGGCATGCAGGTAGACGATGCCGCCTCGGCGCGCGACCAGCGTCACGGAGCCGGCGAGTTGCTGATCTTCCACGTAACGCTGCAAGGCATCGTCGAGCCGCTGCAGTCGGTCCGTGGAAATGCCGGCCGACTCCGGGGAGATTGCGGTGAACGCGCCCGTATCGGCATGAACATTGAGGGCGAACAGCCCGAGCAGAAGAATCAGGAGTGCGACGGCACGGCCCGATTGCCTGTTCCGCGCGGCTGTTACCGGGGCAGGCATCGTGAACTGACGGATGACGGACACTGTTCTATCTCCTTCGGACATTTGTTGTTGTTGGCCTTTCTGGCAGCCAGGAGCCTCTGCGGCGGAAACGGCTTTGCGGTCAATCCCGCTCGCTCAGCCACCTCCTCACATTGATCACGAAAGTCGGATTCTCTTCAGCGCCTGGCGCGTTCATACCCATGGGACGACCCTGACGCTCCTGCGCGCTGAACATGCCGGCTTCACCGAACACTGCAATGCGACTGGATCCGACGTGTGCAGATTAATGGGCGCCGCATCGATGACGACGCCGGGTCCGGGCCGGTCAGTGAAAGCGGGATTCAGTGTGGCCGGATAGTAAGCGGAGCGGTCTGACGTATCGTCGCGCGCCGGTGTCTGCTGAGCGAAGGACGCCACGCTGTGGCAAAGCAGCACGGTGAGACCGATCTCGCAGAAGAACCGCACTCTCACAACGCCCCCCGGCAATTGATACAGCGGCCATGATTGACTGTTACCGGTGTTCAATGCAACGGCGGCACAGGAAGGCCCTTACCGCCTTCGGTCAGGAGTGTCCGCGACCGGCCGTGCCATAGACACCGGTGTGCAGCTCGGCGTATTCATCGGCGCCCAGCACGACGCAGGTGTTGCGACCGCCTTCCTTTGCACGATACAGCGCTTCGTCGGCGAGCTGCAATGCACCTGCCGGTGACCGGTGCTGAGACGGCTGCACGACGGCCGCTCCCACGCTCACGGTCACCACGTCCGCAACCGAGGAATCCTCATGCTCGATGCCCAGCCGCTGAACGCCGTCGCGCAGCCTTTCAGCGGCAGCGGCGATGCCTTCCGGGGAGGTGTCGTAAAGCAGTACACAGAACTCCTCGCCACCGAAGCGAGCGGCGATATCCATCGCGCGCTGCGGAATGCCGCGTGCCACCTCGGCGACACGACGCAGGGTGGCATCGCCGGCCTGGTGACCATAGGTGTCGTTGTAGGCCTTGAAATGGTCGATGTCGATGAACAGCAGGCCGAGATTGCGTTCCTCGCGGGCGCAATGTCGCCACAGCGATTCCAGATGCGTATCCAGCGCACGGCGGTTCTTCAGGCCCGTCAGCGCGTCACGTTCCAGCAGTTCGCTGATCAGTGACTCCTCCAGGAAGCGGCGTCGCTGCAGCAGCTCCACGTCACGGCAGATCATGGCCGCAATGCCGCCGGCCACTCCCAGGAACAGAAAGCCCTTCGCGAATACCGATCCCGGCAGAGGGAACAGCAGGCCGGCGGCCACAAACACGACGAGCACGACCGCTGCCGCATTCAGTGCGGTGCGGAACAGCAGTCCCATGAACAGAAACAGGGCCGGCATCAGCAGCGCGGCAATGACCAGATCCTCGGCCGATCCGGCCGCAACCGCCTCGGCGGAAAGAACCGTGGCAAGACCCGCAAGCAGTGGCGCTCCGACTTCCATCATCGGCGCGTAAACGCGTTCGTACCAGCGGCTCAGTGATACAACCAGCACCGCAGTGATCAGTGGTATCACCAGCAGGAAGTGCAGGAGCACGATCAGGCTGAACCCGCCGTCGCGGGCCAGTTTTTCCGCGCTCAGAGCAGCCGCCATCACCAGGCTCAGCGCCGCGAACATGCGCACCCGCGGCTGCACCTCCTGCAGACGCGCGGCGAGGTACTGCCCTTCCAGTGGCTCGTCGAAACGCAGTCGAATGCGCCCGCGTCGCAGTTCCCTCGCATGAGGCGAGTCGGGCAGGTCGGGAATGTCCATGCGTGGCAGGATGTTCATTGCCACACAGCGTGGCGGGATCGCACACGGAGCTCAAGGACACCGTTCTCAGAAAGCGCGGAAATCGTCTTGTGGCCGCGATGTTTGCCGAGTGGGTCGGGTCGTGGGGGCGGCGCCAGAGACACTCGCGCGGGCGACGCCGGCGGTCAGCGCGAAGGCAGCGCGCGGCGGCGGCGAAAACTGAAAAAGCGGCCTATGAATTCCCCGAACACCTGTTGCGCGAGGCTCCGGGCACGCTGCATGTGGCGATGGGTGGCCAGCAGCGCCGCTTCGGCATCGAAGGGCGCACCGCCGGTATCGAGCTCCGGTACCTGATCGTGGGCACCGATCCAGCGTCGTATCAGTGCCGCGTCGGCTTCCAGGTGAAACTGTACGCCGTAGGCGTTCTCGCCGATCCGGAAGGCCTGGTGCGGACAGCGTCGCGACTCGGCGAGGTGTACCGCCTGCGGCGGCAGCGTGAAGGTGTCCGAATGCCACTGGAATATCGGTTCCGAGCCGTCGAAGTGCGCGAACAGCGGATCGGCGCGGCCTGCCTCGGTGGCTTGCACGCGGGTCCAGCCGAACTCCGGTGCCGCGCCGCGCAGCGTGGTTCCCCCCATGCAGGCCGCCATCAGCTGCGCGCCCAGGCAGATGCCGAGCACCGGCATGCCCGATTCCACCGCCTCGCGTATCACGTCGCGTTCGTACGTCAGATGCGGATGCAGCGCATCGTCGTCGGCACCCATGGGCCCGCCCAGCACGACCAGGCCGTGATAACGGCCGATGGATACGCGCGCGTCGGGCGTGCGCTGGAAGTTCACGTAGCGGATGCGGAACCCGGCATCGCGAAACATCGGGTCCAGCATCCCAAGCGGTTCTGCCGCCACGTGCTGGAATACGAGCAGCTTACGCATGGCCACTCAACGGCCGCCAGAATATCGACAGCAGAATGATGCCAAGAACGACACGATAGACCACGAATGGCTGCATACCTATGCGCCGAATGAAAGCGAGGAAATAGTGTATGCACAGATAGGCGCTGATGCCGGACACGATCGTCGCGATCAGCATCATCATCCAGTCCACCGCAATGTCCGAACGCGCAAGCTGCGTCACTTCCAGCGTCCCGGCGAGAAAGATCACCGGAATCGACAGCAGGAACGAGAACCTCGCGGCCCCTTCACGACTCATGCCCATGAACAGAGCCGCGGTCATCGTGATGCCCGAGCGCGATGTGCCCGGAATCAGCGCCAGCGCCTGCGCAAACGCGATCGCCGTGATCTCGCGCCAGCCGATCTGGTACTCACTCTTCGCCCCGCGCCATTTCCAGTCGGCAAGTCCGAGCAGCAGCCCGAAACCGATCAGCGCAAATGCGAGCACAAGCGGATCGCGTGCCAGTTCCGCCACTTCGTGACGGAAGGTCAGCCCCGCCAGACCGACCGGGATGGTGCCGAGACCGACGGCCCAGGCCAGACGCGCGTCCGGGCTCAGCCGCCGGTGGCGCACAGACGCCAGCCATGCCACCACCATGGACCTCAGCTCATGGCGGAAATACCAGACCACCGCGATCAGGCTACCCAGATGCAGTGCGGTATCGAAGGCAAGACCCTGATCCTCCCAGGGCGTCAGTACCGGCACCAGAATCAGATGGCCGGCGCTGGAGATCGGAAGAAATTCGGTGATGCCCTGAACGAGGGCGAGTACGATTGCCTGAATCCAGTCCATAGGGCGCGCATCCTAGACAATTTGCCCGGCGCGGGACAGCACGGCGGTCACAGGCGCGGGACGAAACGGCGCGCAGCTGCCCGTCGCAAACCGTCGCGACAGTTCAGACCTGACGGTTCAGACGCTCACCGAGTGAGAATCCGGCCGCGACGGCGATCAGCCACCCGGCCACGGAAATGACCACCGTCAACGCCGCCAGGTCCACACGCCCGACCTGCAGCAGTGCAAGCGTCTCCAGACTGAAAATTGAAAACGTCGTGTACCCGCCCAGTACGCCGCTGATCATGAACTGCCGCGTATAGACACCCGCCGGCCAGCGTCCGTCCGGTGCGGTCAGCACCGCGCACAGCCCGATCAGAAACGAGCCGCTGACGTTGACGAACCAGGTCGACCAGGGGAGCGCGTCGGCCACGGGACTAATCTGGGGTGTGGACAGCAACCAGCGGCACAGCGCACCGAGCAGGCTGCCCAACGCAATGGAAAGGTATAGCAGCGATGTGCGCGGCGCGCTCATGCCGCCACCACGTTCATCACCGCGCGTGCCAGCAGCCAGCCGGCACTCACGGCCGCAAGGCACAGCCCTGTTGACAGCAGCGTGTTCCAGACGGCGAGATCGCGCCTGCCCTCGCGCAGCAGCACCAGCGTCTGCAGGCTGAACGACGATACCGTTGTGTATGACCCGAGCAGGCCCACCGCCAGCAGCTGCCAGGCGGCCGGCTGCGTGATCCCCTCCGGTCCGATGATTGTTGCCGCCAGTATCCCTATCGCGAAGGCACCCGTTACATTCACGGCCAGTGTGCCCCAGGGCAGTTGCTCGCCCGCTCGCAGTCCCACCCAGTGCGCGAGCGCGAAACGCAGCGGTCCGCCAATCGCCCCCCCGAGTATCACCCAGATCGCCGACGCCATGCCTTCAGTCGCCGAAGCCGTTCTGCCGCCACGCTTCATACAGAGTCACCGCGGCGGCATTGGAGAGATTGAGGCTGCGATTACCCGCTCTCAGCGGAATGCGCAGGCGACGCTCGGGTGGCATCGCGGCCAGCAGTTCATCCGGCAGGCCACGCGTCTCGGGGCCGAACAGGAACGCGTCCCCTGCGGCGAAGCGAGCATCGAACAGTGAGCGGGTCGCGCGGGTGGTCATTGCCCAGGGCTCGCGAACGCCAATCGCATGCAGGCACTCCTCCAGCGAGCCGTGTTCATGGACGCGAGCCATCTCACGGTAATCCAGACCCGCACGGCGCAGGCTGCGCTCGTCCATGGAGAAACCCAGCGGGTGCACCAGATGCAGCGTCGCGCCCACGTTCGCGCACAGCCGTATCACATTGCCCGTGTTCGGCGGGATCTCCGGCTGGTAGAGGATGAGATGGAACATGACAGGTCTGCTTCCGTGCGCTCGGGCGTTGTTGGTGTTGCGCCGGCCGCTGACTGATAATACCGCGTTCATGGATTCGGAGACGGTTGCCGGCAATGAGCCGCCTTGCGCTTGATTTCTGCGGCCTCAGGCTCAACTCGCCGGTGGTGCTGCTGTCGGGATGCGTGGGCTTCGGTGAGGAGTACACGCGCATAGAGGGGTTCTCCAACCGCGACGCCGGCGCCATCGTGCTCAAGGGCACGACGCTGCAACCGCGCCTGGGCAATCCGCCGCACCGTGTCTGGGAAACCGCCGCCGGCATGCTGAACGCCATCGGCCTGCAGAATCCCGGGGTGGACCATGTCGTCAAACACATTCTGCCGACGCTGGATTTCTCCGAGACCCGTTTCATCGCCAATGTCTGCGGTTCCACGATCGAAGAGTACGCCGAGGTTGCGCGGCGTTTCGACGACTCGCCCATAGACGCGATGGAAATCAACATCTCCTGCCCCAACGTGAAAGAGGGTGGGGTCGCCTTCGGCAACTACCCCGAGATGTCGGCGCGGGTGGTCGAGGCCTGCCGCCGCGTTACGGACAAGCCGCTGATCACCAAGCTGTCACCGAACCAGACCGACATCGTTGCAAATGCGATCGCATGCATAGAGGCGGGCAGCAATGCACTGGCGGTCATCAATACCGTGATGGGCATGGCGGTGGACACGTCCACGCGCAGGCCGATCATAGGCAATGTACAGGGCGGGCTTTCAGGCCCTGCGATCAAGCCGATCGCGTTGCTGAAGGTGCATCAGGTTCATGAGCATGCGCGCAGTCGCGGGGTTCCGGTGATCGGTCAGGGCGGGATAGAGACGGCCGACGATGCGCTGCAGTTTCTGATTGCCGGGGCGAGTACGGTGGGGGTGGGTACGGCGCTGTTCTATGACCCTATGGTGGTGCGTCGTATCAATGCGGGGATAGACGACTATCTCTCCGGGCATGGCATCGGGTCGGTGGGTGAGCTGACGGGGACGCTGAATACGGCGCGGGCGGTGGATTTGCCGGCCAGTGGGTGATTGGTGAGGGTGTCGCGGCGGTTGCTGATTCATGCGGGGCCGTTTGCGGGGACGGCGTGAATACATCCATGTAGCCTCGGTGCGGCCATCCATGGCCGCACAAGCCCCGCAAACGGCCCCGCACGACTCAGCGACCTTCCTGAACTTCCCACAGGGTCAGTGCATGTGCAGCTCTATGATGTCGCCGTCGGATACGGGGTGTTCGGGGCCTACCTGCTGTCCGTCGAAGACATCGCGGCCCCAGGCGCGTGCGTATCTTAGTGAGCTGGCGATGTCCTTGTGGACGAGGCGGGCGACCTCCTGGACGGTTGCGCCGCGGCGTACGGTGAACGGCTTGTCTCGATCGACGGGTTTACCGGGGGCTTTGGTGTAGACGCGCGCGATGCCGAGGTGGCGGAACAGGAACGGCGCGATAGCGTCCAGACCGACGCCGGTTTCGGCAGAGACATCCAGGGCCGGGAAACGAACGTCCAGCAGTTCCTTGAGTACGCGAACGTCATCCGGGTCGTGATGCAGATCGGTCTTGTTGGCGAGCAGCAGGGTGGGCAGCTCGATGCGGAACGGGTCCGGTTCGTCATCGGCGGCGTCAATCGCGTCATCGTCTGTAGCCGTTGAGGGGTCCGGTTCGTCGTCAACGGGCCAGCGGGGCGAGAGGAAAACCCGCTTTTCGGCCAGGCGGCTCAGGATGACGGCCACCTGTTCAGTGCAGTCGGGATCGGTAATGTCCACGACCAGCAGGGCCGCATCGGCGTTCTGCAATGCCGTAATGAACCAGCCCTCGAACCAGTCCGCGGAGATCGGCGGCAGATCGACGAGCTGGAAGTGAATGTCCTCAAAGGCCAGCATGCCGGGCATGGGCTCGTGCGTGGTGTAGGGATAAGGGCCGCATTCGGCGCGTGATCCGGTGAGCTTCATGTGCAGCGCGGACTTGCCGGCATTCGGCGGCCCCAGCATGGCTATCTGTGCAGCACCCTCGGGACGCACGCTGTGCACGGGGCCGCTGCGCGCCGCGCCCTTGCGCGGCCCGGCGAGTTCCTCGGTGAGCTGCTTGATGCGGCTCTTGATGTCCGCCTGAAGATGCTCGGTTCCCTTGTGCTTGGGAATGGTGCGCAGCATCTCCTTGAGACAGGCCAGCCTGTCGCGATCGTCGCGCGCCGCGCGGAACGCCTGTTCGGCCTTCTTGTAGTCGGGTGAAAGATTCGCCGGCATCGGTTGCTCTGCGTTTGCGGTGCCGCGCTGGCTGACAGCCAGTCGATTATGCACCATTGATTCGTGCTGTCGGGCGGGCGCGCTTGCCCTGATGCGCCACTCTGGTGTATCAGGGTGCGGCGCGCACAGGGAAAACGGAGTTCAGGCAGGCGCGCTGCAAGGAGTTCAATTGAGTATTCATTCCACCGCCGTGGTGTCGGAGCAGGCGAAGATATCCGAAGACGCGGAAATCGGCCCGTTCTGTGTACTGGTGGGCGATGTCACCATAGGCGCCCATACGGTCGTCGAGTCCCACGCCCGCATCGGCAGTCAATACGGACGGGTCGTCATTGGCGAGCACAATTACATTCAGCACGGCGCGGCACTTGGCGGTCCGCCACAGGATCTGTCCTATGACGACACCAGCACCGCGCTGATCATCGGCGATCACAATCGCATCGGCGAGTACGCCAACATCAGTCTGGGCACACCGAAAGGCGGCGGCGTCACGAAACTGGGCGATCACACGTTCATCATGGCGTACGTGCACATCGGTCACGACTGCGACATCGGTGATCACGTGATCATCACCAACGGCACGCAGCTTGCCGGGCATGTGACCGTCGAGCATCACGCCCTCCTCAGCGGGCTGGCAGGCGTGACCCAGTTCGTTCGCCTCGGTGCCTATTCGTTTCTGGTGGCAGGCTCTTTTGCCAACAAGGACATCGTTCCGTATGCCGTTGCCGAGGGACACTGGGCCACGCCACGCGCCACCAATCGCGTGGGACTGAAGCGCGCCGGGTATTCCGCCGAAGGAAGACGCAACATAGACCATGCGCTGCGACTGGTCATGGACCGCAGCCTCAACGTCGAACAGGTGTTGACGCGAATCGAATCCGAATGCGATCTCACGCCATCCATCGATCACCTGATTGCTTTCATCAACGGTTCGAAGCGGGGGCTTGCGCGTGGCGAGTAAGGTGCGCGCAGCCGTGATCGGAACCGGTTATCTCGGCCGGTTTCATGCCGAAAAGTATGCGGCACTGGCGAACGCCGACCTTGTCGGAGTGTCGGATCTGCGGGCCGATGTCGGGCAGGGGGTTGCCGAAGCCTGCCACACCGCGTTCTTTGCCGACTACCGGGATCTGGTCGGTCGCGTAGACGCCGTCACGATTGCATCGGATACCGCCACGCACTTCGAGATCGCGAAGTTCTTTCTCGAGCACGATGTGCATGTGCTGGTGGAGAAACCGATGACGCGGACCAGCGACGAGGGTTCGATCCTGACGGAACTCGCAGCCGCCCGGGGCCTGAAGCTGCAGGTGGGTCACATCGAGCGTTTCAATCCGGCGCTGCTGTCGGCACGCGACGAGCTAAGCGCGGTCAGATTCATGGAGTGCCACAGACTGGCGCCGTTCAAGCCACGCAGCACGGACGTGCATGTGGTACTGGACCTGATGATCCACGATCTGGACGTGATCCTGTCGCTGGTCAACGCCAATCCGGTCAAGGTCTCGGCGGTCGGCATCGCGGTGCTGACGTCAAGCACCGATATCGCCAATGCACGTATCGAGTTCGACAACGGAGCGATTGCGAATGTGACGGCATCACGTGTGTCTACGAATGCGCAACGCAAGTTCCGCGTCTTTCAGCACCAGCAGTATCTGTCCATCGATTTCGGCAAGGGCGAGGTGCAGCGGGTAATCAGTACCGACAATCCCGCAACCGACGGTCCGCCGCTGAGCGTGCAGAGCTGGAGTCTTGAGAAGGGCGATGCGCTGCTGGCCGAGACTTCCGCGTTCGTGCGCTCAATTCAGGACGATCTGCCGTGCGAAGTCACCGGTGAAGACGGTGTGGTTGCGCTGAAGCTTGCGGAAACCATCATCGCCGACATCCAGCGGCGCGAACTGTTGTGAGACGGGCGCCGGTTCAGACCCGGCCTTCCAATCCAAGCTCGCGAATCTTTCGGGTCAGCGTGTTGCGCCCCCAGCCCAGCAGCTTCGCCGCTTCCAGGCGCTTGCCGCGCGCGCGCCGCAGGGCCGCCACGATCAGGGTGCGTTCGAAAGCCGGCAGGGCATGGTCCAGCAGCGGCTCGGGAGGTCCGCCAGCCAGCTGGGTCTCAGCCCACTGAGCCAGCCCTGCCGTCCAGTCGCCGCTGCCCTGGGTCGTCGCGCCGCCAAGTTCCCGCGGCAGATCGGCGGCAACAATTTCCCGTCCCGCTGCGACGACCGTCAGCCGACGACAGCAGTTCACCAGTTCGCGCACATTGCCGGGCCAGTCGTACTCCAGCATCAGCGATTCGGCCTCACCGCTGAGCGTCTTCGGCGCCACACTCAGTTCACGCGCCGCCTGATCCAGATAGAAGCGCGTCAGCTCCGGAATGTCTTCCTTGCGATGACGCAGAGGTGGCACCTGGATACGCATCACGTTAAGACGATGGAACAGGTCCTCGCGAAATCGGCCTTCCTTCACGTCCTGGGCAAGGTCCTGGTGCGTTGCCGCGATCACCCGCACATCCACCCTGATCGGCGTCTGGCCGCCGACGCGGAAGAATTCGTTCTCTGCCAGCACGCGCAGCAGTCGGGTCTGCAGGGCGGGCGACATGTCACCGATCTCATCCAGGAACAGCGTGCCGCCATCGGCCTGTTCAAAACGACCGATGCGCCTCTCGGTGGCACCCGTGAACGCGCCTTTTTCGTGGCCGAAAAGCTCTGACTCCAGCAGCTCCGCGGCAATCGCCGATGTGTTCAGCGCGACGAAAGGAGCGCTGGCGCGCGGTGAATTGTCATGCAGCGCACGGGCGACGAGTTCCTTGCCGGTGCCCGACTCACCGGTGATGAGGACCGTCATGCTGGATCGCGACAGTCTGCCTATGGCCCTGAAGACCTCCTGCATCGCAGGTGCCTGACCGATGATACGGCTGGGTTCTTTTTTCGATCCGGCCTCCTCGGAGGCGCGACCGTTCTGACGCGCGGCGCGCGAAACCAGCTCCACCGCCTCGTCGATGTCGAACGGCTTGGGGAGATACTCGAATGCACCGCCGCGATAGGCGGACACCGCGCTTTCAAGATCCGAGTGCGCGGTAATCACGATCACAGGTATGTCCGGATCGGTACCGGCCAGACGATCCATGAGCTGAAGACCCGTCATGTCGGGCATGCGAATGTCGGTGACTATGACATCCGGCTTCTCACGTGCGAGTGCGCGAAAGAACGCGTGGCCAGACTCGAAACAGCGCGGCAACATCTGTGCCTGCTTCAGAGCCTGTTCCAGTACCCAGCGTACCGATTCGTCGTCGTCGACGACCCAGACATTCAGACCCGGTGTCGCCATCAGGCTTTTCCTCCTCCGCCGCCGTTCTGTACAGGCAGGCGCATGTGAAATACGGTTCGGCCCGGCTGACTGGTGAACTCGATCACGCCGCCGTTGCGGCTCACAAGATCCTGCGCAATGGTCAGTCCCAGCCCTGTACCGGTGGTTCGGCCGGTGACCAGCGGATAGAAGATCGTTTCCTTGAGGTCGTCGGGAATGCCCGGACCGCTGTCCTCGACCTCGGCTGACAGCACCAGCCTGTGCTGCTCGCCGCCAAGGTTGTAGTTCGACAGCGCGCGCGTGCGGAACACCAGGCGACCGCTGCTTCCCACGGCTTCAAGCGCGTTGCGCGCCAGATTCAGAAAGGCCTGGATCATCTGGCTGCGATCCACATTCAGCGGCGGCAGACTGGGATCGTAATCACGCACCAGGGCGACGCCGTCGGGCTTTTCGGCCGCAATCAGTTTCGCCACATGTTCGGTGATCTGGTGAATGTTGGTCGGCTCCTGCCTGGGTGCACCACCGGCCTTGAGGATGTTGTCCACCAGCGCATTGAGACGATCGGCCTCTTCGATGATGACGCGCGTGTAACGCTTCAGATCCTGCCCCGGCAACTGTCGCTCCAGCAGTTGCGCCGCGCCGCGCAGTCCGCCCAGGGGATTGCGGATTTCATGCGCGAGCTGGGCGACCATGCGACGGCTGAGCTGCTGCTGCGTGACCAGATCGGCGTCACGGCGCAGCTGGCGGTCTCTTTCGGTGTCGGTGAATTCCAGCAGCACGCCGCCGTCGTATTCGAGCGGCGTGGCGTGACAGTCCAGTTTCAGATGACGGTCGGCAACACGAAGCTCAAGTTCGCGAAGCCGGAAGGTGGTGCCGCTCTTCAGAACCCGATGACACAGTGCGACGAGATCGTTGGCGGCCTGCAGCACTGCGCCGACTGGCCGACCAAGTACCTGTCGTTCACTGACACCGAACAGGTTCTCCGCGGCGGAGTTGAGAAAGGCGCAGGTGAGATCGTGATCGAGCAGCAGTACGGCGGTCTGAAGACTGCCGAGCATTTCACGATGATCCGCGCGGGCACGGTTGCGTGGCCGTGCGCCGGAAGCCGGCGACCCGGCACTGCGTGTGCCGCTTACCGGCCCGGAATGTTCTGCGGTGGCGCCAGGCGCGGCACGTTCGGATTGAACGGATTCTGGATGCTGGTCTGCTGCACAAAGAATGTGACCGGATCGGAGCGCTGCAATTCGCGGCCCGTCTGGTCGATGATCACCGCCTGCAAGGTGTGTTCTCCGCGCCAGACTGCGTCCACAACGAAACGTGGAATGCGCCGCGCGAGGTCCTGACGCTGGCCGTCCAGCACCAGATCGACCTGGTGCCCCGCCAGCAGTTCCGGCGTCAGCTGCACTTCTACGGTGAGTGTGCCGCCGATGTTCCACAGCGTCTCGTCGGCGGCCGGGCTGGACACCCCCAGCGTGTACCGTTGCGACGGATCCGCAGCTGACTGCCCCGATGAGGTCGCTGGCGGCTCGGCCCGTGGCATGGGAATGGTCTGCGCGGAACTCAGTTCGATCTGCCTGGCACCCGGCACCGGCCGGTCGGAATAATGCACCTGGCCGGTCTCGTCGGTCCACGTCCATACCTGCGCCAGCGCGGTGCTGCCTGCGCAGAACAGTAACGTCACGATCAGCCACGTTCTCATTCCTCGAAGCTTAGCCCCAACCAGGCGGGGCGCCAACCGGCGCGGCGGGAGAATGTGAACCCCGCCGCACCGTTGGCTTAACTTAAGTCCCGTACCGCCCCGGATCAGAGGCTGTAGTACATGTCGAACTCGACCGGATGAGTGGTCTTCTGCAGGCGCAGGATTTCCTGCTGCTTCAGCGCAATGTACGCATCGATCAGATCGTCGCTGAACACATCGCCGGCCTTCAGGAAGTCACGGTCCTTGTCGAGAGCCTCGAGGGCCTGCTGCAGACTGAACGCCACGGTCGGAATGGCCTTCTCCTCTTCAGGAGGAAGGTCATACAGATCCTTGTCTATGGCTTCGCCCGGATGGATCTTGTTCTTGATACCATCCAGTCCCGCCAGCAGCAGTGCGCTGAATGCGAAGTAGGGATTCGCGGAGCTGTCCGGGAACCGGACCTCGACACGCCTTGCCTTGGGATTGGCGACGTAGGGCACCCGAATCGCGGCAGAGCGGTTGCGGGCCGAGTAGGCCAGCAGCGTCGGCGCTTCGAAACCCTTCACGAGACGCTTGTAGCTGTTCGTGCTGGCGTTCGTGAATGCGTTGATCGCATGGGCATGCTTGAGGATGCCACCGATGTAGTACAGGGCCGTTTCCGACAGGCCGCCGTAGCCGTCACCGCTGAACAGATTCTTGCCATCCTTGGACAGCGACTGATGCACGTGCATGCCGCTGCCGTTGTCGTCCACCAGTGGCTTGGGCATGAAAGTCGCCGTCTTGCCATAGCTGTGCGCGGTGTTCAGCACAACGTACTTCAGCACCTGCACTTCGTCGGCCTTGCGGGTCAGCGTTGCAAAGCGCACGCCGATCTCGCCCTGTCCGGCAGTGGCCACTTCGTGGTGATGCACTTCGGTGACCAGCCCCATTTCCTCCAGTGCCAGGCACATCGCGGAGCGCATGTCGTGCAGCGAATCCACCGGCGGCACCGGGAAGTAACCGCCCTTGACTGTCGGTCTGTGGCCCGTGTTGCCGGCCTCCGAGACCTTGCCGGACTGCCAGTGCGCTTCGGCAGAATCGATCGCGTAGAACGCGCCCTGCATCGCAACCGACCAGCGCACATCGTCGAAGACAAAGAACTCGTTCTCCGGACCGAAGTACGCTTCATCGGCGATGCCCGTTGAGCGCATGTAGTCTTCGGCGCGCTTGGCCAGTGAACGGGGATCGCGGCTGTAGCCCTGCATTGTCGCCGGCTCGTAGACGTCGCAGCGCATGTTCAGCGTGGGCTCCTCACAGAACACGTCAATGACCGCAGATGAAGAGTCCGGCATCAGGATCATGTCCGAGTCCTGAATGCCCTTCCATCCTGCGATAGATGATCCATCGAACATCTTGCCTTCCTCGAAGAAGGCGTCGTCAATGGCGTGGGCGGGCAGGGTCACATGCTGTTCCTTGCCCCGGGTGTCGGTCAGGCGCAGGTCCACGAACTTGACGCCCTTTTCCTTCATCAGTTTCAAAACGTCCGCTGGCGACATGTTCTCTCCTCCGTTATGTCGTTGTCCGGTCGCGAAAGATTCGCAACGGTTTCCAGTTTCAGGTGCCCGCCGGAACCAATCCGGTGCTGCCCGCTTTCAGAGCCTGAAGATGTGCACTTTCTGTGCCAGCCCGGCAGAAAGGTTAAGTCATTGAAAAAATTAGACTCGACCCAGCGGAGCATGACCAGTCTGCACTGATATGGCGCAGGCACGTGGCAGATATGCCTCATCGTAGTGCATTTGGCAGGGGCCAGCACCAGCTTTGCGCAGTGCACACCGTGCCGGTGCAGGCAACCATGACGGCCAGAACGGTCCGTGATCGGTATACTTGCCGGCCTTGCAGGCCGGTCAGGCCGGGGAAACATATGGAACTGATGGATAAGATCGTCGCGCTGTGCAAGCGGCGCGGATTCATATTTCCGTCCAGCGAAATCTACGGCGGCCTGAACGGCTGCTGGGATTACGGACCGCTGGGCGTGGAGCTGAAGCGCAATATCAAGCAGGCCTGGTGGGAGGACATGATCAGCCAGCACGACGAGACGGCCGCGCCCTCTGGTGCACCGTCCGCGTTCTCCATGGTCGGTCTGGACGCATCACTGCTGATGAATCCGCGTGTCTGGGAGGCCAGCGGACACGTCGGCGGCTTCAGCGACCCGATGGTGGACTGCCGCGAGACGCGGGTCCGCTACCGTGCCGATCAGCTTGCGCTGTTCGAGGTCCTGGTCGACGGCGGAGCGGCCGGCGCCGGCGCGTTGGAGATTGCGCCCGGCCAGACGGCGATATTCGCAACCCATGGCGACGTCAGTGCCAGCGACAGAGAGGAGCTGCTGGCGCCGCACAGAAAGCGTATCGCGTCGTTGATGCGCAGCCCGACGGGGCCGGGCGGGAAGGCGGAGATCACCGGGATCCGGGCGGTGCCGGGTGCCCTGCAGGATGAAGCGCTGCGGTCGCGCGTTTTCGCCCCCGGCGCCAGTGAGCCCGGGACACTGACCGCACCGCGCGCGTTCAATCTGATGTTCAAGACGCACGTGGGGGCGCTGGAGGATCATTCCAGTATTGCCTATCTGCGCCCGGAAACGGCGCAGGGAATATTCGTCAACTTCAAGCATGTCTGTGATACGGCGCGTGTGAAACTGCCGTTCGGCATCGGGCAGATCGGGAAGGCTTTCCGCAACGAGATCAATCCGCGCAACTTCACGTTCCGCAGTCGTGAGTTCGAGCAGATGGAAATCGAGTTCTTCTGTCGCGGTGAGGATGCTGCGGGCTGGTACACCTGGTGGCGGGATCGCCGCTATCAGTGGTATCTGGATCTGGGCCTGAGCCGTGAACGGCTGCATCTGCGCGAACACGAGCAGGACGAACTGGCGCATTACGCCGCGGCCTGTGCGGACGTGGAGTACGAGTTTCCGTTCGGCCAGAGCGAGCTGGAAGGCATTGCCAATCGCACTGACTTCGATCTTGGCCGACACATGGAGATCAGCGGCAAGGATCTGCGCTACTTTGACGACGCGGAACCGGATGCGGAGAAGCGGCGTTTCCTGCCTTACGTGATCGAGCCGTCGGCCGGCGCCGATCGTGCTGCGCTGGCCTTCCTGTGTGATGCCTACTGCGAAGACGAAGTTGGCGGTGAGGCACGCACCGTGCTGAAACTGCATCCGCGACTGGCGCCGATCAAGGCGGCTGTGCTGCCGCTGGTCAGAAAGGAACAGATGCCGGAGCGGGCGCTGGCGATCTACCGATCCCTGCGACGCCGGTTCAACGTCTACTACGACGACAAGGGCGCGATCGGGCGACGTTACCGGCGCCAGGATGAGGCCGGCACACCGTTCTGCTTCACGATTGACGGGCAGACGCTCAGCGACGACACGGTGACGGTCCGCGAGCGTGATACCTGCAGCCAGGAGAGGATTCCGGTTGCCGGGATCTCGGAATGGCTGGCCGCCCGGCTGGGTCAGGCATCCGGCTGACGGTGCGATGAAGCTCATCGTTCTTGACCGCGACGGCGTGATCAATGCCGAGTCGGCTGACTATGTCCGTGATGCCGATGAGTGGCATCCGCTGCCTGGAAGTCTCGAAGCCATCGCGCGGCTGCATGCCGCAGGCTATCGGATCGTCGTCGTGACCAACCAGGCCGGCATTGGTCGCGGCATCATGTCCGAGGATGCGGTGTTGCGCGTACACGAGCGCATGCTGGAAGAAGTGAAGCGCGCGGGTGGTGCGATCGCGAGCATTCAGTACTGTCCCCACAGTCCGGATCAGGGTTGCGATTGTCGCAAGCCGGAACCGGGCATGCTGCGCAACGTGGAGCGCGAGTTCGGCTGTTCGTTGCGCGATGTGCCTTTCGTGGGAGACAAGAGCAGTGATATCGGCGCTGCGCGCGCGGTCGGTGCAAGACCGGTGCTGGTGCTGACCGGATACGGCAAGGGGACGCTTGCGAAACTGCGCGAGGCGGGTGAGTTCGACGACGTCGCGGTGTACCCGGACCTCGCCACGTTTGTCAGCGAACTCCTGGAAGCCGGTTCGTGAGCGCTGCGCGGCGCCCGGCGCGGAAAGTCGCGTCGATTCTGTTCACCAGTTACATGTTTCTGTCGGTGCCGTTCTACGCGGTCGCCGTGCTGGTCAGTGGCCTGTTCTCACATCCCGTGCGCTATCGCACCGCAAGCAGCTGGGTGGACTCGGTGCTGTTCATGTTGCGCCGGCTGTGCGGGCTGGACTACCGGGTAGAAGGGCTGGAACAACTGCCCGACAGACCCTGCGTCGTGCTGATGAAGCATTCGTCGGCCTGGGAGACCATCGCACAGATTCGCATCTTTCCCCGCCAGACCTGGGTACTGAAACAGGAACTGCTGTGGATTCCTTTCTTCGGCTGGGCGCTGAAGGTGTTGCGGCCCATCGGCATTGACCGCCGCGGGGGACGGGTTGCCGTGCAGCAGGTGGTCAGTGAAGGTCGCGCGCGGCTGCAGGAAGGCCTGTGGGTGGTGATCTTCCCCGAAGGCACGAGGATGCCCGCGGGCCAGACCCGACGCTACGGCCTGAGCGGCGCACTGCTGGCCGCTGAAACCGGCGTGCCCGTAGTACCCGTTGCGCACGATGCCGGCGACTACTGGCCACGACGCGGCTGGTGGAAACGCCCAGGCACCGTGCGCCTGGTGATCGGACCACCGATCGCAACACAAGGCCGTGACCCCAGAGAGATCAACGAAGAAGCCCAGTCCTGGATAGAAGCAAAGGTCGCCGAACTGCGCGCCCGGTAGAACGCCCCGTACCGAACTCCACGGAGCCGCAACGTCTCGGGCGATCCCGACCGATCCCGACCATCGTCAATGAGGTCAACGTTGGAAGCAGGGCCGTTTGCGGGGCGTGTGCGGCCATGGATGGCCGCACCGAGGCTACACGGACGTATTCACGCCGTCCCCGCAAACGGCCCTGTTTCCAACGTTGACCGCCGCGACAAAGGCCAAAGAAAAAAGAGTCAAACGTCCAGATTCGCAACCGTCAACGCATTGCGTTCGATGAACTCACGCCGCGGTTCAACATGATCCCCCATCAGGGTCGTGAATATCTCATCCGCGGCAACAGCATCCTCTATCCGCACCTGCATCAACCGGCGCGTCTCCGGATTGACGGTGGTCTCCCACAACTGATCCGGATTCATTTCACCCAGACCCTTGTAACGCTGAATACTCTGGCCCTGCTTGGCCTGATTCATCAGCCAGTCCACCGCATCGGGAAAGCTGCTCACCTCGTGGCGGTCCTTGCCACGCAGCACGTAGGCACCTTCGGCAATCAGTCCCTTCATCTCGGTACCGGTGGAAGCGATGCGCCGGTACTCCGGTGACCGGAAGAAACCCTTCTGAATCGTGCGCGGCGTACTCACACCATGATGTTCATGCACGACGGCAAGGCCACCGTCGGTGTCTTCGGTTGCCGGTTCATAGCGGACCCGATAACGTGGGCCGTCGCCGTTGAGTATGCGCAGTCTTTCCTGCAGCTGCCGCGCCCAGTCGGAGAGAAATGCGTCGTTCGTGAGCTGCTCGGCCGTGACTTCCGGAAGCCACATCATCGCGCGCAGAACGTTGGCATCGTAACGTCGTCCCCAACGCTCGATGATGGCGCGTGTTTCCATGTAGCGGCGTGCCAGGTTCTCCAGCGACTGCCCCTCGAGCACCGGAAATTCAGATCGTCCGGTATGCAGAACGGCATCCTGTGTCGCACTGGACAGCAGCAGTGCGTTGAGCTCGGCATCGTCCTTGACGTAGTACTCCTGTTTACCGCGCTTGAGCTTGTACAGCGGCGGCTGCGCAATATAGACGTGACCACGCTCGATGAGCTCCGGCATCTGTCGATAGAAGAACGTAAGCAGCAGCGTGCGGATATGTGAGCCGTCGACGTCGGCGTCAGTCATGATGATGATGCGGTGATAGCGAAGCGCGGACACATCGAATTCTTCTCGCCCTATACCGCAACCCAGTGCCGTGATCAGCGTGCCGACTTCGGCTGACTGCAGCATCTTGTCGAAACGTGCTTTTTCTACGTTAAGGATTTTTCCTTTAAGAGGAAGTATCGCCTGTGTACGACGATCCCGGCCCTGCTTGGCTGAGCCGCCGGCTGAATCGCCCTCAACGAGAAACAGTTCCGACAGCGCCGGATCCTTCTCCTGACAGTCCGCAAGCTTGCCCGGCAGTCCCGCGATATCCAGCGCGCCCTTGCGACGTGTCATCTCACGGGCCTTGCGCGCCGCTTCGCGGGCGCGTGCCGCTTCGATGATCTTTCCGACGATCACCTTGGCTTCATTCGGGTTCTCGAGCAGGAAGGTGTCCAGGCGCTCGGCTACGACTGCCTCGACCGCACCCTTGGCTTCGGATGAGACGAGCTTGTCCTTGGTCTGCGACGAGAACTTCGGGTCAGGGAGTTTCACGGACAACACGGCCGTGAGTCCCTCGCGGGCATCATCGCCCGAGGTCGCCACCTTCTCGCGCTTGCCTATGCCCTCGCGCTCTATATAGCCGTTCAGGGTGCGGGTCAGCGCCGCACGAAAACCGGCCAGATGCGTTCCACCGTCGCGCTGCGGGATCGTGTTCGTATAGCAGAACATGCTTTCCTGGTAGGCATCGTTCCACTGCAACGCCACTTCCACGTGCACATCGCCGCGCGTCTCCTCGAAGTACAGCACGGTGGGATGGATCGTGGTCTTGTTGCGGTTCAGGTGCTCGACGAAGGCACGTATCCCACCGGCGAACTGAAACACGTCGCTGCGATCGTCACGCTCGTCCTTCAGCGCAATACGAACCCCGGAGTTCAGGAACGACAGTTCGCGCAACCGCTTGGCCAGGATGTCGTAATTGAACTCTATGTTCGAAAAGGTGTTCTGACTGGGCTTGAAATGGATGGTCGTGCCACTGCGTTCAGTCTTGCCCACGGCCGCGAGCGCACCCTGAGGGACACCAATGTGGTAAATCTGCTGATAGATCTGCCCGCCCCTGTGTATGGTCAGCTTCAGGGTTTCGGACAGGGCGTTGACCACGGAGACGCCTACGCCATGCAGGCCTCCGGACACCTTGTAGGAGTTGTCGTCGAACTTTCCGCCGGCGTGCAGCACCGTCATGATGACTTCGGCTGCGGAGCGACCTTCCTCCGGGTGAATATCCACCGGAATGCCGCGGCCATCGTCGGAAACGGTGATCGACTCGTCCGGATGAATGGTGACGCTGATCTGGCTGCAGAAGCCCGCCAGCGCTTCGTCGATTGAGTTATCGACAACCTCGAACACCATGTGATGCAGCCCTGTGCCGTCATCGGTATCGCCGATGTACATGCCCGGGCGTTTGCGCACCGCATCAAGGCCTTTTAAGACCTTGATATTCTTGGAAGTATATTCGTTCTGGCTCATGCGGAACCGGCCTTCAGGTAAACCGGATCATTATACCACCTGTCGGACCCTGCCCTGTTCCACGTGGAACAAAGGGTAGCCGGCTGCATGGTTGAGCTGTTCGACCGACAGACCCGTGACGAACAATTGCGCCCCCGTCTTCGCCAACTCCGAGTCCAGGCGTTCCCGGGCCCCGAGGTCCAGTTCAGCCGCCGGATCATCCACCAGCAGCACGGGGGACCCTCCGGCTGTCGCTCCAATCCGGGCCTGCGCCAATAGCAGCGTCGCGGCCACCAGCTTTTGCTGCCCGCGTGATGCGGTGTCCCTGACGGCACCTGCGTCCATATAAAACCCAAGATCGGCCCGGTGCGGCCCCACCTGGGTCACACGAAAACGTGCCTCTCCCGCCGCGGAATCCGCCAGAGCTTGCGCCAGCGACGCCCCGTCCCGCCAACCGGCGCGATAGAGAACCCTCACAGGCTCCCCAAGCAGCCCCCGCCCGATCTCTTCAGCCTCCACAGTCAGTCTGTCTACATAGGATTTTCGGGCGTCATGAACCGCCTCGCCGGCTTCCGCCAGCGCCTGCGTCCAGCTGCGCATTTCCTGGCCCCCAGGTCCATCGCGCTTGAGGATGGCATTGCGCTGACTCAGGACTCGGCGATAGCGCCGCCACAGCACCAGGTAATTGTGTTCCACGTGGAACACACCCCAGTCCAGAAACCGACGCCGCTCTCCGGGACCGCCTTCAACAAGGTCGTGAAGTCCCGGACCAATCGCCTGAACACCCAGCAATGTGGAAAGCTCCAGCAGCCCCTTGCCGCTGGCCCCATCCACCCGAATCGCCAATCCCGACGAACTGAAGCCTATACCGATCCTGTGCGCCGCCCCTTCCGGGCCGTTGTCGGTTTCACCATAAACCGAGAGCCCCGCTTCCCCGCGACGCACCAGCTGTTTCAGTTGGCGCGTACGGAACGAGCGACCACGTCCCAGCAGAAAGACCGCCTCCAGAAGGCTGGTCTTGCCGGCACCGTTCGCACCAAAGATGTAATTGCGCTGCGGATGCAGCGACATCTCGGCCTGCGCTATGCAGCGCACCCCTTCGATCCGCAGTCTCCGTAGGGCCACCGTTTTCCGTCTGCCCTGCCGCGAGCTCCGCGCTAGAGCCGCATGGGCATGACCACGAACTTCCCGTCTTCCTGCCCTACTTCCGTAATCAGGCAACTGGAATTGGAATCCGTCACACCCATGCTCACCTGCTCACCGTCCACTGCGGCGAGTGCATCCAGCAGGTAGGTCACATTGAAGCCAATTTCCATCGCTTCGCCCTTGTACTCGACCTCCAGCGCCTCTTCGGCCTCTTCCTGTTCCGGGTTGTTGGCCTGAATCAGAACACTGTTCGGCTCCAGCGTCAGACGAACGCCACGATACTTCTCGTTCGACAGGATGGCTGCCCGCTGCAGTGACTGCCGGAAAAGCGCCCTGTCAGCCACCAGGACATTCCCCGGGTTGACTGGAATCACACGACTGTAATCAGGAAACCGGCCGTCAATCAGCTTTGACGTCATCCGTATACTGCCAAGGCCGAAGCGGATGTGGTTGGCCCCGAGCGAAATCTCCACATCGCCTTCCCCGTCCAGCAGGCGATTGAGCTCCAGCACGCCCTTGCGCGGCACGATCACCTGTTCGGCCTTGTCTGCCTTGCGCTCCAGATCAAGCTCCGCCAGTGCCAGACGGTGTCCGTCAGTGGCAACACCGCGCAGCTTCTTGCCACTGGTCTCGAACAGGAGGCCATTCAGGTAATAGCGCACATCCTGCTGGGCCATGGAAAAATGTGTCTTGGCAATCAGTCGCCCCAGGCCTTCCTGCGGCACGGTCAGCGTCTGCAGGGCATTGATGTCCTCGACGATGGGAAAATCCGCTGCCGACAGGCTGGACAACGTAAACCGGCTGCGTCCCGCCTTCACGGTCACGCGTTCCCCGCTCAGCGACAATTCCACCTTCGCACCGTCGCCCAGTGCTCGGATGATGTCATGCAGCTTTCGTCCAGGCACCGTGATCTCGCCCTCCGCCTCGCCGTCCACATCGACGTTGGCGACCAGCTCCACTTCCAGATCCGTGGCCGTGACGCTCAGCCTGTTGCCCTTCAGCGCCAGCAGCACGTTGCTCAAAATCGGCATGGTCTGACGGCGCTCAACGACACCGATAACCGCCTGGAGGGGACCCAGAACAGTTTCACGAGCTGCACTGAACTTCATTGTTATTACCTGTATATCTTAAAACTTACTGATACTGTTATAGTCGCCGAAATCGCTGGATAACCTAATTTTATATTTATTTATCAATTAGTTATAACTACGTCCAACCACCCCGGAAAATCCATTCTTCCTGTTGATAACCTGTCAGGGAAAACCGGCGCAGAAATTATCCACAGCTTTCCCACCCTCATGTCGTCAGGGTTCTGAGCAGGTTGTTATAGTCCTCCGCAACACGCAGTTCGGTGTCCCTCAGTTCCTTTACCCTGCGACAGGCATGTAACACCGTCGTATGGTCCCGACCCCCGAAAGCATCGCCGATTTCCGGCAGGCTGTGAGTGGTCAGTTCCTTTGCCAGCCCCATCGCGATCTGGCGCGGACGGGCAATGGAGCGGTTGCGGCGCTTGGACAGCAGATCGGCAACGCGAATCTTGAAGTACGCGGCTACCGTCTTCTGAATGTTGTCTATCGTGACCAGCTTTTCCTGTAACGCCAGCAGATCCCGCAGCGCTTCGCGCGTGAGCTCAAGCGTAATGGGTTGCCCGGTGAATCTGGAATTGGCGATCACACGGCGCAGCGCACCTTCCAGTTCGCGCACGTTGGAACGTATCCGCTGCGCGATGAAGAACGCAACTTCCTCCGGCAGCACTTCGCCGTCATTGAGTGCCTTGCTCATCAGAATGGCCACCGAGGTTTCCAGCTCAGGCGGTTCTATGGCCACGGTAAGGCCCCAGCCGAACCTGGATTTCAGCCTTTCCTCCAGACCCGAGACTTCCTTCGGATAGCGGTCACAGGTCAGTACAATTTGCCGCTGACCTTCAAGCAAGGCATTGAAAGTATGGAAGAATTCTTCCTGAGACCGGTCCTTGCCGGCAAAAAACTGGATGTCATCTATCAGCAGGGCATCAAGACTTCGGTAGGAGCGCTTGAACTCGGCGATGGTGTTGTGCTGAAGACCGCGCACCATATCGCCAACGAACCGCTCGGAATGGATATAGGCGACCCGCGCGCCGCTGTCGCGCTGCAGGATCGCGTTACCTATGGCGTGCATCAGATGGGTCTTGCCCAGGCCCACGCCGCCATAGATGAACAGCGGGTTATACGCATGGCCGGGGTTGCTCCCGACCTGTACAGCAGCCGCACGGGCCAGCTGATTGCTCTTGCCCTCGACGAAATTATCGAACGTAAACGCAGGGTTGAGCCGGTTGCCGATGGCAACGTCCGGCGCCACGGGCTCCTTCCTGACCGGGACGGGCGCGGCGCGGGGCACCGAAGTCGGAGCTACACGACGACTACCCACTTCCAGCAGCACCTCGGCGCCCTGATGGCTCTCCCACCAAAGGTTGATATGCTCAAGACAATTCCCGCGTACCCAGTCCACGACGAACCGGTTCGGCGCCAGCAGGCGCAGCACCGGGCCATCCTCCACAGCCTGCAGGGGACGAATCCACGTATTGAACTGCTGCTCCGACAGCTCTGCTGCCAGGGTAGCGAGACATTGGCTCCAGAGGGACGGAGAGACCGCCGGGTTTTCAGACACGGTGATTACTGAATCTATAATTATTGCGCGGGGCGTGCCCGGAAGAAGGGGCAGTCTAATACGAGCACCAACAGTTATCCACAGGTCACCGGAACTGGCCGCCTATTGACACGACAGGCCCGCGCGCGTACAGTGCCGCGTTTCCTGTTACGCCCTCATGTTCTTGTTTTTACTCGCAGTTTCCAAGCCTTCACGGCTGCGGAAGCTGCACTATGGTTGAGTTCAACATGAAACGCACATACCAACCCAGCAAACTGCGCCGCAAGCGCACCCACGGATTCCGGGCCCGCATGGCGACCCGGGGCGGGCGCAAGGTGCTGAACCAGCGCCGGGCCAAGGGTCGCGCTCGTCTGTGTCCCTAGACTGATGCGACGCCCGCAGCGGAGCATTGTCGACTCGCCCTGCAGCGTTTCCGGCCGCGCACAGGCTGCTCCGATCGTCGGAATTTGGCCGCGTATTTGCTGATCCGCTACGATCGTCCGACCCGTTCTTTACGGTGCTGGCCCGCTCCAACGAAATGGATGCCGCGCGTCTGGGTCTGGCGATCTCCAAGCGAGCAGCAAAAAAAGCAGTGGACCGAAACAAGCTGAAACGACTGGCCCGTGAATCTTTCCGCCAGCAGGCAGAACTGCCTGCCGGGGATTTCGTCGTGCTTGCACGACCTGGCGCCGCTTCCAATCCCGGCCCCGTGCTGCGCGCGAGTCTTGATCGACACTTTCAGCGGCTGAGCCGCCGTCTCGGAGCCTGAGGCCATGGACAACCTGCGCGTTTTTCTGTGGCTCACCCTGGCTGCGATGCTGTGGCTGAACTATGTCGCCTGGGACCGATATTTCTCCGAGCCTGTCGCGCAGCCCACAGTACAGGCGGACGGCAATGACATGCCCGCCCTTCCTGCCGGCACCGATGAACTCCCGGCATTGACCCCGGCGGTCCAGGATGGAGAAGCCGGCGCGCCGGCGCTGCCTTCGGCGCCGCAGAACAGCATCACTGTGCGCACCGACGTCCTGGATCTGGTCATCGATCTTCGCGGTGGCGATCTGGTGCGTGCTGACCTGCCGCGTTATCCGGTCGACAAGGACCGCCCCGACGTTCCTGTAAGACTGCTGGATTACAACCCGGGCAGCCGCTGGGTGTTCCAGACCGGCCTGCGCGATGCGGCCGGCGGTGATGAACCCAACCACATCGCGAATTTTCGCGCCGATCAGACCGAGTACCGGCTTGCCGACGGTCAGGATGAGCTCACCGTCGTCCTTCACTGGGAGCACGATGGTGACATCGCTGCCCGCAAGATCTACACGTTCCGCCGCGGCGAATATCGCGTCGGCCTGACACTGGAACTGGATAACCAGAGCGACGCACCGTGGCGCGGCGCCGCCTACGCGCAGATGCTGCGCGAACACCGTCCGCCACCGCGTTCGCTGATGCGTGTGGATTCCTATTCGTTCACAGGGCCTGTGCTCTACGACGGCAGCAGCTACGACAAGATCCGTTTCAACGATCTGCAGCGCCAGCCCGTCACCCAGACACTGCCCGGCGGCTGGCTGGCAAGTATCCAGCATCACTTCCTCGCCGCTGCGGTGCCGCCACCCGATGAGGAAATCAGTTTCCGCGTCGCGGCACGCGGCGCAGACGACTACGTTGCGACCGCGCTCAGTGGCGTACGTGAAATTCCACCGGGCGGTTCGCTGCAGTATCCGTTCCAGCTGTTCGTCGGTCCGAAGCTGCAGGACCAGCTCAGGGAAACCGCCCGAGGCCTGGAACTGACTGTCGACTACGGCTTTCTGACCATTCTCGCGCAACCCCTGTTCTGGGTGCTGTCGTGGATACATGGCTTTGTCGGCAACTGGGGATGGTCCATCATCATCGTCACGCTGCTGATCAAGCTGGTGTTCTACAAGCTGACGGAGACCAGCGGCCGCTCCATGGCCAAGATGCGCAATCTCGCGCCGCGCCTCAAAGCGCTGCAGGAACGCTACAAGGACGATCGTCAGAAGCTCAGCCAGGCGATGATGGATCTGTACAAGAAGGAGAAGGTCAATCCGGCCGCCGGCTGTCTGCCGATCCTGATACAGATGCCGTTCTTCTTCGCGTTCTACTGGGTACTGATTGAAAGTGTGGAAATGCGACAGGCGCCGTTCATGCTGTGGCTGAACGACCTTTCCTCGCGCGACCCTTATTTCGTACTGCCGCTGCTCATGGGCGCGGCGATGTTCCTGCAGATGCGCCTGAACCCGTTGCCGCCCGATCCCATGCAGGCGCGCATCATGCAGATCATGCCCATTGTGTTCACGGTGTTTTTTGCCTTCTTCCCGTCGGGCCTGGTGCTGTACTGGCTCACGAACACCGTGCTGTCGATGGCGCAGCAATGGCGCATCAACAAATCCATCGCGGCACAGCCGCAGTCGTCCGGCTGAGTTGCCTCCGGGTGCGTCCGCGCGAACAACGTGCGCCGCAATGACACCATCGCCGCGATCGCGACGGCACCCGGCGGTGCCGCAGTAGCAATCGTGCGCCTGTCCGGGCCGGATGCCCACGCCATCGCGCAACGAATCTGCGGCCGCGAATTGCGTGCCCGACAGGCTGAGCTGTGTCATTTTCGCGATGCGGATGCACTGGCCATCGATCAGGGTCTCGCGCTGTACTTTCCCGCCCCGAACTCCTATACCGGCGAACCTGTAGTGGAGCTGCACGGACACGGTGGCACGGTGGTCAGCGACTGGCTGCTCGGCACCACCTTCGCACTGGGTGCGCGCGCCGCCGAGCCTGGCGAATTCACGTTACGGGCCTTTCTCAACGGCAAGCTCGATCTCGCCCAGGCGGAAGCAGTGGCGGATCTCGTGGCCAGCGGCTCGCGTTCCGCCGCCCGCGCTGCGCTGCGTTCTCTCAGCGGCCGCTTCTCCGAACAGGTGAACGCGTTGCAGGAAGCGATGACAGAGCTGCGCGTGCATGTGGAAGCCTGGCTGGATTTTCCCGACGACGAACTGGCCCTTGATGACCTCGCTCCGCTGGCTGCACGCGCCGCCGTTCTGCTCTCCCGGCTCCAGACTCTGACTGCGCAGGCTCGTCAGGGTGCGGTGCTGCGCGACGGCATCACGATCGTGATCGCCGGCGCCCCGAATGCCGGAAAATCGAGTCTGCTGAATCAACTGGCCGGGCATGACGCCGCCATCGTCACGCAGATTCCAGGCACCACTCGCGACACGCTGCGCGAACATCTGTCACTGGATGGTCTGCCGGTGAACGTGATCGACACCGCAGGACTTCGCGAAACCGAAGATCCCGTGGAAGTCGAAGGTGTGCGTCGCGCGCGCGGTGCGATCGGCCGTGCGGATCGGGTTCTGTGGGTCGCGGACATTCGCGATGGCTTGCCCGCTGCGATCTCCGCCGCCAGGCAGGCGCTGTCCCGCGAGACCGCCAGCGACGCTGCCCGGGAGCCTGAAGCGCAGGCCACAGCCGCGCCTTTCACGCTGATCGCCAACAAGATCGACCTGATCGCAGAGCAGCCTGCGCTGACAGAGACTGACGGAATTGCGGTCGTGAGCCTGTGCGCACTGACCGGCGAGGGTCTGCCTCTGCTGCGAGCGCATCTGAAGCAGCTTGCCGGCTGGGCCGGCGACACAGCGGGCACTTTCAGCGCGCGCACCCGCCATGTGGATGCACTGCAACGCGCCGAGCGTCATGTTCATGAAGCCGGCGCACGCCTGTCCGATGGCACTCTGGAACTTGCGGCCGAAGAACTTCGTGCAGCGCAGGCGGATCTGAGTGAACTGACCGGTGCGGTGGACAGCGATCAGCTGCTGGGCGAGATCTTCTCGCGCTTCTGTATCGGCAAGTAGTCAGCCGAAGACCATCAGCCGCGCGCCAGCATCCTCGGCCGCAGCGGAATCACGTTCGAGCGTGCCACCGGCGCGTGCGACAGCGGTGCCGCCTCAACCCGATCGGGTCCGAACTGCTTGGCAAGGTGCAAGGTACGATCGGCGCGTGAAACCAGGGCGTCCACGGATTCACCCGGCTGATACTGTGCGACACCGATCGATACGGTGATCAGCCCGCTGTCGGCGACAGGTCCTGCCGCAATACGCCGCCGATACGCCTCGGCCAGCCTGTGACCATGGTCCAGATCGCACTCGCGCGCGAGCAGCGCAAAGCTGTCGTCGCCAAAGCGCGAATAGCAGGAATCGAGATTGTGCCAAGGGTGCCGCGCGAGCAGCTCGCGCATGCGCTCGCTGGCGGCAACCAGCACAGCGTCGCCGGTGCGAATCCCCGCCCGTTCATTGATGGCGCGCAGCCCATCAAGATCCGCGATGAGGAGAATGAACGGCAGGCCGGTCTCCCGCGCGTGCTGACATTCCTCCACCAGCAGATCGACGAAGTGCTGCCGGGTCAGCGATCCGGTCAGTGCATCGTGCCAGGGAGCGTTGAGCCAGGGGGTTGATCCGAAAAGGTCTCGTGTGGTGGTGGGCATGCTTGAAAAAGTCTGGCGTAAGCCGTGTTTCAACGATGCACGCACTTTGAATGAACGCGTCTCGCGCTGCCGTGATCGTGCTCGCAATTGACAACGAATCTCGTTGACATAACGGCAGCAAGAGCAACCTTACATGCGTGATCGGCGCACACGTCGACAAGCTGTTCAGAAATGCTGCGAAGACGTTCAGCCGAGCAGTGCTTCGCGTCGATAAAGTCGCGTGGCAATCCAGCCGCAGACCACGGCAAGCGCCAGCGTGCTGGCTGTGGACAACGCGAACCACGACAGCTGGAAAGGATCCTCGCGCAACAGCGTGGTGATCAGCAGATGCTGACTGAGACTCGGAATCCACATCAGACGCGTGGCAGGTTCCACGTTCAGCAGCATCGCGAAAATCAGCGGCAGGGTGGGAATCACCAGCAGCAGACCGAGATACGTCTGCGCTTCCTTGTAGCTTTTCGTGAATGACGCCACGACAATCATCAGCGCCGCGCCCAGCGGCGTGAACGGAACCAGTACCGCAAACACCTTCAGCGCGGTCACGACCGTGAACGAAGAGCTCATGCCCAGCTGTTCCATGGGGATATACGCCAGCGCCACCGTAAACGCGGCCAGCGTCAGTGCAAGTGACACCAGCATGTAGAACACTGTTGCGCCGAGCTTGCCGAGCAGCAGCGACGAGCGGGGCACCGGTGTGGCCAGCAACGGCTCCAGCGACTTGCGTTCGCGTTCTCCGGCCGTCGTATCGATGGCCAGATAAAAGCCCCCCATCAGCGTCGCGAACAGCAGAAAATAAGTCAGTACGCCCAGCAGCAGCGCGGAACGGCCCGCCGGCGTGGACACATCCATCTGGTCAACGATCAATGGCCTGATGACCGCCGGGTCGATACCCCGTGCGATGAGTCGCATCACCCGCCATTGTTCGGCCTGCGCGTTCAGCGCGCCCTGCACCCTTTGCACCCGCGTACCGGCGCGACGGTTGGACTGGTCGAACACAATCGTGACGCGCGCACCGCGTGCCTCGGCCAGCGCAGCGCCGAAATCCGCCTCGATCACCAGCACGACATCGTGGGCGCCGGCGCGCACTGCGGCCGCTGCGGCGTCAAGGTCGCCAAGACCGTGTTCGTCGTCGGCGTCGATGCCACGCGCATCAAGAAACGCGATCAGATTGGGCGCATGTTCCTGACCGATCACCGGTACGGCGAGCCGCTGCTCGAGCACCGCAAAGGTCTGTGTCAGCATCAGGTTGATCAGTACTGCGAACAGCACCGGACCGAACAGCGGTCCGAACACCAGCGTGGAAAACAGCGTGCGCCGGTCGCGGGCATTGTCCAGCACTTCCTTGCGACAGACTGTCAGGGCAATGTTGCCCATCAGACGTTGCTCACCGCGTCGACGAAAATGTCCTCCAGGCTTTTGCCGGGATACCGGCGGCCGAGTTCCTCCGGTGTGCCGGACATGGCGACGCGGCCGTCGGCGATGATGACGATGTCATCCGCCAGTGCACTGACCTCCTGCATGACATGACTGGATAGCAGCACGCAGCGGCCCTGCGCACGCAGTTCCAGTAACCAGCGGCGCAGTTCGCGTGTCGCCATGACATCCAGTCCGTTGGTGGGTTCGTCCAGCAGCAGGTGTTCCGGGTCATGAACCAGCGCACGCGCCAGTGCGACGCGGGTGCGTTCACCGTGCGAAAAACCCTTGGCCTTGCGTGCGGCGATGTCGCCCAGATCCAGTCGCTGAACCAGTGTGTCGACCCGTCTCGCCAGTGCGCTGCCACTCATGCCGTGCAGCCGGCCGAAGTATTCGATGTTCTCCCTGGCCGTCAGCTGTGGATAGAGTCCGGCGCCATCCGGCAGCACGCCCAGCCGGCGACGGGCCGACAGCGGATTGGCCACCACATCCACACCACCGATCACGGCGCTGCCCTGGTCAGGCACCAGCACGGTTGAAAGAATACGAAGGCACGTAGATTTACCCGCGCCGTTCGGACCCAGCAATCCGGTAATGCGACCACTGGCCGCTTCGAAGGTGACATTGCTCAGCGCCTCGACCTTGCCGAAGCGCTTGCTGATCGCGCGCACTTCTATCATCGGCAGGATCCCGGCGCTTCAGGGTCAGGGTCGAGAGAACCGCTCATGGTGACGGACCGCTGAAGTCGAGAAAGAACGGTGTGGCACGCTCGCGTGCAAGGCAGGCGCCGTCGAGTTGCGCGGGATCGGGGTTGCGCAGGAAGGCGCGCATCAGTGCGGGTGTGCAGCCGATGGCGGCAAGACCATGGCCCTGTCCTTCGGCGATCAGGTGCTTGACGTTGCGCAGCCCGCCCGCAATCGCCTGCTCGGCGTAGGCTGGCGGCGTGATGGGGTCATTCTCGCCAGACAGCATCAGCACCGGCACCTCCGATGCCAGCGGCGCCCTGAAATCCTCATCCAGAACCCCGGCCGGCCAGACGTCGCAGATGGCGCGCATGCCGTCCACGACCGTGGTGCCGAGGAAACTGTCCGTGGCGCCGGCTACCGGGTCCGGATCCACGAACGGAATGTCTTCGGTGCAGATCACGGAGTTGTGCATCGCAAGTCCGATCGCGTCCTCCACCCCGCGCAGCAGGATGGCAGCCTGTGAGGCCATTGGCAGGTAATTACCCGCAGCCGCTTCGGTAATCGTAAGCGGCAGCAGCGCGGCGGTTGCCGTGGAGTACGTCATCAGTCGCACTACGGCCTGCAGCTGCGGGATGCCCAGCTCCAGTGTCGTCGCCTGGCCGCTGCGCGGGTCTGCGGCGGCAACTGTCGCCGGCGCGTCTTCCACGGCTTCGCGCAGGCTGACAAAGCTGGCTGGCAGATCGCCGAAGCGGTCGGCGCAGACCTGATCGGCGGCGCAGCGATCGAAGATCGCGTCCAGCGCCTGTTGCGCGAGCGGCCCGATTTCAGGACCGAGCACGACGTCGGCAGGCACCACTGCATCCAGGATCAGGGCACGTGTGTGCGCAGGGTATCGGCGCAGATAGTGCTGCGCGACCCGGGTGCCGTAGGAAACCCCGTAGAGGTTCCAGTGCTGGTACCCCAGCGCCGCGCGAACCCGATCCAGATCCTGCACCGCGACCGACGTGGTATACAGCCGCGGATCATGCTGCAGCTGCTGCAGGCAGGTATCGGCCATGTCGGCCAGAAACTGCGGGCTGGCTTCTTCCAGTGCCGGCGCATCATCGGGCGTGGGGCAGCGGAAACCTTCCGCCGAGCGCCCGGTGCCGCGCTGATCGATGAGCAGCAGATCGCGGTCGCGGCGCACCTGCTCGAAAGCGCCGCGCATCTGCAGATAGAAATCCACCGTTCCCTGGCCCGGCCCGCCGCTGATCAGCACCAGCGGATCGGCCTCCGGCGTCGCGCTCTGCGATGCGATACGCGCAACGAACAGCGTCAGGGTCGGGCCGTCCGGCTGCGCCGGGTCCACGGGCACCTGCATGGGCAGGCATTCGGCAAATACCGCCGGCGCGCCATCCATCAGCAGCCGGCAGCGCTCGCCATCGGCCGCGTGAGCGGCGGATGGTATGCCGCTGCAGGCGACGATCGCGAGCGCGGTCAGCACGAGACGTGGTATTGACGACATGATGGGACTGGAGTGTCGCTCCCCTTGCATCGTTTGCCAAGCTTCGAACAGTACTGAATCTGCAAGTAATGTGATGCCGCGCTGGCTGACCCGGCCCGGCGTGCGAAGGCGGCTCCAGTGGTCAAGGTGGTTCGGGCGCCGGGACGGCCCAGGGCAAGGTGGTCATGCCGGCCCGGCCATGCAAAGGGTGAGGCGGGCAGCGGCCGGCTGGTAGAATCCGCGGCTTATGGACTATCCGACCACATTCGACTGCATCGTCGTGGGCGCCGGCCATGCGGGTACCGAGGCCGCGATGGCCGCCGCGCGCATGGGCACGCGTACGCTGCTGCTGACCCAGAACCTCGAAACGGTCGGTCAGATGAGCTGCAATCCGGCCATCGGCGGCATAGGCAAGGGCCATCTCACGCGCGAGATCGATGCGCTGGGCGGTGTCATGGCACGCGCTGCTGATCGTGCCGGCATCCACTTTCGTACCCTGAATGCCAGCAAGGGCGCAGCGGTGCGCGCAACGCGCGCGCAGGCCGACCGCGCACTCTACCGCCAGACGATACGTGCGCTGCTGGATGCCGAGCCGAACCTGACCCTGCTGCAGCAGGGGGTGGACGACATCCTGATCGAGCACGGTCGAGTGGCCGGCGTGATCACGCAGATGGGCATCGTAATCCGCGCACGCACGGTGGTGCTGACGGTGGGCACATTCCTGGCCGGCCGCATACACGTCGGCCAGGTCAACTACGACGGCGGTCGCGCGGGCGATCCGCCATCCACCGGGCTGGCCGCAAAACTGCGTGAGCTCGGTCTTGCGGTGGGTCGCCTGAAGACCGGCACGCCACCGCGTATAGACGGACGCACCATCGATTACAACGGTCTGCTACCGCAGCCGGGCGATGAACCGCGGCCGGTGTTCTCGTTTCTCGGCCGGCGCGAGCATCATCCGCGTCAGGTGCACTGCCATATCACGCACACGACGGAGCGTACCCACGAGATCATTCGCGGCGCGCTGGATCGTTCGCCGATCTACAGCGGCGCCATCTCCGGCACAGGTCCCCGCTATTGTCCTTCCATCGAAGACAAGGTCGTGCGCTTCGCCGACCGTGCCGCGCATCAGGTGTTCATCGAACCCGAGGGTCTGACGACCACCGAGGTGTACCCCAACGGCATCTCGACCAGCCTGCCTTTCGACGTGCAGCATGAACTGGTGCGCTCCATCCCGGGATTCGGCAACGCCCATATCACCAGGCCGGGCTATGCGATCGAATACGATTTCTTCGATCCGCGCGACCTGCAGCCCACGCTGGAGACGAAAGCGGTGGCGGGCCTGTTCTTCGCCGGTCAGATCAACGGCACTACGGGTTACGAGGAAGCGGCCGCCCAGGGACTGGTTGCCGGCCTGAACGCGGCACTGGCGGTACGTGGCGACGAACCGTGGTTCCCGCGTCGCGAAGAAGCCTATATCGGAGTGCTGATCGATGACCTGATCACGCGCGGCACCACCGAGCCTTACCGCATGTTCACCAGCCGTGCCGAGCACCGCCTGCTGCTGCGCGAGGACAATGCCGATGCGCGACTGACACCCGCAGGCAGAAAGCTCGGGCTGGTGGACGATGCACGCTGGGCGGCGTTCGAGCGCAAGCAGGCTCAGCTCGATGCCGAGCGGGCAAGGCTTGAAGCCATCGTGGTGCGGCCGGCCGATGTGCCGGAAGGGCACCGGCTGGGTGCACTGAGTCGGGAGTCGGTGGCGGCAGCGCTGCTGCGCCGCCCGGACATCGGCTACAGCGATCTGCTGGCGTTGCCGTCAGTCGGTGTGACCGACGCTATGGCAGCCCTGACGCCGGAAGAGCGCGAGCAGCTCGCCAGCCGCCTGGAGACGGATGCCCGCTACGCTGGATACGTCGCCCGCCAGAGCGCCGAAATAGAACGCCAGCGCCGCGAGCACGGCAGGGCGCTGCCGGAGGATCTCGACTATGGCCAGGTCGCCGGGCTGTCCAACGAGGTGCGCGAGAAGCTGGCCCGGATAAGGCCGGTGGATCTCGGTCAGGCCGCACGCGTGCCGGGTGTGACCCCTGCCGCGGTGTCGCTGCTGCTGATCCATCTGAAGAAGCGCGATCTGGCCACCGGCGCGCTGCGCGACCCCGGTATCGTCGAAGCCGGCTGAACAGCAACAGGGGCCGCTTTCGGAAAGCCACGACTGGCAATCAGGCGCCGAGCTGCCTACCATAGCGTCCGCGAGAAACCGCAGGGACACGGAATTGCTCAGACAGAAATTTTTTCTTGCGCCGCTGGGCGCAGTCGCCCTGATCGCGATGATTGCCTTCGCGCAGACCGGATTCGGGCAGGCCCAACAGGTTGTGATGCTGCAGCCCATCAATCTGCAGCCGGATATCGCCCGTGGCCAGATCCTTGCCGAGACGTGCATGGGCTGTCATGGCATTCCGGGTCACCGCAATACCTATCCGGCGTTTCACGTGCCGAAACTCGGCGGCCAGAATGCTGATTACATGGAGATCGCGCTGCAGGCCTATCGTGTCGGCCAGCGTGTGCACGGCTCCATGCATGGACAGGCAGCGGTCATGAGCGACCAGGACATTGTCGACCTGGCGGCATATTTCGCGTCCTATGAAGGTCGTGCAACCACCGGTAGGCCTCTGCGTGGCGGCGGTTCGGCACAGGCGGGCGAACAGAAAGCCGCAACCTGTGTGGCCTGCCACGGCGTGGACGGCATGGCGCCGTCGGCCAACTGGCCGCATCTGGCCGGTCAGCATGCTTCCTATCTCGCACACACGTTACGCGAGTATCGCAGCGGGGCACGTCAGGATCTGGTGATGCAGCCCATGGCCACCGGCCTGAGCGATCAGGACATCAACGACCTCGCGGCTTTTTACGCGTCGCAGCCGGGACTGTTCAACACGGTGCGCTGAAACGTCTGCGGTCACCGCGTTCGGTGTGATAGCCAGCCGGTCACCGATCACCGGATTCCGACACCCCAGGCACAACGCGACCGTACCGGCACATGCCCCGGGGGCCGGCCTTGCAAGCGATCAGCGGCAACAGGATAGCGAAGCGCCTTGAGTCTTCCGGTCTCGGCCTGACCGGCGGCCAGCTCCAGGCGCTGGCTGATTACCTGAACCTGCTGCAGCGCTGGAACCGCGTCTACAACCTGACCGGGGTGCGCGACCCGGTTGTCATGGTCGACCGACACCTGCTCGAGAGTCTGGCGCTGCTGTTTCTGCTGCGCGGGGACGCGATTGCCGACGTCGGCAGCGGTGCCGGTCTGCCCGGCATTCCGCTCGCGATCGCGGCGCCGGAACGTCGCTTCACGCTGATCGAGAGCCGCGCCAAGCGCGTACATTTCCTGCGCCATGTGATTGGCGAGCTGAAGCTGCACAATGCGACCGTGGCGCATTGCCGTGTGGAGGATTTCCACAGTGACGCACCTTTCGATACCGTACTGGCCCGGGCTGTGGTCGGGCCGGCGGAACTGGCGGCGATCACACGGCATGTGACGCGCCCAGGGAGTATCCTGTTGCTGCTGACCGCAGCGCAGGTGGCGCAGGATGTGGCCGAAGAGCCGACTGCGCTGCCAGAGGGTTTTGTTACCGTGCCGATCACAGATGCCCGGGCCGTCACGGCGATTGCCGGTACGAGCAGCTCGATCGTGCAGCTTGAGCGCATGGCCTGATAACGGGGCGATGTCGTGCCGGCACGGCGCATTGGCGGAACGGACAGATGAATCGGGGCCGATCAGAGAGGGACGGATGGCGAGAGTCATAGCGATCGCGAATCAGAAGGGTGGCGTGGGCAAGACCACCACCTGCGTGAATCTCGCCGCGTCACTGGCTGCGACGCAGCGTCGTGTGCTGTTGATCGACATGGATCCGCAGGGCAATGCGACGATGGGATCGGGTGTGGACAAGACGGCGCTGGAAGCGACCGTCTGCGACGTCATACTCGACGGACTGGCACTGGACCAGGCCGTAGTCAGGGTGGACGAAGGCGGCTTCGATCTGCTGCCCGCCAATCAGGAACTCTCCGCGGCCGAGGTGGAGCTGCTCGGAGAAGATGACCGCGACCTGAGGCTGAAACATGCGCTGGCACCCGTCGCTGACCGCTACGACTACGTGCTCATCGACTGCCCGCCGGCGATCAACATGCTGACCGTGAATGCGATGGTCGCGGCCGACCGCGTGCTGATTCCCATGCAGTGCGAGTACTACGCGCTGGAAGGGCTGACCGCACTCCTGAATACGATTGACCAGATCAGCGAGCAGGCGAATCCGGACCTCGAAGTGCACGGCATCCTGCGCACCATGTTCGATCCGCGCAATAACCTCGCCAACGAGGTGTCATCGCAGCTGATGGACCATTTCGGCGACCGTGTGTATCGCACCGTGATTCCGCGCAATGTGCGTCTGGCCGAAGCCCCCAGCTTCGGCCGACCGGTGCTCTATCACGACAAGTACTCCCGCGGTGCGCTCGCCTATCTGGCGCTGGCTGGCGAGATCAATCGCCGCGAGGGCAGCGTGAAGAGCGCGTCATCAGGCAGCCCGCTGCTACAATCCGGCGCACCATAAACGCCTCGCTGACATCCGATGAGCAAACGAAAGAGCCTGGGCCGGGGACTGGACGCGTTGCTGACCACGCATGGTCGGTCCAGGCGTGCCCCGGATCGCCCTGAGAACGACGCTGATTCCGGCCCGGCGGCAGCCGCCGACACCGATGGCACGCTGAAACAGCTGCCGGTGGATCTGCTCAAGCGCGGCCGCTACCAGCCGCGGTCCGATATGCGCGAGGAAACGCTGGCCGAGCTTGCCGAATCCATACGCGCCCAGGGCATTGTCCAGCCGATCGTGGTCCGCCCGGTGGATGGCGGCGGCCAGGCCCGCTACGAGATCATTGCCGGCGAGCGCCGCTGGCGCGCCGCGCAGATGGCCGGGCTGCACGATGTGCCGGTCGTGATACGCGACATTCCCGATGAGGCCGCAGTCGCGGTTGCGCTGATCGAGAACATCCAGCGCGAGAATCTCAATCCGCTGGAAGAGGCGCTGGCGCTGAAGCGCCTGATCGGCGAATTCGACATGACGCATGCGCAGGCCGCCGAGGCGGTGGGGCGCTCGCGGGCCGCGGTGTCCAACCTGCTGCGTCTGCTGGAGTTGCCGGAAGCGGTGCAGCAGATGCTGATCGTGCGCGAGCTGGACATGGGCCACGCGCGCGCGCTGCTGGGCCTTGAGGGCAATCGCGGCGCGATGCTGGCGCTTGCGCGGAAAGTCGTGAAGGACGGGCTCAGCGTGCGCGAGACCGAGAAGCTGGTGCGTCGCGAAGCCGGCCGGGCTGGTCGGGAGACGGCCAACGCGAAGTCGGCCCCGGTCACGGATCCGAACGTCAGCCGCCTGGAATCGGCGTTGTCAGAGAAGCTCGGGACCGCCGTAAAGATCGAGCATGGCCGCGGCGGCGGACGACTCGTGATCCGCTATCACAGCCTCGAGGAACTGGACGGCATCATCGAACATATTCACTAGCTGCCGGCCCCGTTTCCTTGAATCACCCCGACTGACTCCTTACAATGCCGCGGCTGGACAGGCCGCGACTGAGTTGCGGCCTTTTTTGCCGACGGCCACCTCCGTGGCGCAAACAAGAGGTCCGATGCTTACCGACGACAGTCGTGTCGTGCCGATGACCCTGCTTCTGCAAGTGGTCGTCAGCCTCGTCCTGACTGCGGCGGGCGCGCTTCTTGGCGGGGTGGTGGTGGCGATGTCGGCACTGCTGGGCGGGATGACCGCAGTCATCCCCAACGCCTTTCTGGCGGCCAGGCTGATGAAGCCTCGCGCCAGAGACAGTGCCACCGCCGTGATGCGGTCGGCCTGGATAGGCGTGATCGGAAAACTGCTGATCACGGCGCTGCTGTTTGGTGTGATTTTTGCGCTGGTCAGGCCGCTGTCGGTGCTGGCCGTGTTCGGCGCATTCATCGCAGCGCAGCTGATGGTGCCGGTCGGATTTCTGCTCGCCGGCACGGGCGCAACGACGCAGGTGCCCGGCGATGTCGGCAGTACGAACGATGCCGGCGGTACGAATGAGAGTGACGCGACGGTCAAGAGCTGAACGGGACGAGTTGAAGCATGGCAACCGGAAGTGAGCTGGCCCCCAGCGAGTACATCTCGCATCACCTTCAGAACCTGCAGGTCTGTCGTGAGAACGGCGAGTGGGTCTGGTACTACTGTGAAGGATTCTGGGCGCTGAACGTCGACTCGATGTTCATGTCCCTGTTTCTCGGCTCCATCTTCATCGGCCTGTTCTGGTACGTGGCTCGCAAGGCGAGCAAGACCAGGCCCGGCAAGCTGCAGACCGCGGTCGAACTGATCGTCGGATTCGTGGACGCCGCCGTGCGCGACACCTTCCACGGCAAGAGCAAACTGATCGCCCCGCTGGCCCTGACGATTTTCGTCTGGGTGTTCCTGATGAACCTGATGGATCTGATCCCGGTCGACTGGTTCCCGTGGCTTGCGACGCTGCTCGGCATCGAATACCTGAAGATCGTCCCGACCACCGACGTGAATGTCACGTTCGGACTGTCGCTGTCGGTATTCGCACTGATCATCTACTACTCGCTGCGCAGCAAGGGCGCGCTGGGTTTCGTCAAGGAGCTCACGCTGCATCCGCTGGCGCCGCCCACGAAGGGCATTGGCCTGCTCGGCGCGCCGTTCATCATTGCGTTCAATTTCATACTTGAAAGCGTGGCGCTGCTCGCCAAGCCGCTTTCACTGTCGCTGCGACTTTTCGGCAACCTCTACGTCGGCGAACTGATATTCATCCTGATCGCGATACTCGGCCTGTGGCAGCTGCCGCTGCACTTCGGCTGGGCCGTGTTCCACCTGCTGATCATCACCCTGCAGGCATTCATTTTCATGATGCTGACTCTCGTTTATCTGAGTCTGGCGAACGAGCAGTCGCACTGAAGCGGCGAGCGTACTGGTTGAGGCTTACTACCATTTGAAGGACTGGAGAGACTGATGGAACTTGTGATTGGCATGACCGCGATCGCGGTGGCGATAATGATCGGCATGGGCGCGCTGGGCGTTGCCCTGGGCATGGGCCTGCTCGGCGGACGCTTCCTCGAGGGCGCGGCACGCCAGCCCGAGCTCGCCCCGATGCTGCGCACGCAGATGTTTCTCGTCGTCGCGCTGCTCGACGCGGTCGCCATGATCGGTGTGGGTGTCGCGCTGCTGTTCGCGTTCGCAAATCCGTTCGTCACGCAGCTGCAGACCGCACTGGGATAAAGGGCGTACGGGCGCTGACGGCAAAGTGTGCCGCCAGGCTGACCTGACGGCGCAGATGGCAGGAGGAAACGCGTGGACTTCAATCTGACACTGATAGGCCAGACGATTGCGATGATCGTATTCGTCGGGTTCTGCATGAAGTTCGTCTGGCCGCCGCTGATGGCGGTGATCGAGGCCCGCCAGGTCGAGATCGCGGACGGGCTTGCTGCTGCGGAACGCGGCCAGGCGGACCTTGAGAACGCGAAAGAGGAAGCCGACAAGATCATCAATGCCGCGCGCGATCAGGCCCGCAGCATCGTTGATCAGGCCCATTCGCGCGCCAACGGCATCGTTGAGGAAGCCAGGGCGGAGGGCGAGGCTGCCAGACTGCGGCAGATCGAAAGCGCCCGCACCGAGGTCGAGGTCGAGATGAATCGTGCCCGCAATGAACTGCGTCAGCAGATCGCGACGATCGCGATTGCCGGTGCCGAGAAAGTGCTGGCGCGCGAGATCGATGCCACGCGGCATCGTGAGCTGCTGGACCAGCTCACCAGCGAACTGTAACGAAAGGCGCACGCAATGGCGGACTACAGCACGATTGCACGACCCTATGCACGGGCGCTGCTGGAAGTGGCACAGGCTTCCGGCGAGCTTGGCGGATGGTCTGATGCGCTGGCGGCCGCCGCCGCCGTGCTGGCCGACGCGCGTGCACGACGGGTGATCGCCGATCCGCGGCTGACGCCGGCGGATCAGGCGAAGTTCGTCGGCGATGTCTGTGCGGACGTGCCGGGCGGCAAGGTGCTGGGTTCGCAACAGGGCGCAAACCTGCTGCTGCTGCTGGCCGAGAACGACCGCCTGAATGTGCTGCCCGAGATTGCAGCCCAGTTCGAGCAGCTCAAGGCACGCGCCGAGAACAAGGTGAACGTCACGCTGGTCGCGGCGACGGAAGTCGACAGCCAGCTCGCCGACACGGTCACCCGATCGCTGGAGCGGCGCCTGGGCAGAACAGTTCAGCTGCAGGTCGAGGTCGACCCGAGCCTGATAGGCGGCGCCGTGATTCGCGCCGAAGACATGGTCATTGACGGATCAGTGAAGAGCCGACTGCAGCGTCTTGCCGACGCGCTGGTCGAGTAATCCTTCCCGTAAGGGAAGGGTCATGAAGAGGACAACACATGGCACTTAAAGCGTCTGAAATCAGCGACCTGATTCGCAAGCGGATCGAGAGCTTCGAGACGAAGGCCGAAGCCCGCGACGTTGGCACGATTATCGCGCTGACCGACGGCATCGCGCGCATTCACGGTCTGGCCGACGTGCAGTACGGCGAGATGATCGAGTTCCCGGGCAACAGCTTCGGTCTGGCGCTGAACCTGGAGCAGGACTCGGTCGGTGCCGTGGTGCTTGGTGACTACAAACACATCTCCGAAGGCGACTCGGTCAAGACCACCGGGCGCATTCTCGAAGTGCCGGTAGGAGAGGCGCTGCTCGGCCGCGTCGTGGACGCACTCGGTAACCCGATTGACGGCAAGGGCCCGATCGAGGCGCAGGGTTCCTCGCCAATCGAGAAGGTCGCGCCGGGCGTCATCGACCGCAAGTCGGTCAGCGAGCCGGTGCAGACGGGACTGAAATCCATCGACTCCATGGTGCCGGTGGGTCGCGGCCAGCGCGAGCTGATCATTGGTGACAGACAGACCGGCAAGAGCGCGGTCGCGATCGACGCGATCATCAACCAGAAAGGCAAGAACCTGATCTGTATCTACGTCGCCATCGGTCAGAAGAACTCGACCGTCGCGAACGTGGTGCGCAAGCTCGAAGAGCACGGCGCGATGGAGCACACCATCGTTGTCGCCGCCACCGCCTCAGAATCCGCGGCCATGCAGTACATCGCGCCCTACGCCGGCTGCGCGATGGGCGAATACTTCCGCGACAAGGGCGAAGACGCGCTGATCATCTACGACGACCTGACCAAGCAGGCCTGGGCCTATCGTCAGGTGTCGCTGCTGCTGCGCCGCCCGCCGGGCCGCGAAGCCTATCCCGGTGACGTGTTCTATCTGCACTCGCGTCTGCTGGAACGCGCCGCGCGTGTGAACGAGGACTATGTGGAGCGCATGACCGGTGGCCAGGTGAAAGGCCGCACCGGTTCGCTGACCGCACTGCCGGTCATCGAGACCCAGGCCGGCGACGTGTCGGCGTTCGTGCCCACCAACGTGATCTCGATTACGGACGGTCAGATCTATCTGGAAACGGACCTGTTCAACGCCGGTATCCGGCCCGCGATCAACGCCGGCCTTTCGGTGTCGCGTGTGGGCGGTGCCGCGCAGACCAAGATCATCAAGAAGCTCGGCGGCGGTGTGCGACTGGCGCTGGCGCAGTATCGTGAACTCGCCGCGTTCGCGCAGTTCGCGTCCGATCTGGACGCGGCCACGCGGCGTCAGCTGGAGCGCGGTCAGCGCGTGACCGAACTGATGAAGCAGAAGCAGTACTCGCCGCTGTCAGTCGCGGAAATGGCGCTTTCGCTGTTTGCGGTCAACGAGGGTTACCTCGACGACGTGCCGGCCAACAAGGTCGTTGCGTTTGAGACCGCCCTGCACTCGCATGCGGATTCGAAGTTCAAGGCACTGATGGATCGCATCAACGAAAGCGGCGACTACAACGACGAGATCGCCGATGAGCTGCACAAGGCGGTCAAGGACTTCAAGGCAACCGGCGCTTACTGAGCGACGGGCGCAAAGGCGCACAGCGCCAGCACGCACCGGGCGCAGAGCGTCAGGGTAACGACAGCCGGAGAACACAGGCACGATGGCAAGCGGCAAGGAAATTCGCACCAAGATCGGCAGCGTGAAGAACACGCAGAAGATCACCAAGGCGATGCAGATGGTCGCAGCATCCAAGCTGCGCCGCACCCAGCTGCGCATGGAGGCTTCGCGTCCGTATGCCGAGCGCATCCGCACCGTGGTCGGCCATCTGTCCGAAGCGAACCCGGATTACCGCCATCCGTATCTGACCACGCGCGATGTGCGCCGCGTCGGTTACATCATTCTCAGCACCGATCGCGGCCTGTGCGGCTCACTGAACGTGAACCTGTTCCGCGAGCTGGTGCGTGATCTGCGCAAGTGGCAGGGCGAGGGCGTGGAAGCGGACCTGTGCCTGATCGGCGCGAAAGGCATGGCGTACTTCCGGCGCCTGAACACGAACATCGTGGCCGCGAACAGCCATCTGGGCGAGGTGCCCAAGGTGTCCGATCTGGTCGGTGCGATCACCGCGATGACCGACGCTTACCGCGAAGGCAAGATCGATCGCCTGTTCCTCGCGCACAACGTGTTCGAGAACACGATGAGCCAGCAGCCGACCATTACGCCGATGCTGCCGGTGGAGCCGATAGACAGCGATTCACTGCAGACGCACTGGGATTACATCTATGAGCCCGGCGCGGCCGAGCTGCTCGATGGCGTGCTCGATCGCTACATTGAATCGCAGGTGTATCGCGCCGCGGTCGAGAACGTCGCGTGCGAAATGGCGGCCAAGATGGTGGCGATGAAAGCCGCCACAGAGAACGCCGGCAAGTTCATAGAGCAGCTGCAGCTGCAGTACAACAAGGCGCGCCAGGCGGCGATCACACAGGAGATCGCGGAGATCGTGGGCGGCGCGGCGGCGGTCTGACGCAGTGCAAGTAATGGTTTGAAGCGGGTGCAGCAGAATTTCGAGTTTGACGAAGCGGCTGAACGCAATTCATCTCCATCCGAAGAGCGAAATACGAAGTCAAAGGTAGGCAGCATGAGCACGGGTACGGTAGTCCAGGTCATTGGCGCGGTTGTAGACGTCGAGTTTCCACGCGAAGCAATCCCGAAGGTCTACGACGCATTGAAGATCGAGGAACGCGATCTGACGCTGGAGGTGCAGCAGCAGCTCGGCGACGGCATCGTGCGCACGATCGCGATGGGCGCCAGTGAAGGTCTGCGCCGCGGACTGTCGGTGACGAACACCGGGCAGCCGATTTCCGTGCCGGTGGGTACGAAGACGCTGGGCCGTATCATGGACGTGCTGGGCACGCCCATCGACGATGCCGGCGATATCGGCGCCGAGGAAAGCTGGCCCATCCACCGCCCGTCCCCGAGTTATGACGAGCAGGCCTCGTCCACCGAACTGCTGGAAACCGGCGTCAAGGTCATCGACCTGATCATGCCGATCGCCAAGGGCGGCAAGATCGGCCTGTTCGGCGGCGCGGGCGTGGGCAAGACCGTGACGCTGCTCGAGCTGATCAACAACATCGCCAAGGAACACGGCGGTTACTCGGTGTTCGCCGGTGTCGGTGAGCGTACCCGTGAAGGTAACGACTTCTATCACGAGATGAAGGACGCCGGCGTGCTCGACAAGGTGGCGCTGGTGTTCGGACAGATGAACGAGCCCCCGGGCAACCGCCTGCGCGTCGCGCTGACGGGTCTGACCATGGCCGAGTACTTCCGTGACGAAGGCCGCGACGTGCTGATGTTCATCGACAACATCTACCGTTACACGCTGGCCGGAACCGAAGTGTCGGCGCTGCTGGGCCGCATGCCGTCGGCCGTGGGTTACCAGCCCACACTGGCCGAGGAAATGGGTGTGCTGCAGGAACGCATCACGTCGACCAAGACCGGCTCGATCACGTCCTTCCAGGCCGTGTACGTGCCTGCTGACGACCTGACCGACCCCTCACCCGCAACCACATTCGCTCACCTTGACGCGACGCTGGTGCTGTCGCGTCAGATCGCGGAGCTGGGCATCTACCCGGCCGTGGATCCGCTGGACTCCACCAGCCGCCTGCTCGATCCGAACGTGATCGGCCAGGACCACTACGACACCGCACGTGCAACCCAGGCCGTGCTGCAGCGCTACAAGGAACTGCAGGACATCATCGCGATTCTGGGTATGGATGAGCTGTCCGAAGACGACAAGCTCACCGTGCAGCGCGCGCGTAAAGTGCAGCGCTTCCTGTCGCAGCCGTTCTCGGTGGCCGAGACCTTCACCGGCACGCCCGGCAAGTACGTCTCACTGAAGGACACGATCCGCGGCTTCAAGGCGATTGTCAGCGGCGAGTTCGACCACCTGCCCGAGCAGGCCTTCTACATGGTCGGCGCGATCGAGGAAGTCGAAGAGAAAGCGAAGAAGCTGCAGTAGGCGAGGAGCCGGAGAAAGAGCATGCCCATCCACGTCGATATCGTCAGCGCCGAAGGCGAGATTTTCTCAGGCGAAGCCGAGATGGTGTTCGCGCCGGGCGACCAGGGCGAACTCGGCATTGCGCCGCGTCACGCCCCGCTGCTGACGAACCTGCGCCCCGGTGAAGTGCGGGTGCAGGTGAAGGAGGAGGACGAGAAGTTCTTCTACGTCACCGGCGGCGTGCTGGAGGTGCAGCCGCACCTGGTCACGGTGCTTGCCGACAGCGCACTGCGTGCCGACCAGCTCGACGAAGACGCCGCACTGGCCGCGCGTGAGGCGGCGCGTCAGGCGCTGGAAGGGAGCAGCGCCGAGATCGATCTGGAGCAGGCGCAGCGCGAGCTGGTCGAGGCCGAGGCGCGGTTCCGCGCGGCGCAGAAACTCAAGGGCAAGCGCGGGGGCTGACCCACTCTTAAGGACGGCCCGCGTTGCAACGACGCGGGTACAGGTCGGCCCATATGTTCGCACTCACAGAAATTTCGACCGCACGAAGATGCGAACGATTGTCGCCATTTGTGCGCGCCGTGGCGCACCTTGCAGTCACACTGCTTGTGCTGGGCTCTGGTGGTGGGGTAGCGGCCTCCTCAGAGCCAACGGTCCCGCAAGATATCGATGCGGAACCTGATGGCACGACCCCGGGTCGACCGTCACTGCGGGCCACACGCATTCCCGACGATGTGCGCATTCGCATTGATGGCCTGCTGGACGAACCGGCATGGCAGCTGGCGATCCCGCTGACCGACTTCCGCCAGCAGGAACCGGTAGAAGGCGGCGTTCCCTCCGAACCCAGCGAAATCCGCGTTCTCTACGACAGCGACGCGCTTTATATCGGCGCCATGCTGTACGACTCCGAACCCGACGGCATCCTCGCGCATCAGCTGCAGCGCAACGCCGGTCTTGGTTCCGACGACCGCTTCATGTGGATCCTCGACACGTTCGGCGATGGACGCACGGGTTACTTCTTCGAGACCAATCCGGCCGGGTTGCTCGGCGACGGCCTGATCGACGGCGGCGGCGGGGTCAACAAGCGCTGGGACGGTATCTGGGACGTGCGCACGCAGATACTGCCGGAAGGCTGGTCTGTGGAGATCCGGATTCCGTTCTCCACGCTCAATTTCGATCCGTCGCGCGAAGTCTGGGGCATCAATTTTCAGCGCACGGTTCGTCGGCGCAACGAGGAGCACCTGTGGAGCGGCTGGCGCCGGACGGAGGGCCTGTTCCGCCCGGCCTATGCGGGCCAGCTCACCGGTCTGACAGGACTCAGTCAGGGCCGCGGGCTGGAGGTGAGGCCCTACGCTTCGGCCGCGACCAGCCGTTCAGCCATCGTCGGTGGTTCGGCCGAGACCACGACGAACGTCGGCGCCGATATCAACTATTCGCTGACGCCATCGTTACGCGGTGGACTGACGATCAACACCGATTTCGCCGAAGTCGAGGTCGATCAGCGTCGCGTCAACATCACCCGCTTTCCGCTGCGGTTTCCCGAACAGCGGGAGTTCTTCCTCGAGGGTTCGAGTGTGTTCTCGTTCCGCTGGGCGGATCCGTTCTTCAGTCGCAGGATCGGCCTGGTCGAGGGCCAGGAAGTACCGATCCGCTATGGCGCCCGTCTCGGCGGACAGGCCGGCCGCTATGAGCTGGGCTTTTATCAGGTGCGCACCGGCGAGACGACGCTGGACGGTGTGGACGGGGAACGGCGGCGCTGGGCGGCGGAAGACTTCACCGTCGCGCGCGTCAAGCGGGCGCTGTTCCAGCAATCACATGTAGGCCTGATCTATACACGCCGAGCTTCGGGTGACCTGCCGGATCAGGACGCCCTGCCCGACCGGCACACCGTCGGTGCCGATTTCGACCTGTACACGTCCCGGTTTCTGGGACGGTTCAATGCGCAGATCGAGGGCTTCATGCTCTATCACACGGATCCGGTCGCAGGCGGCAACCTTCGCGCACGCGAGCGGCGCGCCCGTGGCCTGCGCTGGGCCTTCCCGAACGATCTGATCCGGCTGCATTCGTCGTACCGGGACTTCGGCGATGAATGGGATCCGGCAGTGGGCTTCGCCGACAGGCGAGGCTTCCGCCGTCATCAGCCGACGCTGACGATAGCCCCCAGGCACGACGGCTGGGCCAGGATTCGGCAGACCGAGCACCAGGTCTATTTTGAATACCTGACCGACATGAATCGCCGGCTGCTCACACGCAATCTGAACCTGACGCTGATTCAGGTGAATTTCGAGAGTGGCGACCGCTTCTGGCTCACCACGGGCAGCAATTTCGAACGGCTGGACAGAACGTTCACGATCTATGGTCGTGGAGAGGATGCGATCGTAGTGGTGCCTGGCGACTACGAGTCAGGAAGCTGGTCGGTCGGCGCCCAGGCGGCCGGGCGTCGCACCGCCTCCGGGCGGATCGAATACCAGCACGCCGAATTCTGGGGCGGACGCAGAGATCGAATCCAGCTGTCAGGCACGATCCGGCCACGGCGCGGCGTATCGCTGTCCATGGACCTGGAGCAGAACAGCGTGACGTTGCCGCAGGGGGACTTCGATACCAACCTTGTCAGGATGTCGTGGGCCTGGAACCTCAATCCGCTGATATCCATCACCGGCAGCATGCAGTACGACGATGTCTCGAATGTCGTCGGCCTTTTCGCGCGGGCGCGCTGGATCGTCCGACCGGGCAACGACCTGTTCTTCGTCTGGAGCCACAACTGGCTGAACGATGACGACCCCCTGCGCGAGCGGCGCTACGCGACGCTGAGCCGCAGCGCTGCGATGAAGGCGAACTACACGTTCCGATTCTGACTGGCCCTTCGCAGCGCGACTCGCTATTCTCGGGACCGAGGAGGCTGGTGTCTGCGTAGCGGCTCAGCAACGGAGGCCGGACGCGAAGACTCCAGCGGCACGACTGAAGCCACAGCCGCGCTGGAGGGGGTTTCCGTTGACAGACGTTTCCGCACAGCCACCGGGGCAGGCTGCGCCCGCCGCACCAGCGGTGCACCGCGGCCAAGAGGTCGACACGCCCGAGGGCCAGCCCCGGCGCCGCGACGAACTCGTCGTATTCCTGTTTGTCTCCATCGTTCTGTTTCCCGCCGTAACCCTGGCCCTGATGGGTACCTACGGTTTGATCGTGTGGATCCGTCACATGCTCGGAGGCTGACATGTGCGTAACCCGTGAGCACGCAACATGAGTATCGATCGCAGGGAGTTCCTGCGATTACAGGCTGCGCTGATGGCCGCAGCTGCAGCCGGTGCCAACGCTCAGGAGGCGGGTGATCAGGCACTGGACTGGCACCCTGCGCCGTGCCGCTTCTGCGGCGTGGGCTGCGGCGTGCTCGTCGGCGTCCAGGACGGCCGGGTCGTGGCTTCGCGCGGAAACCCTGCTGCCGACGTCAATCGCGGCCTCGCCTGCGTCAAGGGTTACAGCCTGCCCGGAATCCTCTATGGCGAGGACCGCCTGCGCCAGCCGCTGCTGCGCATGCGCGACGGGCGTTACGACAAGCGCGGCGAACTCACACCGATCAGCTGGGACCAGGCGCTGGACCTGATGGCCGAGCGCATCCGAAACGCGCTGGCCGAGCATGGTCCCGATGGTGTGGCGATGTTCGGCTCAGGGCAATGGACCGTCTGGGAAGGCTACGCGGCGAACAAGTTCATGAAGGCGGGCCTGCGCAGCAACAATCTTGATCCCAACGCGCGCCACTGCATGGCGTCGGCTGTGGCCGGTTTCATGCGCACCTTCAACAAGGACGAGCCGCCCGGCTGCTACGACGACATCGAGCATGCCGACGCGTTCGTGCTCTGGGGCGCGAACATGGTGGAGATGCACCCGATACTGTGGACCCGCGTCAGCGAGCGGCGCGCACACAACCCGCATGTGCGGGTGGCGGTGCTGTCCACGCTGGAGAACCCGTCCACGGAACAGGGCGATCATGCGCTGATCTTCAAGCCGCACACTGACATTCTGATTCTCAACTACATCGCGCGGCACATCATCGAGACCGGCCGCGTGAATCGCGATTTCATCGAACGTCATGTCCGGTTCCGGCGCGGCAACGCCGACATAGGCTATGGCCTGCGGCCCGAAGATCCCCGTCAGCAGGCGGCCGTCAACGCCGGCGATCCCGGTGGCGGCGAGGACATCAGCTTCGAGGAGTTCCGCGAGTTCGTTGCGCCATACACGCTGGAACGCGCGATCGAGGGCACGGGACTGCGGCGCGTGCAGCTGGAGCAGCTGGCGGAGATGTACGCGGACCCCGATACCCGCGTCATGTCCTTCTGGACCATGGGATTCAACCAGCATGTGCGCGGAGTCTGGTGCAACAATCTGATCTACAACCTGCACCTGTTGACCGGAAAGATTTCGGAACCCGGCAACAGCCCGTTTTCGCTGACCGGTCAGCCGTCCGCCTGCGGTACGGCACGTGAGGTGGGCACGTTCGCGCACCGGTTGCCGGCCGACAAGCTGCTCGCCAATCCCGAGCATCGCCGCGAAGCCGAAGAGATCTGGCAGTTGCCGTCCGGCACACTGCGTGCGCAGACCGGGCTGGATGCCGTTGCGCAAAGCCGCGCACTGAGGGACGGCACGCTCAAGGTGTACTGGACGCAGGTCACGAACAATGTGCAGGCGGGCCCCAACGTCAACGACGAGATACTGCCCGGCTGGCGCAACGAGGACACATTCGTGATCGTGTCCGACATCTATCCGACGGTCTCGGCACGCTCCGCCGATCTGGTTCTGCCTTCGGCAAGCTGGGTGGAAAAGGAAGGCGCTTTCGGCAACTCGGAGCGGCGAACGCAGTTCTGGCATCAGCTGGTGCGCCCGCCCGGCGAGGCGCGCTCGGATCTGTGGCAGGTTCTGGCGCTTTCGCAGCGTCTTCGCGTCGCGGATGTGTGGCCGGAATCGCTGCTGGAGCAGGCACCCGAACATGCCGACAGCACGCTGTTCGACGTGCTGTTCGCGAATGGTCAGGTGGATGCGTTTCCGCTGCAGGATCTGCACCCGGAATACGAGAACGACGAAAGCCGGTATTGCGGTTTCTACGTGCAGAAGGGCCTTTTCGAGGAATACGCACGATTCGGACGCGGCAACGCTCACGATCTGGCACCGTTCGACACCTATCACGCAACGCCCGGCGGCATGCGCTGGCCGGTCCTGGACGGACAGGAAACACGCTGGCGCTACCGGGAGGGCCTGGATCCCTACGTGCCGCCGGGCGAGGGTGTGCGGTTCTACGGACAGCCGGACGGCCGCGCGGTGGTGTTTGCGCTGCCGCACGAACCGCCGGCGGAAAGTCCTGACGAGGAGTTTCCTTTCTGGCTGTGCACGGGCCGCGTGCTGGAGCACTGGCACACCGGCACGATGACCCGACGCGTACCCGAACTTCGGCGTGCCGTACCGCAGGCGCTGGCCTACATGCACCCGGACGACGCTTCTGCACTGTCGGCTCGGCGCGGTAGTGAAGTGAGACTGGTCACGCGACGCGGTGCGATACGCGCACGCGTGGAGACACGGGGCCGCAATCGCCCGCCCAGGGGCATGGTGTTCGTGCCGTTCTTCGATGCGGAACGGCTGATCAACGTCTGTACGCTGGACGCCACCGACCCGATTTCACTGCAGACCGACTTCAAGAAATGTGGGGTGCGCATCGAACCGGTGCGCGACGGCCAGGCATGACGTTGATGGCGCGGCGCACGCTGATCGGCCTTGCTGCAATGCTTGCATTCGTCATTGCGCCCGGAGTGCTTCCGGAAGTGCCTGCGGACGATCCGGCTGCGGAGCTGTCGGCACCCCAGCCCTCGCCACGGCTGGCGCCGCCTGACGATCCCGGCAGCGGGTCGCGACCGGCCGGCAATCCGACCGCGCCGCGCTCGATTCCACACCGCATCGATGGCCATCAGCTGGATCGCAACGACAACCGCTGCCTGGCCTGCCATGGCATCGATGCGCCGGCGGCCGTGCGTGCTACTCCGATTCCACCTACGCACCTGCTGGACCGCGATGGCCAGCAGCGCGAGCAACTGGCCGGCGGTCGCTACGCCTGCACGATCTGCCATGTGCCACAGCAACGGATAAGCGCGCGGTGATGGGCCCGGCGCGGGGTGCCGGCGCAAGGGGAGGCTGATGCGAAGACTGCTGAAACGATACTGGAGCGTGCTGCGCCGACCCAGCGGACATTACTCGCTGGGATTTCTGACCCTGGGCGGCTTTCTGGCCGGGATCCTGTTCTGGGGAGGCTTCCATACCGCGCTGGAGTTCACGAACAGCGAGCAGTTCTGTACCGCCTGCCATGAGATGGAAGTGAACGTATTTGCTGAGCTCAAGCACACCGTGCACTACAACAACCGTTCCGGTGTGCGCGCCACCTGTTCGGATTGTCACGTGCCGCACGAGTGGACGAATATGCTGGGCCGCAAGATGGAGGCCAGCAAGGAAGTGTGGGGCTGGTTGTTCGGCACCATCAACACGCCGGAGAAATTCGAGGCACGCAGGCTTGAGATGGCGCAGCGTGAATGGCGCCGGCTGAGCGCGAACGACTCACTGGAGTGCCGCAACTGCCATGATGTGGAGTACATGGATTTCGCGACCCAGTCAGCGACAGCGCAGCGCATGCACGAATTTCTGCTGATCGAATCCGCGAACGTAACCTGTATCGATTGTCACAAGGGCATTGCGCACCGGTTGCCGGATATGACAGACGTGCCGCAGTGGCCCGAAGCGCTGCGCTGAGCACGATTCTGACGAGGGCTGTGATGAGGGGCGTGCCCAGGGGCGCAGCGTAGCTAGGAACGAACTTCCTTTCCGCTTCCGGCTTCCTTGCAGGCCTCCGGTACGCCACCGCAGATCTCGCAGTCCTGCTTCAGACCGGCTGCGCCCAGCCCGCCGCAGGAGCCCTTGATCGGCTTTCTGCCGAACATGACGCCGATGGCCATGGCTGCGAAAAGCAGGCCCATCAGCAGCGTTCCGGCAATGATTGTGCTCATCATGACTGCGTACCTTTCGTCGTCAGCCGTTCGAACGCCGGAGTCGCGCGCTCTTCAAGGCTTCCTTCACTGTGGACAAGAAACAGCACCGCGAGGTTCCGCTCGAGGGCGAAGGCGAACGCCTCATCGGCGCTGAATACGCCCAGCGCCGTCGCGAGCGCATCCGCCTGCTTTGTACTGCGGTGCAGCACCGTGATCGATGCAATGCCGCCGCGTACCGGGTAGCCGCTGCGCGGGTCTATGGTGTGTGAGAAGAGCTGGTCCTGGTCGATGAAGAAATTCCGGTAGTTTCCGGAACTGGCGACGGCCAGATCCTGTGGCTCTATGACCGAGTAGATCTCCCGCGTTCCCGGCACCGGCCGCTCTATTGCGATGCGCCATGCGCTGCCGTCGGGCTTCACGCCGTGAACGCGCAGGTCGCCGCCTATGTCCACGAGGTAACCGGTCACGCCCGCGTCCTCGAGCCATTCGGCAATGCGGTCGACCGCGTGCCCCTTGGCGATAGACGACAGATCGAGATAGACGCCCCCGGTCTGGGTGAGTTCGCGGCTGTTCGCGTCGAACGCCACGCGCTGCCAGCCCACACGCTGCCTTGCGGCCTCGATCTCGGCCGGGTCCGGCGCCTGATCGCGCAGCCCATCGGGACCGAAACCCCAGAGATTGACCAGCGGCCCGACCGTGGGGTCATAGGCACCGTCGGTCTCGGCAGCCAGCGACAGGGCGGCGCTTAGTACCGTGGCGAAGTCCTCGGCCAGAGAGAACGACTCCCCGGGCGCGGCCTGATTGAAGCGCGTGATATCGGCGTCGTCCCGGTAGGTGCTCATCTGGCTGTTGATGAGCTCCAGGATGGCTTCGATCCGGTCGTGCAACTGCTGCTGCGACAGGCCCTGCGGCAGGTTGTTCGCCTGTACCGACCACGTGGTGCCCATGGTCTGACCGCCAAGCTGGTAGACACGTGGCGGCGATTCGCACCCTGCGAGGAACAGCGCGAGCAGCAGGCACAGCGCGATGGGCCACGCGCTGTGCAGGAGGCGCAGGCGGGACGTGGACTCAGGAGCCGAAGTCGTCGAAAAGTACATTCTCGGGCTCGACGCCGAGGCTGTCGACCATCTTCAGCACGGCCTGCAGCATCATGGGAGGGCCGCAGATGTAGTACTCGCAGTCTTCCGGTGCCGGATGATTCTTCAGGTACTCATCGTAAAGCACCTGATGGATGAAACCGGTCATGCCCTGCCAGTTATCTTCGGGTTGCGGGTCCGAGAGCGCGAGATGCCATCTGAAGTTCTCGTGTTCCTCGGCCAAGCGATCGAACTCGTCCACGTAGAACGCTTCCTTCAGCGATCGCGCGCCGTACCAGAAGGAAATCTTGCGTTTGGAATTCAGCCGCTGCAGCTGATCGAAGATATGCGAGCGCATCGGCGCCATGCCGGCGCCGCCGCCGATGAAGACCATTTCCGCGTCGGTGTCCTTGGCGAAGAACTCGCCGAAAGGCCCGAAAATGGTCAGCTTGTCGCCCGGCTTGAGACTGAACACGTAGGAGGACATGCGTCCGGGCAGTGCGTCCGGCTTGTCGCGGGCCGGCGTCTCGACGCGGATATTGAACAGCAGAATGCCCTTCTCTTCCGGGTAATTCGCCATTGAATACGCACGCACGACTTCCTCGTTGCTGTAAGCTTCGAGCTTGAACAGTCCGAACTTCTCCCAGTCATCCCGGAACCGCTCGTCGATGTCGAAGTCGCTGAACTTCTTGCGGAACGGTGGTGCCTCCATCTGCATATAGCCGCCGGCGCGGAATGCAATGTCGTCATCGCCGGGAATGGCGAGCTTCAGCTCCTTGATGAAGGTGGCGACGTTGTTGTTGGAAATGACCGTGCATTCCCATTTCTTCACGTCCATCGCCTCGTCAGGGACCTTGACCTTCATGTTGTCCCTGACCGTCACCTGACAGGCCAGACGCACGTTCTCACGCAGCTGTTTTCTGGTCAGGTGCTGCTGCTCGGTGGGCAGTACGCCGCCGCCACCTTCAAAAACCTGGCACTTGCACTGCCCGCAGGTGCCGCCGCCGCCGCAGGCCGATGCCAGCAGGATGCCGTCCGACGCCAGCGCGTTCAGCAGCTTGGTGCCGACAGGCACCTTGAGTTCACTGTCAGGATCGTCGTTGATGAGAATGGACATCTCACCTTCGGGCACGAGTTTGGATCGCGCGGCAAGAATCACCAGCACCAGCGTCAGCACGATGCCTATGAAGGTGGCCGTGCCTATGAAGATCTCGAAGGTCATGCCGGGGTTGCACTCATGGGGTTTGCGGTGTGAATCACAGCTGCACTCCTGCAAAGGACATGAAGCCCAGCGACATCAGGCCTACCACGATGAACGTGATGCCCAGGCCCTTGAGACCGTCGGGCACGTCGCTGTATTTCAGTTTCTCGCGGATGGCGGCCAGCAGCACGATGGCCAGCGCCCAGCCGACACCGGCGCCGAAGCCGAAGACCACGCTCTCGCCGAAGCTGTAGTGGCGCTCGACCATGAAAAGGCTTGCGCCGAGAATCGCGCAGTTCACCGTGATCAGCGGCAGAAAAATACCCAGTGCTGAATACAGGGCGGGCACGTAACGGTCGAGCAGCATTTCCAGTATCTGCACGAAGGCGGCGATCACGCCGATATAGGTGAGCAGCCCCAGGAATCGCAGATCCATGGTTTGCAGCGCCGGGATGCCTGTCCAGGCCAGTGCGCCCTGGTCCAGCAGGCGGCTGAGCACGATATTGTTCAGCGGCACCGTCAGTACCAGCACCATGACAACCGCAAGGCCGAGGCCAAGCGCCGTCTCAACCTTTTTCGAGATGGCCAGGAACGTGCACATCCCGAGGAAGAACGCGAGCGCCATGTTCTCGACGAACACCGCGCGAATGAAAAGACTCAGATAATGTTCGAGCATGCCCGGCTCCCGCTACAGCGCTTCGCTGACGCGTTGATTGGGGGAGATCCTGAACTGTTCCTCCTCGACCTGATCGGGCTTCCAGGCGCGCAGCACCCAGATGAAGAATCCGATCAGGAAGAACGCGCTGGGCGGCAGCAGCATCAGGCCGTTCGGGTAATACCAGCCACCCTCGGTGACCGGGGTCAGGATATCCATACCCATCAGGGAGCCTGAGCCGAACAGTTCGCGATTGAGGCCGACGAAGATCAGTACGATGGAGTAGCCAATGCCGTTGCCGATCCCGTCCGCCGCAGACAGGCCCACGGGGTTGTGCATCGCGAAGTTCTCGGCGCGCGCCATGATGATGCAGTTCGTGATGATCAGGCCGACGAAGATAGACAGATCACGGCTGATCTCGAACGCGTAGGCTTGCAGCACCTGATCGATGACGATCACCAGCGACGCAATGATGGTCATCTGCACGATCATGCGGATGCTGTCGGGAATGTAGTGGCGAATGACGCTGACCATGACGTTCGCGCAGGCCAGCACCGCGATGACAGCGGCGGACATGGTCAGGGTCGGGGCCATCGAGGTCGTGATCGCCAGCGCCGAGCAGATACCGAGGATCTGCAGCGCGATCGGGTTGTTCTCGAAAATCGGCCCGAACAACGTCGTTTTCAGCTTTGCGGAAGCCATCTTCAACTCCTCATTGCGGACCGGCTCACTGCAGGCCGGCCGGCGCGGCATTCTCGCCGCGTACGCGTTCCAGGTAGGGCCCGAAACCCTGATCGCCAAGCCAGAAGCGCACCATCGTGGTGACCCCGTTCATGGTCAGGGTCGCCCCGGCGATGCCGTCAATCCGGTAATCCGCTTCGGGATGATCGGGGTCCACCGCGCCCTTGACGACCTGGAAGGCGACGTCGCCATCCTCGTCGAAAATGCGCTTGCCCTGCCACTGCTGCTGCCAGCGCGGATTCTCGATCTCGCCCCCAAGGCCCGGCGTCTCGCCGTGATCGTGGAAGCTCACGCCGGTCACGGTGTTGCCGTCGGCGGCCAGCGCCAGAAAGCCGTACATCGTGGACCAAAGGCCATAGCCGTGAATCGGCACGATGATGCGCTGCAGCTCACCCTCGTCGTCGTACAGCCGGTAGACCTCGTTGACCTCGACCAGGCGGCGGATCCTCGCCGGGTCCGCCGTCAGCGACTGGCTCATGTCCGGATCGCGCGCTGCCGCCAGCGGATCGTAATCGTCGGGCATGTCGACATATTCGCCGCTAGCCATCCGCACGAACCGCCGTTCTATGCGTTCGAAGGCCGCCTGCACGTCCATGCGCGGCTCATAGATTCCGGCGGCCCTGAGGATATTCACCTGCCGGAACAGCACGCGGTTCTCTTCCTGCAGCGGTCGCAGCATCACTGCCGCCGCGGATACGAACAGGCCGCAGAACAGGCAGACCAGTAATGCCACCGTGATGACATTGGTGATGCTGTTGTCAGTCCTGGACATGCGTACTCCCCGCGAGCCGCCGCGCACGACGACGAACGTTGGCCCTTACTACGAAATAGTCGATCAAAGGCGCGCACAAGTTCCCGAAAAGTATGCTCAGCATGACCCCTTCGGGGAAGGCGGGATTCACCACGCGGACCAGCACCACCAGTATGCCGATCAGGGCGCCGAAAATGAGTTTTCCGGTATTGGTCATGGATGCCGACACCGGGTCGGTCGCCATGTACACGAGCCCGAAGGCAAACCCTCCCAGCGACAGGTGCCAGTACCAGGGCATTGCGAACATCGGATTGGTGTCACTGCCGGCCCAGTTCAGCGCTGTGGCCATGGCCACCATGCCCAGCAGCATGGACAGCATGATGCGCCACGAGGCGATCTTCGTGACCAGCAGGATCAGCGCACCTATGCCTATCGCGACCAGGGAGGTTTCGCCGATGGAGCCCTGTATGCCGCCCAGTGCGGTCTGCATCCAGGTGAGATCGACAGCACCGCCGATGTGCGCATTCCCGGTCAGGCCGGCCGTGAAATCCAGCTCGCCGGCCGCCGCGAGGCCCAGCGGGGTGGCGCCGGAGAATCCGTCCACGGCCGTCCAGACCGAATCGCCGGAGTTCTGCGCCGGATAGGCGAAGAACAGGAACGCACGCCCGACCAGGGCGGGGTTCAGGAAGTTCTTGCCGGTGCCGCCGAACACCTCCTTGCCGACGACCACGCCGAAGGAGATGCCCAGGAACGCCTGCCACAGCGGCAGTGTCGGGGGCACGATCAGTGTGAACAGGATGCCGGTGACGAAGAAGCCCTCGTTCACCTCGTGGCCGCGTTTCCACGCAAACAGGCCTTCCCAGAGGAAGCCGCCCAGGTACACGACAATGAATATGGGTACGTAATAGACGGCGCCGTGCAGCAGGTTGGACGCGGAACTCAACGGGTCGAACCCGGTCAGCATCGCGACGAGGTCGGTGCGCCAGCCGGGAATCGGGTCGTAGCCGAACTCGGCGATCTGGAAGTTGGCCTGATAGCCGGTGTTGTACAGACCAAAGAACAGCGCGGGCAGTGCGGCGAACCACACGGTCATCATCACGCGCTTCAGATCGATGCCATCGCGCACATGGGGAAGGGAGCGCGTCACGGCCGAAGGCGTGTACAGCATCGTGTCGAACATCTCGTAGAAGGTGTAGTAGCGCTCGAGCTTCCCACCCTTCTCGAAATGCGGTGCGATATTACGATCTATCCAGTTGCGCAGGCTCATGCTCAGCCTTCCTTCTCAATGCGGGTCAGGGCCTCCCGCAGGATGGGGCCGTAGTCGTACTTCCCTGCGCAGACATAGGAGCACAGGGCCAGGTCTTCCTCGACCAGCTCCAGCGCGCCCAGATTCCTTGCTGTCTCGTCGTCGCCGACCAGAATTGCCCGCAGCAGTTGTGTGGGCAGAATGTCCAGCGGCATCACCGCTTCGTACTGGCCCAGCGGCACCATGGCTCTCTCACTGCCATTGGTCGACGTGTTGACGTCAAACGAGCGGCCCTGCAGCAGCTTCGACAGATAGATGTTGAATATGGAATGCCGGTCCAGGCCCGGTGAGAGATAGCCGAACAGCTTGCGTTCCTTGCCTTCGCGAATCACGGTGACCTGATTGGCCAGCCGGCCCAGGTAGGCCATGGGTCCGTACCCGGCGTGTCCGTTGAATACGGAACCCGAAATGATGCGGTTTTCGCCGGACTCGAGCTCGCCCGACGTGAGTTCCTCCAGCGACGCGCCGACGCGGGTGCGAAGCAGTCGCGGCTTCTTCACCTGCGGTCCGCCGAGGGCGACGACGCGGTCGGTGTGCAGGCGACCCTGCACGAACAGCTTGCCGATGGCGATCACGTCCTGGTAACCGACGACCCAGACGGTCCTGTTTGCACCAACAGGGTGCAGGAAGTGGATATGGGTGCCGGCGTTGCCGGCCGGATGCGGGCCCGTGAACGTGGCCTCGCGTACCTGGCTGCCTTCAAACGAAGGCAGGTCGGCGTCCGGCGCTCGGCACAGCCAGACGGGGCCGTCCGTGAGCCGGCCGAGGACCGTCAGGCCATCGCGGAAACTGTCTGCCTCGTCCCTGATCAGGACGGCGGGATCGGCCGCGAGCGGATTGGTGTCCATGGCCGTGACGAAAATCGAGTCGGGCGCAGCATCGGGCGCCGGCACCTTGCCGAAAGGTCGCGTCCTGATGGCGGTCCACTGGCCGGATTCCACGAGCAGGGCGCGTACGTCCTCACGGCGCAGTCCGGACAGGGCACTGGATGGGTGGCTCGCGAACGTGAATTCATTGCTGTCGTCGTCGACCGCAATGACCACGGACTGCAGCACGCGCCGGTGGCCGCGGTTGATGGCCTTGACCGTCCCGCTGGCGGGCGCTGTGTAGACCACGCCCTCGGTCTTCTTGTCCTCGAACAGGGGCTGGCCCTTGCGGACCCTGTCGGATTCAGCGACCAGCAGCGTGGGCTTCATTCCCGGATAATCCGGTCCGAGCACGGCCACGTGGCGGATGCGCGGGCCATGCTCGATGCGCTGCTCGGGCGCGCCGGCAACGGCCAGATCGAGGCCGCGTTTCAGCGAAAACGCCTGACTGTGCGCGGACGAGGGCCCCCCCGCCGTGTGGAGTCTTACGAGGTTAAACACCGTCTATGGACACCCATTGGTAGATCCGCCGCGACCGGAACGTCGCGCCGAAAGACGAATGATACCGCACGCGTCCATGCGGCGAGAAGACGGCATGAAGCCCGCGGTGGTGCCAAGCGCCCGCGCTCACAGGAGGGAATCGGTCGGCACCGGTCTGGCAGGGGTCAACCGGCATCGCTATCCTTCCGGGTAAATCACGATGTCCGGGGGAGTCAAGTGGAGACACAACTTACAGCGGTTCTGGCCGAGAAGGCGCGGCGCCTGCGTGACGCAGGCAATGCCGATGGTCACTCCGTCTATCAGGTCTCGCCGGATGCGAATGCCGCCGAAGCCGTGCGGGTCATGTGTGACGCGAATGTCGGGTGCGTCCTCGTCGTGGAGGACGGAAAGCTGTCCGGGCTGTTATCCGAACGCGACGTAATGCGCAGGATCGCCAATCGCGGCATCGATCCGGGGGAAGTCAGGGTGCGAGACGTGATGACCACCGATGTCGTGACCGTGAAGCCCGGCATGACCGTCGAGGACGCGCTGATCCAGTGTACCGACAGACGCACCCGACACCTGCCGGTCTCCGACGGCAGCCGCCTGCTGGGGCTGCTTTCGATCGGCGACCTGGTGAGCTTCGTCGTCAAGGACAAGGACAGGACCATCGCAGATCTCATTGACTATATTCATGGGCCGCAGATCAACGTGTAGGCTGCCGCGACAGGGAGACGCAGTCTGCGGCGGCGGGCGTATGGCCCGCGGCCGGCCGGGCTGTACGCGCGCCTATGGATGACTTCGACAGCCGCCGCTTCAGGGATGTGCTTGGCAGTTACGCCACCGGCGTCACCGTAGTGACGACGCTGGCCGCGGATGGCCGTGCCGTCGCTGCCACCGTCAACAGCTTCGCTGCCGTCTCACTGGTGCCGCCGCTGGTACTGTGGAGCGTGCAGCGGGATGTGGGGCCATACGCGGCGTTCGCGGCCGCGGGGCACTTCGCCATACACGTGCTGCATGCCGGGCAGGCGGAGCTGGCGGATCACTTTGCCCGTGACATCGACGACAAGTTCGCCCGGGTGGAGACCAGAGCTGGAATAGGCGGATTACCGCTGTTACCGGAGTACGCGGCCCTGCTGCAATGCGCGACGGAGCACCGTTATCCCGGCGGCGACCATCTGATTCTGGTCGGGCGCGTGCTGGCAGTGGAGCGTCATCGCGCGGAGCCGCTGGTGTTTCATGCCGGACGGTACCGTTCGCTCAGTCCCGGCTGAGTGCACCCGGCCCCGACCACGGTGCGTGAACCAGTGCATGGGCCGGCTGCGCTGCTCGCGCTATGATGCGCGCATCGGATTACGGGATTCGGGAACTTGCCACTCAGCGTCGTCATCCTGGCCGCCGGCCAGGGAAAACGCATGCATTCGGATCTGCCCAAGGTGCTGCAGCCGCTGGCGGGCCGGCCCATGCTTGCCCACGTGATCGGCACCGCGCGGGCGCTGAAACCCGCATCGATTCACGTCGTGTTCGGCCACGGCGGTGGGCGCGTGCGCGAGGCGTTTCCTGACGGCGACCTCAGCTGGGCACTGCAGGCCGAGCAGCTGGGCACCGGTCACGCGGTGAGCCAGGCGATTCCGGACATACCCGATGAGAATCGTGTGCTGGTGCTATGCGGTGATGTGCCGCTGGTCGATGCCGCCACGTTGCAGGGCGTGGTCGGCGAACCGGGAGAATCGCGTTCCGATCTGTCCCTGATCAGCGCCCTGCTCGATGACCCGTATGGATACGGCCGCGTGCTGCGTGACGGCCACGGTGCGGTGCGGGAGATCGTCGAGGAAAAAGACGCGACCGACGAGCAGCGCGGGGTGCGCGAGATCAACAGCGGCCTGCTCGCTGCAAACGCGGCCGATCTGAAGCGCTGGCTGGCGAGGCTGGGCAACCACAATGCGCAGGGCGAGTATTACCTGACCGACATCGTCGGCATGGCCGTGAACGACGGCGTGCCCGTCAGAGCCTTCGTTGCACCAGAACCCGAGGCGGTGCTCGGCATCAACGATCGACAGCAGCTGGCCGCCGCCGAACGCATTGTGCAGCGGCGCATCGCCGCTGACCTGATGATGCGCGGCGTGACACTGGCCGATCCTGAACGACTGGTCGTGCGCGGCATGCTTCAGACCGGCAGGGATGTGTTCATCGATGTCGGGGCCGTATTCGAGGGAGACGTGGTGCTCGCGGACCGTGTGCGCGTCGGGCCTTACGCCGTGATCCGCAATGCCAGGTTAGGCGCAGGCACCGTCGTGCATGCGCATTCGGTCATCGACGACAGTCAGGCCGGGGAGAACTGCGAGATAGGGCCGTTTGCGCGCCTGCGCCCCGGGGCGCAGCTCGCCGGCAGGGTCAAGATCGGCAACTTCGTGGAAATCAAGAAGAGCACGATTGCCGATGGCAGCAAGGTCAATCACCTCACGTACATAGGCGATGCGACGCTGGGCGAACGTGTGAACGTTGGCGCCGGTGCCATCACCTGCAATTATGATGGCGCGTTCAAGCATCACACGCACATCGGTGACGATGCGTTCATCGGCTCCGGTGTCATGCTGGTCGCGCCGGTGACAGTGGGCGCCAGCGCTACGATAGGCGCAGGCTCCACGATCACCCGCGATGCCGACCCCGGCGTACTGACGCTGGCCAGGGTCAGGCAGACCACCGTCGCCGGATGGAAGCGGCCGGTCAAGAAGACGTGACCGGCCCGGCGCGTCAGTGACAGCACCAGGGAACAGGCAGCATGTGTGGAATCGTAGGCGCAATCGCTGAACGCAACGTCACGCCGATACTGGTCGAGGGCCTGAAGCGGCTCGAATACCGCGGCTATGACTCGGCCGGTCTGGCGGTGCTTGAAGGCAGGTTTCTGCGCCGTGCCAGGCGCCTTGGCAAGGTACAGCAGCTGCAGGATGCACTGGAGCGCGAACCGGTCAGGGGCGGTCTCGGCATCGCGCACACCCGTTGGGCCACCCACGGTGCGCCCAGCGAGGCGAATGCGCATCCGCATGTGTCCGGCGATGATCTGGCGGTCGTGCATAACGGCATCATCGAGAATCACGAGAGTCTGCGCGCCGAGCTCATCGAAAAGGGGTTCCATTTCACATCGGAGACCGATACCGAGGTCGTTGCGCACCGCATCCGCTTTCACCTGAACGCCACCGATGACCTGCTGCGCGCGGTGCAGCTGACAGTAGGGGAGCTTGAAGGCGCCTACGCACTGGTCGTCATGAGCGCGTTCGAGCCGGACCGCCTGATCGTCGCACGCTCGGGGTGTCCGCTGGTCATTGGCCTGGGCATTGACGAGAACTTCGTCGCGTCCGATGCGCTGGCGCTGGTGCCGGTCACGCGACGCTTCGTGTATCTGGCCGAGGGCGATGTCGCGGTCGTCGACCGCCACCGCTATGAGGTTTTCGATCTCGATGGTCGTGTCGTGCAGCGGCCGGTGACCGAGAGTGATCTGGCTGCCGATGCGGCGGACCGGGGGCCTTACCGGCACTTCATGCTCAAGGAGATTCACGAGCAGCCGTCCGCCCTGGCCAGCACCTTCGAGGAACGGCTGGGACGCGGTCGAGTGCTGGAGGGAATCTTCGGGCACGCCGCCGGGGAACTGCTCGGCAGGGTTCGCGCCGTGCAGATCGTTGCCTGTGGGACGAGCTTCCATGCCGGCCTGGTCGCCCGTTACCAGATCGAGGAACTCGCGCGCCTGCCGTGCAGTGTCGAGATCGCCAGTGAGTACCGCTACCGCACGCCCGTGGTTGCCGACGGCACGCTGTTCGTGACGATCTCGCAGTCCGGCGAGACCGCCGACACCCTGGCCGCGCTGCAGGCGGCGCGGCATCAGGGGTATCTGGCCACGCTGGCAATCTGCAATGTGCCGGAAAGCTCCATCGTGCGCGCTTCCGATCTGGTCCTGATGACCCGCGCCGGTCCGGAGATCGGTGTGGCTTCCACCAAGGCGTTTACGACCCAGCTGGCGGCGCTCGCCCTGCTGACGCTCACACTGGCCCGGTATCGGGGACTGGATGCGGCGACCGAAGCCGAGCTGGTTCGTCAGCTGGAAGGCCTGCCGGGGTTGGTGGAGAAGACCCTGGCCCTGGATCCGGCCATAGAGCGCATGGCTGAGGCGTTCGTGGAAAAGCGCCATGCCCTGTTTCTCGGCCGCGGACCGCTGAACCCGGTGGCCATGGAAGGTGCGCTGAAGCTGAAGGAAATCTCATATATACACGCCGAGGCCTACCCGGCCGGCGAGCTCAAGCATGGCCCGCTGGCCCTGGTCGACGACGACATGCCGGTTGTGACCGTTGCGCCGAACAATGAGCTGCTGGAGAAGCTGAAGAGCAACCTGCAGGAAGTCCGGGCCCGGGGCGGTCAGCTGTTCGTTTTCGCCGATCCCGAGGCCGGGTTCGCGGCCGGCAACGGCGTGCAGGTGCTGGCCCTGCCCGAGACCGTATCCGCGCTGCAGGCGCCCATTGTCTACACGGTGCCCCTGCAGCTGCTGGCCTACCATGTCGCAGTCCTGAAGGGCACCGACGTGGACCAGCCGCGCAACCTCGCCAAGTCCGTGACCGTGGAGTAGCCGCCCCGGCCGCCGAGCCGACTGTCAGCCACACACCTGTGGACCTGACCCGCCGTACGGGGTACCTTTTCCCCTCATAAGATTTCAGACGACGTGCGTGAACGTCACAGGAGCGGGGGATGAAACCAGTCATAAGCAAACTTCAATGTGCCATGATCGCGGCCGGATGCGCTGCAATGCCGGCGCTCGTCGCGCAGGCCCAGATCAACGATTCGGTTCGTGGTGCGCCCAGTGAAGCCAATCACTTCCTTGCCACGCCTGACGGCTGGCGACACCCGATGACTCCGTGGGGCGAGCCGGACATCCAGGCGACGCTGGACATGATGCAGGCGTCGCGCGTGCCGCTTGAGCGCTGTGCGGATAATCATCGGCCTGGACCGGTCTGTGATCCGGATCTGGCCTGGCATCCCGAAGACGAACACAACGAGCGCATGGCGGCCTACTTCGAACAGTTCGGTGGCGGTGCCTCGATCGAAGAACTCGTCGAGCGTGGCGATTTCCGTGCCGCGATGCGCGCCGGCCAGGTCAACCGCATTCCGCAGAGGCAGACCAACCTGATCGTCGACCCGCCGAACGGCATGCTGCCCGAGCTCACACGCGAAGGAAAACTGCGCGGCTTCGAGATGGGCAGTGACTGGGCACTGCCGGGTGAGAACATCACGTTCGACTGGACCGACAACTTCGACAGCTGGGACCGCTGCATCACACGAGGCATGCCTTCGATGATGATGCCTTACCGCTACAACGGCGGCTTCCGCATCTGGCAGACGCCCGGCTATGTGGTCTTCGACGTAGAGATGATCCATGACGCGAGGATCATTCCGACCGACGGCCGCCCGCACGTGGACAGCAATATCCGTCAATGGCGTGGTGACTCACGCGGCCGCTGGGAAGGGACCACTCTGGTCATAGAGACCACGAACTTTCCGGATGGCCTGCGCATCATGAATCCGCTGATCAACCTGGCCGTGCAGGGATCCCCTCCCGGCAACCGGTTTGCGCACAGCGACCAGATGAAGATCACGGAACGGATAGTGCGCCTGAACGACGATGAGTGGCTGTATGAAATCACGACCGAGGATCCGGTCATTCTGACTGCACCGTTCACTGTCCGTTACCCGATGCGCCACGATGGTGAGTACTGGTGGCCGGAGTATGCCTGCCACGAAGGCAACACCATTGTGCGTTACTTCACCGAGACGAGTCGCTACGAGCGCGAGAATCCGAGGACGGAACCGCCGCAGCCTCCACTGGAGGCACCGGCCGCGATTGCCGAGGCGCTGGAAGGCCGCTGGGTGGGCCGCCCGTATATCGCATCGATCGATCTGGACATAGAGATCGAGTTCAGAAGGAACGCCGACGGCACATTGAGCCACCGCCTGGTCGGCACGACTCTGGGTGAAATCGATCTGCCACTGCGCAACCTGCGCCTTAACGGCCAGCAACTGCAGTTCACGTTCCCGAACATCGATCCGTGGAACGCAGCTGTGACGCTGACCGATGAAGGTACTCTGGAAGGCGGCATATTCAACATTCAGGGCACGATGCCGGTGACCTTCCATCGCGTGGGTTCGTGAGCGGAGCAAGAGGGAAGTACATACAATGAAAATCAGACTCGAACTCCGCCGCAGCGTCGTCGCGCTGGCTGCAGCCGCCTTCGCATTGCTGATGGCACCGCTGGCCGCATCCGCCGAGGAAGTCTCGTTCACCGCGTCATTGTCGGGGCCGCCGGCTTCCGGTGAACCCAATGGCCGCGGTGAGGCAACGCTGGTTCTGAATCCCGAGACCAACGATGTTCGCGTGCGACTGACGTACTCGAACATCTCCCGGCCTTCGGCACTTCACATTCGCAGGGGTACGACAGGGACGGACGGCAACATCATGGTGCCGATCGAGATCGACAGCGATGACGGCAGCACGCTGACAGGCAGTCGTGTCTCGGCCAAGCCCGACGCGATCAGGATGATCCTCACATGGCCGGGTGATTACTACCTGGTCGTCATCACGCCCGATCGTCCGGTCGGTGCGTTGCGTGGTTTGATGCGAAGGCAGTAACAGCTGAAGGGGTCGCCTGCTCTGCAGGCGACCCTGCTACTTCCACTTATTCCGTTACTGTTCTATTTCGTCGATCAGAGCCGCCACCGATTCCTCGATACGGGTGGGGCGGAACGGATATGTTTCCGCGAGCTTGCGATCGGCGATGCCCGTCAGTACCAGCACCGTGCGCATGCCTGCCTCGATGCCTGAAATAATGTCGGTGTCCATGCGGTCGCCGATCATCACCGTGGACTGCGAATGCGCGTCTATTGCACGCAGCGCCGACCGCATCATCAGCGGATTCGGCTTGCCTACGTAATAGGGTTTGACACCGGATGCCCGCGAGATCATCGCGGCCACGGAGCCCGTGGCCGGAAGTGGTCCTTCCGGTGACGGACTGGTGTCGTCCGGGTTGGTCGCAATAAAGCGGGCGCCGCCCTGTATCAGGCGAATGCCCTGGGTGATGCGTTCGAAACTGTAGGTGCGGGTCTCTCCCAGCACAACATAGTCCGGATGGTGCTCGGTCTGTGTATAACCGGCCTCGTACAACGCGGTCGTCAGGCCGCTCTCACCAATGATGAACGCGGATCCGTCAGGCCTCTGGTCGCTGAGAAAGCGCGCCGTTGCCAGCGCCGATGTCCAGATGTCGCCGTCGCTGACCTCCAGACCCAGGCGCCTGAGATGCGCGGCAAGATCGCGGGGAGTGTGACGGGAGTTGTTGGTGAGGATCAGGAACCGCTTGCCCGCTTCCCTCAGCCGGGCAATGAAACGGTCGGCACCGGGCACCAAGTGATTTTCCCGGATGATCACGCCATCCATATCCATCAGGTAACTTTCAACTGGCCTGGTTGTTGTCAACGCGCTCACTCCGGAAAACGTGCAATGGAAGCCGCCCGACTCCGCGGCGTGCCTGTGCATTGTATTGTGGCATGAATGCAGGCTTCGAAGATCGCGGCCCCGTCGCTCGCAGCATTTGTGACCGGCGCTCCAGGTGCGCGGGCATGCCCGATGGGCACCTCCCTAACCAGTATCCTGATCCGGCAAAGCACGAAACGGACTACGGACGCCCGCAAACTTCTGCCCCAGCACGTGCGTATAGATCTGCGTCGTGCGGATATCCGCGTGCCCGAGCAGCTCCTGGACCGTGCGGATATCAACACCGTTGCGCAGCAGCTCCGTCGCGAACGTATGCCGGAACGTGTGACACCCCGCGGGCTTGTCGATGCGCGCAGCGCGCACCGCCACCTTTACGGCCCGCTGGACACTGCTGATATGAACGTGATGCCGCACCGCGAGCCCATCGTCATCGACACAGATGTTCATAGACGGAAACAACCACTGCCATGCAAGTGTTTGACCTGCGTTGGGGTACTTGCGTGCCAGTGCGAACGGCAACGTCACCGGTATGTGATTGCCTCGCGCATGTTGGCGCACGAACGCGTCGCGGACCCGGCCGCGGTACGTGAGCAGCGTCGGTGCCAGTGCCTCCGGCACCAGCGTCGTGCGATCCTTGCCACCCTTGCCGTCGCGCACCGTGATCACGAGCCGATCGAGATCGAGATCCTTGTAGCGCAGCCGCGCACACTCCGACACCCGAAGCCCCGACCCGTACATCAGCGCAGCCATCAGCCGCCAGGGGTCGACGAGCCTGCCAATCACCGCCATGGCTTCTTCATGCGTGAGCACTGCGGGCAGCCGCGGCGGTTTGCGTGCGCGCACGATACCGGCAATTTCACCCAGCGGCCTTTCGATCACATGGGCGTACAGAAACACCAGTGCGTTAAGCGCCTGATTCTGTGTGGACGTTGCCACCTTTCGCTCCACCGCCAGCCAGGACAGAAACTCACCGACTTCCGGTTCGGCCATGGTCTGTGGATGGCGCTTGCCGTGAAACAGGATGTACATCCGGATCCAGTACCAGTAGGACTTCTCGGTACGCACGCTGTAGCGCCGCGTGCGTATCGCCGTTCGGACCTGCTCCCGAAGGCGCCCCCTGCGCCGCACGTCAGACACTGCGCCCACTCCCTGCCTGACGGCAACAATCAGATTGTCAGCGTGTCACATACCTTGCAATGACGCCTATCGTGATATATACCCGGAACCATTAGATTCACAGATTACAGCGCGCTGCATAAGTACGAGTAAAGAATTCAGGCATGGCTGAACAGGGATGTTTAAGGACTTCGACGCCACCATCCGCACCGCCATCCGTAATATCGCGGCGCGCACGAATATTGAATATTTCTGCGCTCTGTCTAGTGAAAGTT